>JBEBJA010000076.1:0-2096 GCA_040080145.1 Hyphomicrobiaceae bacterium
CTGGTAGCCGTCGTCACGCTCAAGCGTCGGCGCTGGTCGGTGCGAGAAGTTCCCATCCCGCCTGTGCTCATGCAGATGATCGCGCGTGAATTTTCACTGATCGAACAGCAGCGCGATGCTGGCGCCGCAGGTCAACGTCTCTGGACGATGAGCCGGACGACCGCTTGGCGTGTTGTCAAACGGCTCATGGGACACGCTGGAATTTCCGGGCGTAATGCCTGCGCGCGCGGCCTGCGTCACTCGTTCGGTGTCGGCACGCTGCAAGCGGGAGTGCCCATCACCCTTCTTCAACGCTGGCTTGGTCATGCGCGACTGTCAACAACCGAGATCTACGCCAACGCGATCGGTCCAGAGGAACTTTCGTTCGCATCACTGTTTTGGTCGTGGTCCAGGTAGAGAGAAACCGTCCAGACCAGATTAATGCCGTGTTGTGTTCCCTAAGTCCTCTTCGCGAACTCGGACAACAGATCACTCACGGCAATTTTCTTATCGGTAGAAATGGCGTTGATGCTGTCATAAATAGCGCGCATATCCTCCAGAAGTTCGCCGATGGTGACGTTCTTATCCGCTGCGGTGACCTTCATGCCTTCTGCAAACTCCGGCTTAACTCGCGCACCGAACTGGAAGGTGCGGCCGGATTTTCGATAACGCCGCGCGTCGGTGCCGGCGCCTTTGTGCACACCCTGCCCTACGCGCTTCGTGGTGCTTTCCTTCTTTCTCGTGGCAGGCTTGGCGCGTATCGCATCATCGGCAGTAGGCTCTTTAAGTTGTTCGGGCTGCGCCGTAGCAGCGGCCTGCGTTGGCGGCGGCGCAAGCTCAGGCGCACCGACATTGTCCAGCACATCCTCAATCGGCGGCGCAGCGCCAAGGCGCGCACGCTTCAGCGTTGGAAATTTCTCGCCCACATCAACCAGTTGCTTTAGTGCCATCGTGTCCCCTTCTCTCGTTAACTTGCTTTGGCGCGGATTTGCGCGTCGGCATCATCAGCGATAGCTTCAGCCTCAACCAATGTACGTAACCGACGAACCACTTGTGCGACGACACGCGCGGCGTCCGCGTTCAGCGTGTCCCATTTTGTCTCCAGCGCCGTGAGTCCAAAATTCTGCGCATCGCCGTATCCGCGCTGCATGTACATCGCGCCCTTGATGACCTCGTACCCGGCACCTGTCAGATACTCGACACCATCCTCGATTTCCTTCGCCGCAAGAACGCCGTGCAGGGCGAACACCATCTTCTTCTTCGGGATGCCGTGCTTGACCAGTTCATGGAACATGCGCACGGCCGGTGCCATGTCATCGATGACGCCCTTGGTTGGTTGAATGAACAGATCGCTGGCTTCTGCAATTTCGAGCGCAAGCGCCTTGGCGCGCGCAGGTCCATCAAGGACGATGAGATCGAACTCGTCGGCACGCCGAAGTGCTTGTTCAGGGTTCGCATAGACATCGACGGAGATGTCCGGCTTGCGACCGGATGCGATACGGCGCTGCGACCACTCGAAGGCGCTTTGCTGCTCCTGATCGAGATCGGCAATGTGCACGCTTAGTTCCTGTGCGGCACCAACCAATGCGATTGCCCGGGAAAATGTCGTCTTGCCGACGCCGCCCTTGTGACTCCCGAGACCAATAATCATCGCCATGACAAACCCTCTGAAATGAAATCAAGCTGCAAGCATGAAGAAAACAAATCGCTATCTTACCGTATGCAGATTGTTTGCAATTGAGGCGGCATTGTCAAATGCTTCGCGCGACTCGGGTGGGAACTGAAATCAGGATGCATGCATTATGTTTGCAGATTGTTATCGCGATCAGACGTTGCAATCAGATGATTGCTTGTTGAAATCTCATGTTTGCAGTTTGTCATCATCTTGATTGCAGTTTGCACACGACGAGATTGCACATGGTTTGCTGAAGGATTTCTTGCTGATTGCATTGCGCAATCATGATGTTTGCAACAGGCGGCGACTTCGGTGCACATCAAAGCCTTGGCGCCCGAGATGCTCATCGCAGAGTCCAAAAACTGAGTCACCGCGCGAAAATCGGGTGCGGCGGCGACCACCCTACCAGAAAATATGTAAGGCCGCTCAGCGGTCAAATTTT
>JBEBJA010000182.1:0-2091 GCA_040080145.1 Hyphomicrobiaceae bacterium
GCGCTAACCCAACCTACATCTGCTCGCATTATCCGTGCCGCGATAGGCGATGATGGTTTTGCCGTCGAGGGTGTAGGACTGGGCGTAGAAGGAGGCGTTGCGCTGTGCGCTATTCTCTGTGATGTCGGATTGCGCGGAAACAGTCGCGTTTCCGATCTGCGAACCAACACCTCCAAGTCCATTGGTGCTATCGCCAAGTCCTGCACCATAGCCTCTGTTGTAGGCATCCATTGCGAGGATTGCTAAAAAAACGTCATTTGAGAGCGCCATTTGAAGTCCTCAGCGGATGGAAAGATGACCAGATCGAATTTTAAATGGATCGCCGATCCTTGTGATCTGCATTGTCTTGTCGAGTTCGCGCAGCTTCGCCATCGCCTCCGGCAACCGCTTCTCAATCCCGCGTGTGACGGGTGTGCCGGTGAGGCCGAGGAGATTGAAGGGCAAGTCAAGCGCGCTCAGCGGCCAGATGCCGCTGGGGACGATCTCGACGAGCGCGCGCTTGAAGGCATAACCACCGCCAAACGTCTTCGCGATGACGTCGATTTTCAATTCGGGATCCACGATGATCCTAGACAGATAGTCGATTGGCATTGGCATCGCACAACTTCCGAAAATTAGCGGTTAGCGTTTTAAGTTTCAGCAGCCTTAAATCACGGAAGCACTACGGCCAAGGTTCGATAATTGGATCTAATCTTTGACGGGAGTAGGCAGCATTCGTACAAGCAAGCCCGTATGGCGCATTCGGATCGGAAATTTTTGATTGATTAACTAGAAACGCAAATTTGTACTGTAATTGATGGTAATGAGATGAGCATGCGGGTGGACTGGGGTCGTAGTCGGGCACCTTATCTTTTCCTCGTCCCGGTCGCCGCAAGTGGTCTGGCCTATTGAAAGTTTCATGCAAGCTCTTGCGCATGTATCCTCGCAGCTGCGGTATTGCAGCGGCATCACATGTAAAGGCTTCTATGCCGACCCGGGCTTGATTTTCATGGAGACTTCCGTAGACGCGCCAATCGCCATCGGCGATCTCTTGCTGTGCAACTTGGCGCGGATCATTTGTGATCAACCACAGAACGGCAGGGCCATAGACAGTCGTTTCACATTTGGATGTCCGGAAAGTCCTCGGTAAATCCGGGTGCGTGTTGTTGAGCTTGCGGTCCAGGATCGAATCGAACGACACGTCCACTGGCACGGTCGGTTTTGCAACTCGACGTGCAGGCCAGGCCCAGAGCCCTGCCCCTGCCAAGGCAATTCCGACTGCCAAGGCAGGCCAGTATTTTTTGAGTGATGGCTTCATAATCCTGCCTCGGTTCGAGCCTTGCTATAAAGCTTCGTTTTTGCGGGCATTCGCCGCTGTGCGCGCGTTGGCGTCTTGCAAAGACTGCCCAGAAAGCGCAGATTTATAGAACTCGACGGCCAATTTTGCTTGAGTTGTTCCAACGCCAGTTGCCCCAGTCCAACCTTTGACGACGTCCCCCAAAGTGTGGTTCTGCCAGGATGGCAACACTTGGTCCGTCCCGCGATAGGCGATGAAGGTTTTGCCGTCGCCAAGATCGACGAACACGGCATCACCCTGGATGTGCGAAATCATGCCTCCGGGATAAAATCGTGGAGTCTCGGTGTAGCGATAGACGTTCGCCGCGCTTTTAGTGCCAGACGACGTCTCAATTTCGACGGTCAGGCGAAATCGCGCTTCGTAGCGGGTGCCTTCGAATGCGTACCAAAGCACAGCCATCGCGAGTACGATGAGAGCGAAGAGACCGAGGAAGATCGCGCGTGCAATCGACATCCGTTCGAAGAACCCCGAAATCATCCCACATCTCCCTTACCCGGCGCCGCCATGGGGAGTGCGGCGAGGAGGGTGGCGAGGTCGGTGTCGGGGCCAATATCGAGGCCAGTATCACTGCCACCGGCTTTGCGGACGCGGACTTTTTGATCTTTGAATGGTCCTGCTCCCCCCACCTCCGCAAAATTCATAGCGCCAACGCCCCTAGTTAAAATACTCAGCAACCAGAGTATCCACGGCAACAATGGCTGAACTCTTAACGGCCCATCCGTCCACCGCGCCGCTCAATGTTACAGCCCGTCGCC
>JBEBJA010000211.1:0-9936 GCA_040080145.1 Hyphomicrobiaceae bacterium
CAGGAAGTTGACGACGACCGTCTTGCCCGATCCGCTGGGGCCGCACACGAAGGTGTTGCCGAGATCGGCGACGTGAAAATTGAAGTGATACGCCCCGCCACCGGAGGTTTTGAACAGGGCGACCGCCGGTCCCCAGACATTGCCATCGATCTGGCCATGCGGAAAGCCATGAAGCGGGCTCAACGCTGCGAAATTGCGCGAAGTGATTGACGCCGATCGCGGTCGGAATTTGAAGTTGCCGGGCAGCTGCGCATACCACGCCGCCTCCAACCCCAAGTCCTCGCGAACGACAACCGCGCCGCCGTTGGTCAGCGCGCCACGGGCCATGTTCACACAGTCGTTCAACGCAACCATCGTCGTTGCGAACACCGCCATGGACAGATGATGCTCGCCGAGCACGAAGTCGTTGCCCTCCAGTTGGTCCACGGCCTCCGTCAGTTGGGTGGCCTGACTGCTCGCACGGTCGGACGCGCTGACGAGTTGGTTCTGCTTGCGCGACATGATCTCGTTCGCCGTCGCCTTGGCGTAGAACCGGAACGATTGCACCAGCGTCAGTTCGAACGGCAACGTCAACGCATCGGCGAGCATCGTTGGCCGCGTCCGCGCCGGGTATTCCCGCAGCGCCAGAACCGCGCCGAATTGGGTGTGCGCGGCGCCGCGCACTTCGATCGTTTCGCGGCCGATGATCACCCGGTCGGTGTACACCGCGCCGGTGACCGATCCTTGCGTCAGTGGAATTCGAGTTTCCAGGCCTCCGAGGATCTGATGCAAGACGCCCGAGGGTTCCGAGAACAGCACGTCATCGCTTTCGGTGAGGCCGAGCTGTCGCGCGCCGAGATGGCGGAGGCCTTCGATCACGAGGGCGGCGGTATCGGTCAGGCGCTTGATGGCGTCCGGGTCGACCTCGGTCCCGGTTTTGCGCGCCTTGCTTAGACCGCTGGTCGAGAAGGTCGCCGGCATATGGACGAGGGCGAGCACCAGGCGGTTGGAAAATAGCTCCTGGCCGATCATGTGGTCGCGATATTTAGTGTCGAGCGCGCGGGCGAATTCACTGCTGAATTGCCCGTCTGGATACGTGAACGAGCGCCGTCGCAGCAGGATCGACCACAGCCCCAGCCGCTCGTCGGCGATGTTGCGCCACAGGGTATTGAGATCGGCGTGATGGGCGTTGACGTCCCGAACGTCAGCGGTCTCGAACGCGAAGCCATCGACCTCGACCATGGTCATCAACGCACCGGTGGAGAGGGCAATGACGCCGGGCGTGACGTGACGCAGGTAGGGGATGAAGAGCGACGCTGGGTTTTCGCGAGACGCGATCCCACCCAGGCTTGCAGCGTAGTTTGCCATGCGATCAATCCTTGTCAGAATACGTGCGGCCCAGCGGGAGCGGCGTGAGCGTTGAACCGCCCCAAAAGCTGGTGGTCCGGCAGCGGGCACGGGTCTCGACCCACGCGGTGAGGATGCGGAAGGCGTTGTGGTCGTAGCGAATGATCTGACTGAAGATGCCGTGCACGACGGCCCCTCCCAGCAACGCGAACGGGGAGGACGAGAGAATGAACGCAATCATCGTGACCATGCCGTTCAGCGCCATGGCCTCCATCGTGACGCCAGCAAACATCGCCGGACGCGTGCACGCCAGAAACAGCGGATCTTCAGTCAGATCAGGTTCCATCGCTCAGCCCCCCGACAAGGTTGTTGCGAGCGAGGCAGCGCCGAAGAAGATGCCAATGCCGATGATGCAGGCGCCGGCCGTGCGCATTTCCATCTGGCCAAACATCCACGCGGCGCCGATGGCCATGATCGCCAACGTCGCAACCGCTTTCCCAATGCCGCCGGTCAACAGAGCAATGATCGACTCCAGCACCGCTTGAACGCCGGCCCCTGCCGCGAATGCGGGTTCGGCTATCGCCAAGGCGCAGACCATCATTCCGGCCACGCTGAGCGCGCGCCGATTCCAATTTGTCATGTCGTCGCTTCCTATTGTTTGCTGAACACCATCATGCCGGCCGGTCTTTCACCGCCGTACACATTCCAACTCGGTTCGCTCGCGGTCTCCGCCGGAACGGATCGACCCAACGCACGAGCACTCAACTCAACACGACGTGACGCTGTGGTCCGCACCTCTGCGGGCAACGGAACATTTGGCTTTTCTCCAAGGGGCCCGTCGGGCTTCGCCTCGACCCCACCGTTGATTGCCAGTCGGGGCAAGTCAGTCTGCAAGTGCCGCTTCTCAACCAGGACACGCTCTGCAAAGGCGTCGGGCTTTTCTTTCCGTGCAAGAGAGCGGGCGGCGTAAACGCGAAGCATATGACGCTCGGCACTCGATGGGCTCAGGCCCATCTTCTCGGCAGCCTTCCCTATGGCCTCGAGAATTCGCCCGGCCACAGCCAGATTGGAGCAGGCTTCGAACGCTTGAACATAGCTGATGCCCTCGGACGGCAACGACCGCGCATCGAGCCCCATCAATCCGATTGCCACATCGTTGCCTGCATCCAGCTGTCCGACGACGAAGGCAACGCCGATGCCAGCAGAGGCAGGGCGCTCCTTCCTTGTGGCCGAATATGCTGAGAGGGGTTGTAAGCCGCTTTCAACGGTCGCAATCGCCGCTAAAAGGGCAGGGGAAACCGACGGCGCGCACTGCGCCGCCATGTCGACAAAGAGGGCCATGTTCGGACCCTCAAAAATTGATGGTGTGGCGAACACCATCGGCGTCGGTATATTGAATGTAGCGTTGAGACGACCGCCGCCCCCGGCTGATCGCCATCTGACCGTTGCCAGCCGAGCAGTTAGGCGCGCCGCCGCCCCACGCAACTGACCTGATGAAATCCTGCACCGGCGGCACACATTCGGCCACATCCGCCCACCCTGCCGGGTTAAGCAAGCATAAGACCACGGTACAACCCGTATCACCGGCGTTCGCCGGTATGCCAAACGTCGTCATCGCTGCTATAGCAGCTAACAGAACTCGCATTTGCGCCCTCGTTTTGAAGTAAACACACGACCGACGCGAACAACTAAACTGAATGTATCAGAGCAGTATAGATGAAATCAACCCCACCGCTCCAGTTCCAAGACCTGTGCTATTTTTCCTCGACGGCCATCAAAATTATTACCGCGAGCAAGTCGTCGGCAGAGACACCGCAGTCATCCCAGTTTCAGCAGGCGCTGCTATTCTGGCTTTTCATGCTCGACATCCAGAAGATGCCGATGACAACGACAAACATACGTGAAATCAGCAAGGTAGATCGGAATTCACTCGGCAGAACCCTGGCCCAGCTTGAAGAAAAAGGGCTGGTCAAGAAGGAGCAAATCAACACCACGACCGGCAAAGGCGCGACGTGGCTCTACACATTCGACGGCGCATTCTTGCGCAAAGTGTGGGTGATGAAAGCGACCGCAAACGGGATTGATCCGTAGGTTTGTGCACAATTACAGATTTCTTGAGGTTAGTTATACACAGGAGAGTCTGAACTCTTGGCAGAGATGCAAGTTCAAAGCCCTCTGGTGGGGCGTTCGGCTTGATTGAGTTGCTGCAACGAAACAGCGCAAGCTATTGCAGCAGACCAATGTCATTCCAAATTAAATTGGCCATTGCCTATGTTTGCCAACTCGACAAGGCATCGCGATAGGACGCTGGTCAGCCCCCATCGAGTGCTCCACTTTGAATGTTAGTTGATCGGCGGCCTTTTTGCCAGACCGAGCATGGCCGGCGGAGCGGATGAAGCGCGCGCAGACGGCCATGCGGCGAAGCTGGGCACGAACACTTCGGGTGCCGGCGGACGGTAGCCAAGCGACTGGTGTGGTCGAACGAGATTGTAATGTCGTCGCCAACTTTCGATGATCACTTGAGCCTCCCGGAGTGAGTAAAAGATTTCGCCGTTGAGCAGTTCGTCTCTGAGCCGGGCGTTGAACGACTCGATGTAGCCGTTCTCCCAGGGCGAGCCCGGCGCGATGTAGGCGGTCTTGGCCCCGACGGCCCCAATCCAGGCCTGCACCGCCTTGGCGATGAACTCAGGGCCATTGTCCGAACGGACGTGCCCAGGAACGCCGCGCAGGATGAAGAGGTCGGAGAGGACATCGATCACCGAGGTGGAGTTGAGCCTGCGTGCTACCTTGATCGACAGGCACTCGCGGGAGAACTCGTCAACAACGTTGAGCATGCGATACTTTCTGCCGTCATGGGTCCGGTGTTCGACAAAGTCATACGACCACACGTGGTCGCGGTGCTCGGCGCGACGCCGAACGCATGATCCATCGGCAAGCCAGAGCCGGCCGCGCTTGGCTTGTCTGGCTGGAACTTTCAGCCCCTCTTGCCTCCAGATCCGTTCGACCCGCTTGTCGTTGACGACCCAGCCGACACCTGCACGCAGCAACTCCGCTATTTTGCGGTAGCCGTAGCGGCCATATTGACGGGCAAGCTCGACGATGTCGGCGGTCAGCGCTGTTTCGTCGTCACGCCCTTGTGAGGTGCCTTGCGTTGGGTGGAGCGGTGCTGGCCGAGCACCGCACATGCGCGACGCTCGGAGACCTGGAGTTCGCGCCGCGCGTGCTCGATCACGGCACGGCGGCGTGCGGGGCTTAGAAGTTTCCCTTGGCAGCCTCTTTCAAGATCAGCTTATCCAACGTCAGATCGGATACTGCACGGCGCAGCCGCTGGATCTCCTGCTCAAGCTCTTTCATCCGCTTGACCTGATCGACTTTCAGTCCGCCGTACTCTTGTTTCCAGCGATAGTTCGTCATCTGCGTGACGCCAATTGCGCGCACCGCGTCAGCAACTGTCTTCCCCTGCGAAACCAGAACTTCAACTTGGCGCAGCTTCAAAACAACCTCTTCCGGCTTGTGTCTCTTCGTCGGCATTGTTCGTCCTCCAATGGCCTAGAACCATAACATCCGTTCGGACCCCTTCGAGGGGGGAAGACCAGCGAACCAAATCAAACGGAGACGCCTGTGCCACTTCCCTATCCCACGTCCGTCGGCCTGCTGCTGGCCTCGGCATTTCTCCTTGCCGGGCTTCTGACCGGCGCTTGGAAATATCTGGAAATGCGCCATAGCGAAGAGGCAGTCGCTCCGGTGTATGTCGACATCGCCCATCGCGCGGCCCTTATGTACGCGTTCGCTTTGACCTTGCTTACACTTTTGACACTACGCACAACGTTGCCGGAAACGCTGCAACTCGCCCTGCTTGGCGTCTTGGCCGCAAGCTTCGCGTTCGCGGTGGCCTCCTATGTCGTTCATGGCCTGCTTCGCGATACCGACAATCAATTTCGCAAGCCGTTCGTGCTTGGCCGGCACCGGCTTCATGGAGCAACTGCCGATGTGATCATGCTGCTTAAAGGCAGCGCGGAATTGTTCGCCACGGGTTGGCTCATGCTGGGGTTCTGGCAAACTTTGGTGATGTGATTCCGTTCCAGTCCCGCTTTCATGTTCTCGTGACAAGTGCCCGATCGGGAACGGCGGCTTCGGCAAAGGTCGCCATCTCGTTGTGTAGCGCGCACGCAAGGCGCAGGATCGGCAATGCAAGCGCGGCGCCCGACCCTTCGCCGAGCCGCAGATCGAGGTCCAGCAAGGGCCGCGCCTTAAGAGCATCTAGCACGCGCCGGTGTCCTTCTTCGGCGGACCGGTGCGAAAACAACAGATAGGGTCGGCACGATGGATTAATCTTTGTCGCAGCCAGCGCTGCGACCGAAACGATAAAGCCATCGACGAGGACCGGCAGCCCAGCTTGCGCTGCTGCGATCACGGCACCGCAAAGCGCGGTGATCTCCAGACCGCCGACCGCTTCGAGTATCCACTCTGACGACGCCCCGCCGTCGCGCAAACCGTAATCGGAAAGCGCCATGTCGATGATGGCGGCCTTGCGCGCGCGTCCGGCCGCATCCAGTCCCGTACCATTGCCCGCGACCATGGCCGCTTCGACGCCGAGCAGAGCAGCGGCGATGGCTGCCGCCGATGTCGTATTGCCAATGCCCATCTCGCCCAGAATCAAGAGATCGGGTTGACCGCCGATGGCGCGCTCGACGGCACGCTGGCCGCATTCAAAAGCAAATCGGACGTCGGAAGAATCGAGAGCTTGGCAGACACTGAAGTCGCGGCTGCCACAGCGGGGTTTGTCGCTGACAGTGCCCGCGACTGGAACCACGGCGCGCGATCCGGCGTCGACCACTTCGAGCTTGCAACTTAATTCGCGGGCCAGAACGGAGATTGCCGCACCGCCTGAGGCAAAGTTCGCCATCATTGCGACGGTTACATCTTGTGGATAGGCCGAGACGCCTTGGGCGGCGACGCCGTGGTCGCCGGCGAACACGATAATAGGGGCAAGCCGTGCCCGAGGCTGCTCAGTTGCCTGCAACCCCGCCAGATCGATGGCGAGGGCTTCAAGGCGGCCAAGGGCACCGGCTGGCTTCGTCAGCGCGTTCTGCCGGTCTAATGCCCGCTTCCGATGGGGCTGGGAAGGGGCGGCGCAATCGCGATAGACCCAATCTGGAAGTTTAGTCACTTGCATTGTTGATCGCTTTTCCAGTTGAAAGCTTCAGGACGTAGATGTCCATGATCCAGCCGTGCTGGGCCCGTCCCTTTTGCCGGGCAGCCACGATTTCGGACGCTGCCGTCGCCAGGGGGCCTGACACGATCGTCTCAAACTCCATCCCGAGATACGCGCCCCACCAGATGTGGAGGTCCGTCGGATCGAGCGTTTCAAACGCGGTGCCGCCGTCGAGCATGACGACGAGGGTATTGGCAGTCGCAGGCCAACCCTGCTCCCGCAGCTTACGGCCGGTCGTAACGAGAAACGGTTCGCCAATGTCGTTCAGGGGAAGAGCATGCGCCGCGCACAGCGCTTGGATGGCGGTGATTCCGGGAATCACTTCGATGGTTGGCAAAGGATCGAGACGCCGGGCAATTCGCAGACTGCTGTCGAATAGGGACGGATCGCCCCAGATCAAGAGGGCCACCCGGCCGGTCTCGCCCAGTTGGCCACGGATCTGCGCCGACCAGGCTGCCGCGATAGCATCGTGCCAGTCGTCGACGCCGCCAGCGTAGTCTTTTCGCGCGGCGTCGCGTTGTGGCAGGTCGAACTCCACGATACGGGTCGATGGATTCGTTAAGAAGCGCGCGCAGATCTCGCGGCGTAACCCCGCCAAGTCCGACTTCTGCGGGCCTTTGAGCGGAATCAGTAACAGATCGGCCGCATTGAGCGCGCGAATGGCCGCGAGCGTGATTTGCTCGGGGTTGCCGTTGCCTATGCCGATTAAGGAGAGCGAAATCATCGGGACTCGGGAGTGAACAGCGATCTTTGCCTCAAGCAAGGATCGCCGTCCAAACTCTGCTTTACGCAGCGTGGTAGAGGCGCGGCGTCACGAAGCCGGTGCCAGCAAGCGCATGAAGCGCTTTGGCACCGGCCAGAACGGCGAGATCGACGACCGGCTCAACCGCAATCACCAGCATGTACGCGGCCCCAAACGTCGCAATCGACGCAACATTACTGGCGCCAAGTCCACCACCATAGATGGCCCAGAACGCCACCCAAGAGACGGTACCCGCCTGAAAGACGGTCGAAAGCGCAAGCGTCTGCTTGTACGTCAGATCGACGTAAGCAGTGTCCTTGGGGATGATGCGCTCAGCCAGGGCCGCGATGGTGAACAGCGGAATGAGCAGCGTCGTCACATTCATCGCATACTGCGGAAGATCATGAGGTGCGAACGTCAGGCCCTGCAAGAGCAGCCCGCCAGCCAGTCCGAAAGCAGCCGGTGCGGCACCGAAAATCAGAAACAGTGTCGTCCCAAGAATAAAGTGAACCTCCGACACGCCCACCGGGTAGTGGGGTAGGACCTCAAAAAAAGCAAACACCAGCGCTGCTGTCGCGAGCGAACGCGCAGCAAGTGACACAACGCCCTTTTCACGAACGGCGTCTGCGGCAAGCTTGACTGAATAAAGGCCGGCGGCGGAGGCCGTGGCGTAGCTGAGAACGATTTTTGTCGCGTCGACGAGACCGGGTTCGATATGCATCAGATTATCCTCGTTACCGTCTCACCCGACGGCGTGTTGGTGGCCAGTCTGCACGGCCGGTCTCCTGGCTCGCGGGTCGATGCGAAACTTCGGCCTTCCCAGGCAGTTTCGCCCAGTGACTCGAGTGAAGCTACGCTTACCGCTTACAGTCGCGGGGGCGGCTGAGGCTTCGGGCGCCGCGATTTGGTCCGCCCTTCCCCATTCCCAATCATGTTCCAGCGCTCAGCGCCGATACGAACACCATGCACCTCCTTTGTGAACGAGACCACAAGGGGGGTCAAGGCCAGTTCCCTGTCAAACTCAATCCTCGGCCAAAGGTCCATAGAGAATAACGGCTGTCCCCGCACCGGGATTGGCCCGGAGCACGTCGGCAAGTTCCGATACGGTCGTTCGCACGAGCCGCTGCGTCGAATGCCCAACCGATTCGGCCAACAGTGCCGGAGTGTTCGGCGGCAGGCCGCGCGCCATGATCCCGAGTGCAAGCTCGGGAAAGTTACGCTTGCCCATATAGACGGCGGTTGTGGCCTGCGCGTCGGCGAGAGCACTCCAGTTCAAATCGTGAGGAAGCCCCCCGGTGACGTCGGCCCCTGTCACGAACTGCACCCGCCGTGCCGTATGCCGCCGCGTCAGCGGAATCACAGCCGCAGCGGCTGCAGCGCTCGCCGACGACACCCCCGGTATGATCTCAAATCCAATCCCAGCCGCACGCAGTGCGCTGATTTCTTCTTCGAGTCTGCCAAAGACGCCCGAGTCTCCTGACTTGAGCCGGACAACGCGAACGCCGGTCTTCGCGTGCTCGACAAGCAGGTGATTGACATAATCCTGTTTGGCCGAAGGGCGGCCCGCGCGTTTGCCCACGCTGACGAGTTCGGCCGTCTTGCAGGCCATATCCAGCACCGCACCCGAAGCAAGATCGTCGTAAAGCACCACGTCAGCATCGCGAAGCCGCGCCGCACCCTTGAGCGTGATAAGTTCTGGATCACCGGGTCCGGCCGAAACGAAGGAGACGAAGCCGCTCATATATCCTCAGCGATCACGTGAAAAAACGATCCAGTGGCATGCCCGCGCCGGGACCCGGTTTCAGAAACCATGGTGCCGTTCGCATCCGACACGGCCGCAAGCGGCTGATCAGGCTGCGCCAAAATGCTAGCATAGTGGAATTCGTGACCTCTGAGGCGCATGCCCTTCTGGTATCCTGGAATGGGTGCGGTCAAGTGTGCGCGCCGGTAGCCCAAGTGCATCTTGCGCGTGGCAAAGCTTGTTTCCAGACCGAGCAACCCGGTCATTTCATGCCGCAGTCCTTGGGCATCGACGAGCCCGCAGCCCATGACCATATACCCCCCGCACTCGCCATGGACCGGTCGCGTCGCCGCATATGACGCCAACCCGCTGCGAAACCGGTTCGCCCCGGCAAGACGACCCGCATGCAGTTCAGGATATCCGCCCGGCAACCAACAGGCGTCCGCCGCGACGTCCGGCGCCTCGTCGGCCAGGGGCGAAAACGGCACAATTTCAGCTCCTGCCTTGCGCCACCCTTCGAGTAGGTGGGGATAAAGAAACGAGAACGCGGCGTCGTTGGCGAGCGCAATGCGCTGCCCCGGTGGATGCAGCAGCCCTAACGTTGCGGTTTGCGCTGGAAGCATGGTCAGACCGGCGACCTGCAGCACCGCATCGAGATCGACACACATAGCCACCTGCTGGGCGACAGCATCGATCAGGCCCGACAGGTGCGATAATTCCTGCGCTTGAACCAGTCCCAGGTGCCGCTCAGGCAGCGTGATCTGGCTTTGCCGCTGCAAGACACCAAGGACCGGTATGCCAATCCCCTCCATTCCCGCACGCACCAGGGCCTCGTGCCTTGGACTTGCGACCCGGTTCAAGATCACTCCGGCAATCCGCACTCCGGGGCGGAATAGGCTCAGCCCTTTCGCG
>JBEBJA010000240.1:0-9924 GCA_040080145.1 Hyphomicrobiaceae bacterium
CTTGCCTGGCTCGCGCTTTGGCTTGCCCTGTTGGTGCACACGCTCCGCGCGCGAAACGAGCCATCGCCGGCATAACGGGAGCGTAGTTCACGGACGACTAAGGCCAAGCAAACAAGGGCATTATATTTAGCTCACTCCTTGCGTGTGAGGGCGACGCGAGGCGGCGAACTCTTGTTGAGCGCTGCACCGCGGCCTGAAAGCGATGGGTTGGTCATGAAATACTGGTGGGCGTTGAACGGTTCTTCGCCCGGCTCTGGAACCATGCGCACCGACGATCCGTCGGGCCTGATGCGCCAGCTCTGCTGATTGTCGCGCAAGTTCGCGAGCATGATCTGGTTCAACACCTGTTCGTGGACGCGCGGCGTGCGCACCGGAACCATGGCCTCGACGCGCCGGTCCAGGTTTCGCGGCATCATATCGGCCGACGAGATGTAGACGGCAGCCTTTGCCGACGGCAGCCCCTCACCCTGGCCGAAGCAATAAATCCGGGCGTGCTCAAGGAACCGGCCGATAATCGACTTTACGCGGATGTTGCTGGAAAGACCGGGAATGCCGGGACGCAGGCAACACACGCCGCGAACGATAAGATCAATCTCGACGCCGGCTTCGCTGGCCTCATACAGCGTGTTGATGATCTGCGCGTCAACCAGCGCATTCATCTTCATCCAGATTTGCGCAGGCCGCCCAGCCTTGGCGTGACCAATTTCGTCCCGGATATGGCTGAGGATGCGGTCACGAATACCAAACGGGCTTGCCGCCATGACCTCCAGCTTCGCCAGCTCGCCGTAACCCGTAACAAAATTCAGAATGCGCGTGACGTCCCGGGCAATTTCGGGATCATCCGTAAACAGCGATAAATCGGTGTAAACCTTTGCCGTTTGCGGATGATAGTTGCCGGTCCCGATGTGGACGTACGTCGTCAACTCCGAACCTTCGCGGCGGACCACGAGCCCTAGCTTGGCGTGGGTCTTGAGCTCAACAAAGCCGTAGACGACATGAACGCCAGCGTTTTCAAGATCGCGGGCCCACCGGATGTTGGCCGCTTCATCAAAGCGCGCCTTCAGTTCGACGACAGCCGTGACTGACTTACCAGCTTCAACAGCTTCCTTCAGTGCTGCAACAATCGGACTATCGCGCGAGGTCCGGTACAGCGTCCACTTGATGGCCATGACGTTTGGGTCAGCGACTGCTTGGCGCAGATACTGGAGGACGACGTCGAAACTCTCGTAGGGGTGGTGAACAACCATGTCCTTGTTGCGGATGGCGGCAAAACAGTCGCCGTTCAGCTCGCGGACCCGTTCTGGAAACCGGATGTTGAACGGCTTGAATTGCAGGTCCGGGCGATCCGCCACGATGAGCTGTGAGGTGTCGGCCAGCGCCAGCAAGCCATCTTTGACGAACACACTGGCTTCGCCCACTTCCAGCTCATCCACCACGAAGCGTTTGAGCGTCTCGGGCATTTTGCTTTCAATTTCCAGGCGGATTACCAGCCCGCGACGGCGCCGCTTCAGAGCCGTTTCGTAAGACCGGACAAGATCCTCCGCCTCCTCCTGCATTTCGATGTCGCTGTCGCGCAGCACGCGAAACGCACCCTGGCTCTTGACCTCGCAGCCAGGAAACAGCGCCGGAATGAACAGCCCGATCATCGTTTCGAGCTGGATGAACCGGCATTCGCCCGGCGCACTGTCAGCGGCCCGCAGACGGATGAACCGGTCAAGCTGGCTTGGAATAGGGATCAAACCATTCATAGCGCGGCCATCGCGCTGTTTCTTCATTTCAACGGCGAGAGTTAGGCCCTTGTTGAGAATGAACGGGAAAGGGTGTGCGGGGTCTACGGCAATGGGGGTCAGGATCGGGAATACGTGCGTAAGAAACAACGACTCGAGCCAAAGCCGTTCCGACGGGCGAACACTATCCCCATCGAGAATAAAAACGTCTGCGGCGGCAAGCTCGGTCTTGAGCGTGTTCCAGCTCGTTTGCTTTTCCTCGACCAGTTGGGCAACGAAACGGTTGATTTCGGTCAGCTGCTGGGCAGGCGTCAGTCCATCCTGGCTTGGCGTCGTGACGCCAGCTGCAACTTGCCCATAGATGCCTGCAGCGCGCACCATGTAGAATTCGTCGAGGTTCGACGCCGAAATCGAGAGAAACCGCAGCCGCTCCAGAACCGGATGGTTCCTATTCGTGGATTCCTCCAGCACGCGGCGGTTGAACTGCAGCCAAGACAATTCGCGGTTGTAGAAACGAGCTGGGCCGATCGGTACGCCATCAGGCAAAACCGGGGCATGGCCAGCAGCCTTTTCAGCGGCGGCAGCTGAAGCTTTTGCAGGGGCTTTTGCACGCGGCGGTGTCGTACGGGTAGAGTGCGATGTCATGGTTCAATCCGTTGCAGGCCAGTCCAGGAAAGCAGGGAGGGCGGGGAGGGGGAGCAAGGAGCAAAGGCCAACCTGCGTACCAAGATTCTGGGTATCAAGCGTGCCCAGGATATTGGTAGCTATCATGCCACTCTCGCAAAGTCGGGGGATAATGCAACAGCTTGATGACAAGGGTAGGGCATCGCCGAAGGAAACCCTAATCCAAGCCTTCTCCACGACCAGCCCGGCTTGCCAGCGCCTCGGCAGCGGTGGCGCGTGTCACCTTGCGCTGCCGCTCCAACGCGAGCGTGTCGATATCGCCGACAATCGTTCGCGCGCTCTCCATCGAGCGGTCCATATGACGGATCAGATAGCTGATCACCGCCGGTTCGACATTCAACTGCCTGTCACAGAACAGTTTCACCAGCACAGCCCCAAGCAGTGCGTCGTCAGGTTCGGCAATTCCAATCATGGCCAGCGCCCGCAGTCGGGACCGCAGATCCGGTAAGGCAATCTCCAAGTCGCCGGGTGCAATGGCAGACGTCAGCAGCATGTGACGCTTGGTTTCGCGGGCATGGTTTAAGAGGTGAAACAAGATTCGCTGATCTGCGATGCCGCGGTCGATGTCTTCGACGACCAGGGCACGAACATCGTCGCGCTGAAACAGTGCAACGGTGTCATCGTTCAAATCTCCAGCAGCAAAAAGCGCTGCGTGCGACTTTGCTCGCCACACCGCTGCCAGATGGCTCTTTCCGGAAGCTGGCGGTCCAACCAGAAGTGCGCTTGGTTGCGGCCAGTGTGGCCAGCTTTCGATCAGATCGACAGCGGCAGCGTTCGATCCGCTCACGAGAAAGTCGCCAGCCCCTGTGGCCGCATCCAACGGCAGATCGAGCACGAGCTGGCGCGGAGCGGTGTGGTTCATATCGCACTGCCCTTGCCCTTGTAGACCTCGCTCTGGAGATAGGCATTGAGGCCAAACCGGACCAGTACGCCGATTGCGGCAGCGACCGGCACGGCGACGAGGACACCCACGAAGCCAAACAGATAGCTGAACACCAACAGCGCAAACAACAGCCAGACCGGATGCAGACCGATCCGGGAGCCAACGATGGTGGGCGAAAGAAAAGCCGCATCGATAACTTGGCCGCCCATAAAGACAAGCGCAACTATCCCGATGGGTCCAGTTTGCGGCCAGAACTGAACCGCTGCAAGCGCGAGCGCAACGATAAGCCCTAAAGCCCAGCCGACGAATGGAACGAACGCCAAGATCCCGGTCGCGAGCCCGATCAACAAGCCGTATTCCAATCCCGTAAGGCTCAACCCTATCGCGTAGAACCCGGCGAGGATCAAGCACACCAAACCCTGCCCGCGAATAAATGCCGAGACGGCGGTATTAACATCAATACCAAGACGCCGGATGGTCGGCGCGTGATCTCGTGGCAGCCAGCCATCAATCTTGTTGAGCATCGGGTACCAGTCGACCAAGAGGTAGAAGGCAACCAGGGGCGTCACAAGCAACAGCGATATGAGATTGAACAACGACCGAATTTGATCAAACAGCGACTTGGCGGCAAGGCTAGCAAGGTTGGTCCAGTTTTCGGTGAGGGATACGACAGTACGGTCCAGCGCTGCGGAAAACTCCGGAAACCGTGCCCCAAGTTTTTCCCGTGCGATGGATTCGATCACCGCACGCAGCTGCTTTAATTGATCAGGCAGCGCCAGCGCTAAATTTTCCGCTTGATGGTATAAGATCGGCGCCACTTTGACGAGCAGCACCGTCAACAACGCCAGCATGACAGCCATGATGATGGCTGACGCAATGGTGCGAGACAGCCCCCAGCTCACAAGCCGGTCGACAATCGGGTTCAGCGCATAGGCGACGATCATCCCGACAATAAAGGGCAGCAGAATTTCCCGCAGCGCACCGATGAACAGCACGGCCACCACAAGGGCTGCGAGCCAAAAAAAGACCTGACGTTCGATGCGCATGACTTGCATTCGGTGACCGCATTTCGTGAGCGAGAGGGGAATGGAATGGACCGGTGCAGATTAGACCGGTTTAGCGGGCTCCGACATATGGCGCAGCCAAGTGTCGAGATAATGCATCAACGACGCAACAGTCAAAAGTGCGGTGAGCCAGACAAGCGTGGTCCTCAACAGCACAAGGTTCAGTTTAAATGCCTCATCGGCAAGCACGACGCTCGCCAGTGTGATTTGGGAAAACGTGTTGGCCTTGCTCACGATGGCAGGCTTGATCTTCACGGGATGCCCGAGCACCCACGACAAAATGATTGCACCCACAATCAAGACGTCCCGCGAAACCACCGCGATGACGAGCCAAGCGGGCAAGACGCCGTTGAGCCCCAGCGTCACGAAAATGCACACAATGAGCATTTTGTCGGCGAGCGGGTCGAGGTACGCCCCCAATTCAGTTTCCATGTTGTGATGCTTGGCAAGATAGCCGTCAGCAGCATCCGAAAGCCCGGCGGCGACAAAGGCCGCAAATGCCAGCTGCATGTTTCCAGAAACCAGCAGCCAGACGATAACAGGCACGAGGATCAACCGGCCAAGGGTAATGATATTGGGAATGCTCAAGTGATAAGTCCGTCAATAGCTTGCGGGCTTTTCACGTGTAGCCTATATTTTGTGCGTTGTCAGAAAGTTGACTGAACACGCCACGCGCTACCCGTGTGGCTCATTGTCAAACCATTGGTTGCAAGGGCCGCATTCAGTCCTTGGGCGCCACCGGCATGACGGACGCTGATCTCTGCGCTGCGCGCCGAAACAGACCCAACCGCAACATCAAAGGCCCCATCGGTGGCCAATATGCGGGTCCGAATATCGTTCCATTCCGGCAGTGACCCAAACTCTACGATGAGCTGAATAGCGCCGTCACCGCTGGTCGCAGCGCTGTCGCCCGAACCCGCGATGTCGATGCCCCCGATTGCACCGCCCTTCCCGGCCTTCCAGCGCCCTTCAAGCACTCCAAGACCCACGATTGCTGCCAATTCTGCCGTATATGACTTTTCAGCCGGGTTGAGCCGGTAGCTTCGCTGGAGATTGAATGAGCCTACCGCATCGGACCCAACCAACGTAACTGAAAGCTTCTTCCCCGTAGCATCGGGCTCGGCGATAGCGATCAACACACGGGGGCTTTTGTACTCGTCGGCGACGATCTTATCGGCCCCATTCTTGTTTTTTAACAGCGACTGAATCGTCTCTGGCGTGATCGTCGGCTTTAGCGTCTCCAGTTTCAACGGGCTGAGTGTGTGGACGAGATCGAGCCCCTTCCAGGCCTCGAACCAAAAACCCTGCCCACTTTCATACGGTCCATCGGCCTTCGCGCGGTAAATCGGGATCAACACGGTCTGCAGCGCTTGGCTGTCGACGAACGGGATCTGGTTCCGGCGCAAGACGTCCCGAACGGC
Organism: Hyphomicrobiaceae bacterium; assembly: GCA_040080145.1. GTDB lineage: Bacteria > Pseudomonadota > Alphaproteobacteria > Rhizobiales > Hyphomicrobiaceae > JANXVY01. Next base: position 5,780 of record JBEBJA010000240.1, read on the forward strand.
AGCCGGTTGGAATGAGAAATCCAGCGTCGCGATATAGTCCGTCGTCGAATTGCGCTCCGACCTGACCGATACGCCATCCACGAAATCGTTGACCTTAACCGGCGGCATCGCCTTGAGCTTGCGGTACGCGGTCACCGGCACGAGGCGGCGGAACAAAGACCGCAGGGCCGCTTGCTGACCATCGGCCAGCGCCATGTTCTTGGCAGTGACAGCATCCTTCGCACGGGCTTCGACGGGATAGTTCCCCACGGTAAATATGTTCTCGGCTGACCCGGCTGCATGAGCCGGCGTCATCGAAATCAGCACCGCTCCAACCGCTAAACCAAGCGTCACCGATGAAAATGCGATCAAGTTGCGTATGCTCACGTTGCCTGCGTCCTGCATGAGTGTGCTACCGTCGCCGATTGCGGGGATTAAGTGTTGCTGCTAGAGCCCCGATCTAGGATGCTACAGCAGCGAGCAATAGGGCGGAATTTTGGTTCAATCCGGTCCCCCCGATCAACCAGCCACCCAATCCACCACGGGGCCCTATGACGACGCCGACCAGCCCAACGAATCCCGCCTCGATCACGTACGCCGATGCGGGCGTTGATATCGATGCCGGCAACGCATTGGTAGAGGCCATCAAGCCGCTGGCCAAGTCGACCCACAGAATTGGCGCAGATGCCGGTCTTGGCGGCTTTGGCGGCCTGTTTGACCTCAAGCGCGCCGGCTTCAAAGACCCCATCCTGGTTTCGACCAACGACGGCGTCGGCACCAAACTCAAGATCGCGATCGACACGGGGCATCACGCGACCATCGGGATCGATCTTGTCGCCATGTGCGTCAACGATCTCGTCGTGGCAGGCGCAGAACCGCTGTTCTTTCTCGACTATTTCGCCACCGGCAAGCTCGATATCGCGGTTGCCACGGAAGTAATTGCTGGCATCGCCGCGGGCTGCCGCGAAGCCAATTGCGCACTGATCGGCGGCGAAACCGCCGAAATGCCCGGCATGTACCGGGACAAGGACTATGATCTGGCCGGCTTCTCGGTCGGTGGTGTTGAGCGTGGTGAAATCCTGCCGCGCGCCGACGTCGAGGCAGGCGACGTCCTGATCGGCTTGCCATCTTCGGGCGTGCATTCCAACGGCTATTCGCTCGTCCGCCGTCTGGTCGAGGCAGAAAAGCTGACGTGGGCCGATGCCGCGCCGTTTGCGCCTGGCAAGACCGTTGCCAGTGCTCTGCTTGAGCCGACCCGGATCTACGTCAGCGCCATCCTTTCGGCGTTGAAGGCAACCGGCGGCGGTCGCGGCGCAATCAAGGCCCTCGCCCACATTACTGGCGGCGGATTGTCCGAAAATCTCCCCCGTGTGCTTCCAGCGCAGTTGGCAGCCCGCATCGACCTCTCGTCCTGGACGCCGCCCGCGGTGTTTGGCTGGCTCGCGAACGCTGGCCGGATTGACGATACCGAGATGCTCCGCACCTTTAATTGCGGGATCGGCATGGTGGTCGTCGCAGAAAAGGCGCGTGCCGGTGAAGTCGTCCTTGCCTTGCAGGCTGCCGGCGAACACCCCGTCGTCATTGGCACCATCACTGCCGGCACCGGCCAAAAGAGCTCCGCCAAAGGCAAAGGCGAAGCAGAGGCTGTAATCTATGCCGGCAAACTGCTTTTGACTTGAACCGGGGCTGGCTACGTCCATGAAAAAGCGCGTTGGCATACTGATTTCGGGCCGTGGCTCCAACATGATGTCGCTGGTGGCTGCAGCCAATGCCGCCGATTACCCAGCCAAGATCGTCGTCGTGATCTCAAACCGGCCAGACGCCCCTGGCCTGATGTGGGCGAAGGACCAGGGCATTCCCACAATTGCCATCGACCACAAGGCCTATTCTACCAGAGCCGAGTTCGAGGAGAATATGCATGAGGCGTTGATCCAGCACGGTGCCGAAATGGTCGCCTGTTGCGGATTTTTGCGGCTCATGACGCCTGACTTCGTCGACATCTGGCGCGATCGCATGCTGAACATCCACCCCGCGCTCCTGCCGTCTTACAAGGGCTTGCACACCCATGAACGGGCGCTTGCCGACGGTGTGCGGATCGTCGGCTGCACGGTTCATGTCGTACGCGCCGAAATGGACGTCGGTCCAGTCATTGGTCAAGCAGCCGTGGGCGTCGTCGAAGGCGATACGCCAGAAACCCTTGCAAAGCGCGTCCTCGCTGCCGAGCATGTGTTGTATCCACGCGCCCTGGCGTTGTTTGCGTCTGGCTTGGCGCGGGTCGACGGCGAAAAGATCCAGATCCACGACGCGGACACACCCGTCGCGCCACTATTTTCGCCCGGCATCTGATATGCCCGTTGCTGCAATGCAACATCGCGCGACGGTTAACAGGCCTGCAGACCGTCTCGCCGCATAGACATGCGTTGAAATTCCAGCATAACAAGCCAACAGTTGATTTTTGAGCTTGCATCAGCGTTTGCGCACTCACGGCGCTTGCGTCCAAATCGAAGCGTACTGCGCCGCTTATGGGCTAGCCATTCCGCGCCAGGAGACTTGACGTAATGACGATGTCTGCCCCCATTGCCGCAACCCCACCTGCTGCACCCGCTGACGCTACTCCTGCGCACGCCCAAGGTCTGGGCGATGAGAACAGCATCTGGTTCAAGCTGACGGCCCTGCTGCGCGGCGACAATCCAAACCCGATGAAGGTTCTGCTGCAGATGCAGGACCGCTATGGGCCCGTCATTGCGCTCAACATGGCCAACCAGCGCGTCGTCCTCGTTACCGACCCTGAGCTGTTCAAGCACGTCCTCGTCTCGAAGGCCGACAATTATATCAAGTACTTCGACGGCCTCAAGCCGATCTTCGGCAAGTCGATGATCACCAACGACGGCGCGCTCTGGCAAAAGATCCGCATGCCGCAGCAGCCAGCATTCCACCCCGACATGTTCGCCGAGTACATCCCCTACTTCCTGACCGCCATAGAACAGAAGATGAAGCTGTGGGATGGCCTTGCGGAATCGGGCGAAACCGTCGAGATGGTCGAGCAGACGTGGACCCTCGCCGCCGACATGATCTGCAAGGCGCTGTTTGACCGCGACATGCCGTTCAATCCGCACGTCGTCTTCAAGTGCGTCAAAACCTACACCGACGTGATGAACCACAAGGAAATCCGCCTTAAGCGTCAGGCGGGCGAGCTGTTCGAAGTTACCGATGAAGACGCCGCCAAGGCGATGGAAGTCTGGCACGGCGTTCCGCCCTCCGTCATCGCCTCTGACCCGCGCGAAGACCGCGAGCGCACCCTGCTCAGCATGATCCAGGCGGCCGTCGATGACCCAGACGTGCCCGAGTTCGACCAGGCCCAGGCCGTCGACGAACTCAAGCAATACCTGTGGGCTGGCACCGAAACGACCGCACTGACGCTTGCGTGGGCACTCTATGAAATCTCGCGCAACCCGCAGATGGCGGAACGCATCCGTGCCGAAAGCGAGGCCGTCTTTGGTGATCGCGCACCAACCGCTGCCGACTATTCCGGCCTCGTCTACACCCGCGCCGTCATCCAAGAGACGATGCGCATCTATCCCCCGATTTGGGGCCTGATCCGAATCGCAGCCCAAGACGACATCATCGGTGGCAAACAGATCAAAGCCGGCGACCGCGTCGTCCTTTTCGCCTATGGCGCGCACCACAATCCGAAATACTGGGACGAACCCGAGTCCTTCATTCCTGAGCGCTGGACCGACAAAACCAAGAAGCAGGTCAAATACAGCTACATCCCGTTTGGCGCGGGCAAGCGCTCCTGCATCGGCGGCGCCATGAGCCAGGTCGAAAACACCCTCGCCCTCTCGATCCTGCTCCGCCGCTTCCAGCCGGAGTATGTGGGTCCGATCCCAGCTGGTATTCATGCGACTGTAACCCTGACCCCCAAGGGCGGCCTGCCGTTCAAGATCCGCAAGCTAGGTTGATCGCCCACCAGCCCGCTATTTGTCATCCTTGGGCTGGTCCCACGGTTGTCCGGTTTAAATTGTTGCCACCTTTACGGTTTCCCCGGGCGGCCCCAGCACTTGGCCGATCCGGGGCCTTTACCTGCACATGAGAGTGGTAAGGGTCCCGGCTCAGCGTGCGCTTAAGGGCGCACTTGTCCGGGAAAACAGTGGGAGGGGAATCCG
>JBEBJA010000085.1:0-9864 GCA_040080145.1 Hyphomicrobiaceae bacterium
CGCCCTCGACCAGCGGGCGGACATGCCCGGCGTCGCCGTTGACTTGACGCAGCGCGAGCGCGCGGCAAAAAGCAGGCTCCGGGAACACGATCGAAGTTAAAGATGGCGGTTTGCAATGTTGTCCTGACGAATACACCCACCGAATTCGTTCGTCGTGCTCGCCAAGCACCTGATTGGGATCGATATTTTTCCGACCATACGGCGGCAGCGAATTCAGCGCGAATACGGCCAAGCTGCCCAAACTATAACGTGGAATCAACGTCTTGGCCGCATCTCAAGCCGCAGGCGTCTGCACCAGAGGTGCATAGGGTGTGAAGACTTCCCTGCCTTCTCTTCTTACCAAAAAGGCCTTCTGCCGCTTGGACCCCGGCCGCCCAATTGGGCTCTTCGGGGTCCATCTTTTGGTTCGGCCGGGAGCATCTTTTCGTCCCGACCGTACAGCATGCTGCAGCACGGAGCGCAAGGCCGACTCAAGGACGACCGCTTCTTCAGCGGTCGCCCGAAGGGCTTGTCCTTGACCGGCCGAGCACCGTGCTACGATGGAATGTGGTGGTGGCGATCAGCGCAATCGCAAGCAAGTGGCCCTTCGAGCTTACCTATCGCCCGTCACCGAACTGATCACCGTTTGACAATGCCTTGGTTCGACTGTTGAAATCGAGAGCTTGATGACGAGGATGGGCAAGCGAGGCTACCTCGCTGTCGGGCGATTTTAATACCGCAATTACGCCACCCTTGGGAGTGAAATTGCGTACCGCCCCAAGGCCTAGCAGCCCGCAGGGTGCGCTCCAGCCCTCCAGTCCCGATTTTGGCTCGACAACTGACGTACGCGAAGCTTCCCATGTTGCAAATTGCACATCGTCGTTTTGCTCCCCGCGGTCCGTAAACTAACTGGAAAGCATCCTCGGAACAAGATAGGAACAATAGGCGGAGTGGGACCATGAAAGAGCGCAGGTTCAAAATCGATGTGTTTACGCCGGAGACGTTGCCGATGGCTCGGCTGGCGGAATACATGCTGGAGTTCGCCAAAGTACTCGGCGAGCCAGACCGCGTGCATTTTGTGGACGTCGGCTATGGTAGTGCAGTCCTGCGTGCCCGGATCGAAGAGGTCGCTGTTCCCAAAGTGGCGCAGAGGCTGGCTGAAGCCTCACGCGGCCAGGGCGATCCGGCGGCCTTGAAAGCCATCCAGGTGCTGGACGATATGCTGGCGAATGATAATGCGGTCGGGCAACTCCTCGATGAGCGCGGCGCCGAGATTATCGCCTTCCAAGGCCGCAACAGGCCCAAGCCACTGGAGTATGGCCCGTTCCGCGAAGACGGGGTCCTGGAGGGCGTCGTCATCAAAGTTGGCGGCAAGGGCGCGAGTGTCCCCATCTGGCTGCAGGATCGCGAGACGGTCTACAAAAAATGCACGGCGCGCCGTCCATTGGCCCGTAAGCTTGCGAAGCACTACGACGGCGGGCTCTTGCGCGTGTCAGGCACGGGAAGCTGGATGCGGCTGGCGACCGGTGCGTGGCTAATGCGCTCTTTTGAAATCAAGAGCTTCGATGTTCTCGATGACGCCTCGCTGGCCGATGTGATCAAGCGGCTGCAAGGCGTCGAAGGTGCCGATTGGGGTGATGACCCGATCGCGGACCTGACGCGACTAAGGACGGGCGAGGGCTTGAACTGATGGTCGTGTTCGACGCCAACTTTCTGATCTATTTTCTTGACCCGAAAATTCAGGGTGGCGTTGGCACTGACCCCAGGATCGACTATCTGGTGGAAACCATCCAGAAGACCGGCGATCGAATTATCGTTCCCACACCAGCTCTTAGCGAGCTACTGGTCAAGGCGGGCGACGCGGGTCCGAAATACTTGGAGATCATCGCACGCTCGAAGTTCTTCCGAGTGGCCGAGTTCGGTGAACGTGCCGCTGTCGAAGCCGCAGCCTTGACGCGGGACGCGCTTGCCAGGGGTGGCAAGCGCGGCGCAACACCGGCTGCGGACTGGGGAAAAGTCAAGTTTGACCGTCAGATCGTCGCTATTGCCCGCGTCGTCGGCGCGACCGTGATCTACACGACAGACGATCAACTGGCCAGCCACGCCAAGGCCGCCGGGCTCGATGCCGTGAATCGTGACGGATTGCCTGAACCGACCGTTGCGCCGCAGATCGAGATGAACCTCGCCCCAGTGGAGCCAGTTGCAGACCCCGATGATAGTGACGAGGATTGATTGCATAATCCAAGGACAGTGGTAGCCGAGTTGAGGAATCCTGGAGCCGCGACGGCGTTTGCCAAGTTACGCCCGACGCCGGGGCGCCCGCTCTACTCGCTGCCACGCACCTTCAAGAACCGGCAGATCGCAGTCGAAGTCCCGCAACGCATGCAGAACGCGCTGATAGGGCACGCCGTCCACGAGGTCCTAAAGGACGCCCATCAGACCTTGAGGGACAGCAGAGTTACTTCTGGGGGGGATGACTTTGCGATGTCGATGGTAGCGATGAACTTGCCAGCTTTAAACCGTCGCTGGTCCGAAGCTTTAGCCGAAACATTGACTGGCAGAGAAGAAAATCGCACCGCGTCGTTGTCAATCGGACTAACAATAGCCTCCCGCTCTTGGGGCTTGAGCCTTGTCCAAATAGAGACTGCCGAACGCGAGAGTGAAAATGTATAGGTGCCTGTAGTGCCAGTTCGATTTGACGCCATACTACTTCGCTCTCAGTTTAAGTAACCGTCAGGACTTCATCCGCCCGTACTTCTATCCCAAGCCTATCGACGTCCGGGCGCAGATTGCTCAGAATCTCAGGCCAGTCAGAATCACTTGCTCTAATAACAACTAAGCCAGCCTCAGCGTCAACGGTTGCGCGCACCTGCGCGCCGCAAGACTTTGCAGCTTTTACTAACGCATTCATGTCCCTGCGATGCAGCCGCTGCCGCTGCGTCAACTTGCCGCTAGCGGTTGGCTCCCATTGTGCCACCGGCAACCAGGGCCAAACAAAAATATATGCTGACCAAGCCGCTTCCATTGATCCACCCACGGACGCCCCCGGTTTCACCGTATGTGGACTTTTTATGTGACTGATTCGCCTAGGCATTTCAAGAACTCCTACACACACCCCCCAAGTCATGCCCAAAAATTGGAGAAATCAAGCGCTCTTGCCCCACATGGCAAGGGGCGCGAAACCGCATCTGACAGTAAGAGTCCTTTTAGTTCGTCAGAGTTCCCACCCAATCTGCGGTCTGCAGATACAGAAAGTGCGGCCGCCGCCGAAACTAACGCCGACGAGTATGACGTACCCGACCGAACTTCGACACCTCCACCGCTGTGAGCTCCAAGAACATTGACGCCTGGAGCATACAGTAACGGTTCAACGTCATCTCGGCCGCTTTGGGGCCAAATCACACGGCCAACATCGACAGCACCAACCGACAACACCTCGGGAACCCGAGCAGGAAATGCAAGCCTGCCGTGATTACCGGAAGCGGCAACTGGCAGGGTCTGTCGCGCGCGCCGGAGAATTTCTAGGTACCTTTCGATCGTCGGATCCCTCTGAGAAAACTCCAGAGACATGTTCACTGCAGCCGTTTGCTCCGCGCAATTATGCTTGTCCAAATACTCGGCCGACCACCTTAGCGCGTCCAACAACTGAGTGAGTCTAATTCGATTGGTGGTCCCCTCGATCGGCTCAAGTGCCGCTACCACTAATTCCGCTTCTGGTGCCAGACCCAATTGATCACTAACCATTAAAGAAGCTACGAATGTGCCGTGCCCCCCATTCCCGTGCAGGTCTCGCCGTTGAGAGATAGGGATCGCTCTGCGAATTGGGGTTCGGAGGTCTGATGGAATTTCTACATAGTCAATGATGTTTACCCCATTCAAAAGGGGGTGTTGAACATTAATGCCGAAATCAATGAGAATTATTCGCGAACCCTTGCCGAGGCATGGAGAGCGCCCCTTGCTGGGAAATCTGACGGCTCGAGCATTAATCTGATCCAGGTGCCAAGGCCGCTGAACAGCATCTTGGCCGGCTGATTGACCCGATTGAGCCCAGTCACGAAGCTCGTTGGCTGTCATTGCGAGCAACCGCTGTTCAAACCCTTTCAGATTCCGGTCCGCCTCAGCCCCATTGTGCTTGTCATCCTCAGAATTATCGACTTCGAGGATGCTATCTTTTATAACATCTGTGTGTCGAGAAATTATATCGAGTTCCTTCGGGGTTAGTCCATGCGCCACTGCGAGTGGGAGGTAGTCGTAATCCCGGATTATGAGCCGTGACGAAGCATAATGCCTATCTAAAATCGCAGTGTCGCTCGCCAAGTATAGAATTCTTGATGCTACCTGATTGCCGAGCACTTCGCGAAAGAACCGCCGACCAGCTTTCTTGTAAATCGCCCCGCCCAATCGACGATCAGCTTCGTTGATGTATTTATCAGGGATTGCAACAACATATGGTATTAAGTTTTGCATCGATTACTCATGCGATAGGATTCAGTTGCTTAATTAGTGTTCGGCTAAATGTTTTCTGGAAGCTTGAATCCGTCCGCAAAGCTAGGAGTGCGCGACTTCTCACCGGCTGATGTCCCCGTTCCTCCGGTTGAGAAGAAGTCGACAAAGCGTCGAATTAAGTTTAGCGACGCGTAACCGCCAAAACCTGCGAGGAAGGCAACCCAGGGCCCGAACACAAAACCTGACGCCACCAAGACCGCGACAAAGATCGCAGACAGAACTGGGTCAACAAGCCAGCCGAGAAAATAGCCTATATTCGCCTGTTTCCACCAAGCCGGGCCACCTTTCAGCTTAAGGACAGAAACGAGGTCATAGAATTTCAGTGCAACTCCCCCTATGTAGGCCCACATGGCCAGCACCAGATCAATGCTTTGCATTAACTTCTCAAGCCCACCCATATTCAAATCCTGTTCTGGCGTCCGATTCCATTTAGCCTAAGTTGAACTCGACCGCTTGCACGCACCTTGGGTGCCTGCGACCCAATCTTACGGCTCCGCCTTCCCCTTCGCGTAGCTCCTCGTCCATGCTAGCAACCGCGCGTCTCCGCAGCGAGCGGCACCTTTGGTTCCTGCCCGCCCGATGCAAAGACTTTCGAGCAAGTATTTATCCCATCCCGGAGCGATTTCGTAAAGCTGTTCGATGGCTACCGATGAGATAAAAATGCGGCGTCCCACCGGCGGCCGCTTCACTTCCGCCACAGGCGCGGCCTTCGCTGTTCGGCCCTCCCTCCCTGCGCAGCCAGAACACGGGGTGCTCGCCTTCCCGCGTCAGTGTGATCCGGCAGGTGGTTGGTCTGCACCATGCCGCGCAGGTGCGCCGCGAATTGCTTGCGCGCCTGTTTCGATCCCACGCGACGCTGCAGCTTGTCGATCATTATCCGCCGCGTCGCCTGAGCGCCGCAGTGCTTGCGCGCGATCTCGTTGACCCGACGGTCCGGCGGGCGCCGCAGCCGGAAATACTCCTTGGCGATCGGCAACACCTCGACCGCGTCGATGGCACGGAGCATTGGTTGAGTATTGCCGCTTACAGTCGACACTTCAGCGGAAGCGATCGTCGCCCGTGAGGGCCGAGACCCGCGCGCGGGGCTCGGGCGAGCGGCCCCTTGGCCGCGAGGCAGAGCGCGGCCCTCGCCTCTTTGGCGAGGGACCGCCCAAACTGCATTTTGCTAAACTAAAGTTGTGCGCGAGCGGCAATCACACCCATTGCACGGACGTACTCGCAACTACATGAAACTACACGCGATACATCCTTCCGGCTGGCCGTGCACTCCGGATATATTGAGCCGCGAACGGAAGTGCCCGAACTCTTGCTGCCGACCTTAGAAGCGGTGCCTCACTGGCGAGACGATCAGGCCGAGACAGGTGTGTTCCTTGTGCTTCCGGTTGGTTCCTTGGCGGTCCCTGTTTTTCCCGCGAAACCCCATTTGGCTTGTGTCGAAGGGATGCAAGGATTTCCAAACGCACTCGATAGCAGCGACTGCACCGACTTGTTTAGAGGAGTTACGATGACGACGGGTGATGTGAGTGCCGACGGATCGCCATCAGGCACCGACGACGAACTCTGGGGCCTGAGAGCTGTGCTCGCAAAGACCGGCCTGTCGCGCTCGACGGTCTATGCGTACGTCGCGATTGGCTTGTTTCCCAAGCAGCGGCGGCTGGGGGTGCGACGGGTGGCTTGGTTGGCTTCCGAAGTCCGCGCCTGGATCGCATCCCGACCGCAGTAGCTATCGCTCCAGATGCACAGGAGCCGCCGACATTGTTCTTTTGCGATGAAGTCTTGTAGCGCCACCTGGTGGAAGGTTTGGCGCGTCGCCGTAATGCCTTCAAACCCCATGACGTAGTCCCGTAGGCCCAACGTTCGCGAATGACTTCTTGTGACCTATGTGTGACCATTGGATCAGGATCGAGCTTCAGGCCTCGGGCTACTCCTTCGCAAGTCATTTATTTTATGTAAGAAAATGGTGCCCAAGGCCGGAATTGAACCAGCGACATTGCGATTTTCAAGCACTGCGTGATCAAGACGCTTCTTACTGCGTCAGCCCAGGTTGCGGCGAATATCGCATATGTTAGCAATCGGTTCGTGGTGGGTAAAATGGTGGGCAAAAGAAAGAAAAACCAGAAAAACCCAATAAAATCAGTGTTCGTTGGCGGAGACGGAGGGATTCGAACCCTCGATACCCTTTAGGGGTATGACGATTTAGCAAACCGTTGCCTTCAGCCACTCGGCCACGTCTCCAAAGCAAACGAAGCACGTGTCTTAGAGGTGCCATTGTCGTATTGCAAGCACCCTTGCACGATCTTGCGCGAACGCATGGACATCTTTCTGAAAAACGAGCGAATGTCGGCGTGATCTTAAAATCCGGCTCGGCTGCCATGCCGTTTTTAAAAAGCCCGGCGGCTCGCACCGGTGGGCGAAACCCAACTGAAGGATGCACGACTGATGTTATTGAGCTCCCGCTGTATTTTGGCAGCAATTACCATTGGTTGGCCAGTTTTTGCCAGTGCGGGCGAGATTTGCGTCGTGTGCAGCGAGCCAGCAGCAGCTTACCGCTGTGGATTTGAGGGCGAGACGGCAGCACCTGCCAGCGCCGCCGGAAATCAACTCCTGTGCATCAAGGACTTGGCGGTGCGAGGGGGGCACAAGAGCTGCTCCATAGACCGGGCACGAGCCAGGGGACCATGCGAGGGAACGCTCGTTGCACTGCCCAATCCAGCCGACGGTGCCGCTGCAGCACCACCTGCCACCGTGCCGCCACCCATCGCAGAAGCACCTTCCGCACCAGCGCCCCCCGAAACCAAGGATAAGCAACCTGCTACGGTTGAGGCCCTGGCGAAGGCGACCGTCGAACAATCCAAGAAGGACTGGGAAAAGGCGAACGCGACCGTGAAAGATACAACGATCGAGGCGGGCCAGGACCTGAAAAAAGCCGGCAATGCGGTCGGCAATGCAGTCAAAAAATCATGGAACTGCGTCGTGTCGCTGTTTTCGTCGTGCTGAGGCAGAGGTGCCCGGTTTTTGAGCAGCAACGGCAGTATACATCTGAGAGGCTGCTAGATATGTCGTATAGTTCTCAAATGGTTGCCCGAATTTACCAATTTTGCAACAGCGTTCAATCAACGATGTATTTGTTGGGCTGATTGCCTTGACGGCAGGCAGACTCGCTGCCAGCCTCGTCGCATGCTGACATTAGATCAAATCGATGATTTGGCCGATCCGCCCCTGCCGCTGCCAGGGCCCAAAGAGGCTGCGCCTCCGCGCCCGTCATAAGATGAACGGGGAGATCAGATTGCGCTTCAGTGAAAGCTGTGCTGCATCGTTGAGCTGATTTTCAACCGATCAGGTACGCGCTGCCGATGCATCCAGCATGTAAGAACGCCAGACGGCACGTGGTTCGAACCTGCATTGCGCTCACCGGACTTGCCATCTGCACCAATGCACGGGCACAGCTTTCGCCCGACATTCGGCTGATCGAGCCGGAAGCTCGGACCAGCATTACCGCCAAACCATCGACGATCGCCCAGCGGCATATGATTGTCGCGGCCAATCCGCTGGCGGCAGATGCTGGGCTCGAAATATTACGGGCTGGTGGCAGCGCTGTTGACGCGGTCATTGCAGCTCAGATGGTCCTGACGCTGGTGGAGCCGCAATCGTCGGGAATCGGCGGCGGCGCATTCTTGCTTCATTGGGATGCCAAATCGAGAGCAGTATCGAGCATCGACGGTCGCGAGACCGCCCCAATATCTGCCCGGTCGAGCCGCTTTTTGGCCGACAATGGCGAGCCCCGGCCATTTGGCGAACTGGTGTCGTCGCCGTTGAGCGTTGGCGTTCCAGGCGTCGTGGCGGCGATGGAGTTGGCACACCAGCGTTTTGGCAAGCTCGCGTGGCGGCGGCTGTTTGACAGGGCCATTGAGCTGGCAAACGACGGCTTTGCGGTTTCTCATCGCTTGTCGGCACTGCTGACAGTGCAAGGGCCTGCTTATTTCAATCAGCCAGCGCGCGCACTGTATTTCGACACGGCAGGCGTAGCGCTAAAGCCTGGGATGATACTGAAAAACCCCGCGTTGGCGGCGAGCTTGCGCGAGATTGCAGACCACGGCGCAGATGCCTTTTATCGCGGGGCGCTGACTGGGAGGATCCTGGATGCACTCGGCAATAACGCAGATTTAACGGCTAAGGATCTAGCAACCTACACTGCGAAAGACCGCGATCCGGTATGTGCGATGTACCGGCGGCATCGGGTTTGCAGCATGGGACCGCCGTCGTCGGGCGGCATAACTATGGGCATGGTGCTAGGGATGATCGAGGCGCACGGAGCCGCATCCGCCACACCGCAACAAGTCGTGCGTGCGGGGCAGGAACATCAGCTATTGACCAGCCGGGCCGCCGATATAGCGGTGCTTGCGGAAGCCCAAAAGCTCGCCTATGCCGACCGCGACCAATTTGTTGCCGACCCAGATTTCGTACCGCAGACGGCCGATTTGCTCGACCGCGGGTATCTTGCGTCGCGCGCCAAACGGATTGATCCATCCCGACCGATGGTGAAGGCGCCGGTCGGTGCGCCGCCGCTCAAGACGGGGCAGCGATTTGGCACCGATGCGACCGTGGAGCAGCCCGGCACCAGCCACCTGTCCGTCCTTGACGGCAAAGGAAACGGGGTCGCCATGACGACCTCGGTTCAGACCGCGTTCGGTTCCGGCATCATGGCGGGTGGGTTTTTACTGAACAGCCAGTTGACGGACTTCTCATTCCGGCCGGCCGATACGATGGGCGTGCCAATTGCAAATCGCGTCGAAGGAGGCAAGCGGCCACGCAGCTCGATGGCACCGGCAATCGTGCTCGATCCGCGCGGGGAGTTGTTCGCTTTGCTGGGATCACCTGGCGGAAACCGGATTATTCTTTATAATCTGAAGGCGATCATCTGCTTGATTGATTGGCATTGCAGCGTCGAACTCGCAGCCAGCCTCCCCAACTTCGGCAGCCGCAACGGGCCGATTGAAGTCGAAAGCGGAACAGCCGCGCAGGTCCTGCTGGGGCCTGCATTCAGCGCCGCAGGCGCGAGCGTCGCGCCGTCCGATATGACGAGTGGGCTCGGCATAATCGAGCGCAGGGATGGAATCGTGGAAGGCGCCGCCGATCCGCGCCGCGAGGGCGAAGCACGCGGAGACTGAAAGGTCTGCGTTGTTGCAAGATGTTGTGACACAGCGAAGTGTCGGAAAGTGTCGGAAAGCCACTTGCGGGAGGCAGCGGGGGTGGATATAAGGCCCCCTTCCGGCACACGACTGCTGGTGGTCGGGCGGAGCGTAGCGCAGCCTGGTAGCGCACTTGCTTCGGGAGCAAGGGGTCGGGAGTTCGAATCTCCCCGCTCCGACCAACAAAATC
>JBEBJA010000151.1:0-9755 GCA_040080145.1 Hyphomicrobiaceae bacterium
TACCCCCACCCCTAACCCCTCCCCGCAAGGGGGAGGGGAATCTAACCTGTGTCTAGCAACCATGCCTTGCCCGCAAGGGGGAGGGGAATCCGGGCTGTCGTGGGGATGGAGTAGCATCAGGCGGCGTTCCCTGTGCAGTGGGCGCAGCGGCCGGTGAGTTCGACGATGCGGGACGTTTGGGTGAATTGCTGGGCGCTGGCGAGGGTGTCGAGGCACGCGAAGACTGCTTCGCCGTCGACTTCGGCGATGACGCCGCAGGTGGCGCAGGAGAGGACGACGTTCTGGCGCTGGCTGGCGTGGTTGGCGTGGCAGGCGAAGAAGGCGTTCTTGCTTTCGAGGCGGTGGACGACGCCTGCTTCGATGAGCGCGTCGATGGCGCGGTAGACGCTGACGGGGGCTAAGCGGGTGCCTTCGTGGGAGAGTTGTTCGATGATGTCGTAGGCGCCGACGGCGTGGTGGGAGGCGGCGATCTGTTTGAAGACGCGCAGGCGAAGGTCGGTCAGGCGCAGGCCCTGGGTCTCGAAGGCTGTGCGGGCGCGGTCGAGGGTTTGGGCTAAGCAGGCGACATGGTTGTGGCCGGGGTTGGGGAAAGGGGGGGCGGTGCGTTGGGCCATGGCGGGCTTTCGCGTTACGATTGACGGTCCTGTCCTGGTTTTCAGTTGTCGTGGGTGGCCGCCTCGATGCTTGGCGATGCTCCGCATCGACGCGGCCATGACGAAACAAGTGGGGAGGCGGGCCAATCGGATACTTGCCGATATGTTATATTATAACGATTTCGATTGAGTCATTGCAAGTTTCGTCTTTTGGCCACCATCGCGTGATTTAGCTTGGGCGCAGACATCAGGACGCTGCGCATCTGAGGTTGCGCAGCGAGCCCTTGCTTTGGAAAATACAACCCATGGGTATGAGTGAAGCGTATATCGTGGCGGCGCGGCGGACAGCGCTGGGCCGGGTCGGCGGACTTCATGGCAAGCGCCGCATAGAGGAATTGACGGCACCCGTCGTCCGGTCGGTGCTCGGCGACAGTAAGGTCAATCCGGCGCTCGTCGACGGCATGATCCTCGGCAATGCGACCGAGATTTCGAACCCGGCGCGGTTGATTTCGCTGGCGTCGGGTTTGCCCGAGACCGCGACAGCGATCACCATCGACCGGCAGTGTTCGTCGGGGCTCGATGCCATCGTACAGGCGTGCCGTATGATTGGCGCGGGCGAGGCGGAAGTATTGCTGGCAGGTGGGGCGGAGGCCTTGTCAACGGCACCGTGGCGCGTTGCGCGGCCCAAACATCTGCATCAGTTGCCGCGGTTCATCGGCATGGAACCGGTGAACGCGGATGCCGGCTATGAGCCGCAACTGTTTGAAGCGTCTGAGCATTTGGCGCGAGAGGCGGGGATCAGCCGGGTGGAGCAGGACGGGATTGCGCTGCGGTCGCACTTGGCGGCGCTGGCGGCGCGGGATGCAAAGAAGTTCGTCGGCGAAATCGTGCCGCTGTGGAATTCGACCGAAGAAGCGCGTGACGAGATGGTGCGGGATTTATCGCTCGACGATCTGGAGCGGCAGACGCCTTACTCGGGTACCGGCGGGTTGCTGACGGCTGGCAACACCAGCGCACAGGCCGATGGTGCGGCGATGGTCATCGTGATCTCGCCGCGGATCTGGAAGGAAATGGGCGAGCCGCGCGCGTTGCGGTTGATGACGGCTGCGACGATTGGGGTGGCACCCGACCGGGAGGCGTTTGGAGCGATTGCGGCGACGCAGCGGCTGATCGGGCTGCATAACGATCTCGATCTGGCACAGGTGGCGGCGATTGAGACGAGCGAGGCGTCGGCTGCGCAACTCATTGCGTTCGCACGACAATTCGGCGTCGATGCAGGCGGTATCAATTCGGGCGGCGGGGCGATTGCGCGCGGCCATCCGTTTGCAGCGGCGGGTGCTGTGCTGGTGGTGCGGTTGTTCTCGCAACTCGTCCGGGCCATGAGCACGAAGGGGGACGCGGCTGGGCGCGGGGCGCTGGGGCTTGCGACGTTGAGCGCGATTGGCGGAATGGGTTCGGCGGCGCTGTTTCAGGCGGTTTGAGGCTGTTGTTTTGGGTTAGCGGTGGCGTCAAATGGCCAGTTGTCGTGGGTGGTCGCCTTCGCGGCCATGACGAAAATTGGGTGGGGTGCCACCCCTAGTCCCGCGTTACGAAAAAATAATGCTGGGTTGTACGGGGTGATATTTGCGCCGTTTGGGACTGTTGTTCAGCCGCGGTACAGGAAAAAACCTTTAGAAATCCGTGGGTGGGGGTGGCCGGCACTGGCATGGCTGTCGTTTGGCGCGGATAGAGCTTCGTTTGGTAATCCGAACAGGTTGCCTTATTTGCCTCATTGCTGACGAGAAATCGACAGCAGCTCCTTAAATATTGCATATTGGCGGAGGATCGCGACCTCTGCAGCCAATTCTCTGGCTTGGCGGCGTTCGCTTGAGCCTTACGAAATTTGGAAAACCCCCTGGGAGGGTGATGATGGGCTGGGACGTTAAGACGACGGCTGATAGCGTGCTGGCAGCGGTGGATTCCGTGCCGGTGCCGTCTGTGTCTCAGGTTGCCGACAAGGCGCAGACCGCTGTCAATCATGTCGGTACCGCCATTGCCGCCAATCCGGGGTCGTTCATAAGCACGACGCTGGCGGTGCTCGTTTTGATGTCGTTTGCAGGTCTGTTGTGGCGCATTCGCGGGCGGCTTGCGAAGGCTCTCGAAGAGGCGATGTTCATGAATTGGCAGCTTGCGCTGCTGGGATCAACGGCGATCCTGCTGACACTTGCCTCGACGTATACGACCTGGGACGGTATGCGCAACTTTACCGGGGCCGGTCTGCTGTCGTTGGGGGTCGCGTTCGGCATTCAAGGCGTGATGCTGATCGCAGCCTGGCTGATCGGGGAAAGTTTCGCGACCGGCATGAACCAGCGGCCGGTGCGCGGGGAGTTGCAGTCGTTCGGACTGCCGCCGTTAGCGGCCAATATTCTGGGTGCGGTGACGGGTCTGGCGCTCGTGGTGGCCGTGATCGCCTATTTCGTGCTCGGGGGCGATGCCAAGCCCGGAGCGAGCTGGGCGCAGTTTTCCGATCGCATGATGATTGCCGCCGTCGGCGTGCTGGTCGTCGTGCTGGTTGCGATTTTCTCCGCGTCCGATCTGTTGAAGCCGTATCTGCAAAGCATGCGGGTCATCATCAAGAACTCGATCCTTTGGGTAATGTTCTTGTCGACCATGGCGCTGTCGGTGTTCTTCTCGTTCGATAGCCATTTCAGCGGCATTTTCCCGGCGGAAGAGCGTGCGCGTGCGGCGGAATTGCGGGCGCAGAATCAGGTTGCGGGCATCCTCGCCGACATTGAGCAGAAGATTACCGGGTCGCGTCTGGAAGAGGCCCAGAGCCTGTTTCAGAATCCGAACTATGAAAAATACGATGTGCAGCTGACCAAGCTTGCCGAGTTTTCGCGCGCTGCGGCACCGCAGATCGAGGCGTACTTCAACAACCAGATCGAAGAGCGCAACCGGGCCAAAAAGCAGCAGCAGGAGCGCATGACGACGGCACAGGCGGGGCAGGCGGGGCTCGCTGGCAAGAAGACGGCGATGGGCGAAGAACTGTCGCGGCTGTTGGGCGAGCGGCCCTCGCTGTCGGCTGAGTTTGCACAAAAGAAGTCGGATCTGGAGGCCAAGCAGAAGGAGGTGGATGCCAAGCGCGTTGAAGCCATGGCGGAGGCCGGTGGCGTCGAAGGCACGGGCAAAGAGGGCAAGGGCCCAATGTACCGTCAGCGCATGGACGAACTGGGGAAGTTGCAGGCCGCGATTAAAATCGCCGAAGAGCGCGTCAACGATGCCAAAAAGCGGTTGAGCACGACGGAAACGCGCATCACCCAAATCGAGCGCGAGCAGTCAACCATCGACGGCGATCTCGCGAAGTTGAAGGGCGAGGCGGAGACAGCCGAGCAGCGCATCAAGCTGACTGAAGAGCAGTTGCCCACGGATGCCGGGGCGCGCACCGATCCATCCCGGATCACGCCGGCGTTCGAGGCGGCCAAGGCTGATTTCCGGCAGGATCCGACCGTCGAGAAGCTCGCCAATGTGCAGCGGCTTTGTTCGCAGATTCACACGGCGATGTCGACGGCGACGCCCGCGACGAAGAAGCAGGTGGCGGAGATTGATTGCGATCCCAAGCAGGCGGCGGAAGCGGCGTCGGTGGTGTTTGCGCTCAATGCGGGCACGGAGACTTTCGTCAAGAGCTGCAAGGGCGGCGACAAGCTCAACCAATACACATCCACCGACGCGCTGTTCGGCTTTGCCCGCAAGTGCCTCGCTGACAGCGGGCTGCCCTCTAAGGAAACCGACGGGCTGCGGACCAAGATCAATTTCATCGAACTCAATCGCGACGATAAGGCTCACCGCTTCGTGGTGACGTGGAATGCCTTCCTGGACGGTAACCGCCTCGCTTATCTGGCGCTCGCGATTGCAATCTCTGTCGACGCACTGGTGTTCATGGCGGGACTGTTTGGCGCGAACGCGGTGCGCTCGCCGCTGTCTGATGTGCCAAGTTCCAAGGCGCGTTCGGGTGAGCAGTTGGAGGGCACGATCAATGCCGCACTTGGCGGATTGCCCTATGACACGGCGAACCTGGTGTTGCGGGCGATGCGGCCGATCACGAATACGGACGGGTTTTCAGCTGAGGTCGATCTCGACCGGATGGATAAAGTCACGGCGGATCGCATCCGCGTGGTGCTGACGGCGGGCTCCGACATTCACGCTGTCGAGATGGTGTCGCGGAACCCGGAAAAGTATCGCGTGCGGCTTGAGTTGCGCGAGTACTTGGCATCGGTTTGCGACCGTCACTTCAAGGCTGACAAGGCGCATGGGGTTCGGGCGAAGCTGGAGCGGATTATCGCCGACTCGTTGAAGCCGCATATTCATGAGCATGCCGATATCGTCATCGGGCATTTGCACCCGATGAAGCCGGTCGACGGGTTCACGTCGACACTGTCGCTTGGCGAGCTGTCGTCGCCAGCGGATGGGTATGATGCTCGAATCGTGAAGCGGGTCATGAATGCCGGCGCGGGTGTCGATGCGGTTGCGTCCGATAAGACTGAGGGCGGGCGGTTTTATGTTCGGCCCGATTTGTATGAAACGCTGCTGATGCTGTCGGCCCATAGCTTGCCGGACACTGCGGCGTTCGAGGCGTCGCGGGCGCGCTATTTCACTGATGTGATGAAGCGTGCGTCGGGGCATCTGGCGATCGAGGGGGGGGCTTTGAATGCGCAGGTGCCGCAAGTTGCGGGGCCACAGGTGCCACAGCAGCGTGCATTGCAGGCTCCGGTTCCGCCGCAGGCTTTCGAGCCGCACGGCAAACCCGATATTCCGGCGTTTTTGATGGCGGCTGGGCAGACGAACGATCCGGGGCCGGGCGAGCATGAGCGGTATCGCGAGTTCGTTGGCAGCCTGATTGCGGCGCTGGGGATTGATCCGAACCTGTTTTACAACTTGTCAGGAGAGGCGTTTGGATCAGCAGCCGCTGCGAGCGAGGCGTTTTCGCGGGCACGGCGCGCCAATCAGGCGCTGGATACCGAGCTGACGCAGCGGGATGAGGAAGCCCGTATGGCGATGGACAATGCGTTTTATGCGCTGGAAAGTTCGCTTGCTCCGGGCGACTCGCTCAACCGGCAGCGGCTCAAGAATGCGTTCGAAGATGTGGATCAGAATTGGCCGGTCCTGATGCTGATGCCGCATGGGCCGTATGAGGTCTTGCTGGTCGAGATTGTGCAGGCGCTGGAGCCGAGCGATGCGGAAGGCGCGTTGCCACCGCGCGATCACGGGTTGCTCGTTGCTGCGCGTCAGTTGCGCAAGGCGATGGGTGTCAGTCCGCGCAATTCGGAAGGGGCGTGGAACCAGTTCGGTCATGCATTGCAGGGTGTGTCAGGGCAGCATGCGCAGGTGCCTCAGGCCGGGAATGGCAAGCCGACGTTGCAGTGAGCCGTCACTGGCTTACGGCGTGAAGTTGCGCCGAACTCAAGCTACAAGTGAGCGATTGCCCTTTTTTATCTTTCTGCCCCTGACGCTCTTTGCTGTTGCCGCCCACCCCCGCCTTCGCGGGGGCAGGCTCCCAACCCTCTCCCCGTTGCAAAGAGCAACGGGGAGAGGGAGTTTACATCTGGAACGGGACGACGGTTTGGCGCTGGGTGCCGAGGTGGGCGATGGTGAGGGTGAGGATGTCGCCTGCTTTGAGCCAGACGGGCGGTTTCATGCCGAGGGCGACGCCGGCGGGCGTGCCGGTGGTGACGATGTCGCCGGGCTCCAGGACCATGAACTGGGTCACGTAGGCGAGCAGGAACGGGATCTTGAACATCATGTTCGCCGTGGTGCCGTTCTGGCGGCGTTCGCCGTTGACCTCCAAGGTCATGGCCAGCGCATTCAGGTCTGGGATTTCATCGGGCGTGACGAGCCAGGGACCGATGGGGCCTGAAGTCTCGAAGGCCTTGCCTTTGACCCATTGGCCTTTGCGTTCGACCTGCCAATGGCGTTCGGAGACGTCGTTACAGATCGTGTACCCCGCGATGTAGTTGTGGGCGTCTGCTTCGGCGACGTAGCGGGCGCGGGTGCCGATGACGAAGGCGATCTCGACTTCGTAGTCGAGTTTCTTGCTGTCCTTTGGGATCATGATGTCGTCGTTGGGGCCAACGATGCCGTTACCAGCTTTGTTGAACAGGATCGGTTCGGGCGGGATCGGCGCGCCGGTTTCGGCGGCGTGGTCGGAGAAGTTCAGGCCGATGGCGATGAAGTTCCAGACCTTGGCGACGGGAGCGCCTAAGCGGACGTTGGCGGGCACGGCGGGAAGGGAGGCCGGGTCGATGCTCGCGAGTTTGGCGAGGGACGCCGGGGACAGCACTTCGCCGGTGATGTCAGAGATGTGGGCGGACAGGTCGCGAATGATGCCTGTGCTATCGACGAGGCCTGGCTTTTCTTGACCGGCTGCACCAAATCGGACGAGCTTCATGGCCGGTGTTCCCCTGCTGCTAAAGTTGAAGATGTTGGTTTGCATGGTGGGGCTGGATCGGTCAAGGAGGGCTGGCGAAGCGAGCGTAAGTTCACGTCCCTGGCCGCATTGTGCCGAAGGTTGTCGTGGGTGGCCGCCTTCGCCGCCATGACGTGGTGGTGGGTCGCCTTGCCGGACTGAGCGCAGGTTGGGCGTCATGCGGGATAGAAATTGCGTGCGCTTTGATTATGTACATAGATGATCTAACTGTCGAGGAGGGCGGATATGAGCGATTTGAAGGCGCGTTTTGAGGCGGCAGTGGCGGCGACGAAGACCTTGACCAAGCGGCCGGACAACGCGACGCTGCTGGCGATCTACGCCAATTTCAAGCAGGCGACGGAGGGCGACATCAGGGGCGAGCGGCCGGAAATGTTCGACCGGGTGGCCTGCGCGAAGTTCGATGCGTGGGAGGCTATTGAGGGTACTTCGACGGAGGATGCGATGGCGAAGTACGTGGTGATCGTCGAGACGTTGAAGGCATCGTAGAGCGTGACCGGCGGGAGGCGGATCGTCGTCATCGGCGGGTATGGGGCGTTTGGCGCGCTGGTCGCGGAACGTCTGGTGCGCGGGGGTGGTTGCGAGGTCGTGATCGCTGGGCGGTCGGAGGTGCGGGGGCGTGCTGCGGCGGCTGAATTGGGCACGCGATTTGGGTGCAAGGTCGGGAGTGCGGCGGTTGATGCGGCGCTGGTGACGGCGGCGGAATTGGTGGCGCTTGCTGCCGGCCATGCTCCGCATGGACGGGCGGCGGTTGTTGTCAACGCATCGGGGCCGTTTCAGGGGGCGGACTATGGGCTGGCGCGGGCGTGCATCGAGGCTCGCTGTCACTATGTCGATCTGGCGGACGGTAGGGCGTTTGTCACTGGAATTGCCGCGCTGGATAGGGACGCGAAGGCGGCGGGTGTTTGCGTCATCAGCGGGGCGAGCACTGTGCCGGGGGTATCGTCGGCGGTAGTCGCGGCGTTCCGGGGCGCGTTTTCACGGCTGGAAGGGATCGAGATTGCGGTGTCGCCGGGGAACCACTTTCAGCCAGGCGAGGCGACGGTCAAATCAATCCTGGGGTATGTGGGGCGGCCAATTGCCATGCGGGTCGATGGGGCGGCGCGGACAGTTTATGGCTGGCAGGGGGTGACGCGGGTTCCGATTGAGGGGCTGGGCTCGCGGTTGATGGGATATTGCGAGGTGCCGGATTTGGATTTGTATCCAGGCGTTGGCACTGTTGTGATGCGGGCTGGCGTCGAGGTGGTGCCGTTTCATTTGGGGCTGTGGGCGGTGTCGTGGCTGGTGCGGGCTGGGCTGGTGCGCGATCTGGCGGCGTGGAGCGGAGTGTTGATGCGGGCCAAGACTTGGGGCGCGCGGCTTGGGAGCGACCGTGGGGGGATGGTTGTGGCGATGACCGGGCGCGGGGCAGACGGTTTGCAGCAGACGTTGGGCTGGCATCTGGTGGCGGGCAGCGGGCATGGGCCGTACATTCCAGCGATGGCCAGTGTGATTCTGGCGCGCAAGCTGGCGCGTGGTGGTGCTGTATCGTGCGGGGCGATGGCGTGCTTTGAGGCGTTTTCGCTGGAGGAGTTTATGGCCGAGGTGGCGGGGCTCGATATTGCGGCGACGGTGGTGTCGTGAAGGTGGTGCCGCTGTACCCGCGGTTGCTTGGTGCGCGGTTTGAGGGATGGCTCTCGAGGCATAGGGTAACGACGCAAGTGCTCCTTATACCAGCCCGCCAAACCGCACAAGTCAGTACTTATGCGGTTTGGTATCCGACCAACGCGTGACGACGATGGCTAAACCTTGAATTCGTCGATTTGGGCGAAGGCGGTGCGGAGGGCTTCGCCCCAGGAGGACGAGAGGTGCTTGAAGTACTCATCGTCTTCTTCGATGCGTTTGACGCGGCGGACGTCCAGGGTGTCGCGTTCGTAGACCAGGATGTCGATGGGCAGGCCGACGGAGAGGTTTGAGCGCAGCGTGCTGTCGAAGGACAGGAGCATCAACTTGGCGGCTTCGCCGAGGCGCATCTTGTTGTCAGCGACGCGGTCGAGGATGGGTTTGCCGTACTTGTGCTCGCCGATCTGGAAGAACGGTGTGTCTTCGGTCGCCTCGATAAAGTTTCCTTCGGGATAAATCTGGAACAGGCGGGGGCGCTCGTCGCGGATCTGGCCGCCGACGATGAAGGTGGCGGAGAAGCCAGACCGGGTGCCTTCCAGCGCTTCGCCGTCGGTCTTGCGGACTTCGCGGATGGCGTCGCCGACGACGCGGGCGGCGCGGAACATGTTGGTGGCGTTGAAGATCGTTTGCCGCTCGCCCTGTTCTTCGGTTTCCAGTTGCTCATTGATGAGGCTGATGACGGCCTGGGTGATGGCGAGGTTGCCAGCCGTCAGCACGACGATCACGCGGTCGCCGGTTTTGCGCCAAAAATGGAGTTTGCGGTATTGGGCGATGTTGTCGATGCCGGCGTTGGTCCGGGTGTCGGCGGCAAATACCAGCCCGCGCTCTAAGCGGAGCGCTACGGCGTAGGTCATGGGATGAGCGCTCCAAGCGGGAAAGAACTGGGACCGGTTTAGAGGGGAGCGTGCGAGACTTCAATGGGTTGGGCGCTGGGAGTCTGCCGCCTGTCGATGGTTGCTTGGGTCCCGGCCTCCGCCCATACGCGCTAAAATAAGCCCTTACTTTCTTCTCCCCCTGGGGAGAAGATGCCCGAAGGGCAGATG
>JBEBJA010000122.1:0-2032 GCA_040080145.1 Hyphomicrobiaceae bacterium
CGGTCATCGTCGGAGACTTTGCACTTGGTGAAATCACTCTGCCGTAGCATGACCGGCGGCATATCCAGGTCATCACGCGAGCGCACGATCAGCTGGCCGTTAGAGACCTTGCAAATCGCGTCCACATCGCGCGCCAGGCGCGACGCCAGGTGCAGGTCGCTCTCTTCGGTCTGGGGCTCGTAATCGACCTTGAGCTTGGCAATCGAGGCGGAGACTTTGGCGGTCAGGCCGTGACGGCCCGCGACCTTGTTGAACAGCCCGTCGTAGGTGGTGTTTTCGTATGCGCCGGTGCGCGGCTTTTTGAGGCTCTTGCGCATGTCGGCCGACTTGCCGTGAATTTCCATCACGCGGCCAATCTGCTTGTCGAATTCGCGCGACCGGCCCTTGACCTCGAACGCGCCCATGAGGGCCAAGCCGCCGCCCCGGTTGTCGTCCATCCAGACCTTCAAAACCGCGCCCTTGCGGGGCGGTTTCAGACGGAAGTCGCGGTCATCGAGACGGACCTTGAATTCGTCGGCCTGCATGCCGTCGTGATCGGTCACGGTGAGGTCCACCATGCGGTCGTTGAAACCCGCTGTTACGTCGACGCCGTCGGCCTCGATTTTGTAGTTGAGCGCCATGGTTTAATCCCACAGCCGGACGGGCGAGGCGCGCCCGGTATTGGCGGGCAGATCGGGGATGGTGATCGCGATCCCGGCGGGCAGGATCGGCGGGTGCTCGCACAGCCCCGGATTGGCCTCCAAAATCGCCTCGATCGAGCCGGGCCGGTAGCCATAGTTTTGGTAGGCGATCAGGTCGAGCATGTCGCCCGCTTTGGTGGTCACGATTTTGGCCATTCATCGCCCCCTTAAAACAGCGCCGCGAGGCCGCCGAGATTGGCCCCCGCATCACCGCCGCCGATATCGACGCCGGTGACCGCGCCGCCGGTCAGGCCGGACGCGAATTGATCGGCCAAGCCGATGATGCTGCCGATGCCGTCAAAGCCGTCCTCGCCGTAGCGGGTGAGCTTGAGGTCGAAGGTCACTTTGCGCGGCACGCCGCCGGCGTCCTGGAGCGTCTGTTCGTTCGATACTTCGAGGATGCACCACCGCCCGAACACGTCGCCCGCGCCCGACACGACCATCTGCGGCGAACGCCCCATCGACCGCAGCGTGGCGAGGCTGCCGAAACCGGCGTAGTAATCGGTGTAGATCGTGCCCGAGACGGTCACGTCCTCTTCGCCCTCGCCGGTGTACTGCATGGCGTCGGAGCGCCCGAACCGCTTCTGCCGCGCCCAGTCGAACTTCTTGGAGTGCTTGAGCTTGTCGTAGTGCGGGCCGGTGGTCTCGAACGCGACGGACCCGATTTGCAGCATGGCCATGTCAGCGGCCCTCTTCGTCAAAGCGGATTTGGACGAAGCGACCGTCACGGAACTCTTCGTCTGGCCGGGTAAACGTGTGATCAGGCGTCGGGAATTTTGGAAGCCGTGTCAGAGGATCGACCGCGCGGTAAACGACAACAGGCTCAAGCGTAGCTTCGACGCGAGCGAGAGCCACGACTTCATAGATGCCGCCGGTCTTCACGTGGCGGAAATAATTGCTGATCATCAAAAGCCCCCGTCGCCGACGAGCGTCCAGTGCAGCTTGGCGCGCCAGACGGTGCCGCGATCATCAATCAGGTGAACCATGCCGGTCGGGTAGACGATCACGTCGCCTTCGGCGGTCGGGATGCGGCGCGGCCACTTCGCTGCGGCAGGCTTCTTTGGCGCGGCAAGGCGGGCGATCCCCGCCGTGAACGCCCCCACCGCGAACATGACGAAGAAGATCAGGATCACCGCCGAGGCCAGGAACGAGACCGTCAGCACGACGACATGAATGATCGCACCCAACAGGCCAAGCACCGCCCAAAACCAATCAATCATCATGGTCCATTCCATCAATACCCTCCATCGTGTAGCGCGCCGCTGTTGTTGCTCATTGCGCCGGCAACGGACGCGCCGACCGCAGACCCGATCTCGCCGGGCGAGGCGTTGGTGGTGACGTTGACGGTGACG
>JBEBJA010000096.1:0-2032 GCA_040080145.1 Hyphomicrobiaceae bacterium
GCAGAGCCCCATACTTCCCGTCCAGTAGTCCACACCCTCACCACACGACCCGCACGCCCCTCCGCGAACACGGACCTCACCACCCATGCTCAAACCTCGCTTAGCCACAGCGGGCAAGCCCCCGCGCGCTTACCCAACGACGCTCAAATACTTGCCCTTCGACAGCGCCGGCATCGCCGCCGACGGCGCATTCGCCGGATATGCCAGCTTGTTCGATGTCCCCGATATGGGCAACGACATCATCGCCCCGGGTGCCTTCGCCGAAAGCCTGGCCAGGCGCGGCCCGCGCGGCATCAAGCTCCTGTTCCAGCATGACGCTGGCCAACCCATCGGCGTCTGGAAAACCCTGCGCGAAGATGCGCGCGGCCTTTACGCCGAAGGCCAGCTCAGCCTCGACAACTCGAAAGCGCGCGACATCCTGGCCCTGTTACGGTCGGGTGCCATCGACGGCCTCTCCATCGGCTTCCGCGCTGTAACCGCCAGCCGCTCCGGCAAATCCGGTCCGCGTCGCCTGACCAAAATCGACCTTTGGGAAATCTCGGTCGTGACCTTCCCGATGTTGCCTGGCGCGCGCGTTACGTCCGTTAAGGCGCACCCCCGTTCCCGCAGTCCAACCCCCAACGCCCCGCTCGCCACGGCCATCCAATCCCTCACCGCCGCTATCCGCGCCAACACGTAAGGAAACCGAATGCTCGAATCCCCTGCCCTCGAAACCAAGTCCGTTGAAACCGACAGCATCGCCGACATGATGCGCGCATTCGACGAGTTCAAAGCGACCAACGACCAGCGCCTTGCCGACCTCACGGCGCGCCAGTCGACCGACGTCTTGAACACCGAAAAGCTCGCCCGCATCGAACGCTCGATGGACGAACTGGCCTTGAAGTCCGCCCGGCCCGCCATCGGCGGCACAGCTGCGTATTCATCCACTGGCCTCGCCCACAAGTCCGCCTTCGACAGCTACGTCCGCCAGGGCGACACGGCGACCCTGCGCTCGCTCGAAAGCAAAGCCCTGTCGGCGGCCTCCGACCCCGACGGCGGCTACCTCGTCCCGCCGGAACTCGAAGCCACCATCAACCGCTCGCTCGTGAACATCTCGCCGATCCGCGCCATCGCCGGCATCCGCCAGGTATCGAGCTCCGTCTACAAACGCCCGTATGCCACCTCCGGCCTCGACACCGGCTGGGTCGGCGAAACCGCATCGCGCCCTCAGACCGCAACCCCGACGCTCGCCTCCACGGTGTTCCCGACCATGGAACTCTACGCCATGCCGGCCGCCACCTCGACGTTGCTCGACGACGCTGCCGTCAACATCGACCAGTGGCTGTCGGAAGAAGTCCAGATCGCCTTTGCCACCCAGGAAGGCAAAGCGTTCGTCACCGGCGACGGCATCAATAAGCCCAAGGGCTTCCTGTCCTACGAAACGGTCGCCAACAGCGCCTGGGTCTGGGGCAAGATCGGCACGCTCTCGACTGGCGTCGCAGGCGGCTTTCCGGCCAGCGCGCCCTCCGACAAACTGATCGACCTCATCTACTCGGTCAAAGCCGGCTACCGTCCGTCGGCCCACTTCGTCATGAACCGCGCCACCCAGAGCACCGTCCGCAAGTTCAAGGACGTCGATGGCAACTACCTCTGGCAGCCCTCCTACCAGCCCGGCCGGATGCCGACCCTGCTTGGCTACTCCATCGCCGAAAGCGAGGACATGCCCGACATCGACACCAACGCCCACGCCATCGCCTTC
The DNA here is from genome assembly GCA_040080145.1 of Hyphomicrobiaceae bacterium. Taxonomy (GTDB): domain Bacteria; phylum Pseudomonadota; class Alphaproteobacteria; order Rhizobiales; family Hyphomicrobiaceae; genus JANXVY01. The sequence goes on from JBEBJA010000096.1 coordinate 1,739, forward strand.
GGCGACTTCTCGCGCGGTTACCTCATCGTCGACCGCGTCGGCATCCGCGTGCTGCGCGACCCCTACAGTGCCAAGCCCTACGTCCTCTTCTACACAACGAAGCGCGTCGGCGGCGGCGTCGCCGACTTCGACGCCATCAAACTCCTCAAGTTCGGCGTGTAACTCCCTCTCCCCGTTCGTTACGGGGGGAGGGTTGGGGTGAGCATCTGTGATGCTGGTCAAGTAGAAAGTGGCTTGGCAATGGGGAGTTCGCTGGACCACTTGCGATCTTCCTTGAGCAGCGTGTTCGCCAGC
>JBEBJA010000022.1:0-9726 GCA_040080145.1 Hyphomicrobiaceae bacterium
AACCTCCGCCGCTCCACCAACCCCGTCGCCCGCCCGCACAATCTCGATATCCGCAAACAGCATCGTCCCTGAAACAAGCCGCTCCGACGCCGACCGCGCATCGAGCTCCAGCTTGACCTTCTGCGCCCCGCACTCACTTGCTGCAATCGTGACCGGGAACGAAAACTCCTGCCACGTCGAGGAACCGCTGAGGATCATCTGGCTCTCGCCGATCTTCACCGCAGGCTTGTCCAGGCACACGACCGACCACTTGAGCCCGCGCCGCCCGGTAAGCGTGCCCCTGAACTTCCCCTTGAACTCGTAGGCCCCCGGCCGCACCACAACCGTCTGCGTCACGCCCGGAAAATCGACTTGCCCCGTATTGAACTCAACCGACAGCGCCCGCCCACCATTCGCGTCGACACCACCCGTCATGTCAACAAGAGGCACGATGTCGACCGTCACTCCGGAGCGCGCCGCAAGCGTCCAGTCGAACGCAAGGCCCGAGAGCGGAAACTGAAACCGCCCGTTGAACACATTCCCCGCCGCGCCCAGCTGCTCGCTGGGCAAAAACTGCAGCCACGTATCGTAAGCCAACTCATAAAACCCCTTACTGATCAAAAAACTAAGATAAGCGTGGATCTCCGGCGTTGTCGGCGGATGCGGCGTGGTCTTCAAATGCATGAGCAGTGCCAGCGGCGTCCGCGCGTCGCCAACGACCGTCGGCAGGAACCAGAGCACATCCCTGCGCCACGCCGGATTGCGCGCCAGGATCGCCTTGACGGCCCCATTGCCCTCCGGCGCTTCCGCGACTTGCGCAAACGAGGGCAGAACGGCTTCCCGCAACTGCGGAAAGGTCCGCAAGATGACATCGAGATGCCCGGCTGCCGTTGCATAATCCCGCGTCTCGACCGCGCGCCGCATCAGCCAATGCAACGCAATCGACTCGCGCATGGACAGCTTCGCGGCCTCTTTCATGAACCGTTCGGCTTGAATGTCGTCGCCTTCCTTCGAGGCCACCTGCCCCAGCATTCGGTACGCAACAGCGTTCAACGGTTCCTTGACCAGCACCGCCAGCGCCAGCGTACGAACTTCTGCGCACGCAGCCTTCTCGTCGGCTGATAAACTGAACATCGGCCCGGTCGCCGAACCACCATCAGAGGCAGGGGCAAGAGCGCCACCCGCCACGGCATCACGTTCCTCGTCACCGCTGCGCACGCCAACAGCGCCATCGGCTGCCCTCGCCCAGCCGCTCAACCGTCCAAACGTGGCAGCGGTCGCATCGCGGGCCTCCTGACTGAGACCGTGCCCAGATTGAACTTGTGGCGCAATCGGCCCCCCTGACAGCCGCTTGTCGAGCTGACGCTGCGCCAGTAACAGCAGCGCGTGCGACTGGCCCGGGTTGAGGCTCAGCGCGACCTCCGGCCGCCCCGCCGCAAGGAAGGCAACCAGGGATGTCGAAGCGATACCCCAAACGAGGCCAACGCCAATTGCGCCCAACACGAGCTTCCGCATCATCGGTAGTCTTTTTGAACGGTCATCCAAAACTTGCGCACCGGTTTTCGACTGTTGAGATCATCCGCAACAAGAACATTTTTAGCGCGCCCGGCAAAGGGGGCACCCTCACTGCCGCACCGCTATCGGCCGTTCTTTGCCCCGAGCAAGAAGGCGAACGCCCGCCGCAAAAAGCCGCCATGCTCGCGCCCCGCTTCCAACGATTGCCGCCGCGCAGCATTCTTCACGAACTGAATTTTGGCTCGCTGGGTCTTGCTGGCAACTTTCGCCGGCCTCGATGATTTCGCTAATGGGGTATCGACCGTCGCAGCCATGCGCCGCGTTGCGTCATAAGCATCGCGGCGCTCCTGCGTCTTGAGATCTTCCCAGGCGCGCGTAACGCGCCCCGTAAACACCGAGCGATCCTTGTTCTGACTGAGATCGGGATGCAATGCCTTCAACAACAGCGCCATGTTACGCCGCAACTCGGCATTCGTCGCCTTGTCGCATGCCCCCAGCGTCCGGTAGCTGTCGCAATCTGCCGCCAATAGAACCTGTTCGACAAAAAACGATGCCGCACCCTTCACGACCTCGCGCGAACGCCCCGTCGCGTCAACGCCATCCAGCAATGCCTGCTCGTCGTCGGCAGCAATCGACAACAGAAAGCCCATGCCGTCAGGCAACGCCGCCGTCTTGATCATCCGCGCCCGTGACGGCACATGCACAAGCTCAATCGCAACCTTGAGCGCGCTGGCCTCCACATCAGCCATTGGCCTCGGCCTTTAGCGGAATGGCCTTTTGATCGCCCGTAATCGCTTCACCCGTAGCGCCTGCTTCGCCATAGCCATGCCCGCCGTATCCATAGCCGTAGCCATAGCCGTAGCCGTAGCCATATCCAGCGCTCGACGCATTGAACTTCGTCATCACGACGCCGATCAGATTGGCGCGCGCAAACTGCAACCGCTTAACCGCATCGCGGATCATCCCCGTGCGGCCTTGACCCGCAGCAACAATGAATACCGTACTGCCCACCGCACTCGAAACCAGCGGCGCATCGGCAAAGCCCATCACAGGCGGCCCGTCGATCACGATCAGATCGAACACTTCAAGCCCAACCGACATCAGCGACAACAACCGCGAACTCGACAGCAAATCCGCAGCATTTGGCGGCAGCGGGCCAGACGGCATGAAGGCGAGATTAGCGACATCCGTTTGCAACAACGCTTCTGGCGGCGTGCAAACCCCGGTCAGATAGTTCGTCAACCCAACCGAATTATCGAGTGCCAGTTTGATGTGCAGCGACGGCTTGCGCAAATCCGCGTCAATCAACAGCACCTTCAGCCCAAGCTGAGCAAAATGCCGGGCCATTGCAACCGCCGTGATCGACTTACCTTCGGATGGCCCCGAACTCGTCACGAAAATTGTCTTCGGCAAGCCTGCATCCGTCGAGAATTGCAGCGCCGTTCCAAGCGAACGATACGCCTCCCACATTGCCGACCGTGGATCGGCAAACTCGGTTTCGACCTTCTGATTGGCACCGATCGCCGGAATGATCCCCAGCGTTGCGAGCCCCGTAAGCCGCTCGACCTCTTCCGGCGACCGCACCGTATCGTCCAGCCGCTCCATCACGAACGCCGCAGCAACCGACGCACCCAGGCTCAACCCCAGCGCGATCAGCAGCGTCCGCAGCAGCCCCGGTGACGATGGCTGACCTGGAACCTGCGCCGTATCGACCACAAAGATATTGTTTGCACTCACCCCGCCAGCAACGTCGACCTCCTTAAAGCGCTGCAGCAATCCATCGTACAGCGAGCGGTTGGTATCGACTTCGCGCTTTACGATATTGTACTGAATGCTGCGCTTTTGCAGGTCGAGCAAATCGGCGCGGTATTGCTCGATCCGCTTTCTCGTTTCGAACTCTTGATTGACGGATGAATCATATGCGGCCTTAAGTGACTGCTTGATTGTTTTGACTTCGACCGCAAGCTGCCGGTCAATCTCGTTGATCTTGTTCCTGATCTGGATCATCGCCGGATAGCTCGGCTTGAACGTCTCCAGCTTTTCTTCATATTCCGTAACCAGCAAATTGCGCCGGCCGCGCAGCCCGTCAATGACCGAGTTCGTCAGCAACTGCGGTAGATTGATTGCTGTCGAGGCCTCAACCTGCTTCCACATCTGCTCGTTCTTGATCCGCTCCGAAGCCAGATTCCCAAGCGTCGCATTCGCCGCAGCAAGATTGCTTTCCGTAATCGACGACTTTTCGTTGACAACGACAATCTCTTCCTTTTGCGCAAAATCGAGCAGCACCTTTTCAGAATCTTCAAGGCGCAGCTTCAATTGCTTGATCTGGTCTTCAAGAAACGTCTTAGCGTAAGAATTGGCCTCAAACCGCTTGTCGAGACTAGAGGCGATAAAAGCATCCCCGAACGCAGAAGCAATCTTCTTTGCGCGGTAGGGATCGACGTCGCTATAAATCACATCAACGAGTCGCGATCCGGGGACCGCGCGCACCGCCCGGTTTGCAACAACAATCGAAATCGCCGCCGCCTCATTACCAGCCTTGGTCGGGGCGGCGCCGCCCGATCCCTTGACGATCGAAAGCAAGCGCCCAAACACCGACCCTTCAGACTGCTTCAAGAACAATGGATCGTCCCCAAGCTTCAGCTTCGAAGCCACCCGCTCCGCCATGCTGCGCGTTAGCAGCAGTTCGTACTGCGTCTTCAGAAATTCGTTATCGAGCCCTTCGTTGGCGTTAAGACTGCCGCGCTCGACGATCTTCGATGAGTTCCTGTCGATCTGCAGCCGGAGCACCGACGAGTAGACAGGCGTCATGAGCATGAACCGCAATGTGCCCAGCACAAGAAACGCGGCGATGATGCTCATGATTGCGTGACGGTGCTTAATTACCGTCCGCCAGTATTGCAGCAGATTGATACCGGTCTGCGCCGTCTCGTATTCTGCTTGTCCGGGATAACCGGCACCGTAGCCAACGCGCGGCGCAGGTACGCCACCACCTGCCCTTACGAGTTTTCCCTCGCTTGGCGTCTGCGCAGCCGGGTGCTTATCCGAGCTTTGATCCATACCGTCCACGTGCAGCCATCACCTTCAAAGAAGCGTAAAAAGGTTTGCCACAGGGACGATCTTCATGAACGTCTGGAATGCAGCTTTTGCATTCGACGTATTGACGATGATCACGTCGCCCTGCTGCACTTGAGGATCTTCGGCACTACCCTTCCGGATGGCGTCGAGATCAAACCGTCCAGCATACCGCTTACCGCTAACTTGTCGCACAACCAAAATATTGCCGCTGTCGGCGATTTCTTCGAGCCCCCCGGCACTTGCCAGAAGCTGCAGTAGCGAGTTTTTCCCGCGGATTGGATAAACACCGGGCTTCTTGACCGAACCTTCGACCGTCACGCGCTGGCTATTGTATTCTTTAACAAAAACAGTCACCTGCGGCGACTTGAGATATTTGTCGCCGAGCGTTTTGGTCAACTCGAGTTCGATATCGCGCGCTGTTTTCCCAGCCGCAGCAATTTCCCCGACCAGCGGTAGATTGATCGTGCCGCCATCGGCGACTTGAACGCTTTTGGAAAGCTCGGGCACCTTGAACACCGAAATGTCCACGACGTCTTCCGGACCGATCTTATAGGCCGTGTTTCCTGGCGTGGTCACGGCAATGAACGAGTCTGTCGCAGCCTTCGATGAACTGGCCGGCTCCGCGGCCTCTTCGCCCAACGCACCGGCCATTTCAAACTTGGCCGCCGGCTTGATTGCTTTGATTGTGGTTGCGTCACTCACCGCAACAGCAGGCGCGCCCCGGCCGCTTTCCGGCACGAGCGGACCGGCAACAGCACTAGGCTGCTTCACGCCAAGCTCGCTCGAAGGCAGGCTAGTCAAAGACTCGCCGCAGCCGCTCAGACCAAGTGCGCAAAACGCCATGAGAGCCTTGCCGAGGAGAACCGTGCGATGCGTGCGACTGCCCGTCCTCATTTTCCAGCCCTTGTATAGTTCCGTCATTTGCCAGCTTCGATTCCTGATAGACTATACTCGATAACTGAGCCGCGGAAGGAATACTAGGTAGACTACTGACAGGCGCATTCTCCAGAATGCCCCTGGGCCTCGTCACGACCAGATGTTCTGCCTCGGCCGCGCCGACGAATTTCGCCGCCAAATCCCGTCCAAGGCTGAGCGCAGGTGGACGCCGTACGGTATCGTGCGCATCCGTGGCAATAATATGCACACAACCGTCTTTTAGCATGCGCTCGGCAAGTTTTTGTGCGTTCCGGCCAAATGACCCCGTCAGCGACCCTGCCGTAATCTGCATCCACACGCCCGACCGCGCCATCCGCTCGATCGCCGCATAATGCGATCCAACCCAAGTCAACCGCTCCGGGTGCGTCAGAATCGGCACATACCCCGACACCAGTATATTGAAGAAGAATTCTTCAAACTTTTGCGGCGGCACGTGATGGGGAGGTTCGACGAGGACATACCGCGTATCTCCGAGCGAAAGTAACCGGCCAGACCGCAATCCAGCGACGAGATCCGGCACCATGTGAACGTCGGCACCGGTTATCAACCGCAACGGGATCCCAGCCTGATCGAGCTCGGCCTGCAGATTGTGCACCGCTGCACGAATTTGCGGGCCAGTGTTCAGATACAGGCCCGGGAGAATATGCGGCGTACAAGCCAGATGCGTAACTCCATCGGCGACAAACATGCGCGCCATGGCCAGCGAGACGGACACGTCGGCCGCCCCATCGTCGATACCCGGCAAGATGTGACTATGGAGATCGATCATTCGCTGGACATAATCTCTCTGTGTGGGATGGTGCAGCGCATTATAACAACCTCCATCTGACGCCGCCACAAGCATCCGTCAAGTTTGCGTTAACCTTGCACATCAATTCGATCCGCATTGTGTCGCCGCAGTGTGGCCCTCTGGCCGCGATAGAGACAAACCCGGCGTGTGTTGATCCGAATCTTGTTGTTCGAACGAAACGGCTGATGCAGGTCAGGCGGCAAGGCCGTGTGCTCAGAATTGGACGCGAAGCCAAAATCGAAAAAAGCGTGGTCACGTCCAGCAAGCCACCACCATACTGCATTGCCGCATTGCGGTTCATACGGTTGATTTTGCTGCCACCAAAATGCTAGTCTTGAAGCCTTGAGACAGCCAGGGGGATCAGTGCGCAAGCGCTTTATATTGCTGTTACTGGACGTTGCAATCATTTTGCTGGCCACAATGCTGGCCGTGTTGCTCCGTGACAATTTTGAAACCCGTTTCACGCAGTTTCAGGGCCTCATCCCTTATTTTGCTGCCACCGCTCTGACATCCCTCATCGTCTTAAGCTTGTTTGGGCTTGATCGCGCAATCTGGCGCATGAGTTCAATGCTCGACTACCTCATTGTTTCGGGTGCCGCCGTTTCCATTGTCATGTTGACGGTTGGCGAAAGTTTCCTGTTTAACCGCCTTGAAGGCGTGGCCCGCGCCATGCCGATCCTGCAAGTCCTATTGATGATCTGCGGCCTCGTAGGTGTCCGCGTTTTAGCCCGCCTTCGTCATAGTTTCCGCAGCCGGGCTCGCGTCCAACCCGCCGCCGCCATGATGGAGGGAAATACGATCCCCTACGAATCCATCCTCATCGTCGGGCTTGGACGCATAGCCGAACTCTACGTCCAGTCGGTGGAGGAATACGGTGCCGGAACCAAGCGTATCGTAGGCCTGCTCGGCATTGCCGGCCGCCACAGCGGTCGCCGCATCCATCAACACGCCATTCTCGGTCCAACCGACCAGATTGAATCAATCCTGCAAGATCTCGAAGTTCACGGCGTCTTCGTCGACCGCATCGTCGTCACGCTCCCGTTCGGCAATCTGCCGCCCGAAGCACGCCAGTGCCTGCTGGACCTCACCGCCAGTTCCACAATCAAGCTCGAACTCTTCGCCCAACAATTCGAGGCGGCCCACAATTCCGGGTCTGCCGAGCTGGGCAATGACACAACGGAACCAGCGTTACCCTCCAATGACACGGCATCCAAGCCAAAGGCCACTCCACCCAATATTCTGCCGAGAAAAACCACTTATTGGCAGGTCAAGCGGGCTTTCGATGTCGCCTGTTCGTCCGTGATGATCGTTGCCCTGCTGCCGGTGTTTTTGGTTGTGGCCGTCCTCGCCGCCATTGATGTTGGACTTCCGCTGTGGTTCTGGCAGCAACGTCCCGGCGTCGGCAAAAAGCCGTTCCGGGTCTACAAATTCCGCACCATGCGTGGCGCCTATGACTGGAACGGCAATCGCATCGACGACAAAAACCGGTCATCTGTGATTGGCCGTCTCTTGCGCCGCACACGCCTGGATGAACTGCCGCAACTTCTCAATATTCTCATCGGTCAGATGTCGTTCGTTGGCCCGCGCCCTCTGCTGGCGATAGATCAATGCGAAAGCAATGAGTCCCGCCTGATGATCCGCCCCGGTCTGACCGGCTGGGCTCAGGTAAACGGCGGCCGCCTGCTGACAATCCCCGAAAAGATGGCGCTCGACCTGTGGTATCTCCAGAATGCCTCCTTTGGTGTCGATGTCCGCATCGTGATAGAAACGGTGCGCATGATACTATTCGGCGAGACCCGCAACGAGGACGCGATCTCGCGCGCCACCAGTTCGCTGAAGGCCACCACGTTTCGCAGCCCCTCGGTCACCAGCCGTCCCTTCGACGACACAAAGCGGCAAGTCGCTTGACAGTAACCGGACCTTGTCCGGTATCCCCAGTACCCGCCCCACTGATCCCGAAGCTTGCGTCGATCCCTCGACGCCGGTCAGCGCTGGAAACGACGAGCAATTGCCCATGAAGATTATGTTCCTGACCCACTATTACCCGCCTGAGGTCAACGCGCCGGCGTCCCGCACGTCGGAACACTGCCGCGCCTGGGCCAAGCTCGGCCACGACGTTACCGTCGTCACCTGCGCCCCAAACCATCCCAGCGGCAAAGTCTACCCCGGCTTCAAGAACAAGCTGTTCCAATCCGAAATGACCGATGGCGTCCGCGTCGTCCGGCTCTGGACCTATATGGCCGCCAACGAAGGCTTTCTGCGCCGCACGCTGAACTACGTCTCCTATCTCGCCGCCGTCACCTTAGCTATTCCGCGCTTACCCAAGACCGATGTCGTCGTCTCCACATCCCCGCAGTTCTTCTGCGGCCTTGCCGGCCTCTCGGTCCGCACCCTCAAACGGATCCCCTGGGTCCTGGAAGTGCGCGACCTCTGGCCCGAAAGCATCGTCACCGTTGGCGCCATGAAAAAAGGCCTTGCCGTCCGCAGCCTCGAAGCCGTCGAACGCTTCGCCTACCGCTCTGCCGACTATATCGTTCCCGTCACCGACAGCTTCGTGCGCCACATTACCGAACGCGGCGGCGATCCGCGCCGCATAACCATCATCAAAAACGGCGTCGACCTTGCGCTCTTCCAGCAAGACCCAGACGGCGCCGCGCGCATCCGCAAAGAACTCGGTCTCGAAGGCAAGTTCATCGCCGCCTATGTCGGCACCCACGGCATGGCGCACGGCCTCGACGTCATCCTCGACGCAGCCGTTCGACTCCGCCACGATCCGCGAATCGCCTTCCTCCTCGTTGGCGACGGTGCCGAACGCGCAGGCCTCCTTGAACGCTGCGCCGCCCGCAACTTGGACAACGTCTTAATCGTCGGCCAGCGCCCCAAACACGACATGCCGGCCATCTGGACCGCCACCGATGTCAGCCTCATCCTGCTCCGTCGCAACGACCTGTTCCGCAAGGTCATCCCCTCCAAGATGTTCGAAGCCATGGCCATGCGCCGCCCCATCATCTTAGGGGTAGAAGGTGAGTCCTGCGAACTCCTCCAGTCCGCAGGTGCTGGCATCCCGATCCCGCCGCAAGACGCCGATGCCCTGACCGCCGCCATCCTCAAACTCGCCAACGACCCGGCTTACGCGGCGGGCCTTGCCCAATCTGGCGAAACCTTCGTCCGCGCCAACTTCGACCGTTCCGAACTCGCCAGCCGCTATCTCGCCGCCTTGGAAACCGCAGCCGATGCCGGACTCAGCCACGAGCCCGCGCCGGTCGCCAGCGCCACTTCGCCCGCGCCATGATGCCCCCTGCAGCCCTCTTCAGCTTGATCGAAAAAGCCGCCCGCGCGTTTGCGTTCGCCCGTCACATCCCGCCCGCCAAACTGCTTCGCCGCCTCGAACTTTCCGCCAAACGCAAACTGACCGACCGCTTCCCCGC
>JBEBJA010000105.1:0-2007 GCA_040080145.1 Hyphomicrobiaceae bacterium
TCGATGCCTTGGGCGGTCAGTTCCGCGCCGATCTTGTCGCGCATCTGGCGGATGCCGTCGATGTAGTACTGCGTCGCCAGCCGGGCCGCTTCGGTCTTGTTGTCGGCCAGATCGTCGCCTTCGAAGTTCTGCTCAATCGTCTGCTCGAACGAGTTGACGATGTTCTCGATGCAGTCGCCCCGGTTGTCGTCAGCTTCGGCCAGGATCGTGTTCAGGCTGTCGTAGGTCGCGATCAGATCGGCCAAAGCACGTGCGCTTTCGATGGTTGTCATGGCGTGTAACCCCTATGTGTGAGTGCGGGTAAAGTGACCGGCGCGCTGCCCCGCTTTCAGCGCGCCGGTTTTCTCAGCTGGCGTCGTACCCCGCCGCCCGCTGAAAACTTGGTCAGGCGTCCGCGCTGGCGGTCCGCTTGAGTTCGAAGCGCAGCTTGTTGCCAAGCGCGCGAATGAGGGCGTCCCAGTCCTCTTCCGAGTTCCAGCGCAGGGCGGTCTTGCCGGTGACGGCTTGGCCGTAGCTGGCGAGCATGTCCTGATCGGTGCCGCCGTAGGCGAAGCGCTTGATCACGCCGAGGCCGAGCAGCGCTGACCACTGCGCATCGACGATGGCCGCGCGGGGGTTGTCGGGGTGGGCTGACCAGTCCACCTTGCCTTCGCGTTCAATCCACGACTTGAGGGCTTCGATGGCGCGCTTGGCAGCGCCCGCATCGCGCAGCCAGCGCACGGCTTCGAGGCCGGTCTGGCGCTTGACGAACGCGGTCAGCGCCTCGTCGTGGCGGTTGCGCACGATGCCTAAATTCCACGCCGACAGCCACAGCGCGCGCAGCTTGGGGGCGTAGGGCCCAACCATGCTGGGGCTCACCTGCGTTGCCTCGCCCAGCCGGGTCACGACCTTTTCGAGATCGGCGAAACTGAGCCGCGCCGCCGAGCGCTGGCCGGTCGTCAATTCCAGCATGTCGCGGTAGGTGTCGTCGTCGAGCTTCGCTTGCGCTTTCAGGACGTGGATTTTCGAGATCAGCCGCTTGCGCGGATCGGGCCGGATGCCGGCACCTGGCGTCCGGCCAGATGAACGATTGGGTGCTCGCTTTGAAGACGTTGAAACTGTCATTTGAAGCCCCTTCACGCGCTGGTTTTGATGACGAAGTCTTCGTGATCCTGCAGCACCGTCACGCCCGCGACAGATTTGGCGGCATCGGGCTCCTTGAGCATCGCGTCTTTGTCGATGGAGTATTTGCGGCGAAGGAACTGCGTCAGGCCGCGCCGGACGACATCGGTGAGGGCGGCGTCGGCATCCGCAATCACAATCGAGGCCGGGCGCTTGCGCCACGACACTTGGCCGGACGGGAACGCGACCTACTTCTTCTTGCCGCCAAGCGTCAGCTCCATCCTGTGCGCCTCGCAGTAGGCCTGAACGTCGCCGATCAGGACTTCGGCTTCGGCGGCGTAGACGTCTACGGTCGAGGCGTGGAACGCCTTGATCTGCGCGATGTCGTCGCTGCACTGGCCGTCGAGTTCGGTGATCTTGCCGCGCAGAACGGACAGGCGGTCGATCATGATCGCGACCTGATCGCGGGTGACGGGGGCTGGTTTGGCGGGGCGTGTGATGCGGGCAAGCGTTGCGGTGCTCATGGGGCGGTTTCCGGTTGGGTGGCGGGGGACGCAGGGGACGCGGCAATGGCGGCTTGGGTGGCGGCGGCGCGGCGCTCTGCGGCGGCGCGGGCAAAGACCATGAAGGCCAGCTCGTCTTCTTCGAGCTGCGCGGCGAACGTCTTGCTTCTGGCCTTCTTGCGCTTGACGGCTGAGACCGCGTTGCGAACCGTCGTGTGTTCGGTGCGTCCGAACTTGTTTGTGACGCTTTGCAGGCTGCCGGTGGTGTACTTGCGGGCAAGCCACATGCCGAGGTGGCGCGCTTCGACGACGGAACGCAGGAGGCTCGGGCCGAGAATATCTTTGATGCTGACGCCGGTTTGCGTGCTGGCAAAGATCAGGCAATCGTGGATGAGGATGCGGC
>JBEBJA010000191.1:0-39822 GCA_040080145.1 Hyphomicrobiaceae bacterium
GGTAAGAATCGAGTGGTTGGGGTAAGAATCGAGTGGTGGGGGTAGGCTTCGAGCGGGTGGGCTAACGGCGAGGTCAAATCCCTCAAGGTTCTTGCGTCGCGACAACGCGCCAATTGAGGTTCAGGCGCGCCTTAGCCGACGACACATCGCGGCTGAACGTCCAAACGTCGGTCACTTCCCGGATCTTCTGTGGATCGCCGCTGGTCACCGCACCTGTGCGGTCGCGCGTCGCCGTAATCAACTGGCTGACAAACCGCACCGTCACGTTGGCAACCCCGTTCTTGATCTCGGCTTCGACAATGTCGGCCTTATTGATCCCGACGAAACTCTGGTCGATCAGTTCGCCACGCTTATCGCGCGCCGTCATCTCGGACACAAACTCGTCGTTGACCTCCCGGCTGAGCAGATCCTTGAGCGTCTTGCGATTACCTTCCGCAAACGCCGTGACAATCATTTCATACGCCTGCCGCGCACCCTTGACGAACACGCCAGGATCAAACGCTTGGTCAAACTTGTAAATTTCAAACAACCCTTGACCCAAGGCTGCGTCGCCACCTGCAAACGTCAAGAACCGCTGCTCGGCATCTGCCACAGCCACATCGCCGGCCGGGGGCCCCTCGGCGGCAGCAACCGTTTCCCGGCGCGGCATGGTCACGACCTTACCGGTGTCGCCACCGGCTGCCCGGCGCCGTTCGGAATTCATCCGCTCGGCACGCCGCTCTTCGCCGCCGTCGCTGTCTTTACCAAGCACGCTGCGCAGTTTCAAAACCGCCAGCAACGCGCCGATGATCGCCAGAATCGTCAACAAGTCCAGTTTGCCATCCATGATGACTATAGCCTTCTGTTGGCGCAAACATCTGTCGCCGGATGTGAGGCTTTACGTTGCCGGTTATCCGGTGAGCAGATCGAACGCACCGGATCTTAACACCGGCTGAGCGCAAAAGCTTGCAGACACGCCGCGAACTACTGATATTGATTTAAGGCACATGCTGTCTAAAGCCAACCACCATCACCAGTCCTAATGGAACGGAAACGGGTGGCAGGTCGTGTTTAGATGTATGTAGGATTAAAATTTGGACGCCCCAATGGCGTTCTGACCGGACAGGATGTCCCATGCCCTCCCTGGGCTTGATAATATTGCTGCTACTGGTGGCTCTGCCGCTGCTTGAAATCGCGGTCTTGATCAAGATCGGCTCGATGATTGGTGTCTGGCTGACTTTCGCCATCATACTTGCCACCTTCATGCTCGGCTTGTGGGTCATGCGGCTGCAAGGCGTAGGCGTCGCCAGACGATTCATGGAAACCGCACGCTCTGGCGAACCGCCCTTGGAACCGATGATGGAAGCGATGCTTCTGATGTTCGCTGGCGGCTGCCTCATCGCACCTGGATTAATCACCGATTCCATCGGCTTATTATTGCTCATTCCTGTCTTACGCCAGGCAACCGCACGCTGGTTCATGGCACGCGGCTTCCCGCTCGCCGTCAGAATGCAACAAACGCAATCCTATCGGCGTCCCCATGCCCCAGGTGCGCGCCCAACTCATTCAAGTCATCGCCAATCGACCCCGGGCCGGTCCGGATCCGCCCCCACGATAGAAGCCGACTACGAGCGCATCGACGAAAAGCCAATGCCTCCCGGCCCGCGCTCGCGTCCCAGCGAACCGTCGGCATAGCATGCGTAAGGGGGTTGCCTTACCGCGTCGCGTTCGTTCAGAACGGCACGCAAACTGAAAAGTGTAGAGCCTTCCTTCTAGCCAATTGCTCAACCCTGCGGCGCATGCTAGCGAGCCATCCAACACGCAACCAGTGGCGAAACCAATCGCCTGAGAGGGAACACCATGGCCAACAGCAAACCCGCTGCAGAAGCCCAGCCACCGCAGATGCACGCACAGGTCGTCGGCCAGTTCATCCGCGATCTGTCGTTTGAAAATCCCAATGTTACCCGCCTTCTCGACGGCCCCGGCGACAACCCAAACCTCAAGATCGAAGTCAACGTCAACGCCGAGCGCGTTCGCCCTGACCTGTTCCAGAGCGCCATCGACTTCAAGGCCCACGCCACCAACAAAGACGGCACCATCTACATCATGGAATGCGTCTACGGCGGCCTGTTCAAGCTCCAGAACGTCCCCGAGCAGGCGCTTGAGCCGTTCCTGCTCATCAACTGCCCCACGATCCTGTTCCCGTTCCTGCGCCGCTTGGTAGCCGACATCACCCGCGAAGGCGGCTTCCCCCCGCTCCTGCTCGACCCCATCGACTTCGGCGGCCTCTACGTCCGCCGCCAGCAAGAACTCGCCAACGCCCAGCCAGGCAAACCGAGCTGAGCTGCTAGAGTTTTTGCGGTTTGCTCCCCCAATCATTCCATGGCCGGTCTTGCCTGCCCTCGGGCTCGACCCGAGGGACCCGGCCATCCAGAGCCAAGAACTCCGAACAATCGCTGCGGCATCTCGATGGCAGCGTCAAACCGGTTACGGTGTCGAAAGAAGCCCACGACTCGATCACTGAGTAGCCATGTCTAGAATGGCATGCGGTGCCTGTGGAAAGAGAGTAAAATATAGCTCGAAGGCGAAGAGGCTTTGCGGATAAATCCAATTGCAACGGAGTATTCCTTGGCAAGGGACATGCCCTGAACTAGCATCGGACTGGGATTCTATTTTCGGAGGGGCAATGCAGTCCTTGAAATACGGCTTGCTGGCGGCGGCGATGGTCTGCGCACTTTCGGTGACGGCGCAGGCCGCCGATTGCACCCGGGTTACAGCACTCGGCGAAACATTGACCCACGATACCGCCGTGCTCTTCTCGACAAACGCTCTTAAAAATACGCTCGCTGCGCAAGGTCGCGTGGGGAAGGGGCCAGTTCGCACGACCTGCAAAACAAGCGTGACGACGACGTGTCACTCCTCGCAAATGGCCTGCAAAGGCGCAACAGCCAAGACCTGCATAGGCGCTTGGCTGTGCTTCTGACCCAACCTACCCCTCAAACCTCCCCCACAGCGCCTTCTCGCCAAGCTGGCCGATGAACGCCGCGTGATCCGCAAGATCGGCCTCCGTCAGCCGCGACGGCAGTGGTACGGGACGCAGCAACGCCTTCACCGCGACCGCCCCACGGCCATTTGCCCCGTTACCCGGTGCCTTGTTGCTCGACAGCAAAAGCGCCGTTTGCCGTTCGCCCAGCAACTCCATGTAGACATCGGCCAGCAGCAAGCTGTCCATCAACGCGCCGTGCTTCACCCGCTTGGTATTGTCGATGCCGTAGCGCTTACACAACGCATCGAGCGTATTCGGCCCCGCCGGATGCTTCCGCCGCGCCATCGCCAGCGTATCGACGACCCGCGTCATCTCAAGCGCCGGCCGCTTCACCCGCGCCAGCTCCGCATTCAAAAACCCGATGTCGAACGGCGCGTTATGAATGACCAGCGTATCGCCACCGATGAACTTCAAAAAATCGCCCGCGACCGCCGCAAATAATGGCTTATCGCGCAAAAACTCGGTCGAAATCCCGTGCACGTTCTGCGCGTCTTGCGGCACATCGCGTTCAGGATTGATGAAGACGTGATATTCGTTGCCCGTCGGCAAACGGTTGAGTAGCTCGACGCAACCGATTTCGATCAGCCGGTCGCCGTTCTTGGGGTCAAATCCGGTCGTTTCCGTATCGAGAACAATTTCGCGCAAAGCCTCAAGCTCCCCAAACTCTCGCAAAGGCAGTACCAGTCCTGCCTGCAAGCGTCTGGAGAATTTGCTCGATTTGTGCCTGCGTGTCTGTGATCGTCCCGGTCGTATCCACCACAAAGTCAGCTCGCGCCCGCTTTTCCGCGTCGCTCGTCTGGCGCTTGAAGATCGCCTCAAACTTCTCGGCCGTCATCCCAGGCCGCGCCATGACCCGCGCCCTCTGTGTCGCCGCATCCGCCGAGACAACGATTACCGCGTCGGCCAATTTATCGGCCCCCGTCTCAAACAGCAGCGGAATTTCAAGCACCGCGTACCGGGCACCTCGCTTCTGCTCAGCTCTCAAGAACGCCCGTTCCGCATCCCGCACCAGCGGATGAACGATGGCCTCCACCCGCGCGAATGCCTGATTTCGCCCACCCAGCGCCGCCGCCAGTTTCGCACGGTCGACAACTCCGCCAGCCGTCGTCCCCGGAAAGGCCGTCTCGATCAGCGGCACCGCGCGTCCCGCATAGAGCGCATGAACCTGTGCATCCGCGTCGAACACACCAATCCCGAGCGACCGGAACTTCTCCGCCGCAGTCGATTTCCCCATCCCGATCGAACCCGTGAGACCGATAATGAACATCACGCGCCCGCAATATCGGCTTCGATGATTGCCCCCAGTTCTGGGGTCACTTCAGGCCGCACGCCAAACCAGCGCTCAAACCCCGGCACCGCCTGATGAAGCAGCATTCCAAGCCCGTCAACGGTGGCAAGGCCGGCCAATCGCGCCGCCCGCATGAACGCAGTCTCCAACGGCACATAAACAATATCGGACACGACGCACCCTGGATGAAACCCGGCAAAATCAATCCCCAGCTCACCCTGGCCCTTCAATCCAACCGCCGTCGTGTTGACGATAACGCTGGCCTCCCGTGACAACGCCTCGCGCTGAACCCAATCGCAGACCCTGACCCGCCCGCCGAAATCCCGCGCCAGAATGTCAGCCCGGTCCGTAGTCCGGTTGAAAACCCGCACCTCACCCACGCCAGCCTGCAAAAACCCATAAACGATAGCCCGGGCAGCGCCGCCCGCCCCCAGGATGCTCACAGGCGCATCGCGGTTTTTCCACAGCGGCGCGCTGGTCGTCAGATGCGTCATGTACCCATAGGTGTCGGTATTCGCCGCCCACAACGTATTGCCATCGAGCCATAGCGTATTGGCAGCCTTGACCGCCACCGCCGAAGGATCGCGCTCGTCCGCCGCCGCAAACGCCGCCTCCTTATGCGGCACCGTCACATTGCATCCGGCGAGCCCCAACTCGGCCATCGACCCAAAAAACGCACCCACCTCTTCAGGTCGCACCGCGCGCTTCGTATAACTCCCGGCAATCCCGTACTTTTTCAGCCAATACCCATGAATGAGCGGCGACCGCGAATGCTCGATCGGCCAGCCAATAACACAAGCGCTTTTCATAGACTCTTCTCTTTGACCGGCGGGTCCAGGGCGCGCAGCGTCCTGGCCTTCACTGCACTATTCGTCCAACGCCTTTAGTGCCCTCAACGCACCAAGTACCGGCAACAACGGCATCCCAAGAATCGTAAAATAATCGCCCTCGATCCGCTCGAACAACTGCACGCCCCGGCCCTCAAGTTCGTAGCATCCGACCGACCATAACAGCGCGTCCCCCGCAGAATCGAGGTAACTCTCCAGAAACGCATCTGAAAAATCACGCATTGTCAGGATTGCGGTATCGGCATCGCTCCAGACGACCTTTCCGTTTAGCGCAATCGACACCGCTGAATGCAACCGGTGGTCCTGTCCCCGCAAAGCCATCAAGGTTCGCCGCGCACCCGCCAAATCTTCGGCCTTAGAAAAAATCCGTTCCGCCAGCGCCGCCACCTGATCGCACCCAATCACCAGCGCACCAGGACGGCGCATACTCACGTCAATGGCTTTTGCGTCCGCTAGATACCTCGCAAGATCAATCGCTGGCGCACACGTCGTATGGCGAATGAAAATGTCCTTGAGCTCATCTTCTTCGATTTGAGCCGGTTCAACCTCGAACGCCACCCCCGCCGCCGCCAGCATCTGCCGACGCGCTGCACTCCCCGATGCCAGTACGATTTTGACCGCCGCAGTCATTAAAGCGCCTCGTGCGGCGCAAGCCCTTCTTTGCGGTCCTGCATCAACCGGATGATCGCCGCCGCACTCTCCTCGATCGACCGCCGCGTAACGTCAATAATCGGCCAATCGTTTTGCGCGCAAACCCTCCGCGAATGGCTGATCTCCGCCGCGATCTGTTGCCGGTCGACATAGTCGTCAAGATTGCGGTTGGATAGATTTTCCGCCCGGTTCCGCCGGACCTCTGATATCCGCTCGGCACTTGCGACAAGGCACACGACAAACGCCGAATGCGGCTCCATCAATTTGGCCGGCAACGGCACCGTCGGCACAATCGGAATGTTGACCGTCTTGTAGCCCCTATGCGCCAGATAGATCGACGTTGGAGTCTTGGACGTCCGCGAAATCCCCAGCAGCACAATATCGGCCTCGTTGAGATCCTCCGGAATCCGCCCGTCATCATAGCTCAGCGTGAAATTCATCGCATCGATACGCCGGAAATACTCGGCATCCAGCACATGCTGACCCGCAACCGTCGGCGTTCTTGGCGCACCCAGATAACTTTCGAAAACCTGCATGATCGGAGCCAATACATAGAGGCTTGGTAAATTCAGCTCCCGGCACCGCGCCTCAAGCGCGTCCGCCAGCTCCTTATTGACGACGGTATAGAGCACGATACCCGGCGCCTGCTCGATTTCCTGCAACACGCGCTTCATCTGCTTAGCCGTCCGCACCAGCGGATGAATATGCTCGATCGGCCGCACCATCGCGTATTGCACTGCCGCCGCCTTAGCAATGGTGGTCAGCGTTTCGCCCGTCGAATCCGAGACGAGATGTAGATGGAAGTAGCTCGGCAAGGGGTTAGCCATTGGTGGATAACTTTCGCAGTCGTACACAGCCTCAGCGGCCAAGCCGGATTGTTCGGCCCCACGCGCTCACCCGTCAACAGTTTTGCCCACAGCCAGGCCTGAACGGACAATTTTTCAAGCCCGACCCCGCTCTCTGAGAATAAATCGCTTCTGCCGGACCCACCAGTGACTTGTCAACAAGCCGCCAACAGCGCCACCCTCTACAACCTAAGCGACAAGGCGTTGAGAGTCCTTAGATTCAATCCGCCTTGTAGTTCCAGGCCTCTCCTGGCATGACATCCAGTAGTTGGCCAACCGGCCACCAGCCAGCATGGGGACAACACGGGGACAGTCCCTTAATCCCCATGATTCACGGTCTAAGAGTCATAATAAGAGAATCTAGAATCTTTCAGGATTCAAGTAGAAGAGAAGGCAAGCAATGAAGACGTCGAACAATCCATCTCAGTCCGACCGATCAAAGCCAGCCGTTCATCGCAGGTTCCTCGATCCCTTGGCTGGCAAGGCCATCAACCCCCCACCGGTCTGGCTCATGCGCCAAGCGGGCCGCTACCTCCCAGAGTACAAAGCAACCCGCGCCGAAGCCGGCAGCTTCCTCAATCTTTGCTACAATCCGAAGATGGCTGCCGAGGTAACCTTGCAGCCAATCCGCCGCTATGGCTTCGACGCCGCCATCCTGTTTTCCGACATCCTCGTTGTGCCCGATGCACTTGGCCAAACCGTCAGCTTCGTCGAGGGTGAAGGTCCCCGCCTCGATCCAATCCGCGACTCCGCTGGCCTGAGCCGCTTGAACCTTTCCGCAACCAAACAAAAATACGCCACTGTCTGCGAAACGGTCGCCCGCCTGCGCCAGGACTTGCCACCCGAAACTGCCCTGATCGGCTTTAGCGGCGCACCGTGGACCGTGGCGACCTACATGGTTGGCGGCGAAGGCTCGTCCGACCAGGCCCACGCCCGCGGCTGGGCCTACCGTGACCCCAAAGCCTTCCAGCAATTGATCGACATCCTGGTCGAAACCTCGGTCGAATATCTTTCAGGCCAGGTCAACGCCGGCGCTGACGTACTCCAGATTTTCGACAGCTGGGCAGGCAGCCTGCCAGACAACGAGTTCGCCAAATGGGTGGTCGAGCCCACCAAACAGATGGTCACAGCCCTGAAGGCCAAGCATCCGGGCATCCCCATCATCGGTTTCCCACGCGGCGCAACCGGATTATCAGAAGCCTTCATCAAGCAAACGGGCGTCGATGGCATCAGCTGCGACACCGCCATGCCGCTTTCGGTTATGCGTGGCCTCCAAGCCCATGGCAAAGCCGTCCAAGGCAATGTTGATCCACTCTTGCTGGTTGCCGGTGGCGACGCCCTCAACGAGCGTATCGACGAGACCCTGCGAATGCTTGGGGACAAGCCATTCATCTTCAACCTAGGCCACGGAATCGTGCCACATACGCCTCCCGCCCACGTCGCCCAACTCGTCGACCGCGTCCGGGCCTGGAAGGGGTGCTGACACCGGCCAATCAGAAGTAGCGGCATTTGGCTTGCCCTGGTAGGCTTTGGCGGCGAGGATCGGAAATATATGACAAAGACGATTGATGAACGTGTCGACGATTTGGAAAGCATTTATGGCGATCTGCCAAGTTTGCTGAACTTGCGTCTCGACGAAGTGAATGGGCGCCTGAACCTTCTTGATCGCCAAATGGCGGCGATGATCCGCGACATGCGTGATCTACGCGGCGGTGTCACCCGCCAGTTGATCGAACAGGACAAGCAGATCGCGGCTCTCCGCAGTGAGGTCGCCGCTCTGCACGATAAGGTCGCCGCTTTGAACGAGAGGTTCGCCGCTTTGAACGATAAGTTCGACGAAAAGATTGGCGCTTTGGATGCCAAACTCGACGCGATCCTCGCACGACTTCCTGCGGCCTGAAGGGACTTTGGCCTAACCCATGTGGCTGCTCTACCTTAAATCTTTTCACGTTATGGCGGTCATCGCCTGGATGGCTGGCATGTTCTATCTGCCGCGTCTATTCATCTATCACGTTGAAGCGACACCTAATTCCGAGATGACCCGCACCTTCGAGGTCATGGAACGCCGCCTGCTCCGTATTATCATCAATCCAGCCATGATCACCGTCTGGTTGACCGGCCTCGTTCTCGTCTGGCAGCAGAATCAGTACATGGAACACTGGTTCCACGCCAAATTCGTCCTCGTCCTCGCAATGGCGGCATTTCACGGCATGCTGGCCAAGTGGCGCAAGCAGCTGGAAGCTGGCACCAACACGCACACATCGCGATTTTTCCGGATTGCTAACGAAGTTCCAACCGTCTTGATGGCTGGAATCGTCATATTCGTGGTTGTTAAGCCATTTTAGAGCTTTGGGTGGGACAGATCATAAGCCCACACACGAACGAAATGGTCATATCGTCAGATGAAAGCCCGACAAGATGCTCAATCGCGCTATGTCCATGATTGCGATCTTCCTTTCGTTCACGTCGGCTGCCTCGGCAAAGACATGCGAACAGCTTGCCCAAGCCTGTCTGAAACAAGGCGGTGTTCCCACAACCTGCTTTGATGAAAACCGCATGAAGCGGTGCATATCGACCAGCACCTACTCGGCACCTAACGGCAGCGCCTACCCCGCCAGCAAAAAGTAAGCCGCTCGCGTCGTTTTTGCCATTTGACGCCAATATTGCGGATTCTGTGACACACTGTACCGCTTCCGTTTGCCGCTCAACTCTGTTATACGGAACGGTATTACAAAGACGAAGCGAGGCCTCCCCGGCTGAGCTGCCGGTTGTGTTCTCGCAGTCATTGCGAGCAATCAGGCCGCATGGGTCCACCCCATGCATGTAAAATACGACCCCCACACACTCTGCCTTTGCTCACCCGCACCCCGTCCCCGAGCCGATACCGCTCGTCCCGCCCTGCCATTTGGCCGCCCTCACTCAGCTTGAGGCCCGCCCCGGAGTTCCCTACAATGAAGGAAATGAAGCTCGAGGACTTGAAGCTCAAATCCCCGACCGAGATGTTGTCGTTCGCCGAGGAAGTCGGCGTCGAGAATGCCTCCACACTGCGCAAGCAAGAGCTGATGTTCGCGGTCCTCAAGGAGCTCGCGGCCAAGGAAACCGACATCATCGGCACCGGCGTGGTCGAAGTCCTCCTCGATGGGTTTGGCTTCCTGCGTTCACCGGATGCAAACTACCTGCCCGGCCCCGACGACATCTACGTTTCACCCTCCCAGATCCGCCGCTTTGCGCTCCGCACCGGCGATACGGTCGAAGGCCAGATCCGCTCGCCCAAAGACGGCGAACGCTACTTCGCGCTTCTGAAGGTCAACAAAATCAACTTTGAAGAGCCTGAAGCTGCCAAGCACAAAGTCAACTTCGACAACCTGACGCCACTCTATCCAACCGAGTGGCTTAAGATGGAAGTCGAAGACCCGACCATCAAGGACTTCTCCTCGCGTGTCATCGACATCGTCTCACCCATCGGCAAAGGCCAGCGCGCCCTGATCGTCGCACCGCCGCGCACTGGTAAAACCGTGCTGCTGCAGAACATCGCGGCCTCGATCGCCAAGAACCACCCCGAATGCTTCCTGATCGTTCTGTTGATCGACGAACGCCCGGAAGAAGTTACCGACATGCAGCGCTCGGTGAAGGGCGAAGTCGTCGCCTCGACCTTCGATGAACCCCCCTCGCGCCACGTCCAAGTCACTGAAATGGTAATCGAAAAGGCAAAGCGCCTCGTCGAGCACAAACGCGACGTCGTCATCCTGCTCGACTCGATTACCCGCCTCGGCCGCGCCTACAACACCGTCGTGCCGTCCTCCGGAAAAGTGCTCACGGGCGGCGTCGACTCAAACGCCCTGCAACGCCCCAAACGCTTCTTCGGCGCCGCACGTAACATCGAAGAAGGCGGGTCGCTCACCATCATCGCCACCGCCCTCGTCGACACTGGCTCGCGCATGGACGAAGTCATCTTCGAAGAATTCAAGGGCACCGGTAACAGCGAAATCATCCTCGACCGCAAAGTCTCCGACAAGCGCGTATTCCCAGCCATCGACATCTCGCGCTCCGGCACCCGCAAAGAAGACCTGCTCATCCCGAAAGATCAGCTCCGCAAGGTCTACGTCCTCCGCCGCATCCTCAACCCGATGGGCACCATGGACGGCATCGAGTTCCTGCTCGACAAACTCAAGCAGACCAAAACCAACTCCGACTTCTTCCAAAGCATGGATACCGCTGCGAAAAACTAGCCAAGACTACTATTGACGCAACAAGAAGCCCGCGGGATATCGCGGGCTTTTCGCGTTGCTGCCAGTGGCAACCTGAACGGAGAAACCATGGCAAGCGATCACGAACCAGCGGACCTTCGCCATTGGAGGCCGCGTGCACTTCCGTCCGCTACGCCGCTTCAAGGCAGCACGTGCCGCGTTGAACGGCTCGACCCTGTCAGCCACGTGGATGATCTCGCCTCAATCTTCCTGACCGCACCAGACGCAACCTGGGACTTCCTCCCCTACGGTCCTTATCCCGACGAAGCCTCCTTTCGCGACTGGCTCGCTACCATCGCAGGTAAATCCGACCCGCTTTTCCTTACCATCATCGACACCAAAACCGGCCAACCCGCCGGCCTCGCCGCCCTCATGCGCGTCGACCCAGCCAACGGCGTCATCGAAGTCGGCCACATTCACTTCGGCCCCTCCCTCAAGCAAACAGCCGCCGCCACCGAAGCCATATTCCTACTCATGACGCGCGTATTCGACGAACTGGGCTATCGCCGCCTGGAATGGAAATGCAACGCGATCAACGAAGCCTCCCGCAACGCCGCTCTCCGCTTCGGTTTCACCTACGAGGGCACCTTCCGCCAAGCTGTCATCGTCAAAGGCCGCAACCGCGACACCGCCTGGTTTTCCCTGCTCGACAAGGAATGGCCCGCCGTAAAACAGAACTTTGAGCTCTGGCTCGACCCGCAAAACTTCGACGCATCCGGCCGCCAGCAATCGAGCCTCAGGAAAATCACGGGCTGACGCGCGTCGACCCCCATTTGGTACTTTGAGCAGTACGTAAATAAATTTTGCGCGTACGGGAACTTTCCCCAAGATCGTGGGTTGTCTGCTCCGATTGCCGAGTGATTGTGAAAGTTGCGGACACACTAGGAGGGCCGAAAATGTTGATGCGTTCGGAAGCCACCGTCCCGAAAAAGCCAGCGCCGGGCGGCCGTCAGGCCAAGAATAGTCACGCCAAGACCAGCGGGCCAAGTTCCTACAAAATCCCCTCCCGCAACGACCAGTCCCAGACATCGTTCCCGGCCGTTGGAACACCGAGCGGCGAATCGGACACCGCAGACGCCATTCGTCAGCTTTTGGGCTTCTTCAACTGATCGTTCCAATTCTCGTCTGCTGGCCCTCGGGCACCCAGCATGGAGCGTTGCCATGGGCCATTTGATCAAACGGATGATGCTGGTGTCCGCAGGCATACTCGCCACCGCACTTACCGGTTGCGCCGCAAATCGGACGGACGGTGGATACGCCGGTGAAGCGCGCACCATGACCCGGTTGACACCACCCGCTCAATCGTCCCCGGTTACCCCACCCATCGCGCAAGGCACTGGCTCGGCGTACGTTTATCGCGGCGGCCGCGATCCCATCACCGGCAAAGCATATCTAAGCTACTGAACGAACGCCAAGTACTCGAACGCCAAGTTCTCCAGCGGCAAGTTCTCCAGCGGCAAGCACTCTAGTGAAGGCCCCAACAAACGCCTCCACATCCTCGCGCGATTGAAGCCTTAATTTCCGTCCTGCGAAATCGTCGAATATTTTCTCGTGCCCTGCATGCGAACTCGACGTTTGACGCTCCCAATACAGGTGAGCCCACACCAGCAACTGGTTGAATTCGGCTTCGTCAGATCCCCAAACCGGACCCCGTTCAAGCAGCCCAGCCTCGCAGGCGTCCCACGGCAAATCCAGCCAGACAAGCGTCGTAGCGCACGGCGACACAACATCCACGAGCCACCCAAATACGCCTTCGATCACCCATCCAGGAGTCCGACCTGCCGCGCGCATCATCTGCAGAGCCTCGGCCTGACCACGCTTCCTCAAGAAGGATTGATCAATCCAATAGATCTCATCCAGCCCGATGTGAGGGACACCCGTCGCGGCCGCGATCCTGGCAGCCAGCGTGCTCTTCCCCGATCCGCTGTTACCGACAATGATCGTCCGCTGTGCGAGGGCGTCGAGCACAATGCCCTCCATGCGACTAAAGCCAAAAAGCGTGATTCACGTGAAACAGGAGTCACATGAAACAGCGGTGATCACAAATTGTCCTGATGACCCAGCCGCGTCCTCAATGACCATTTTTCACTCCATGGCCGTCCTTGAGGCGGCCATCCAGGAGTTCCGGACTCAGAGTTCACCGCTTGCGGCCCTGGATGGCCGGGTCAAGCCCGGCCATGGAGTGGGGGGGGAACAGCCTTTACGAACAGGGCTGCGTAATCAGGCAAATTGTGGATTCACGTGAAACAATCGTGATTTATATGCTTTAACGCAGATCAACCGTCAAACTCTAAGAGTCTATCCGGAAATGAGCTTTGCGATTTCAATGAGTTGATTTTTCGTCAGCCCGCCAGAAGAAGCCCGAAGGCCGTAGCCTTCGCTACGGACAAGGGGTTCGACGCCGCGGATGACAAAAAGGAACCATTGAAATCATGAAGAAACTTTCCGGACAGACTCTAAGCTACTCACTACTCTCACCATCGCCACCCAAAGCAAAGCCCTGCCTCGTGGTGTTCACGAGCAGGGCTCAAAACATGTGAATTGGTTGTGCATTAACAGTGCAGCGGGATTGCTGCACGCAATCGACTCATGGATTCCATATGCAAGTTGTACGAGTAAAACCGGTTGGAGCCGCTCAAACCTGAACCGTTTGGCGGCCCCGAGTTCCGGCACTAGGAGGTCTAGAACCGTTACTGCCAAGCGCAGAATCGCATATTCGCGAATCAAGCGTCAACAGCGATAGGCCTCTTTTGAACAACTTCAATGGAGAGCCACCATGGCACAACGTATCCGCATCGAATGTATCAACAAGACCGATCGAATGAACGCTTACGAACGCATCAAATCGATCGGCGGACGCAACGCAGACGGAAGCATCTGGCGCTTGCCGCTCGAGGACGCAATTATTGGCGTCGAAATCCAGAAATACGACTTCTTCGTCATTGTTGATGGTTACGCAGTAAAGGTCGTTATTTCCAAAAGTGCTTACGGCCACAAATATTTGAAGACGTTGGCGGATGGCGAAATGCCAAACAATTTGTTGTCTCTGCCAGAATGCACCTAACCGAACTCAGCTCGGATCAAGATGATTTTTGGTCCGAGCTATTTGCACAAAGCAAAGCCCTGCCTCGTGGTGTTCACGAGCAGGGCTGCCATCTTCCGATGTAAGACCGGGGTATCCGGATCTGAATTCGAGGCTCTGAGTTCGACAGCTGGCCCGCTGTTGAGGTCTCGCCCTCGCATGAAGGTTTCATGTTTTCAATTTGATGGCTCGTCAAACGACCAAGCGGTTTTTTTATGCCGATGGGATCACGAACCGATGTGGTGCTGGGGTGGAATCATTTATCCTCCAAGGCAACCAGTCCTGCGGCGACTGCGACGCGATTTACTTGGCGACCCGTCTAGCGGGCGGCAGTGAAACCGCTCCCGAGGCAGGCTCTCGTGGTGCCCTGGGCGGGCGAGCAGGAGAACCAGTTCTCAGTGCATCTTCGACCACTCAAAAGGTACGCTCATCGCTTAAAATGTCAACCATCCTAAGCAGAAAAAGAATTCTCCTCGCGATCACATTTAACTAACGATTACGGCGCGTCGGAGCTCGCGCAATTTAGCTACGAGAGCCTCAGCATCGGTGATGGGCGCCGCGCATTGCGGACCGATACACAGATACGCCGCAGCCTTCCCATTGATCGGACACTTTCCTTCGAAGCCCGCAATCGCGGTGTCCAATTCTGTACCCAGCCTGCAAACAAGCGCGCCAGGCAACGCAATTCTTGACGCTGCATCATGGAGGGTCTCGACCCCATCGCCGGCAGTGACCACGACCATCTGCGGCGCGATCAAATCCATCGAACTGGCGAGGAACCCGGTGTGTTGTGGCATGGCCGCTCGAACCTCGCCTGAGAAGGCGCGATCAAGAGCCTCCGCACGATCCAAGAAACTACCTTTCCCGGTGAGCAGGAATAACTGCATCAGGTTCGACAACATCACCGCATTGGCATTTGGAACTGCATCGTCCGCCGCCGTTCGCAACCGGACAATGACGTCGGCAGTGTCCTCCGCCGTGGTGGCATAGCCGCCGCCATCCGCCACCCAATAGTGCCGGTCAAGAACCGCCACCCAATCGAGCCCCGCAGCCACGTATGCCTGCGCGCCCGTCGCTTCATGGAGGCGGAGGGCAGCCGCGATCATGTTGGCATAGTCGCTGGCCGTCGCCGAAACCGTCGTCCGCCCGGCACGCATGCAGTGCCGCAATCGCCCGTCTACGCACATGCGAGTCGTCACAAAAGCAAACGCCCGCTCGGCAAGTGCCGTCCATTCGGGACGTTTGAATACGACCGCCGCTTTCGCGAGCGCCGAAATCATCAATCCGTTCCAATCCGCCAGCACCTTGTCATCAAATCCAGGACGCACCCGCTTGTCCCGCACGGCCAACAGGCGGCGCTTGAGGATTCCGAGTTTGTCCTCTTCTGCAGCGCTCATCAGTTCGCGTGAATTGAGACGGTTGAGGATCGCACGCCCCTCCCAATTCCCGCCCGGCTTCACGTCGTAGATCTGCCCGAAAACCTTGGCGACCTCCTCGCCGAGTACTGCCACAAGCTCGTCGAACGTCCAGACGTAGAACTTCCCCTCTTCGCCCTCGCTGTCGGCGTCGAGCGACGCCGCGAACGCCCCACCCTCCGCGATCATCTCGCGCTCGAGCCAGGCAACGGTCTCCGCGACCCGCACCTCAAAGAGGCGGTTACCCGTCTCGCGATAAACCTCGCTCATGAGGTCGATCAGAAGCGCGTTGTCGTAGAGCATCTTTTCAAAATGCGGCACGAGCCATTTTTCATCCGTCGCATAGCGCGCGAACCCGCCACCCAGGTGATCGTAGATCCCGCCTTGGCAAATGTGGATCAGCGTCTTCTCGACCGCCGCCTTCGCAAGCGGCTGGTCGTAGCGGATCGCTCCCCGCCACAGCAGCCAGAAGAAGTTCCACTGCGGAAACTTTGGCGCGCCCTGGAGGCCGCCGTTGTCAGCATCCACCGCCCGCAGGAGCCTCGACGTGAGATCGTCCAGGCCCTTATCGGTGATCGCAAACGTCCCATCCACCGGCGCCCGCTCCGTCAGCATCGCCGTGATCGCATTGGCGTTGTGATCGACCGTCTCGCGGTCGTTGGCAAAGATGTGTGCCACCTGACGCAACACGGCGACAAAAGGCGGCTTGCCGTAACGCCCGTCCTTGGGGAAATACGTGCCGCCCCAGAACGGCCTGGCATCCGTGTCGAGAAACATCGTCAGCGGCCACCCGCCCTGCTCGCCCAGCCGGTGCAGCGCCCCCATATAAATTGCATCAATATCGGGCCGCTCCTCCCGATCCACTTTGATGTTCACGAACAGCTCGTTCATGACATCGGCAGTCCCCTGGTCCTCGAAGCTTTCGTGCGCCATCACATGGCACCAGTGACAGGCGGCATACCCGACCGAAAGCAGGATAGGCTTCCCGGTCCGCTTCGCCTCGTCCAGCGCCTCCGGCCCCCACGCCCACCAATGCACCGGATTGTCCCGATGCTGCAGCAGATAGGGAGACGTCTCGCGCGACAGACGATTTTCACTCATAACGGCGGTGTCCTTGTGGAAGGCCGATCAACCAGCTTCCATACATATAGGTTTCCAAAGGCCCAAGGCCTTTGGTGGGGTTTGGGGTGAAACCCCAACCTTCACTAGCGAGCAACACATGACCACCAGCACCATCTTCGCCCTCTCGACACCGCCGGGCCGGTCCGCCATCGCCGTCATCCGCATGTCCGGCCCTCACACCGGCGCACTCCTGGACGCCATGTGCTCCTCACGACCTCAACCGCGCACCGCAGCACTCCGCCGCCTCAAAGACCCTGCCACCGGAGACATCCTGGACGAAGCGCTCGTCCTCTACTTCGCCTCTCCCAAGACAGAGACGGGCGAGGATATGGCCGAGTTCCAGGTCCACGGCGGCAAGGCCATCGTCCGCGCCGTCCTCGATACGCTGTCCCGCCAGCCCGGATGCCGCCCCGCCGAACCAGGCGAGTTTGCCCAACGCGCGTTTGCCAACGGCAAGCTTGACCTCGCCCAGATCGAAGGCCTCGCTGACCTGATTGACGCCGAAACCCAGGGCCAGCGCCGGCAAGCCATCGCCCAGGCGACCGGCCTTCAGTCCAAACGCTTCGACGCCTGGCGCGCCGAACTCCTCCGCACGATGGGCCTCGTCGAAGCCGCCATTGATTTCTCCGACGAAGGCGACGTCTCAGACAATGCCGTGGCTCAGGCCGAAGGTGCAGCCCGCAACCTGCGCGCGGACCTCGCCGCCCACCTCGACGACGGCCACCGAGGCGAGATCCTGCGCGAAGGCTTCCGCGTCGTCCTCGCCGGTCCCCCCAACGCCGGCAAATCGAGCCTGCTGAACGCGCTCGCCCGCCGCGACGCCGCCATCGTCTCCGAAGAGGCCGGCACCACCCGCGACGTGATCGACGTCCGCCTCGATCTGGACGGTCACGCCGTCATCGTCTCGGACACTGCAGGCATCCGCGAAACATCCTCCAGCGTCGAACAGGAAGGCATTCGCCGTACACTTGAAGCCACAAGAGACGCCGACCTCGTTCTATGGCTGAACTTCGCCCATCCCCAAGACGGCTCAAATACCCCTCCCCCCTGCGGGGAGGGGTTAGGAGTGGGGGTCGGCAGGCCAAGCCAAGTTCTGCAAATCGCCACCAAGTCCGACTTGCTCGCGCCTGAAAGCCGGATTCACGTGAAACAAGACGCCTTCGATTTCGCCATTTCAGCCAAAACCGGCGTTGGCCTCGACGCGCTCGTCGCCCACATCGCAGCCCGCGCCCGCGACGCCACCGGCAACGCCTCGGACCCGGCGATCACCCGCGTCCGCCACCGTCGCGAACTGGAATCCGCGGTCGCACACATCGACACGTTCCTCGCAACCCCCGGCAACCCCATCGAACTCCGCGCCGAAGACCTCCGCCTCGCAGCCAGCGCCCTCGCACGCCTCACCGGCCGCATCGACGCCGAACATGTCCTTGGCGAAATCTTCTCACGGTTTTGCATTGGGAAGTAATTGCACTTCGGGAGTGGCCGTCACGTCAGGGACCGGCTTAACCTCTGGATGCGGCTTGGCCTCGCCCGGCGAACCAGCCGTGGTCACCGCCGCCGCATCCTTGCAGTGGGCCCCGAACTCGGGCGTCCCTGCCTGCGTCTTTAGCGCATCGGCTCCTGCCGCGTCTGGCACCAGGGGATCGCGGCCATCGAGCGCCCGCGTCGGAAACGTACCGATCATACCCGCTGCCTTTACCTCGGCGCGAGCCTTGTCAACGAGTTCCGGCGACGACAGATACTCGACAATGAAAATTGGCTTGCCGCTGCTGGCGAGCTTTTTGAGCTGCTCCACACTCCAGTCGATCATTGACTTTTCGTTGCGTACGCCTGATCCGCCGACGCCGTAGAACAGGTCTTCTTTGGCAACGGCGTCAATGGCCCAGCGATACCTCCAGTAGTCTAGTAGATCTTCCGCGTTCTGGGCGACGATCAGCGCGTCGCTCTTCTCAGCCCGCGCCGCTGCCGCCAGTTCACGGATGAACCCGAGCATGCCGTCCTTGGCTTGCGGAAACCTTGCCTCAAGGTCGGAATAGACGTCGATGCGATCCAGATAGACGCCGTCGAATCCCGCCGCGAGGATGCGCTTGAGATAGGCATCCTTTCCCCGGAAGATGATGTCCTTCCACTCGTCCGACCAGAACTTGATGATGTGGTTCCGCGGCCAGCGGCAATTCTCCTCGACGATCCAATCCGGCTTAGCCGTCTTCCACGCGGTATTCCAATAGGGCCGGTATTCCTCCGCTTCCCCGATCGAGAAATACGCGAGCACAATCCGCTTGCCGCCATCGGGCCGCCGCCGCACCCGGTCGACCTCAGCCTTCGTATAAGGCCGCGCGTCTTTACCCGTCGTGGCATAGTCCATCACAACCACATCCGCCGCCGACCCAGCGAACCGGTCGAGGTTGGCATTCTGCAACTGATAGTCCCACACCCGCGCCCGCCGCAGCGCCCTCTGCGCATCCGTCAAACCTGGCCAGAACATGAAACCGAGAACGGCAACCAAAAGCGCAACGCTCCCCGCTGCCACAGGCCGCGCGCGCACCGTCCGCCCGATGAAGGTCATGAACCCTGTAATGCTTTTGATCATGCCCCGTCACTCTCCAAGTAAGTCAAAAGTTGCCGTCACCACCGATATAGGGTGGCAGTCAAATTTCCCAATGGTCAGTAAAAAGCACAATAACACTCTTTGAACCCCCCGTTGCCAGCCGTCGCCACCCTCGCCCCCGTCAACCGAGCCAAAGCTGGGGTCCAGACAACGTGTAATTGTGCGCAAACTGATACATGACTGGTTCCTGGCCTTCGCCGGATTGACTTTGAGGGGGCGGAGATTTCGCAGCAACAGGCGCGGTCCATTGCCCATCACACGCAACCCTTGTTCGCTGCGCTACTCTTTGCCTGCGCAAGCACCCCAAAACCGTCACCCTCCCTGTGCTATCCTCCCCCCCCGTCCACCCAGGAGACCGCACGCATGCCCGTCACAACTTCTCGCTCGACGCCCGCTCGGGCGGTCCTGTCCCTTGTCGCGACCTTCGCGCTCCTGATCCTCGAACTCGTCCTGACGATGCTGGTCTATTCCGGACTCAACATCTACAGCCTCAACCTGTTTGGCATGCTGGTGCGCGGTGCCCGCTCGGTGCTGGACCTCATGACCGCCCTCGTCGAGCGCATCATCCCCGGTTCCGCCAACACGGCCTATGCGACCCTATTCGGCGAACTCGGCCCCAAGTCCATCCTCCTCCTGCTCATCGGCCTGCTCGTCTCAGCCATTGTCCGCTCGGTCGTGGGCGCGATCTCCAGCCGCCGCTAAAACGATTCACGTGAAACAGTGGATGATAATTCAAGCCATCTTGACTCTTGGATTCACGTGAAACACTGGCCCTTCGGTCACTCCCCCTGAGTCCCAAAAAGAGGGGAGTTCGAGGGGTCACCCCTCGAATGGGTTGTAGGGCGATAGCCCTACTCGCGAAGCGAACTTCCCGCCACACCCACCGAGCCCTCAATTGCACCACCCCTCGATCTGCCCTATGTCTCTGGCTCATCATTGACAATCAGAGCCGCCATGACCACCGCCACACCTGCCAACACCACCAGCTTCGACGTCATCGTCGTCGGGGGCGGGCATGCGGGCTGCGAGGCAGCCGCCGCCAGCGCACGCATGGGCGCGAAGACCGCGCTCGTCACCCATCGGGCCGATACCATCGGCGAACTCTCCTGCAACCCCGCAATAGGAGGTCTGGGCAAGGGACATCTCGTGCGCGAGGTTGATGCGCTGGATGGTCTGATGGGAAGGGTCGCAGATCAGGCGGGTATCCAGTTCCGGCTGCTCAACCGTTCGAAGGGTCCAGCCGTCCAGGGTCCGCGCGCGCAGGTCGATCGCAAGCTCTATAAGCGCGCCATGCAGGCAGCGATCGCGGAGACGGCAAACCTGACGGTGATCGAAGGTGGCGTGGAGGATCTGACCGTCGCCAACGGCCGCGTCTGTGGCATCATCACAGCCGACGGCCGGCACCTCACATGCGCCGCGGTCATCCTCACAACGGGCACGTTCCTCAACGGCTTGATTCATCGCGGCCTGGAGCAGGAATCCGCTGGCCGCCACGGCGAACCGCCAGCACTCCGCCTGTCGGAACGTCTCCGGGCCTTGGGTCTGCAGCTGGGCCGCCTCAAGACCGGCACTCCGGCGCGGCTGGCGAAATCATCCATCCGCTGGGACGATTTGGAGCAGCAGCCTGCCGACGATCCGCCCATACCGTTCTCGATGCTGACCAAGGCGATCACGACGCCGCAGATCACGTGCGCCATCACCCATACCTGCGAGGCAACGCACGCGATCATCCGCGCAAACCTCGACAAGTCTCCCATGTACTCTGGCGTTATCCAGTCGGTGGGGCCGCGCTATTGTCCCTCCATCGAGGACAAGATCGTCCGCTTCGCCGACCGTACCTCGCACCAGATTTTCCTAGAGCCGGAAGGCCTGGACGACGACACCATCTATCCCAACGGCGTCTCGACCTCTCTCCCGGCATCCGTCCAGCAGGCATTCCTGGAAACCTTGCCGGGCCTGGAAAAGGTTGTCATCAAGCGGCCTGGCTATGCCATCGAATATGATTATGTCGATCCCCGCGAACTGAACCCGACGCTGGAAGTCAAACGCCTGCCCGGTCTCTACTTGGCGGGCCAGATCAACGGCACGACGGGCTACGAGGAAGCAGCCGCCCAAGGCACCGCCGCCGGCATCAACGCCGCCCTCAAAGCCGGGAATGACCCCCGCGACTTCATCGTGTCCCGCGCCGACGGCTACATGGGTGTAATGATCGACGACCTCGTCACCCGCGGCGTGAGCGAACCCTATCGCATGTTCACGTCCCGCGCTGAATTCCGCTTGAAGCTGCGTGCCGACAACGCCGATCAGCGGCTAACCGCAGCGGGAATCGACGTCGGCTGTGTTGGTGACGCGCGAAAACAGGCCTTCGAACATAAAGCAAAGTCTCTAGAAAACATTGCAACCATATTGAATTCGCTGACATTAACACCAACAGAAGCCGCCAAGCATGATATGGCCATCAATCACGATGGCCGCCGCCGGACCGCGTTCGAATTGCTGGCTTTCCCCGCCGTTACATTTGAAAAACTGACCGCCCTGTGGCCGCAACTTGCTGATTTAGAACCAGAATTTGCCGCACAGGTCGAAACCGACGCCCGCTATGCCTCATACGTCAACCGACAGTCCGACGACATCGCAGCCTTGAAACGCGACGAGGGCGACCGGATACCCGCTGACTTCGCTTATGCAACCATTGTCAGCCTGTCCAACGAAGTCCGCGCCAAGCTCGAATGCCAGCGCCCAGCCACCCTGGCCGAAGCGGCAAAAATGGACGGTATGACCCCGGCCGGCCTGCTTTTGCTGCGCGCCGGGCTAAA
Source organism: Hyphomicrobiaceae bacterium (assembly GCA_040080145.1). Classification (GTDB taxonomy): domain Bacteria; phylum Pseudomonadota; class Alphaproteobacteria; order Rhizobiales; family Hyphomicrobiaceae; genus JANXVY01. Next base: position 21,948 of record JBEBJA010000191.1, read on the forward strand.
AAAGAGTACCAGCAACTTGAAAAAAGCCACAAAAAGCAACACCCGGAGCCAAGGTTGACGACACAACCACAGCCGCCCTCAGACCAAAAACGCGAAATTCGAGGGCCCAATGCGTTCGAAAAGGCCTTTTCGGTTTCACGTGAAACCCTCGACCGGCTCAAAACCTACGAGTCGCTGCTGCAACGCTGGCAAAAAACTATAAATCTGGTCGCCCCAAGCACTTTGGACCAGATTTGGGGCCGTCATTTTGCCGATTCAGCCCAAATTTTGGCTTTGGCCCCCCCCGAACCCAAAACCTGGGTCGATTTAGGCGCCGGGGCCGGCTTTCCGGGATTAGTTGTAGCGACTCTTCTGTCCCCCAAAGCCCAAACCAAAGTCACCCTGGTGGAAAGCGACAGCCGAAAGGCCGCCTTTTTACGCGAAACGGCCCGCGAAATGGCCGTGCCTGTGGATATCTTGCCCTTACGGATCGAAGCAGCCGCGACTCGGGTTAGTTTACGTCGCGCGGGCGTGATTTCAGCCCGCGCGCTTGCACCAATGCCCCGGCTTTTGGCGCTCGCCCACCCCTTTTGTGGCCCCCAAACCGTGTGTCTGTTTTTAAAGGGACGGGAAGCGAGCCGGGAGCTGCAAGCAGCTGTTAGTGAATGGATTTTTGAATCTGAGTTGGTGCCGAGTTTAACTGATCCCGAAGGCCGCGTGGTAGTGATACGAAACCTGCAACCACGGGTCTGAAATGCATTTGGCATGGAGAGCCGCCGTGAACAGCAAGACACCAAGCCAGATCGCAGGCCCCCGCGTTTTCGCGATCGCCAACCAGAAGGGCGGCGTCGGCAAAACCACTACCACCATCAACTTGGCAACCGCCCTGGCAGCCGTCGGCGAGCGCGTGCTTATCGTCGACCTTGACGCCCAGGGCAACGCTTCGACTGGCTTAGGGATCGGCCCCGATGCCAGATCGCGCACGAGCTATGACGTTTTAGCCAGTGGAATGAGTCTGTTGGACGCTTCGCTTCCGACGGCGATTCCTGGCCTCCATCTGGTCCCCGCCAACAACGACCTCGTCGGCATCGACGCGCTGCTCGGCCACGACAGCAACCGCTTCTACCGTCTTCGTGACGCCGTCCGCGTGCTCGCCTCGCAGGGCCGTGCCAATGCAGAACATGCCTTCAATTATGTCCTGATCGACTGCCCGCCCTCGCTGACCTTGATGACCCTCAATGCTATGACCGCGGCCGATGCGCTGCTGGTGCCTGTCCAATGCGAATTCTTCGCGCTGGAAGGCATTTCTCAGCTCAAGGAAACCGTCGACCAGATCAAAACGACCCTCAATCCGGCCCTCGAAATCCAAGGTGTAGTGCTGACCATGCACGACGCCCGCACCTCGCTGTCGCGCGAAGTCGCCGACAACGTGCGCGCCTTCTTTGGTCCCAAAGTTTACGAGACGATGATCCCTCGCAACACCCGCGTCGCCGAAGCGCCCTCGCACGGCAAGCCGCTCCTGCTGTATGATTATGATTGCTCTGGCAGCCAAGCCTACATTCGGCTCGCCACCGAAATCATCCAGCGCGAGCGCCAATCGAAGGCAGCTTAACTTGGCATTTTGGAAATGAGGGCGAACGACATGAATCAACCGTTGCAGCGCAGCCGTCTGGGGCGCGGGCTTGCCTCACTTATCGGCGAGGTATCGCCGCCGGTGCAAACCATCGGACAGCCAGTTTCGGGCCAAGCCCGGCTTCCGGCTGAAGGCGAACAGCGGCTGATTCCCATTGAGCAGCTCAAGGGCGGAAAATTCAATCCCCGCAAAGACTTCCGTGAGGAAGAGTTGGCTGAACTGGCCGATTCAATCCGCACCAAAGGGCTTGTGCAGCCCATCATTGCCCGTCCCGACACAACGCCAGGGGCAACCACACCCTACGAAATCGTAGCCGGCGAACGACGTTGGCGCGCCGCCCAACGGGCAGGACTTCATTCGGTGCCCGTCATCGTTCGCGACCTCGACGACCGCGACGTGCTCGAATTTGCCATCATCGAAAACGTCCAGCGCGCCGACCTGAACGCCATTGAAGAAGCTGGCGGCTACCGCGACCTGATCGAGCGCTTCGGCTATAGCCAGGAAGCCGTCGCCGAAATTATCGGCAAGAGCCGCAGCCACGTTGCCAATACGCTGCGCCTGCTGAAGCTGCCTGACAGCGTCCGCGAACTGGTACAGACCGGCAAGTTGACCGCTGGCCACGCTCGCGCCCTCATCGGCCGCGACGACGCCGAAGCCCTGGCCCACCGCATCATCGACCAGGACTTGAACGTCCGTGCCGTTGAGGCCCTGGTCCAGATGCCCCAGTTCGGCGAACCTGGCTCGACCGCCCGCAAAGTCCGTGAAAAGGACCCCGACACCAAAGCCTTTGAAAAAGACCTGACCGACGTCCTCGGCCTCAAGGTTGAAATCAAGCGCGGCTCGGGCGAAAGCGGCACGATGATCGTCAAATACGGCAACTTCGACCAGCTCGACTACATCCGCATGCGTTTGACCGGCGGTTCGGGCGAATAGCATCGGGCCGCGCAAAAACTGAAGAGTTCTTGACCATTCGATGACGATTGGCGCACGTAATGTTCGTTTCCAGTGCGGCGGCTTGCCGTGTGGAAGCGAGCAGTTCGTTGGGAGCGCCCGCACGATTATGAACGATGTACTCGCAAGCCTCGCCGCCACCATCAAGTCGCGCCGGACCGCACAGGCCGACGTGTCGTATACGCGCCAGCTGCTTGACGCAGGCGCCGAGCGTTGCGCGCGCAAATTCGGCGAGGAAGCCATCGAAGCTGTCATCGCTGGCGTTGGCCAGTCGAAGGACGAGTTGACCGCTGAAGCCGCCGATGTGCTGTATCATTTGCTGGTGCTGCTTGAATGCCGCGATGTCGCCTTAGCCGACGTACTGGCAAAACTCGAACAGCGCACCGCCAAATCCGGGATCGCCGAGAAGGCAGCACGGTCGAAATCATGAATGAATTCAGGCCGCTGCTTTACGCCGACGAACTTCTGGAGGGAGCATCCAGTCCAATGCGCTCGCTGCAATATTCGCCTTATCGTGTCTTCAACAGAGCCGACTGGGCAAAGCTCCGCGCCGACACACCCATGACGCTTGAGCCCGATGAGCTGGACGAGTTGTCGGGCGTCATCGAAGAGCTGCGCGTCGAGGACGTTGAAGAAATCTACCTGCCACTTTCGCGCCTGTTGAATTTCTACGTCGCGGCCGCTCAGGAACTCCACGCCGTATCTGCCAAGTTCTTAGGCCATAGCGACGGCAAGGTCCCCTTCATCATCGGCGTCGCTGGCTCGGTCGCTGTCGGCAAGAGCACCACAGCCCGTGTCCTGCGCGCTCTACTCGCCCGCTGGCCCAATCATCCGCGTGTCGACTTGATGACCACCGACGGCTTCCTCTACCCCAACGAGGAACTGGAGCGCCGCGGGATTATGAATCGCAAGGGCTTCCCGGAAAGCTTCGATACGGCGCTGCTGCTGGAGTTCTTAGCCAACGTCAAATCCGGCCGTGGCAATGCTCAGGCCCCGGTCTACTCGCACTTTCATTACGACATCGTGCCCGGCAAGTTCATCCACACCGACAACCCCGATATTTTGATCGTCGAGGGCCTGAACGTGCTGCAACCGGCCCGCTTGCCGAAAGGCGGCGCAGCGATCCCCTTTGTCTCTGATTTCTTCGACTTCTCGATCTATCTCGACGCCGACCCCAAGCTGCTGGAAGAGTGGTACGTGACCCGCTTCATGCGGCTGCGATCGACAGCCTTCCGTGACCCCGGTGCGTATTTCCATCGCTATGTCAACTTAACGCTTGAGGAGGCCAATGCTCGGGCATTGGAAATCTGGCGCACGATCAACCAGAAGAACCTTGAGGAAAATATTCTGCCGACACGCCAGCGCGCGAGCCTCATTTTGACGAAAAGTGCCCAGCATCACGTGACGTCGGTCGCCCTCAGGAAATTATAGCCATTGCCTGCCCGGCTAAAATCCGCTTGATCGAGGGCTAGGGTCAAGTTGCGTTGGGGGTTCTTGTGTCGCGAAATGCTCAAGGCGTCGTTGCCGTCGTTTTCACGGTGCTCGCCCTGTCGTTCATAGCAACGACGGCAGTCCTGTACTACGAATTCCAGGACCACCAGTGGTTCACGATCGCGGCCTTCTACAGCCACCTGTTCATATTCTTCCCGACCTTCGGCATCCTCGCGCTGTTCGCGTTCTTCATCCCCGCTAGTGCCCTCCTCGACCTGTACTGGTCCCCCCATGTCCCTTATGGCAAGATCCGCTTCATGGTTTCGACGTTGCTGCTTGCAGCAGTTTCGCTCGGAATCAGCAGCACGCTCATAACGGGTGTTCCAGCAGTCTGGTGGCTTTCCCCGCAAACCTTGGCTGCCGACAAGGGCCGCCCGGAAAACTGCGCGGCGCCACGCTGCACGCGCTTGCCAGTCATGGACAGCGTTGCTGAAGTTCGCCGCGTATCCCAGCATCGCGCAGGCCTGTCTCCGTTTGCTCGCCCCTGCGAAGCCGACAACCTGATGGAAATTCCGCCCGAGCAGCTTCAGAAGCGCCAGTGCTTTGTCACCAAGACCAAGGTGTCGGCTGCCGAGTGCTGCATGGCGCAAAATACCTTCAATAACGACCTCTCCAAACTTTATGCCGACGAACCAGCCCATTCGGTCACCGGCAAGATTCACGCGATTCTGCTCCCCCTTAAAGTCTTCTTCTTACTGATGGTCCTGTCGATCGGTGTCTTGCTCGCTGTGTGGCGCCGCAAGATCGACAAGCTCTACGGCGCCTACACAGGCCGCATCGAGCGCGGCTTGCTGGTCGGCGCGGTTGCCATGCTGGTTTGGCCGGTAGCAAACCATGGCTTCCTGCTGTCTTCGACCCTACTCTATGGCAAGGCCGGAGAGGGCCTCTACGCGATCATATCGCCGGTGCTGAGCTTTATGTTTGCCGCCTGGGCGCTCTTGCTTGTGTTGTTCTTCTTCCGCCAGCATCAGCGCGATATCGAAGCTGCGGGCAAGATCGGCGGCGGTATCGCCTCCGCGGTCGCCATTATCAAGTACAATGAGATCATTGACTACGCGACCCGCTTCATCGGATCGGGTGCCGACCCTTGGGAACTGTCGCTGATGGCCGTTTTGATCGTCGGAGCGTTCTCAGCCCTCTATATTGGGCTCCCCGTCGACGTCCCCGGCCAAAGCCCAAACACCGGCGAAAGCTAAACGGCGAGCGAAAACATCGGCCCATTTGCCTTCCGCGCGCCGAAGCGGCGAAGAGCCGTCGGCACGCGCGCCGGATTCGAAAGTTGCGGCCCCGTCCGACCAAACTTTCGCAAATGGAAACGAAAAAAGGCCGCTGGGGAAGCGGCCTTGAGTTTCAATGGATGGGTCTTGATAAGCACGACCGGCGAGCCGGGTTTGGCTCAGCCAGCAGGGCTGAAGAATAGGTCATTCGCAACGACGAAACCGGCTCTGCAGCCCATCGAACGTCAGCCTTTCAGGCTGGAGCTCATTGCTGGCTTGGTCATTGCGACGGCAACTTCGGTGAACGCAACTTGCGACTTCAGCACGGCAGACAGCGGCGGCCACTGGAACATCAAACCGACCACGGCAAACTGCGCCTCGACACTCAACGCATACAAAGACAATCCCATACCCATCAAATCGCTCAGGCCCGTTTGGCTGGGCAAGGGAAAATGGCGGGGACGTTCAGGACGCGGCGGAACTGGTGTTGGCACAAACGGTGCCTTTTGAACTTCGACTGCCTTGGCAGGTTGAATTTTGCGTTCGCTGCGAACGCCAGCCAGCGGAACGGCGCGCGGGACCGGTCGTGCCGCTTCGGCTTGGGCGGCAACGATCTGGAGCGCAACTAGAGCCGCCGCAGCGGGAACCGCTTCCATGGATGCAGGAGCAGCTTCTTTGACTGGGGCCGGGACGGCAACTAAAGCCGCAACTGCCGATACTTCGCCCAGCGGAAGCTGAGGTGCAATTTCCGCAATCAATTCGCCTTCTACGGACGAAAACTTATCGCGAAGCCGCCGGATCACCGAAGGATCGGTGATGCCGAGCGTCTTGATTGCAGTGGTGGGCTTGAGATCGGGATTGGTCGCCATTAAGCCGGCGATAGCGCGCAGTTGAGCAGCGTCGTTAAGGCCGGTCCCTTTGGGCCTGCCGCGCCCTGCTTTGTGAGGAGTCATGAAAAGGTCCTTTGTGGAATCAAATCGTTAATGAAAGACTGCTTGTAACCGATTGATCCGCCAAGGATAAAAAATACCAAAGAAATTAAACATCCATGCTTGTAAGCACATTTGTTGCGAAAATGCCCCCAAAAACCGGTCAAAGGACCGATAGTCGAGGGCATTGGGAGAGTTATGAGTCAAGTTGCGGATCGAATCCGAATCTCAATGAGAATCAAAGTGCTGAAAGAGAATCATCAGCTGATGAGTCCGTGCTGCTCTGCCAAGGCCCGCAAGTTTGCTTCCGGGCGTGCACCAATATGGGAAATGATCTCCGCAGCGGCCAGACTTGCTAACCGGCCAGCCGTCTCATGCGACACCCCGCGCGAAAGGCCATACAGGAATCCACCAGCGTAAAGATCGCCGGCGCCGGTCGTGTCGACGACCTTCGTCACCGGCTGGACGGCAATGGCCGTCGATTTGCCGCCTGCCAGGATGATCGACCCCTTCGCGCTGCGCGTCAGCGCCGCCAGCGGCACGTCCTTGCCACAGGCCGCAGCCGCCGTATCGAAGTCCGTCGTCTGATACAGCGACGTAATCTCGCTTTCGTTGGCAAACAGCACATCGACGCCAGAGCGGATGAAATCCAGGAATTCGTCGCGGTGACGGTCGACGCAGAAAGAATCCGACAGCGTCAGCGCCACCTTCTTGTTGGCCTTGCGGGCAATACCGGCTGCGCTGCGGAATGCCGCCTTCGCCTGGGGACCATCGAACAGATAGCCCTCAAGATAGAGATACTCAGCCGAGGCGATCATGTCTTCGTCGAGATCGCTCGGCAAAAAGTCGGTGCTGACGCCCAGATAGGTGTTCATCGTCCGCTCGCCGTCTGGCGTAACCAGGATCAGCGACCGCGACGTGGTTTTGTCGGCGCTGGTCTCAACCGGCTTGCCCGCAAACGCGACGCCTTGGCCGCGAATGTCGTGTGAAAAAATCCGTCCGAACTCGTCGTTGGCGATTTTACCGATAAACCCGGTCTTGCCGCCAAACGATGCGACGCCGGCAATCGTATTGGCCGCCGACCCGCCCGAAATTTCAACGGCAGGCCCCATCGCATTATAGAGCGTCATCAGCGTTGCGGGATCCACGAGCCGCATATGGCCCTTGGGCGCATCGTGCCGGGCGAGAAAGGCATCGTCGCAACGACCGATAATGTCGACAATCGCATTGCCGATGCCTGCAACGTCATAGCGGGAAGAGGTCATGAGTATTCGTTCCATAGGTTGGGCCAGGTCGTTGGGCCGCACTATAATAAGAGACAGCCGATCGGCAACCGTGACCAGTTCTCCCGCTCTCGTTCGTCGTCCTGGCGAGAGCGGTGGGGAATGGGCCGGGCGAGAGGATAGGCCTTGTGCCCGCGCACATTGGTCGCGTTAGCCCCTGCCGCGCCCCATGAATGCGATCCGCAGCAGCAACCGCTCGGTTAGCGTCTCGTCCAGCGCTCCAGTCTGACGGCAAGCCTTGATGGTCGACGCGATCTCCGACAGCGCTACATTCAACTTGGGTGCGTTCCACATCCGCAATTGCCCCATCAACACAGGCTGCGCCTTGAAATGCACGGGCGGCCGCATCGACCGGAGTACGTCTTCGGGCGAACGCCCCTGATCGACCGCAGCGCGCAACTTGTGCAACCGTAGAAAATACCGCTGCATGGCGAGCAACACCGCCTGCGCGCCCTCGCCCGATGCAATCGCCCTGTCGGAATCAACCACGGCACGAGCTGCATCGCCCGAAGCGGCAGCCTCCGGGATGCGGTCGAGGCGCAAATCGCTGGCATCGCCGACGATGGCGTCCACATCCTCGGCCTCGACTGTCTTGCGACCCTGGACATAAAGTGCCAGCTTCTCGACTTCGCCACGCGATAGGGCCCGGTCAGCCCCCAATCGGCTGACGAGCACGGCCAGCACAGCCGGGGCAATCGTCAGTCCGTGGCTCTTGAGAATCCGGATGACCAGCGATTCGAGTCCATCGCCCTCGTCGCCGAAACACGCGACGGCCGCCGCAATCGGAGATTTCTCAAACAGTACCCGCAGCGCCTCGTCCGTGCGCAAATCGCCAGTCTCGACGATGAGGAACCCTTGCAACCCGCCGCCTTCGATGATCGGCTTAAGCAGGGCCGTCGAAATCCGCCGCCCCGTCCGCGCACGAATGATCTTGCGCCCGCCAAACATCGGCATCGTCTGCAACTCGACCGACAGCCGGTTGGGATCAGTGTCGAGGTCCGCGTCCTCGAACGGCAGGATCTCGCCGGGAGGATTATCCTTTTTTGCCAGCGCCTTGGAAAGGGTCTGCCCGCGCTCCATGACAAGCCCGGCGTCAGGCCCATAAAACAGCACCGCGCTGAGACGCGGATCAAGCGCCTTCAAAAACTGCTCAGCCTGATGATGCTTAACCGCGACCAAGTTTGCCTAGCCCTTGCCGAAGCGGCCTCAGGTCCCTCAGATCAGGTCCCTCAGATACGTCATCCCGGCGTTGGCCGGGACCCAAGCAACTATCATTCTAGATAAGGACAATCCACCCGGCAGGCCAAAGCCTCGGTCAGGCAGACCAGATAATCTATGTCCTTATCGCTTACGATGCCGTCGCGAGATACGCAGCCAGCCGAGTCTTCATCTCAAGTCCGATAGAATGCGCCGCACGGTTCTGCGCATCGTCCTGTGCGCGCACGTTCGAGAAGATCGACGGATTGCGCTCAAAACCGGCACGGCCAAAGCTCGTACCCCTGAGCACGACCTTTTTGTCCGCCAGCCGGATCAGGTTGAACGTCGCATCTGCCGTGTAAATCTGGCTAAGCGCATCGCCGTCGGTCTTCACAAGCGTCGAGATGACGTTCTCTTTGACCGCGATTTCAAGCCGGTAGACCGGAGTGTTCGCGGCACCGCCGCCCGTAACGTCGAAAATCAGTTCATTACGGATGCGCTGCCCAAGACGGCCCGGGATTGGAGCAACATCCACGCCAGTCAGCTTGGCCTCGACGTTCGCGCCGCCGACGGCGGATGAGCCATACAAAGGCCTAAAGCCGCTTTCGCCACAACCAGCTAGCGCAGTTGCCGCCAGCGCACACGCCAGCAAGGACCGGAAGCGCGCCCCCGATCCACCGGCAAAAACGACAGCCTTACGCGCGTCAAACAACGACATTCACGATCCTCTGCGGAACCACGATCACTTTTTTCGGTGTACGGCCTTCGAGAGCCCGAACCACCGAATCCAGCTTCAGCGCTGCCACCTCGATCTCGAGTTGACTGGCGTTACGAGCGATAGTCAGCTCATCCCGCCTCTTACCATTGACCTGTACGGCAACGGTGATCGTATCGTCAACGAGCAACACCGTCTCAACCTCAGGCCATGGTTGATTAGCCACCAACGTGTTGTAACCAAGACGCTGCCAGCCGTCTTCGGCCAGGTGCGGCATCATGGGCGAAATCATTTGCGCCAGGAATTCGCCGGCCTCCCGCAGCGTCCAGGCGAGATCCGGCGTTGGCTTTCCGTCGGCTTTGGTTAAGGCCGCCTGCAGGGAATTGGCAAACTCATGCACCTGCGCCACGGCAACATTAAACCGCAACCCCTCGATGGCTGATGCAACTGAATTCACCGCCCGGTGTGCCGCCTTGCGCAGCGCCAGAGCATCGGCCCCGAATGCATCCGGCTCGGCTATATCCGGCGGCCCACCTACGTCCGCAATCTGATCCATGAACCGCGATATACGCTGGATGAACCGTCCAGCGCCCGCAACGCCGCCTTCGGTCCAGATGAAATCGCGCTCGGGCGGGCTATCCGACAGCACGAACCAGCGTGCGCAGTCCGCCCCGTGATGCGCGATGATATCGTCCGGATCGACGAGGTTTTTCTTGGACTTGGACATCTTGATGATATCCCCGATCTCGACGGGCGCGCCCGACTTGACCTCGACGGCTGTCCGCGACGAGCCCTCACCCGTGATCCGCACCTCTTCCGGCATCAGCCATTGCCCGTCCGCCGACTTGTACGTCTCGTGCGTCACCATCCCTTGCGTGAACAGCGCACCAAACGGCTCCCGCGCATTTTCCTTTAGCGCCAAGTGGCCGGTATCGCAAAGCGCACGGGTAAAGAACCGCGAATACAGCAGATGCAAAATCGCATGCTCGATCCCGCCGATATATTGATCGACCGGCAGCCAATACTGAGCCGCCGCCGTGTCGATCGGCGTCTCGGCGTCCGGGTTCGTAAACCGCGCATAATACCAGGAGCTGTCGACGAACGTATCCATCGTATCGGTTTCGCGCCGCGCCGGTTTCCCGCACGTTGGGCAGTCGACATGCTTCCAAGCCGGGTGCCGGTCGAGCGGATTGCCCGGCTGGTCGAACGTCGCATCGTCAGGCAATTTAACCGGCAAATCCTTCGACGGAACAGCAACAACGCCGCAATCGGCGCAATGTACGATCGGAATCGGGCAACCCCAATACCGCTGGCGCGAAACGCCCCAATCACGCAGCCTGAATTGCACCTTGCGCGTGCCCACCGGCTTTTTGCCCAGCTTCAGGTTTTCCAGCCGTGAAGCCGCTTCCTCGAATGCAGCCTTCGTGTCCATCCCATCGAGGAACTGCGAGTTGATCATCACGCCATCGCCGTCGAAGGCGGTCTTGCCGATGGTGAAAGTCGCCGCATCTTCGCCAGCCGGCATCACGACTGGAACGACCGGCAGATCGTACTTGCGCGCGAAATCAAGATCGCGCTGATCGCCCGACGGACACGCAAAAATCGCCCCCGTGCCATACTCCATCAGCACGAAGTTCGCGACGTATACCGGAATTTTCCACGTCTTATCAAACGGATGCGCAACCCGCACGCCGGTATCGAAGCCCCGCTTCTCCGCCGTCTCAAGTTCTGTAACAGACGTCCCCATGCGGCGGCACTCGTCACAAAACGCAGCCAGTTCCGGGTTTACAGCGCTCGCAGCCTTCGCCAGCGGATGATCGGCAGCAACGGCCAGGAACGACGCGCCAAACAGCGTATCGGGCCGCGTCGTGTAAACCTCGACTTCCGAAATCCCCTTCGGCGCCGTCGATTTCTCGACCCCCCAGCGGACCAGCATCCCCTCCGAACGCCCGATCCAGTTCGCCTGCATCAGGCGCACCTTTTCCGGCCACTTGTCGAGCGTTTGCAGCGCGTCCAGCAGTTCATCGGAGTAGCGTGTGATTGCAAAAAACCACTGCGTCAGCTCTCGCTGCTCGACCAGCGCACCCGAGCGCCAGCCGCGCCCATCAATGACCTGTTCGTTGGCGAGCACCGTGTGATCGGCCGGATCCCAGTTGACCTTCGACGACTTCCGGTACGCCAAGCCCTTGGCGAGCATATCCAGAAAAACCTGCTGCTGATGCCGGTAATATCCGACATCGCAGGTCGCAAACTCGCGCTTCCAGTCGAGCGACAACCCCATCGACCGCAGCTGCCGCTTCATCGTCGCGATATTCTCGCGCGTCCAGCTGCCCGGATCGACCTTACGCTCGATAGCGGCATTTTCCGCCGGCATCCCGAAAGCGTCCCACCCCATCGGATGCAGCACGTTGAACCCGCGCGCCCTCTTATACCGCGCGAACACGTCGCCCATCGCGTAGTTGCGCACATGCCCCATATGAATGCGCCCCGACGGATACGGGAACATCTCGAGCACGTAGCATTTGGGGCGGCTGTCCGCGTTGGATGCGGCAAACAGTTGGCCCGCGTCCCAGACCTGCTGCCAGTGCGTTTCGCGCTCCGGCGCATTGTAACGCTCACCCGTGTTGTTTCGCTCAATAGCCATGATGCCCGTTGTTTGTTCTAACCGTTGAGCAGATGCGTTAAGAGCCTGCCCGCGGCGGGTCAAGTCTCGTGGACGGGCGAGCCCCCTCGCCAGCCTGCCCGATTGCTACTCTATAAGGTCACCAACCATCATGTCCGGCAATTCGCAATCCCGCCTCGCAGCAGTCAATTCCCGGATTATTGAGGTCTGCAAATCCGCCGGTCGCGACCCCGCATCCGTGAACCTCATCGCTGTTTCAAAGACCTTCGGCGCGGACGCCATCCGCCCCGTGCTGGAAGCGGGCCACCGCCGCTTTGGCGAAAACCGCGTCCAGGAAAGCCAAGCCAAATGGCCAGACCTGAAGGCCGAATTCCCCGGCGTTGAACTTCATCTGATCGGCCCGCTTCAGTCGAACAAGGCCAAGGAAGCCGTTGCCCTGTTCGACGCCATCCACACCATTGACCGCCTCAAAATCGCCGAGACGGTCGCCGCCGAAATGGCCAGACAAGGGAAAAGCCTTGAACTCTTCGTCGAAATCAACACCGGCATGGAGCCGCAAAAGGCCGGCATTTCCCCTCACGACGCCCAGGCCTTCGTCGCCCATTGCCGCGACACTCTCAAACTACCCGTCACGGGCCTGATGTGCATTCCACCCGTGGAGGAGGAACCTGCCGTCCACTTTGCATTCCTAGCCAAAATGGCTCGGGAATTGGATCTGCCCAAGCTGAGTATGGGCATGAGCAGCGATTACGAAACAGCGATTGAATTCGGCGCAACCCACGTCAGGGTTGGGTCATCAATCTTCGGCCACCGCTGAGAAACAATCGCTCCATTCAAGAGTACCCGGCAAAGTCGCCCAATTGCCGCCGCTCCCACCCTCCCAATGCTTTCCCGGAATTTGGCGTGCATCTTCGCACGTCAAATATCCGGGATCTTTACCGTCCTGCTGATCGCAAAGACCCCGGATCGGCTGGTGCAGGGCCGTCCGGGGAAGCAATGGGAACGAGCGCGTGCGGCGGCACCAGCACCAGCGGAGCATCGGCGGATCGCGATCCAGGCACTATTGCAGGTGCCCTCAAAAACCTGATTACCCAGCCCTGTTCGTAAACGCTCTTCCCCCCACTCCATGGCCGGGCTTGACCCACGACTGTCCGGTTCCCGATTTTGCTCGTCGCCGGACAATGTTTGTAGCTTCGGGAACTTCCGGTTTGAATGGCTGGCCTGGATACGGATTCCCCTCCCACTGTTTTCCCGGACAAGTGCGCCCTTAAGCGCACGCAGATCCGGGATCTTTACCACTCCCATGCAGGTAAAGACCCCGGATCGGCCAAGTGCAGGGGCTGTCCGGGGAAACAGTGAAGGTGGCAACAATTTAAACCGGACAGCCGTGGGCTTGACCCGGCCATCCACGGCCGCAAGCGGTGAAGTCTGCGTCCAGAACTCCTGGATGGCCACCCCACCGGCCGCAGCCCGGCCCTTGGCCGGGACGGGCGGCCATGGAGTGTTGTGGACGAAGCTGGGTAATCAGGCTCCAAATAACCCCGGGAAATTGGCAGATGCGCAGCAGCTTGAAACAGCTGGAATTTATGCTGGGGAAATCAACCGTGGCAATTGCGCAACGATGAGGCAGCTCGGGCACGAATCATCTAGATCGGAATTGAGGTTAGGCCGCGAATCATACAAACCACCAAATACCAAACCGAAGCGACTCATTATCTGCGGATCATTTTTGTAGTGCGTCTGTCTGGCGTTCCGCGGCAAAACTAAACAGAGCAGACGGAGAAATTTCCATGAAGAAACTGAGCCTTATCGCCCTTTCGGCGGTTCTTGCCGGTGGTATCACCACCGCCAATGCTGCCGATCTCGGCGGCAACTGCTGCGCCGATCTCGAAGAGCGGATTGCAGAACTCGAAGCCACCACGGTCCGCAAGGGCAACCGCAAGGTCTCGCTTACGATTTCCGGCTGGGTCGCCCAGCAGGTCACGTATTGGGACGATGGCATTGAAAGCAACCTCTACGTTTCCGACATCGGCACCACGCTCGCCAGCCACGTGAAGTTCACGGGTTCGGCCCAGATCTCGTCGGACGTCTCGGCTGGTTACGTGCTCCACATCGAAGCGATCAGCAACGAGCCTCTCGCCGTCAATCAAGCTGCTGACAACGCAGGCCGCGCCGTCGGCGTCCTTCAATCCTTCTGGTACCTGAAGTCGAACACCCTGGGTAAGCTCTCGGTTGGTCAGCAGTCGTCGGCTGCCGACAACGTCGGGATCCTGCCGGACGGTTCGGGTTCGCTCGTCGCCGCCAACTACGTGATGTTCGACAACAACAACTTCGGCATCCGCCTCGCAAAGGTCAATGGCGTCTCCATCCCTGGTTCGCCTAACCTGAATACACTGTTGAATGGCGCTGGTCCGCTCAACAATAAGTCCGGCGCCGGAACCTGGGGTTCGCTCGCCACCTGCGGCGCTCTCCAGATCGGCGTGTCTGCCGACTGCGATGGCGTGCCCAACAACAACATCCGCTACGACACGCCAACCTTCGCCGGTTTCTCGGCATCGGCCTCGTGGGGTGAAGACGACGTCTGGGCGCTTGCTGGTCGTTATGCCGGCGAACACAGCGGTTTCAAACTTGCTGGTGCTATTGCCTACACCGAATCGACCGATAACGGCGTTGGTGTGAACGGTCTCGGCTTGCTCCCGGCTACCAACCAGCCGGATGGCAACCCGTCCTTCCGCCGCTCGGCCGGAGCACTTCAGATGGGCGCTTACATCCAGCACGTCCAGTCTGGCTTGTTCCTCTACGGTGCATACGGCAAGGACTATAATTCTGACCTGCTGACACCTGCAGAAGTTGCTGCAGCTGGCCGCAAGAAGGCCGATGGCGACAACTTCTACCTGAAGCCAGGCGTTCGTACCAAGATGAACTCGCTCGGTCACTCGGTGTTCTTCGGCGAATACGGCGAAAACAACGACAAGCAGTCTGTCCAGCTTTTCAACGCTGGGGTCACGTCGAGCAACATCACGCAGTGGGGCTTGGGCTATGTCCAGGAAATCGACGCTGCTGCCATGTCGCTCTGGGTCGTCTATCGCAACTACTCGGCTGAAGCCACGATCCCTGGCTTCAAGTTGGAAGGCGAAGACCTGAACATCGTCAAAGTCGGCGGCATGATCAACTTCTGATCTGACCTTCACGAACTATCGAGAAAGCCGCCCGTCCCCGGGCGGCTTTTTTGTGTCCGCAGCCCATTGTCAAAACCGCGATGCTACCGCGCAAAGTCTGCGCGCCGGTCTATCCACCGCCAAATTCGTCTAGCCCTGCCGTCAACAGCCGCCGCTCTGCTAGCGTTTCAACATCGAACTGATTCGCGCAGTCCTCGGAGAGGCCACATGTCCGCCACCACAGCAGATGCCAACGCAGCCGCCGCCGATGCCGCGCGCGAAGCCCGCGCCGAAGCCACGCCAACGACCCAAGCGCCGGTTCCCGCCAAAGGCAAACCGGCCAAAACCTCCAAGCCGACGGCCGACCACCTGACCTTCGACGTTTCCGTCTGGATCACCGACTTCAACCTCACCGAATTCGGCTTCTACAAAAACACCCGCAACCGCGCCAAATCCCGCCAGTTCACGACCGATATGGACATCTTCGCCGAGGTCACTGAAAACGGCCAGACAACGGGTCTACTCGGCTACCGTGAGGAGCTCTGGAAAAAGCCCGCCAACAGCATGGACAAGCGTCTTGTCGTGAAGCTGTTCTCCGCGGATCTCAACTGGCGTGCAACCATGGACCTTATGGTTGGCCGTTCGCTTCAGCAGACGGTCGGCGCGCGTGGCTTCCCCATTACCAGCTACTCGATCAACACCAACGACGACGACTTCATGATCTACGTCGAGCGCTCGGGAAAGAAATTCCCCTGGCAAATGGAAAACTTCGCCTTCTTCATCATGCACGAAGGCCGCCCCGTGTTTTACCGCCTCCGCCGTGATTTCTTCGCCGTCGGCGGCGACTACACCCTCTACGACCAGCAGGGCAACGTGGTTGGCGATCTCGACGGATCAATCCTCACGATCGGCGGCCATTGGCGCGGCCGCGTCAAAACCGGCGTCCACGACAAACGTCTTTTGGCGGTGATGAAGCTGTTCTGCGCCATCATCATTTTCAATCGCGGTGCGCGCCGCCACATCAAATCGCTCTTCGGCGAACTGAGCGCTGGCCGCCTCGATCCCAAGCTGGAACGGCAGGAAAACGACCTGTATATGAACCCGCGCCGGATGCGATGACTAAAATTTAGTCATACGGCAGTGGAGTTGATGATTTCATGTGCAGCGCGGTAACCATGCGACCACGCTGCACAATTACCAAGCGATTGATTGCATTAACGAACAGCAATTTCTGCTTAATTGGTATAAAAATTGCCAGCACCCAGTCCCAGCACCGGAAGACAGCGCAGAATGAACTGCGATTGCCTAAAAATTAGGCTCCGGCTGGGGGAACGGGATGGAACAACTACAGCAAGGCTCTGACGTATTTTTTCTACTGATGGGGGCGATCCTCGTCTTCGCCATGCACGGCGGCTTCGCGTTTTTGGAAGTCGGCACCGTCCGGCACAAGAACCAGGTCAATGCGCTGGTCAAAATCATGGTCGATTTTGCGATCTCGACCGTTGTCTATTTCACCATCGGCTTCACGCTCTCCTACGGAGTTTCGTTCTTCCAGAGCGCGGAAGCAATCTCGGGCGGTGCTAAGGGCTTCGACCCTCAAGGCCTGACGCTGGTCCGCTTCTTCTTCCTTTGCACCTTTGCAGCGGCAGTCCCGGCCATCATCTCCGGCGGCATCGCCGAGCGCGCCCGTTTCCTGCCGCAGTGCGTCGCAACGGCCCTTCTCGTTGGCCTCTGTTACCCGTTGATCGAAGGCATCGCCTGGAACAAAAACTTCGGCCTTCAGGAAGGCCTTTTCGCAAAGGCCCTTGGCGCTGAGTTCAAAGACTTCGCCGGCTCTATCGTAATCCACGCCTTTGGCGGCTGGGCAGCACTCGCCGCCATCCTGCAGTTGGGCCCCCGCCTTGGCCGCTACACGGGTTCACGCCCTGGCCCCACGCCTCCCTCGTCGTTGCCCTGGCTCGCCATGGGCTCGTGGATGCTGTGCGTCGGCTGGTTTGGTTTCAACGTGATGAGCGCCCAAAGCCTGAAGGCCATTTCGGGGCTCGTCGCTGCCAACTCCTTGCTCGCCATGTGCGGCGGCATCCTCGCCGCGCTGTTTGTCGGCAAGAATGACCCAGGTTTCGTCCACAACGGCGCGCTCGCCGGTCTCGTGGCCGTCTGTGCCGGGTCCGACGTGATGCACCCGTTGGGCAGCCTCGTCGTCGGCGGCGTTGCCGGCGCGCTCTTCGTCCAGATGTTCCAGATTTCAACCGAACGCTGGAAAATCGACGACGTGCTCGGCGTTTGGGCGTTGCACGGCTTGTGCGGAACCTGGGGCGGTATCGCCTGCGGAATCTTCGGCCTCAAAGCGCTCGGCGGAATGGGTGGCGTAACCTTCGCGTCCCAGCTGGTCGGCAGCCTCGGCGGCGCAGCGCTCGGACTGGCATCCGGCTTCATCGTCTACAAGGTCGTCGATCTGGCGTTCGGCTTCCGCATGAGTCCCAACGATGAACACCAAGGTGCCGACCTCGCGATCCACCACATCGGTGCCAACCCCGAATCCGAACTCCGCTCCGGCACCCGCTGACCCAACAACATTAGGACCCGAGATCTAGTGTTCAGACTCTAACGCTTGGTTCCCACTCCAACACACAACAAACGTCATGGCCGCCTTCGCGCATACGCGCTAAAATAAGCCCTTACTTTCTTCTCCCCCTGGG
>JBEBJA010000075.1:0-9541 GCA_040080145.1 Hyphomicrobiaceae bacterium
GACCCGCGTGGGGCAGCGGATGCAGGTTCTGCTCAACGATTACAAGGCTGGGATCACGATCCGCGGCGTCGCCATCAAGCAGGCCGATCCGCCGTCACCCGCCCCAGTCGCCGTCGCCGCAGTGCCACCCGTTGCGCCCTCTCCAACCGCAACGCCGGCCGACGCGACTAGCGCCTCTCCTGACCCGCTCGCCGACTCCGGCGGCACGCCCGGCCTCAAACCTGCCAAAGCCTTGTTCGGCGCCGTCAAATCTCCCGCCCCGCTCGCCGCCCGCGCCATCGGCGGCTACGCAAAAGGCTGCCTCTCGGGCGGTCAAGCGCTCCCCGTCGACGGTCCGGCGTGGCAGGCCATGCGCCTGTCGCGCAACCGCAACTGGGGCCATCCCAAGCTCATCAACCTGATTGAGAAGCTCGCCGCCGACGGCAAAGAGAACGACGGCTGGACCGGCCTTCTCGTCGGTGACCTCGCCCAGCCGCGCGGCGGACCGATGATCACCGGCCACGCCAGCCACCAGATCGGGCTCGACGCCGACCTCTGGTTGACCCCGATGCCCGACCGTCGCCTGACAAACAAAGAGCGCGAAACCATCGAAGCGACCTCGATGCTGAGCGACGACGGAACGACGGTGAACCGCGACGTCTGGACCGAGCAGCACTTCGCAATTCTGAAGCGCGCCGCCTCCTACCCTGAGGTCGAACGCATCTTCGTTCACCCTGCCATCAAGCAGGTTCTATGCTATGCCGCCAAGGACAAGCGCGGCTGGCTGTCGAAAGTCCGCCCATACTGGGGCCATCATTACCACTTCCATGTCCGCATGCACTGTCCTGCGGGCTCAGCCGATTGCGAACCGCAAAAGTCCGTTCCCGGTGAAGATGGATGCGGCAAGGAACTCGAAGACTGGTTGAAACTTGTCGCCAACATCAAGGCCGACCCTGCGCCGCTGCCAATTCCTTCCCCGCCGGTCGTAGCGGCCAAGCCCAAAGTTAAGCCGCCGATGACGCTCGACCAGCTTCCGCGCGAATGCTCCATTGTGCTCGAAAACGGCAATCCCCAGCTGACCCGCGACATCGCTGCCGCCGCCAAAGCAGCCGAGATCGCCAAGGCTGTCAAAGTCCTGAAGGCGAACGAAAAAGCAGCGTCCCCCCACGCAGCGTCAGCCCAACGCCTCCCCCAAACGGCACCGGCCGCATCGCCCGCTCCAGCTGCTACGCCCAAACCTCACGCCGTCAAACCTCACGCATCCCAAAAAAAACCGTCACGCAATAAACCGGACCCGGACCATCCAGCACGCCTCGGCCAAGCCCCCAAGGACGTCCCGCATGACACTCGGTGGCCCCAGATCGAAACGCCGTTATAAATAGTCCCCCCGTGCGATCCCACTGATACGAAACCGCATAATACCAACCCGCATAAGTACTGACGTGCGCGGTTTGGTATCCGCGTGTGTAGTCGCCTCGTCGCATGGCGATCTTTGGAGCAACAATGGCCATTGCGGACAATGCCGGGAAATCAGGTAATCACATGTAAGACAATCACAATTCGTCTCTTTTGTACTTGCTCGCAGCGCTACTTTTCATTATCAATGTAGAGGCACAAGTATTGTGCGTTAACGCATATTAGAAACGAACTATATTGCTGCGTGGAGTTTGTCCATGTTCAAGACCATTCTTGCCGCCACGGCCGTAGCGGTCCTACTGACCGTGGTCAGCGCATATGCCGGTAAGGACAAACCAGGCCCATGCGAACCCGGCAGATACGCAGGCACAACCGCCAAGGGATGCATGACCGCTGCGGAAAATAAATAGCCTGCCGCCAACCTGACCGGCAGCCTTCCGCCCCCGTTACCTTCCGGTAAGCTGGCACAGCTTAGACCTGCCCTCGCAGGCATCAGGGCGAGGGACATAACAGTGACGAGTACAACGGCAGACCGTCCCGCACGGCACGATCCCGTCCCATCCGCCGCCGTATGGGATCTCGGCGTCCGCGTTTTTCATTGGTCGCTTGTTGCAACGGTTGCAACGGCCCTCTTCACCGGTTTCCTCGCGCCGCGCTGGTGGCTCGACATCCACGTGATCGCCGGCACCATCGTCGCAATGCTGCTTGTCTTCCGTTTGGTCTGGGGCTTTCTCGGATCCACCTACGCGCGCTTCGACAGCTTTCTCGTCTCCCCGTTCACCGCCCTCAAACACGCCATCGCCCTGCTGCGCGGCAAGGCCGCTCACCACACCGGCCACAACCCCGTCGGCACGATGATGATCGTGACGCTGCTCCTCGTTCTCTTCACGCTGACGCTGACCGGCACAATCTCCCTCGGCGGTACTCTGAAAGACGGCCCCCTTGCGCCCACGACGTCGTACGCCGCCGGTACAGCCGCCGGTGGTATTCACGCCCTGCTCGCCTGGATTCTGCTCGCCCTCATCGCGGGCCACGTCACAGGCGTCATCATCGACAGCCTGCGCACCCGCGAAAATCTCGTGCGCGCCATGGTCACCGGACGCAAACGCGCGCACCCAGATCGCGTGCCGCAAGTCCCAGCCAAACCCATCCGCGCCACCATCACCCTCGCAGGCCTCGCCGCCGTCCTCGTGCCCGGCGTCCTCGTCCCCTCGTTCATGCCCGTTCCCGGCGTCCCAACCGCGCCCCTCGATTCCGTCTACATGAAGGAATGCTCGGCCTGCCATTCCCCCCATCACCCAAGCCTCGCCACTGCCGCCGTCTGGTCAAAAATCCTCGATCGCCTCGCCGATCACTTCGGCGACAACGCCACCCTTGAGCCGGCCCAAGTCGAACACCTGCGCGCCTACCTCACCGCCAACAGCGCGTCCGCCTGGGACACCAAAGCCGCCTACGTCGTTGGCTACCCAGGCACAACCAGCTCGCTCCGCATCACCCAATCCCCTGGTTGGAAATCCATCCACCGCGACATTCAAGACGCTGCCTTCACCTCCAAGGCCGTCAACGGAAAGCTCAACTGCGCCGCCTGCCACGCTGACTCAAACCTCGGCCAGTTCAAACCCAGAGCGATAGCATTCCCGTCAGAAAGGAAACTCCCATGAAGCTCTTCTCCCGCCTCCCCTTGATGCTCGCAGCAACCCTGCTTGCCCAGACCGCAGCCCTTGCCGCCATGTCGCCCGCCCAAAAGGCCGTCGTCGATGCGCATATGGCAACCGCCGCCAAAGCCGACCCAAATTTCAAAGGCTTCTCCGCCGAGCGAGGCAAGGCGTTCTTCACCGGCACGCACACCGGCGGCAAACCCGATACGCCCGCCTGCACCACCTGCCACACCACCGACCTCACCAAGGAAGGCAAAACCCGCGCGGGCAAACCCATCGAACCCATGGCCGCCTCGATCAACCCCAAGCGCTACACCGACCCCGCCGAAGTCGAGAAATGGTTCAAACGCAATTGCAGCGACGTGCTGGGTCGCGAATGCACCCCCACCGAAAAGGGCGACGCCCTCACCTACCTGCTCAGTCTCTAACCGGCATCATGCCCACAGGAGCCACCCGTGAAATCCGTAACCCTCACCGCCGCCATCTTCGCCGCCATCTTCGCGACGCCCCTTGCCGCCGATGGCCTCTCCATCCCGCCCATCAAAAACGCCGAAGTCGCCAAAGAGTGCAGCGCCTGCCACATGCTCTACCCGGCAGGCCTGCTCCCCGCCCGCTCATGGGACCTCATCATGGGTGATCTCAAAAACCACTTCGGTGACAATGCCGAACTCGACCCGGCCCTCGCCCAACGCATGGCCGTCTACCTCAAGGACAACGCCGCCGATACAGGCGGACGCGGCGGCAAACTCCTGCGCGACCTCTCACCGTCACAAACCCCCAAGCGCATCACCGATCTGCCGTGGTTCAAGCGCAAGCACGAAAAGAAAGACCGCATCTCCCCCGCCACCCTCAAACGCAAAGGCGCAAAATTCCCCGGCGACTGCAAAGCCTGCCACACCGCCGCCGAAAAAGGCACCTTCGACGACGATTGAGGTCCATGCTCTTGAATCCCCTCTCCCCGTTGCTCTTCGCAACGGGGAGAGGGGCGGCAGCCACGAACACGTGCGCGAAGACACGACGGCCACTTGAGCGGTCAGCCCTTGCTGACCGAAGCGCCGAAGAGGCGCCGGCGCGAGCGCCGGACTCGAGAGATCTGGCCTTCGATCAGGCCAGATCTCTTGAAAGCAAAAGAGCCCCTAACCAAACCTAAACCCTTCCCCGCTACGCTTCCGCCCTATGCGTATCCTTCATTGTCTCCGCGCCCCCGTGGGCGGGCTGTTCCGTCATGTCCTCGACCTCGCCGCCGCGCAGGCCGCTCTCGGCCATGCCGTCGGCCTCATCGCCGATAGCCAGGCCGCAGACAGCCTCACCGAACAGCGCCTCTCAGCCATCGCCCCCAAACTCGCCCTCGGCCTCCATCGCGTGTCTATGGCCCGCGCCCCCGGCCCCTCCGACCTCAAAGCCCACCGCGCGATCATCGCCCTGACCCGGCCCCTCGCCCTCGACATCCTCCACGGCCACGGTGCCAAAGGCGGCGCATATGCACGCCTGGCCGCCCGCGCCCTCAAAGCCCAGGGCCAGCCCGTCAAAGCCTTCTACACCCCCCACGGCGGCACGCTGAATTACGCCCCGGCCTCGCTTGAAGGCCGCATCTTCATCGGCCTGGAAAAAATCCTCGACGGCCTCACCGACGGCCTGATCTTCGAAAGTGCGTATGCTGCCCGGCTCTACGGCGAGAGAATACGCCAGGGCCGTGCCCCCCGCCGCGTCATCCACAACGGCCTCCAGCCGTCCGACTTCGCCCCCGTCGCGACAAGCCTCACTGCCACCGATTTCCTCTACATCGGCGAACTGCGCGAGCTGAAAGGCATCGACGTCCTGCTGCGCGCCCTCGCTGCTTTGAAAGCGAACCGCGCCCAATCCTATACCGCGACCCTCGTCGGCTCCGGCCCCGATGGCGCGACCCTCAAGGCGCTCGCCTGCGATCTCGGCCTCGCCGAAGCCGTTACATTCCCCGGCGCGATGCCCTCCAGCAAGGCCTTCCCGCTTGGCCGCACCCTTATCGTACCGTCGCGCAAAGAGAGCTTCCCCTACATCGTGCTGGAAGCCGCCGCTGCCGGCATGCCGCTCATCGCCACCAGCGTCGGCGGCATCCCGGAGATCGTCGACGCTACCGATACGGCCCTCATTCCGCCGGACGACGCCGAAGCCCTCGCGTCCGCCATGACAAACACGCTTAACGATCCCATAACGGCACACGCCCGCGCGGCCCGTCTCAAAATCGCCGTCGCAGACCGCTTCACCGTTTCCCGCATGACCGCCAATATCCTCGACTTCTACGCCAACCCCACTTCCTTCGTCATCGCCGCGCAGGCGCATACGCGCTAAAATAAGCCCTTACTTTCTTCTCCCCCTGGGGAGAAGATGCCCGAAGGGCAGATGAGGGGTGCCTTCACTCGGCTGGCTTTGCAGAAGAGCCTCCTCACCCCAACCCTCTCCCCAGGGGGAGAGGGGGCCACCGTTTCGCTATGTTAGCGCCTATGCGCGCAGGCGGCCACCCACGACAACCATCAATTGGAAACCGGCCAGTGATGCGTCTCAGTCCCTTTTCTTTCTACCCTTAACGCTTCCCTAACCATACCGCCCCAAACGCTCCGCACACCTTCGACCCTGGCACGGACCCTGCACCGTCCCCGTCAACTCTCCTCTGTTCTGGTTGACGAACGATGCACTCCACCAATTCCTCGGCCCAGTACGAATTCGGCAACGGTAGCGCGGTCTCGATCAGCGTCCCGCGTTTGGCCGACTTCTCTTACACCAACACCGCGAGCCTCATTTCGCCCGTCGTGCTGCGCGGCCTGTTCGCCGCCTTCGAAGGCGCGTTCGTCACGCTGGCCGGCTTTGTCATCGCCCAGATCTACGTTGATGAACCCCTCGTCCACGCCAACGCCAACTACTGGTTCGCTCACGTCGGCATGGGCTTCGCGACCGTCCTGACATTCGAATTGTTCGGCCTCTACGCCATGGCGACCCTGTCGTCGTCCCTCAAGAGCATGCCGCGCATGCTGGTTGCCTGGACGGCTGCTTTCACCGCCCTCGTCGCCACCGTCTTCTTCCTGAAAATCGGCACCGAATTCTCGCGTGTCTGGGTCGCCGCTTGGTTTGGCGTCGGCAGCACCGGCCTCGTCCTCGGCCGCCTCGCCATATCGGCCTACCTCCGCCGCCTCAACACCCAAGGCCGCCTCTACCGCCGCGCCGCCATCTACGGCACCGGCGACGTTACCGGCGATCTGATCGCCCAGCTCGAAGCCGACATCTCCGGCGACATCCGAATTTGCGGCATCTTCGATGACCGCGACCTTCCCCGCAACGGCGAACCGGCCAAGTCCATGCTGGCTGGCTACCCCCGCTTGGGCGGTATCGCCGATCTCGTCACCTTCGGCCGCAAGACCCGCTTGGACCTCATCATCGTCGCCCTCCCGATCAGCGCCGAAGATCGCGTCGCCACCGTCATGAAAAGCCTGTCGGTGCTGCCCGCCGAAGTGAAACTCCCTGCCCGCGCCACCAAGCTGCGCTTCACGCCCGGCACCTATTCCCACGTCGGCTCGGTCGCCATGATCGACCTTTACGACAAGCCGATCACCGACTGGGGCACAGTCTCCAAGTGGCTGTTCGACAAGATCGTCGGCATAGCCGCCCTTGTCCTGCTCGCCCCCGTCATGGCCGCCATTGCCATCGCCATCAAGCGCGACAGCGCCGGCCCGGTCCTGTTCCGCCAGAAGCGCTACGGCTTCAACAACGAGCTGATCGAGGTCTACAAGTTCCGCTCGATGTATACCGACCGTTGCGACGCCAACGCCGAAAAGCTCGTCACCCGCGACGATGACCGCGTCACGCCGATCGGCCGCTTCATCCGCAAATCGAGCCTCGACGAACTCCCCCAGCTTTTCAATGTCGTCCTCGGCAACTTGTCCCTCGTCGGCCCCCGCCCCCATGCCGTCCAGGCCAAAGCCGGCACCAAGCTTTACGACGAAGTTGTCGACGGCTACTACGCCCGCCACCGCGTCAAACCCGGCATCACCGGTTGGGCCCAGATCAACGGCTGGCGCGGAGAAACCGATACTGCCGACAAAATCCAGCAGCGCGTGCTCCACGATCTTTACTACATCGAAAACTGGAGCGTGTTTCTTGATGCCTACATCCTCGTTAAAACCCCCCTCGCCCTCCTCTCCCGCAACGAAAACGCCTACTGACCACTTTTCCCCTCCCGTCTGCACTTCATTCGTTGGATGAGTTGAGCCCTTGCGAAACCCAACAGCGTGTCACCCTTGTCTTCTCGTGCGTACTGCAGCGTCCTTCACGGTGCAGTGCAGACACGGGACCCAGGGGCCACGACGCCGGCCGTTAAATTTGTCAGCCGTGGGCTCGGCCCACGACTGTCCGGTTCCCGATTTTGCGCGTCGCCGGACAATGTTTGTAGCTTCGGGAACTTCCGGTTTGAATGGCTGGCCTGGATACGGATTCCCCTCCCACTGTTTTCCCGGACAAGTGCGCCCTTAAGCGCACGCAGATCCGGGATCTTTACCACTCCCATGCAGGTAAAGACCCCGGATCAGCCAAGTGCAGAGGCCGTCCGGGGAAACAGTGAAGGTGGCAACAAGTTAAACCGGACAGCCGTGGGCTCGGCCCGAGGACCCATCAACCAGCAAGGCCGAACCGTCCACTAAGCCTCCCACTCGCCCCCTTTTCCTTTAGCCGCCGAAACCACCCCCCCCTTAACGTCATCCCAGCGAAGGCTGGGATCCAGTCAACCCTCAAATAAACTCCGACCTCTACTCCCGGCTTGGCCCAAAACCTGCACATCAACTCCCTACTCCCTACTCCCTACTCCCTACTCACTGCCCACTCCCTCCCCTGGACCCCTCCATGCGCTCTGCGTCGCTCATCAGACCCATCCCCGCCGTGGCACCCGGGCCGCAGCAGGTGGTCGCGCGCCGCACTGGCCTCATCCATCTCGCCATCCTCGGCCTCGTCTGGCTGGCCTTCGCCGTCAGCTCCATCGTCTTCACCGAACCCGCCCCCGTCGACGTCATGCTGATGGGCCTCATCGCCCTGCTCCCCGCCGCAGGCCTCACCCTTTTCTCGCCAGCGCTCGCCGCCTACCTCGCCCTGTGGAGCATCGCCGCCGCCAGCGGTTTCCTCGCCGCCACGCTGTCGCGCGACCTCGCCGCCTCCACGATCTTCACCGTTGTCTCGCTCTACCTCTATGTAGCCTCGTTCGTACTCGCAGGCTTCATCGCCAGGTCGCCTGTCCAGCATACCGCACTGATCTTCAGCGGCTGGCTGTTCGCCGCCGTCCTCGCCGCAGGCTGTGCCTTCACCGGCTACTTCCAACTAATTCCCGGCGCATATGAACTCTTCACCAAATTTGCCCGCGCCTCCGGCACGTTCAAAGACCCCAACGTCTTCGGCCCGTTCCTGGTCGCACCATTCCTCTACGCGCTTCACTTGGTGCTGGTCCGTCCCTGGTATCGGGCAGGCCTCCCGATTGTCATCGCCGCAGCCCTTGCTCTCGCCAACTTGCTGAGCTTCTCGCGCGGGGCTTGGATCAACTTAGCTCTCGCCCTCCTCGTCTACGGCGTCCTCGCCTACGCCACGGCCTACACCCGACAGCAGCGCGAAAAGATCGTCGCCATTGTTCTTGCCGGTTGCGCCCTCGTCGCCCTCGTCACCCTTGGCGTGCTTCAAAACGACAAGATGGCGAGCTTCCTCGAAGAACGCGCCAGCTTGACCCAAAGCTACGACGTCGGCCCCGCCGGACGCTTTGGCGGCCAGGAAAAAGCCAAGCGCCTGCTGCTCGACAACCCACTCGGCATCGGCGCAGGTCAGTTCACGGCGGTCCACCACCACGAGGAAGTCCACAACGTCTTCCTCTCCATGTTCCTGAACGCGGGCTGGCTCGGCGGCCTGACCTACGCCCTCATGGTCGGCCTAACCCTTGCAATCGGCGCCAAGCATCTAAGCATCGCCAACGAGGCGCGACCGCTCTTCCTCATCGCCTATGCAGCCTTCGTCGCAACCGCTCTCGAAGGCATCATCATCGACAGCGACCACTGGCGAAGTTTCTACGTCCTGATGGCCATGGTCTGGGGCATCGCCGCCGCACCACCGCCCATAACCGAGCACTGAACACATGACAAATCCGGTCGTCACGCGGCCCCGCATCCAGCGGGCCTTAGTCCCCCCGCGCCTTCACCCCAGCCTCACGGGCCGCAAACAGGCACAGCCCAAGCCGGCCTCTGCTCCAGCATCCAGCGAAAGCGCGCTGGCTGGACTGTGGCCCATGCTGGCCTTCGTCTTTGCCGGTCTCTATGTCGCCCAGGCGGCAGAGTTCACCGGACAAGCCTGGCCGCTCGCAGTCCTGCTAACTCTCCCCATTGCCGCCCTGCTCTATGGCTGGTACGCGCACCCGCACGCCGAACCCGTCACGGTGAAGCGCGAAGCCAAAACGATGATCGACCGCCGCCCCGTTCTGCTCCAGCCGGTCC
>JBEBJA010000026.1:0-1985 GCA_040080145.1 Hyphomicrobiaceae bacterium
CAAGACCGAAGCGGCCCGGCTGGCGACGCAGTACTACATCGACGGCATCCGCCAGATGCGCGACAAGATCGGCGCGGAACTGACCGCCCAAGGCATCGAGCTGGACACCGCCAAGCCCGTCGCCGACGCGGGCGTCATCGAGCCGGAATTGGAAGACGGCGAAGCGAGCACCGCCGCCGATGATCCCGACGCCGCCGCAGACGCTCCCGCAACCGCCACCCAAGCCGCAGCGGAGTAACGCCCATGTCATCCGCCCGCACCAAACTGCCCTCTGTCGCGTTGCCCGTTGAGCCGGTGCCGCACGTCACGGTCTTGGTGCGGGCGGATGACGGCAATACCAACCTCCCGGCGGAGGCCTTCGACGGCCTCCCCGGCCTGCTCGCCGACATCGCCCGCGCCGCCGGACTGCAAGCCGCCTTGGACCTCGCCAACGCGCGCGGCGGCAACCGCGTCTACATTCCAGCCTACGCCCCCGATGATCACTGGCTGGTCGCAACCGTCGGACGCGTGGCCGCCGACGCGATCTGCACCCTCATCAAGGGCCGCGACGGCGGCGAAATCGAACTGCCGCGCGGCCCAAGCGGCCTGCGCGCCGAAACGTGGCGGCGGATGTATGCCATGATCAACGACGGCGCGTCATCGCAGGAGATCACGCGCAGGCTTGGCATTTCCCGCGATATGGTCAAATACCACCGCTCCAAGATGCGCACCCAAGAGGTGACCTCGCAGATGTCCATGTTCGCCCTGCTCGAAAGCAAACAGGAAGACTAGGACGCGCGATCTCACCGCGTCCTGGGTGTAACTGCCCCCGCTCTAAATCCCGGAAATGTCCCGTAATCCTTCTGAAACGCCCTCAGCGATCAGAACCGGGATCACCGCCATGACCGACGCCGCCACCCTGCCCGATCTTCCCGCGCCCGCCGTGACGGAGCGCCCCGCGAGCCGCAACCCCCTCACCAGCTTCCTGGCCCGCCGCGCCACCGTGTCCCGCCTCCTGTCCGGCGCGGCAACCCTCCCCCTTCCTAACCAAGGCAAGCGCCTGTCTGAGCGCGGCCTCGATCTCATCAAGGCCTTTGAAGGCTGCCTCAAGAAACGCCCCGACGGCACGCTCGAAGCCTACAAGTGCCCGGCTGGCGTGTGGACCATCGGTTGGGGCTGCACCGAAGGCGTCAAGCAGGGGATGGTCATCACCCGCGACGAAGCCGCATCCATGCTTGCCCGCGAATTGGGCCACTTCGAAATCGTCGTGGGCCGTCTCGTCACCACCCCTTTAAGCCAGGGCGAATTCGAAGCTCTGGTCTCGTTCGTCTACAACGTCGGCGAAGGCGCGTTGCGCAAGTCGACGCTCCTGCGCCAGCTCAATAACGGCGACCTCTCTGCCGTCCCCAATCAGTTCCTGCGCTGGACCCGTGGCGGCGGGCGCGTGCTCAACGGATTGGTTCGCCGCCGCAAGGCCGAAGCCGCGCTGTTCCTGTCCGGCATGGTTCACTCCGAAGCGCTCGGCGAAGACTACGGCCCGATGCCGCAGAAGGTTGAGCCCGAAAAGGGCAGCCGCGTCGATGTCCTCAAATCATCGCGCACGTTCTGGGGCACGATGACCGGGTTTGCCGGTTGGGTCGGGGCCAAGGCGGTTGTCGCGTTCGGCATCGTGAGTGCTGCCGCAGAGCAGGCGCAATCGTCCACCGATGGCGTCCGCTCGATGCTGGGCATGCTGGGCGCGCACGCCGAGCCGATCCTGATCGGCGTCGCCGTGGCCGGCACGCTCGCTGCCCTGTTCGCCCGCTTCGACGCGGCGGCAGAAGAGAAGGTCGGCTGATATGGCAGCCCTCGTCCGCATCGCGCTTGCATCCCTCATGTGGCTCGCCGTGCCCGCCAACCTGATCGGTGGCGGGTCGCTGCTCGCCGTGGGCTGGGGCGCTGGCTACCTCAAGGGTCATGCAGTTGCGACCCGGAAGGGAACCGACCGCGTCAAGACCGCCGTAAAG
>JBEBJA010000048.1:0-1983 GCA_040080145.1 Hyphomicrobiaceae bacterium
TGCCGTCGCCGAACCCCGCGCAGGCCTCCGCTCGGGCCGCATTCCATCCTCGAAAAACGTCCCCTTCCAATCCCTACTCAATGCCGACGGCACGCTCAAACCCAACGACGAACTCGGCAAGATCTTCGCCGCCGCCGATGTCGATATTGATCGTCCCATCGTCGCCAGCTGCGGCTCCGGCGTCACAGCCGGTGTAGTCGCCTTCGCATTAGCCCAACTCGACCACCCAGACACCGCCATCTACGACGGCTCTTGGTCTGAATGGGGCGCCCGCGACGATCTACCTATTGATATGGGGTGAAGCAGCAAAGGTTCAGCACCATGCAACGGACGCTTGAAGCGGATTATGTTCTAATCGGATCGGGCGCAGCCGGGATGGCGTTCGCCGACGTAATTGTGCGGCACACACAATCGTCCCTGATCGTGATAGATCGACACGCAAAGCCGGGCGGCCACTGGAACGACGCTTATCCGTTCGTCCGCCTGCACCTGCCGTCGCATTACTACGGTGTCGACTCGACGCCACTTGAACTCGATCGGCCTTTTCGCGGCGGAGTGAACGATGGTCTCATGCACATGGCCAGCCGCGACGAGATCCTCGCCTACTATGAGCGGGTGATGGCTGATGTCCTGCTCGCGTCCGGGCGCGTATATTACCTGCCGATGCACGATTGGCGCGACGGATTTGCTGTCTCGCGCATCAGCGCCACCGAACTGCCTGTCAAGGCCAACAAACGCTATGTCGATGGAACCTGGTCCAATACGGGTGTGCCTTCGACGCATAGTCTCAACTACCGGGTCGATCCCGCGTTGACGTGCGTGGCGATCAACGCCCTACCTGACGTGCCAAGGACATTTCAAAACTACTGCGTTGTGGGTCAGGGTAAGACCGGCATGGATGCATGCACGTGGCTTTTGGGTCAAGGAGTTTCGCCCGACAGGATTCGCTGGATTATGCCGAGAGATGCTTGGTGGGCGGATCGGGCGAAGATGCAGTTCTCGCCTGAACACTTCGATGCAACCATGGATGGCCAGATCGCGCAAATGGAAGCCGTCGCCGCTGCACGAACGGCAGACGAAATATTTCTAGGATTCGAGGCCCGCGGATTCTCAAACCGCCATGACCGAACGCACCTGCCCACGATGTGGCATTCCGCGACTGCCAGTGTCAGGGAAAGTGATTTGTTGCGCTCAATCTCCGACGTCGTCCGAAAGGGACGCCTCAAGGAAATCACAGCTCTTGATCTGCACCTCGAGCACGGCCACGTGCAGGCAAAACCGGACACACTTTATATCGACTGCTCGGCAACAGGCATTCCGGTTCAGGCGGGCGTACCCATATTCCAGGAGCAGAGAATCACGCTTGAGCTCACGCGTGCACTGAGACCTTGTCTCAGTGCAGCAACCATTGCAGCCACCGAAATTTTTGTCGACTCCGACACAGAACGCAACGCAATGTCGCAGCCAGTCATTGCGCCGGGTGTCCCAGGCGATTGGCCGCGAATGATGGTGGCGTCGATGGCGAACCATTCGGCCGCTCAGGCTTATCCCGAATTTGCCCGCTTCCTAGCCGATACGCGCCTCGATCCAGCGCCGTCGCTGTTCAAGCGCATTCCCGCGACCGATGCGTCGAAACATGCCCGCATTGACAGGTTCAAGGCCCTCGCGCGAGAAGCCTTTCCCAATATCCTGCGCCTCGCCTCCGTAGTGGTGTGAACTACACGTAGGAAGAATTGCCACCCAGACACCGCCATCTACGACGGCTCCTGGTCTGAATGGGGCGCCCGCGACGACCTCCCGATTGATATGGGGTGAGGCGATTTCCTTGACTTTCGCGTCGTTTTTCGACATATGCAGTCTCATGAAAACGCATTTGGCCATCGTCCGACGTACCGCCGCCGCACTTTTGCGGATGCGATGACGCGCGCCTGATGGGCCTCGTCCGCAAGCCGCGCCACCAGCGCGGCTTTTTTGTTATCTCAT
>JBEBJA010000171.1:0-1979 GCA_040080145.1 Hyphomicrobiaceae bacterium
CAAGACCGAAGCGGCCCGGCTGGCGACGCAGTACTACATCGACGGCATCCGCCAGATGCGCGACAAGATCGGCGCGGAACTGACCGCCCAAGGCATCGAACTCGATACCGCCCGTCCGGTCACTGAGGCGGGCGTCATCGAGCCGGAATTGGAAGACGGCGAAGCGAGCACCGCCGCCGATGATCCCGACGCCGCGCCTGCTGACGCCGACGCTCCTACCCAAGCTGCTGCGGAGTAAGCCCGCCATGTCATCCCGCACCAAATTGCTAAGTGTCGCGTTGCCCGTTGATCCGGTGCCGCACGTCACCCCGTTGGTGCGGGCTGACGGCGCAACCCAAATCGTCCCGGAGGGGGCCTATGACGGCCTCCCCGGCCTCATCGCCGAACTGGCCGAAGTCGCGGGCCTCAATGCAGCACTTGCCTTGGCCACCGCACGCGGCGGCAACCGCATCTATATCCCAGCCAAAGCCGCCGACGATCACTGGCTCGTCGCAACCGTCGGGCGGCCCGCCGCAGACAAGATCATGACCTACTACGCGACCGGCGTCGAACTCGACTTGCCGCGCGGCCCGACCGGTCTTCGCGCCGAAACGTGGCGGCGGCTCTACCGCATGCTGGACGAGGGCTGCTCGTCATCGCAGATCACCCGCGCGCTCGGCATCTCGCGTGATATGGTCAAACACCATCGCGCCAAGCTGCGCACGCAGGCCGTCACGGCGCAGATGTCGCTGTTCACCCTGCTCGAAACCAAAGAAGACTAGGACGCCCCGCTTCGTCGCGTCCGGGTGGCAGATGCCCCCGCTCTAAATCCCGCTAATGTCCCGTACCTCTGTGTCAGCGCCCGTTGAGCGAACCGACACAGAGGATCATCATGACCGAAGCAGCCGTTGCTACCCTTCCAGGTCTTTCCGCGCCCGCCGTGACGGAGCGCCCCGCAGGCCGCAAGCTGCTCTCTGACTTCATGACCAAGCGCACCGTGTCCCGCCTCCTGTCCGGCGCGGCAACCCTCCCCCTCCCCAACCAAGGCAAGCGCCTGTCTGAGCGCGGCCTTGATCTCATCAAGGCCTTCGAAGGCTGCCTCAAGAAGCGCCCCGACGGCACGCTTGAAGCCTACAAGTGCCCGGCTGGCGTGTGGACCATCGGCTGGGGCTGCACCGAAGGCGTGCGGCAAGGGATGATCATTACCCGCGACGAAGCGACCGCCATGCTCGCCCGCGAACTCGGCCACTTCGAAATCGTCGTTGGCCGTCTCGTCACCGTGCCGTTGACGCAGGGCGAGTTCGATGCGCTCGTGTCGTTCGTCTATAACGTCGGCGAAGGCGCGTTGCGCAAATCAACGCTGCTCGCCCGCCTCAACAAGGGCGACCTGTCGGCGGTGCCTAATCAGTTCCTGCGCTGGACCCGTGGCGGCGGTCGCGTGCTCAACGGCCTCGTGCGCCGCCGCAAGGCCGAAGCCGCACTTTTTCTGTCCGGCGCGGTCCACTCGGAAGCGCTTGGCGAAGACTACGGCCCGATGCCGCAGGCCGTCACGCCCGAGACCGGCAGCCGCGTTGACGTGCTCAAATCCTCGCGCACGTTCTGGGGCACGATGACCGGGTTTGCCGGTTGGGTCGGGGCCAAGGCGGTTGTCGCCTTCGGCATCGTGAGTGCTGCCGCAGAGCAGGCGCAATCCTCCACCGATGGCGTCCGCTCGATGCTGGGCATGCTGGGCGCGCACGCCGAGCCGATCCTGATCGGCGTCGCCGTGGCCGGTACTCTCGCCGCCCTGTTCGCCCGCTTCGACGCAGCCGCTGAAGAAAAGGTCGGCTGATATGGCAGCCCTCGTCCGCATCGCGCTCGCAGCCTTCATGTGGCTCGCCGTGCCCGCCAACCTGATCGGCGGCGGGTCGCTGCTCGCCGTGGGCTGGGGCGCTGGCTACCTCAAGGGTCATGCAGTTGCGACCCGGAAGGGAACCGACCGCGTCAAGACCGCCGTAAAG
>JBEBJA010000176.1:0-1976 GCA_040080145.1 Hyphomicrobiaceae bacterium
GGCGCTGGTTTGATATTCGTACTGCACGTGGTCGCTGGGTTGAATTTGGCGTCGTGGTTCGAACAACTAAACGCAACAACGAAGAGGCCGCAATTTGATGAAAGTATTTTCATTGCTTCGTTGTGTGCCACTTTGTTGGCCGCAGGGCTGT
Source organism: Hyphomicrobiaceae bacterium (assembly GCA_040080145.1). Lineage (GTDB taxonomy): Bacteria > Pseudomonadota > Alphaproteobacteria > Rhizobiales > Hyphomicrobiaceae > JANXVY01. The sequence continues at coordinate 152 of JBEBJA010000176.1, forward strand.
ACCTAAGTATGGCCAGCAGTCGTTTGCGATCGTTACTACTTTGTTGGTCGCTGGTACTGCTGGTTTTAAATTTTCAGCCTTTGGCCAATGCCGTGCTCTTGCATTTTATGGGCACAGGCATGGGGTGGAAGGTGCTTGTAGCCATGTTGTACTTCTACTCCAACGAGTTCTATTTGCTGTCACTGGTTTATGCCGCCGGCCTGCTTGCCGTCGGAATCGCGCGCTTTGCGAACCGGTATAGTTTACAGAGGGGCCCATGACCTGGACCATCGACACCTCGCCGCTCGTCCCCGCGTTCGTTTTCTGGACGGCGATAGCGCTGGCGCTGGCCCTCACCGCCTTCCTGCTCTATCGCCGCGCGCGCGGTGCTGCACTGCGCGGCCTCGCCCTCACCGCACTCCTGCTCGCCATCGCTAACCCGACGCTGCGTCAGGAAGAGCGTCAAGGCCTCGCCAACATCGCCGTCGTCATTCTCGACGAGAGCACGTCCCAAACCCTCGCCGGTCGCCCCGAACAAATGGCGGCGATCAAATCCCAACTCGACGCCAAGTTCGCGCAGATCCCCAATCTCGAAATCCGCTACGTCTCCTCCTCGCGCCCCGGCGGCGAAACCACCTCCGGCACACAACTTTTCGCCGACCTCAACCGCGCCCTCGCCAACACCCCCGTCGACCGCCTCGCCGGCGTCATCATGGTGACAGATGGCCAAGTCCACGACGTACCGAAATCCGCGGCCGCCCTCGGCTTCGATGCCCCCGTCCACGCCATCCTAACCGGTCGCCCCGGCGAATTCGACCGCCGCATCGAAATCGTCAAAGCACCGAAGTACGGCATCGTCGGCTCGACCCGCGAAATCGAAGCCCGCGTGCTTGAATCCGGCGCCCGACCCCAAGGCGCAGGCAACGAAAGCGTCACCCTCCGCATCCGCCGTGAAGGTCGTCCCGACGAAACGCGCCGCGCCCTCGTCGGTCGTACCGTCACCATTCCGATGCCGTTCCCACACGCGGGGCAGAACATCGTCGAAATCGAACTCGACACACTTGATGGCGAACTCACCGCCGCCAACAATCGAGTCATCGTCGAAGCCGAAGGCGTGCGCGAAAACCTGCGCGTACTGCTCGTCTCAGGTGAACCCCACGCAGGCGAACGCACCTGGCGCAACCTACTGAAGTCCGACGCCGCCGTTGATCTCGTTCACTTCACCATCCTGCGTCCGCCCATGAAACAGGACGGCACACCCATCCATCAGTTGTCGCTGATCGCCTTCCCAACGCGCGAACTGTTCTCGGAAAAGATCAAAGACTTCGATCTCATCATTTTCGACCGCTACCAGAACCGCGACGCCATCCTCGATCCGCGTTACTACGACAACATCGCCAAGTACGTTGAAGGCGGCGGCGCACTCCTCGTCGCGGTCGGCGATGATTACATCGGCCAGTTGAGCCTCGCCCGCACGCTGCTTGCCCCCGTCCTGCCCGCGCTCCCCAACGGTCGCCTCGTCGAACGCGCCTTCAAAGCCAAGCTCTCGCCCGACGGCATCAAGCATCCCGTCACACGCGGCTTGCCCGGCTCAACCGACGCCCAAGGCAAAACCGACGCGCCCGACTGGGGCCGTTGGTTCCGCCAAGTCGACGTGCAGATGAGTCGCGGCCGTAATCTCATGAACGGTGCCGATGATCGCCCGCTGCTCATCCTCGACCGCAAAGGCAAAGGCCGCGTCGCATTGATGACGTCAGATCACGCTTGGCTCTGGGCCCGCGGCTTCGACGGCGGCGGCCCGCATACACAACTCCTGCGCCGCGTCTCACACTGGCTGATGAAAGAA
>JBEBJA010000034.1:0-9401 GCA_040080145.1 Hyphomicrobiaceae bacterium
ACGGTCGTCTATCGCGGCGGCGACGCGCTGTCGGGCTGGATGTTTGCAGCGTTCGGCGCAATGGCGCTGTCGCCATGGATGATGATTGCGCTGACACTCCCGTTCGCGGTCGCGTGGCTGTGGTCGTGCCTGGGGCTGGGCGCGATGCAGGAGGAGCGGGCGAAAGCTGGGGGGGTGAGGGAGCGGCGCTATTAATGCGAGGCCGGTCGTCTTCGATCATTTGATTTCGGTTGTCGTTTTCGTCAGTAATCAACTAGGCTGAGAGCGACTGAATTCCTCAGGGGGCGCTGGTGCAGCTAACGGAGCAGTTGGTTCAACATAGCGTGCTGATGGCGGCACTGGTGATCTGCGGGTTTGAAAATCAGCGTTGGATACGAGCGCGGATCAGCGGCTTCGAGGGTAGCAGTGTAGCGTTCGGGCTATTCATTGACTGGACAGGCATAATTTGCACCGTCTTCCAGTATGGGTTTATCGCTTGGGCGTTCTACGTGCATGGCGCGCAGCACCGCGGCGCTCTAGTCGCAGTCTTGTTCCTCGCACCACTACTTTGGAGCACGGTGCATGTCATGGTAACGGGTAAGGCAGACACGCCGTTGGTTTGGCTAGTGGGTACGGTTCTGGTCTGGCCGTTGATGTTGGCCCTAATAGTTCAGCCATGATCCAATGGGGTGCATCGGATGGGTGCGTGGGATAGCGGAAGGCTAGGCGTAGGCGGCGATTTGCTGGCCGTAGTCAGTGAGCACCAAGCCACCCAACCCCTGACGAGCGATTTTCTTCGCCCTCAGAGACGCTGCGATGTTGGGCGGCGTAGCATCCCTATATGGTTGGCATAAGTTGCGGACAGCAGCACGCTCCTCAGCTGTCAAGCCGGCGGCGTCCTGCGCAGCGTTTGAAGTGTTCAGCATAGGCCATCCTCCGGGGTCCACAAAACCGTCTCACGTGGATACAATACAGCTTCATGATTTGTTCTTGGGTCATATCATGTCGAAAGCCAAGCGAAAACTTAAACTGTCCCGGAACTTGTCGTCCCGGAACTTGTCACTCCATGACGGTAGCGTTTTGAGAACCCGTGACATGCTATCTCCAGGCTCGCGACACACTCAGGCGACCGCTTGACCATCCGGGAGTTTGGCGAGTCAACATGACGCTTAACTCATAGGCCCGGAAGTCTTGGGCGGCGCAGCCATGCCGGCGGCTTCAGATACATCTTTCACCTCACATGTTTCCCCGGACGGCCCTGCACTTGCCGATCCGGGGTCTTTACCTCAGGCGGGAAAGATCCCGGATAAATCCGCGAAGGGCGGATTTTCCGGGAAAACAGAGGAAGGGGCGGACGGCGAAAGGGGGACGGATTTACTCCGCGGCCACCTTCGTAGCGTGGATGGCGGCGAGGTAGCGCTCGGCTTCCAGCGCGGCCATGCAGCCCATGCCGGCGGCGGTGACGGCTTGGCGGAAGACTTCGTCCTTGACGTCGCCAGCAGCGAACACGCCGGGGATTTCGGTTTGCGTGCTGTCGGGCTTGGTGATGAGGTAGCCGGACTTGGTGGTTGGGAGCTGACCGGTGAAGAGGGACGTTGCAGGCGCGTGGCCGATGGCGATGAACACGCCGTCGGCGGGGCGGGTGGTGAGCGCGCCGGTCTTGACGTTCTTGAGGCGGATGCCGGTCACGGACTTAGGCTCCTGCGTGCCCACGATTTCGTCGATGGCGCTGTCCCAGATGACCTCGATCTTGGGGTTCTTGGCGAGGCGGTCCTGCAGGATCTTTTCCGCGCGGAAGTAGTCGCGGCGGTGGACGACCGTCACGCGCGTGGCGAAGTTCGTCAGGAACAGAGCCTCCTCAACCGCAGTATTGCCGCCGCCGACGACGACGACTTCCTTGCCCTTGTAGAAGAAGCCGTCGCAGGTCGCGCAGGCCGATACGCCGTGGCCCTGGAAGGTCTGCTCCGATGGGATGCCGAGCCAGCGGGCCTGAGCGCCGGTGCAGATGATGAGGGCATCGCAGGTGTACGTGTCGCCGCTGTCGCCGGTCAGCCTGAACGGGCGGGTCTTGAGGTCGACGGCGGTGATCTGGTCCATGACGATCTCGGTGCCGACGTGGGCAGCCTGTGCCTGCATCTGCTCCATCAGCCAGGGACCCTGGATCGCTTCGGCGAAACCGGGGTAGTTTTCGACGTCGGTCGTAATGGTGAGCTGGCCGCCGGGCTGAGTGCCCTGGATGATCATGGGCTTCAGCATCGCGCGGGCGGCGTAGACCGCAGCCGTGTAGCCTGCGGGGCCAGAACCCAGGATGATGACGTCACGATGGTGGTGAGCGGGGGCGGTCATGTGGCGAGTTCCCGGTTGCGAGCGGCGATGAAGCCTGCGTTGGGGTCAGATAAGGTGGGTGACATGTGTACGTCAATCATGGTGCGGCGTTACGTGGTGGGGAAGGGGCGGCAGCGCGGTGTATCTCTCAGATGGGCGACCGCCTTGAGGGATGGGTCCTCGGGACAAGCCCACGGCTGTCCGGTTCCCGATTTTGCGCGTCGCCGGACAATGTTTGTAGCTTCGGGAACTTCCGGTTTGAATGGCTGGCCTGGATACGGATTCCCCTCCCACTGTTTCCCGGACAAGTGCGCCCTTAAGCGCACGCAGATCCGGGATCTTTACCACTCCCATGCAGGTAAAGACCCCGGATCAGCCAAGTGCAGGGGCCGTCCGGGGAAACAGTGAAGGTGGCAACAATTTAAACCGGACAGCCGTGGGACAAGTCCGAGGATGACAATTGAGAGGCGGGTGCTCACATCAGCCGCAGGGCCTTGAGGCTGGCGTGGCCTTGGCGGCCGACGATGACGTGGTCGTGGACTTCGACGCCGAGGGGTTTGGCGGCGGAGACGATCATGCGGGTCATGTCGATGTCGGCGCGTGAGGGGGTCGGGTCGCCGGACGGGTGGTTGTGCACCAGGATCAGTGCAGAGGCTGACAGTTCGAGTGCGCGCTTGACGACTTCGCGGACGTAGACGGGGGTGTGGTCGACGGTGCCGCGGCCCTGCACTTCGTCGGCAATCAGCATGTTTTTCTTATCAAGGAACAGGATGCGAAAGTGTTCGCGCTGTTCAAACCCCTGCGCGAGGCGGAGGTAGTCAAGCACCTGCGGCCAAGACGAGAGGGCGGGCTTCTTGACGAAGCCGCCTTTGGCAAGCCGGAGCGCAACGGCCTGAAGCATGCGGAATTCGCCGATGACGCTGTCTGTGACGCCCGGGATCTTCAGGAGTTCGCTATCGGACGTGTTGATCGCCTCAGCAAAGTCGTTGTGGCACGCTTTCAAGATCGCTTTGGCGAGGTCTTTCGTGTCGCGCCGTGGGATGGCGTTGAACAGAACCATCTCAAGCAGTTCGTAGTCGGGCAGGCCTTCGGGGCCGGTCTTGCGGAACCGTTCGCGCAGCCGTTTGCGGTGGCCGGCGTGGGGGGATGGCTCGGGCTTTGATGCGGCCGGTGGCGTAGCGGCGGCAGGGGGCACGGCCATGGCCGGGCCGGTTGATGGGCCAGACACGGGGCGCGCGTCGAAAAAGGAGGCCTGCGACTGGGGGCGTTCTTCCAATGCCCCGCGAAGGTCTGAGGTGACGCGGGCGGCTTTGTCTTTGCGCGTGTCGGGCATGGACCACTTGCTCAGGAAGACACGGGGGCAGTCAATGGTTGGGCACGAGTTGTTGGGTTACGCCGCAAGGGGGCGCCTAACCCAACCTACGGCTTCATCAGTGGACTTGGAAGGGCGGCATGAACAGGCCTGCGGGGGAAAGGGTGAAAATCTCGCAACCGTCTTTGGTCACACCAACGGTGTGTTCGCACTGGGCGGAAAGTTCGCGGTCGCGGGTAACAGCGGTCCAGCCGTCGCCAAGGACTTTGACGGTGGCCTTACCTAAGTTGATCATCGGCTCGATCGTGAAGAACATGCCAGCTTCCAGGCGGATGCCTTCGCCGGGTTCGCCGTAATGCAAGATGTTGGGGCGGTCGTGGAACAGGCGGCCAAGGCCATGGCCGCAGAAGTCGCGCACGACACTGCAGCGCTGGCTTTCCGCGTAGGTCTGGATCGCAAAGCCGATGTCGCCTGTGGTCGCGCCGGGTTTAACCGCCGCGATGCCACGAGCGAGCGATTCATACGTGACTTCAATGAGGCGTCCGGCACGAGGCTTCAACACGCCGACACCGTACATGCGGCTGGTGTCGCCATGCCAGCCATCGACGATCAGGGTGACGTCGATGTTGACGATGTCGCCGTCGCGCAGGGTCTTGGGGCCGGGAATGCCGTGGCAGACGACATGGTTGATCGAGGTGCAGGTCGAGTGGGTGTAGCCGCGATAATTCAGCGTTGCGGGGATCGCCTTATTGTCGAGGGCGAACTGGAGGATCAGGTCGTCGATTGTCTGGGTGGTGATGCCGGGCACGATGTGGGGAACCAGCATGTCGAGCGTCTCGGCGGCCAGTTTGCCAGCCTTGCGCATGCCTTCGAAGTCGGCGGCGCCATGGAGCTTGATCTTGTCGTCGCGGACCGGAGCCTTGAAGACGTCGAGGTTGGACATGGTGCGACCGTTTCTTGAGTTAGCTGTCGAGCAACCTTTCAGCATAGGTGCACGGCCCAAACAAACGAAAACGCCGGAGCAAGCCCCGGCGTTCGTATAATAGGGCATCGGTGCCCGAATGTCAGGCCTCGTGAATTCAGGCCTCGTGAATTCAGGCCTTGGCTTCTTCGGCGGCTTCAGGCGCAGCGGTCAGGAGGCCGCGAGCCTGGGCGATCCAGTCGTTCTTCTCGATCTGGCCGGAGATGTTCACGGCATCTTCGACGTTGCCGATGTCATCGCCCGACAGATTGGCGACCTGCTCGTACTTGACGAGGTTGAGCTGTTTCAGGCGGGCGGCGAGATCGGGGCCAATGCCGTTGATCTTCGTCAGGTCGTCAACATCACCCTTTGGCTTCTTGAAGCCCTTCCAGGCAGCGTTCAGCTTGCGGGCGCGAACGTCGGTGCGCTCGACGATACGGGCCGACTTGCCACGGCGGGTGCGCAGATAATACAACTTGGCGCGACGGACCTTGCCGCGGCGGACGACTTCGATTTCGGCGATGTAGGGCGAGTAGATCGGGAACACGCGCTCGACGCCTTCGCCGTAGGAAATCTTGCGGACGGTGAAGCTTTCGTTGATGCCGCCGCCGGCGCGGGCAATGCAGACGCCTTCATAGGCCTGAAGGCGGGTGGTGCGCTTTTCGCCTTCGCCTTCGATGACCTTGACCATGACCTTCAAGGTGTCGCCGGGCGAGAATTCGGGAACGCCGCGCTTGGTCAGGATGGCGTCGATCGACTCTTTGTCGATCTGCTGGATGATGTTCATTGTCGTTGTTCCTTGACGGGTAAGCTGTTGCAAACCCTTTGTTTTTTAACAATGGCAGAGGAGCAGCGCCTGTAAGGCCTTACGGCACACCGGCAGACTGTTCATGCGGCCCATAGGGATGGGAAGGGGCGCGTATACAGGAAAAGGGGGGAGCCGGCAAGTGGGGGGCTCGGCCTCAGGCGCTGAAGGCGCTCCGGCGGGGCGGCGCTCGCGCCGGGTCGCGTTGCTCCCCTGCCGTGCGGGGAAAAAGCCAGAATTATAATTCAATTTTCTCGCCTTTTGAGAGATCTATGGCGACACGTCTTTTTCTGTAATCAACGTGCAGCCAGCCAGTCAGATTGTCCGGTGGAAAAAGGTCTTGCCAGGGGAGTTCATCACCGCTGGAAAGCCCTTCTGGCAATGTCATGGTGAACTGCATTTCAGTTTGCCCTTCTGGGCCAATCCAGACTGTTCCGCTGATGTAGGCCGGTTCTGATTGGGGTCGAATGATCCCGCCACAGATACCGTCACAACACATGCAATTAAGGCGGGGGTCTTCCATGCCACTTAGTTCGTCGCTAATTCGATACTCCAAGGCGCCCCAGAAGTACTCTTCTGTCATTTTATCGTCAGTTAACAACATGCTCTCCCAGTCAATAGCCGACCCATTATAGTTTTCTTATCTCGGTTGGGCGAGCGTTTCGCGCTAAAGACGGGACGGGCTGCGTTTTCCTCTCCCGGTACGGGAGAGGATGTCAAGGAGTGACAGGTGAGGGACTTGATACAAGATGGGCGCTTGCGGAACTTCGAAGTCCCTCATCCGGCGCTGCGCGCCACCTTCTCCCGTTCCGGGAGAAGTAAAGTGAAGGGGTGACGCTTCTCGTAAAGGGTGCGGCAAAGCTAGGGGGGACAAATGTCGCAATCGTGTGGTAGGGGATCGCGACACGAATTATTTTGCGCTGCACAAGCGTTGCCCGGCGGCTTAAGCTGCTCACTCCCTGGACCTGAACATGAAACTTCGCAATATCGCGATCATCGCGCACGTCGACCATGGCAAAACGACTCTCGTTGACGAGCTGTTGAAGCAGTCCGGCTCGTTCCGTGAAAACCAGAAAGTGGCCGAACGGGCCATGGACAGCAACGACCTCGAACGCGAGCGCGGGATCACCATTCTCGCCAAGTGTACGTCGGTCGTGTGGAAAGACACCCGCATCAACATCATCGACACGCCAGGCCACGCCGACTTCGGCGGCGAAGTCGAGCGCATCATGAGCATGGTGGACGGCGTCATCGTGCTGGTCGACGCATCCGAAGGCCCGCTGCCGCAAACCAAGTTCGTGGTGTCGAAAGCCTTGAAGCGCGGCCTGCGCCCCATCGTTGCGATCAACAAGATCGACCGCGCCGACGAACGCCACCTCGACGTTCTGAACGAAATCTTCGATCTGTTCGCCAACCTGGACGCCACCGACGAACAGCTCGACTTCCCGATCCTGTACGGGTCGGGCCGTAACGGCTGGATGGCGCTGGCACCGGAAGGTCCGCAGGAAAGCCTCGCGCCGCTGTTCGATCTCGTGCTGGCGCATGTGCCGCCCCCAACGGTCGAAGAAGGTCCGGCGCGGATGCTCGCGACGACACTCGAAGCCGATCCGTTCCTGGGCCGTATTCTGACGGGCCGCATTGCGTCGGGCACGCTCAAGGCCAACATGGCTGTGAAGGCCCTGCATCACGACGGCAAGTTGATCGAAAACTTCCGTATTTCCAAGATCTTGGCGTTCCGTGGTCTTGAGCGGATTCCGGTCGAAAGCGCGGAAGCCGGTGAGATCGTGGCCGTTGCCGGCATGAGCACGGCGACGGTGGCCGATACGATCTGCGACCCCAGCGTCGACACCCCGATCCAGGCCCAGCCGATTGATCCGCCGACGCTGTCGATGACGTTCCGCATCAACGATGGCCCATTTGCCGGCCAGGAAGGCGACAAGGTTCAAAGCCGCGTCATCCGCGACCGCCTGCTGCGCGAAACCGAGCGCAACATCGCGATCAAGATTTCGGAAAGCGAAGACAAGGACAGCTTCACGGTGTCGGGCCGCGGAGAATTGCAGCTCGCAATTCTGATCGAAAACATGCGCCGCGAAGGCTTCGAAATCTCAGTCTCGCGTCCAAAGGTCGTGCTCAAGATCGACGAAGAAACCGGCGAAAAGCTCGAGCCGATTGAAGAAACCATCATCGACGTCGACGACGCTCACACCGGCGTCGTCGTGCAGAAATTGTCGGAACGTAAGGGCGAGTTGCGCGAGATGCGGCCTTCGGGCGGCGGACGTACGCGCCTCGTCTTCTTGACGCCAACGCGCGGATTGCTCGGCTACCAGAGCGAACTGCTGTCGGATACGCGCGGCACGGCCGTGATGAACCGCATCTTCCACTCGTATTCGCCGTGGAAGGGCGACATCCAGGGCCGCCGCACCGGCGTGCTGATTTCGAACGGTACCGGTGAAGCGACCGCCTACTCGATCTTCAAGCTGCAGGATCGCGGCCCATTCATGATCGCTGCTCAGACGCGCGTTTATGAAGGCATGATTATCGGCGAGCACACGCGCGACAACGATCTCGTCGTTAACGTGGTCGAAGGCAAGAAGCTCACCAACGTGCGGGCGTCCGGCAAGGATGAAGCGCTGACGCTGGTCACGCCGATGAAGATGACGCTCGAAAAGGCGATGAGCTACATCACCGACGAAGAGCTGGTGGAAATTACGCCGGAGTCGATCCGCCTGCGCAAGCGCTGGCTCGATCCCAACGACCGCAAGAAAGCCGACCGCAAGACCGGGACGGCTGCTTGAGGTGGTTCCGGCTTAGATTGTAGCAGAGCCACCACCCCATTGTTTCCCCGGACGGCGCTGCACTTGCCGATCCGGGGTCTTTACCTGATGGAAAGAGGTTAGGATCCCGGATCTGCGTGCGCAAGGGCGCACTTGTCCGGGAAATCAGTGGACGGGGAGGCGCGCTAAGCCGGAAAAGCGTTAAGCGCAATTGGTTCAATAAAGTTGCCGCACGACAGCGCGATCAGGGAGGGCATTCCCTGGTCGCGTTTTTTTGTGCAAATGGGCTATGGCGCTGCGCGCGTGGGCTTTCGCCCACACCCAAATAGGGGGAGCGTACGCCCCCAAACCCCCGCCCTTCTTGGTTCATTGGTTCTGCACACATAAGCAAACGCCCGCAGCAATGCGGGCGTTGTTCGTTCGATGAGTTATCGGGCCGTGATTACCGCCGCGGGCGGGTGCCGCCGGGGGCCCCGCCGCCGGGACCGCCGCCAGGAGCACCGCCGCCGCTGCGGATGTCTTTGTGGCGGAAATTGATGCGGCCCTTGGTCAGGTCGTACGGAGTCATCTCAATGGTGACGCGGTCGCCAGCCAGGATGCGGATGCGGTTCTTCTTCATGCGGCCAGACGTGTAAGCGACGACCTCATGCCCGTTGTCGAGCTTCACGCGGCAGCGAGCATCCGGAAGGACTTCGTCCACCACGCCCTCGAATTCGAGCATTTCTTCTTTGGCCATGCAATCCTCTGGGCAAACCTCTAGTTAAGCGCGCACCCTAGCAGGATTGCAGCGCTTAAAAAACGAAAAACGAGAGGAGCAGAGGCATCTGCTCCCCTCGGGAAACGCGGACCGTTCGCTGCTTAGAGCGGACGCAGGTTGATGGCGGCGATTTTGCCGTTACGACCACGTTCGGTTTCGTAGTTGATCTTCTGGCCTTCACGCAGGGAAGAAAGACCCGCGCGTTCAACAGCCGAGATGTGAACGAACACATCGTTGCCGCCTTCATCCGGCTGGATGAAGCCATAGCCCTTTTGGCCGTTGAACCATTTAACAGTGCCGCTCGACATTCGTGCCTCCGGTTAGCATCAGTGTCCCCTCAATATAAAGGGGAGGGTATCAAAGCGCGCGATTGGAGACGTCTCGAGGCAGTGCGGTGCGCTGTCAGAGTAGGCCAATGCGTGTTCGATGCGCTCCTTTATGGCGTGGCGCAGTGCAAAACGCAAGATGTCGCAGGTAAAACCGTACAG
>JBEBJA010000202.1:0-1937 GCA_040080145.1 Hyphomicrobiaceae bacterium
CAAAGGTAAAGCCAGTCCGGCTCTCGAAGTTCATTTTTGCGGTCATTGCGCGTGCGTTACCTCTTGGCGCGGCCTTCGGCCTGAGCCAGACGGCCGCCGTCGGATCGCTGTCAATCTACGACTTACTGATCCTGGCCCGATCGCTCACCTCCCCGTTTTGCATTTCGATGGTTTGAACACATTCGATGATCTGCCACGGGACAGTCGCTGTGTCGTCGATATGTGGTTTTGAAGTAGGGTGGTGGTGGGGTGAATGTTGCGGGCAACTAACACTGAGCTCGCTTTTCCCCCACCCCAGTCCGCAAGGGGGAGGGGGATTAGAGTGGTGGTTGGTTCGGAAATTGGATTTTGTGCGGTGCGGTCGGGTGGTCGTGGTCGGCATGTCATCGTTCGGTGCGTCGGGTCCCGCGCCGAAACTGTTCGAACATTTTGGGATTACGGCTGCGAGGGTGGTGGAAGCGGCCAAGGGGATGGTGACGAAGTAGGGTGGTGTGGGGGGTAAATCTCGCGCGCGATTACCCCCTCCCCTAACCCCTCCCGGGCCCTTGTGATCGTGGGCCGCCGCCCACGGGGGGAGGGGAATTCTGGCGCGGGCTGTTTTGAAGTAGGAATTTATGCGGCGAGGGTTGGAAGGCGCGGCGGTGGGGTTGAAAGTTGGGGCGGTCGTTGCGCTTTGGGCCGATAAGGTGCATGATTTCAACACGCGTTTGTCGTTACTACTTTTCCGCTACTGATTACCATTTTTGCTATTTTATTCTGCTGGCGAGGAGACTGCCCGTGCCACGTTACCGCAACGCGCTTCCCCAATTGTCCAGTGACATTTACTTGACCGACGCAGGCGTCGAGACTGATCTCATCTTCAACCACGGGATCGAGATCCAGGAGTTTGCAGCGCACACATTGCTACCTATTCCGGAGGGTCGAGCAGCGTTGTCACGCTATTTCGAAGGTTTTTTGTCCCTGGCTAAGCAGCAGAACACCGGCTTTGTTCTCGATACCGTCACATGGAAGGCGCATCGGCACTGGGCGGAGAAGCTCGGAGTGGCTGATGACGAGTTGAAAGCGGCGAATGAAGACAACGTTAGGTTCATTGCCGAATTGCGGACTCGCTTTTCAGGCAACAGCAAACCGATTGTCCTCAACGCTGTTATAGGGCCTCGTGGTGACGCCTATAAACCAGAGGCCGTTATCGCTGCGGAAAGTGCGGAGCAGTATTACGCGCAACAGCTCGGGTGGCTTGCCGCGACCGAGATCGATATGGTGACGGCGCTTACTTTCAACCAAGCTGGCGAGGCTGCGGGGCTGGCGATGGCGGCAAGGAAAGTCGGCCTGCCCGCTGTCATCTCCTTCACCGTCGAGACGAACGGCGCATTACCCAACGGCCAGAGCCTCGCGGAGGCCATAACCGAGGTTGATAGAGCCACCGGCCAGTATCCAGCCTACTATATGGTCAATTGCGCCCACCCCGATCACTTCGGCGACGCGTTGCTGGATGCGCCATGGACGCGACGTATCCGCGGCATTCGCGCTAACGCCTCGCGTTTAAGCCACGCCGAATTGGATGAGGCGCCCGAACTCGACGCGGGTAATCCTCACGAGCTTGCTCAACAATACCGCGTGCTTTCCAATCGCATGCCTTGGCTGAACGTGTTCGGCGGATGTTGTGGCTCTGACCTGCGCCATGTCACTGAGATCGCTCGTGCGCTCGAAGGCCGAAACGGGACGGTGTAGGACAACACTCTCGTTGTCCAAGTCTGCAATCACCGCCAGCGGAAATCGCCAGCGGGATGTTGGTCTGTGAGCTTTCTCTCGCGCGTCGGGTCAAAAGCGGCCTTTGGCGCGTTACTTTACCCACGCTCTGGATATGCGTGCGCGTGGCCATCGGGGTCGAGGAGGTTGCCGTCGGTGTCGATGTAGCTCGGGCCGATGGGGACTTT
>JBEBJA010000165.1:0-38925 GCA_040080145.1 Hyphomicrobiaceae bacterium
GTGTGCCATGGAGAAAAATCACAAAAATCAAAAATAACTATCAGCCCGTTGCGCTGGCGATCCCGGCAGGACTCGAACCTGCGACCCTCTGCTTAGAAGTCTTGATATACGATGTTGCGCTCTGTAGCGTCAAGATTGGAGTGGAGCGCTATCCATTTGAAATATAGTGGATAAACGGGTAAAGTGAGTGGATTGGTGTTGCGACATGTTGGGGGCAGTAGCTAATTTTTGTGCCAACCATGTGCCAATGGATTGCTGCCAACACTATGCCCAAGCGCTCGGAAAAATATATAAGGACTGTGCAGCAGGTCCGGCATAGCGCCAAGGGCGAGCACCGCATTGAAGGTGGTGCAGGGCTGTTATTGGTCGTCAACGAAGCAGGCAATCGCTCCTGGGTCTTCCGCTATCGCTCCCCTCTCAATCGGCGGCCCCGTCGCATGGGGCTGGGAGCGTTCCCTGGCGTCGGTTTGGCGGGTGCGTTGGAAGCTGCAGCCAGAGTTCAGTCCATCGTCGAAGCAGGCCGCGATCCCCTCACAGAAAAGGGTCAGCGCGGCCGAGCGTTGAATGTGGCCGATTTATGCGACGCATGGCTGACCCTGTATGCAGTCCGGGAGCGGCGCACCATCGCTGAACCTCAACGCCTCATTGCCAAGCATATCAAGCCAGCGCTGGGGACTTTTCGCGCAGACGCGTTGACGCGGCGCGACGTGTTGCGGTTGATTGACGACATGACGGTGGCAACACCGATCCAGGCAAATCGCACATTGACAGTGTTGCGAAGCATCTACAACTGGGCGATGTCGCGGGACATGGTACCAACAAACCCCACGCTTGGCATCAAGAAGAGCAGTGAAGCGCCGCGCGAGCGCACATTGTCAGAGGGAGAGTTGCGGGCATTGTGGCGCGGCTTAAATGAGTGCGTGACGGTCTCGCCAGTTGCACGCAATGTTTACCGACTTCAACTACTCACGGCTTGTCGAATTGGCGAGGCGCTGGGCGCGAAGCAAAGCGAGTTCGATGTGGAGCGACGGATTTGGACAATCCCCGCCGTTCGAACCAAAAGCGGTAAAACTCATGAGCTTCCGTTGTCGCCGCTCGCTTGCGATGTTTATCGCGATGCCAAGGCAGATGCTAATGCAAGTGAGTGGCTGTTTCCGGCAGAGCGTACCGATGGACCCGTCCGACGCGACACGTTGAAGGACGAGCCAATCGCGCTACGCAACGCCACGGGCATAAGCGACTGGCGTTCGCACGATCTAAGACGAACAGCTGCAACTTGGATGGGTGAAAACGGCGTTGCAGGTGACGTCATCGAGCGTGTGCTCAATCACTCCAAACAAGGCGTTACTGATCGGCACTACAACCACGCACAATTGCGGGAACCGATGCGCGAAGCTTTGGAGCGCTGGGCGAACTATTTGCAAGGCATCCATTTGAGAGAGAGAGCATCATGAGGGCAGAGGGTGAAGCGATTGTCAGGCTCTGGTCATTTGATGTGAATGCCCCGTTTATCTCAACGCCGCAATACCCCTTCTTCAGCTATGTCGATGTTCCGTTCGGTAGTTCTCGTGACGCGTGGTTTAATTTACGCAATTACGCTGAGAAATGCTCGAATTCGCCAGCCAGTGTTGAGCTGATGGCGCCAATGCTGAAATCGGCGATCGACTATATAATACTAAGCGCTGGAGAAAATGGATTCAGACATGTTCAAGACACCGTAGGACCCCTCAAGCGTTTGCATTCTGCGTTGTTGGATCGAGAAAAGGGCATTGTAGCTCCCGAATTGGAACCTTGGATAAGAAGCCTCGGCAGCGATCCCCAATCGCGTGAGGTTGTGTTCGTGAAAGCGCGCGCGCTAACTGCTTCGAACCTCCTTGTGAGAATGGGTGTGACCCGAGAGCGTGCCGCTAGATCCGTCGTGATGCGAATGGATCAAGAGTTTCGATTTCATAAGATTAAAGTGACCCCGGAGACCTTTAAGACTTGGCGCCGAAGCGTGTTGCAAGCAACAGCCAAAAAAAACCTCCGTGAAAATGTAAATGGTAGGTTCGCTATCGCGGTCATCGAGGCTCAAGAGATTGCTGCGCGGTTCCTAACAGCTGGTTGCGATCAAGATGCAATCGTCGACCTGTTCTGCCTAAGAAGCTTTGAATTTCACCGGGTCGTGGAGCAAGAACTGTCAGCGACGAGAGAGACTTGGGCAAGCGCGAGCAGCTCTGCCGATATTTAGCATTAAGCCGGGGACTAACCCGCCAATTGCCCCCCGGCCCTCCTGTCAAGCATCGTTGATTCCTGTTCGTGGCTGATTGGTTCAGCTGCGAGATTGGGAGCAAAATATGCGAGTCACTGATGATCAGCACGAGTTAGCGGTGGCCGTGCCGCGAGACGTTACAGGCGAGCACGATAGCCGCGACACTGTGGTTGACGCCGCGCGCACAATGACCGTTCGTGAAGTTACGACGCTGCTGCACTGCTCGCGCTGGGCGCTGTATCGCTATATGCGCCAAGTCGAATTCCCCCGCCCACTAGTGCTGAGTAACTCAAAGCACTTGTTTTTACGCTCTGAAGTTGAGGCGTGGCTCAATGAAAGGCCGCGTTCAACGCTGGCTGATCGCGGCACTCGTCGTGGCGTTCATGGTCGCCGCGTCAAACCAATGCCGCCGACCACGCTTGATCGCTAGTCATCGATTAGATCAACGCAAAATTTTGGCAAAGCAATTGGCAAAGCAACATGGCGAACCCTCCCCGAGGTCGAACACCATTCTATAAGGGATATCCAAGCGACCGGTTGGCCGATTGCTTGACAATGTCCCTTGAGTTGGCGGGCTTTTATTCATTGCTGCATGACGTGACGTGCTCGAGGGAAGGCTGGCTCCCATACGATATTGCTATCGTTGCTACGGCGGTGGGACATAGGACGAGAAAACGTACAAAACGTTTGCTCGAAGACTTGATCAATCTTGGACACGCCCAGATTGAGAACAACGAAGTCGTGCTGGCTCGCTTGGTTCGCCATTTCCAAGAGCGGGACAATCGGTCGACCGCAGCGTCTAAATCTACAAGAAATAGTGCATCTGGTTCGAAAAGTTGGGAGAATAACGCTAAGAATTTTCAAAAAAAAGCAGAAAAAAGTGAGCAAAATCAACAGCGGCAGATGCACGAGCACTTTGACCAGAGTCCAGAGGTTAGAGTCCAGAAATCTACAGAAGGCGCCCAGACGCCTTCTGTAGATTTCCCAGACGCCGTCGCTACCGCTGCTAAGATTCAAGACCGCTCCCTGCTTGAGTTTGACTGCTATCCAACAGATGCAAAAAGGGATGCCCGGCGAAAAGAGTGGGAGAAAGAGAAATCAAAAAGTACCAGTGATGAGCGCAAATTGATTTCACGAACACTTCAACAGGGATTATACGACAGCGACGATGCGCGAAAGTGAACGGTAGTTGAGCAACGGTTGGGAAATGCAGATGAAACTGCCCCAATTTCACTGTTCGCCTATGACGTAGCGTGTGACGGACAGAAGACCTGACAGGGCGCGGCGCTTCGCGATTCGATCGCCGTCGCTCTCGATCGTGCACTTTGAGGCGAGATGGCTCGATAACTAGTGCGACGGTGCGCCCTTGAACCGCAGCATCCAACTATTGAGGCGGCGGCCGTAGCCGTTGGCGTTATTGGGCGTCGAAGCCTTCATTGATGCGCTTGTCACGACTGGCGTCCATCATGTACATTTTTTTGGACAATACGGCTTAATCAGTTCGTCGAGCTCTTCCTCAAAGCTCTTCTTGCAGTCGAAATTTTTTGCCTGCTTTGCTAAGGTGAAGGGGATAAATTTAATGGACGATGGCAAATTCGCTTTCAGATCACGCGTTGTTTTGTAAAATTCATCATCGGCAAATTCAGTGTAGAGCGGTCCGCAGATTGAAAATAGCGCCAATCCTGTTGAGGCCTGCTGCAAGTTAAATATTCGAGCATCAATGTCCTTCTTCTCGCCGAGCACATGCGATTTGCACTCGAGCGAAAGAATTATTCCGTTCGTCAAAACAAGCGCAATGTCAAACTCGGCATCCGCCGTACTACTTCCAATTCGCTTGATTTCCGTATTCCACCATGCTTCGAGGACCGGAAAGTTGGTAATTTCCCTTGCCCTGTCGGTCAGCCAGCCTCGGACGCGGCGTGCGACGGCCAATTCAAAGGCGCGGCCTATCCCGTTCTGCTCGGACTCATTCTTATTTTTACTAGCATCGCGGACGCCGCGTGCTTTCTTAGCAACGGCCTGGGCAAGGAAAAAGAGAGCGGTTAGTTGTTGCTGATTTGTACCGTTGCGAGAGGCACAAGCTTCGAGCATCTGCGTTTTCCAGGCGTTGAATTCATCAGGGAGCAAATGCTCCGCCGCTCTTGGATTGATTTTGCCGTCCTTTGTATCGGGTAAAGCAGCGAGCGTTCGGTACCTTTGATGTGCTTTCAGTGTTGTGTCGTGATCAATGCCGTATTGGCCTGCGCTACAGTCCATCCAATCAATGTTATTCTGTACTGCTGCTGCTGCTGCTGCTGGCCAAAACTGCTTGGCATTGTTGCTCATCTTTTTATATCCACGGCAAGCCAGGACTTCGTCGAGCGTCAGTCGCGCCTTTCTGTAAGGTATGCGTTGCTTGCCACCTCTGATGCCTTGCCCCCAAAACCATAGTTCTGCCGGTTGGGCTTGTCCGTAGATCAATGGCGTTCCTTGTGGCAACGCGTGGCTTAATGCCAGCAGCGTTGGCTTCTGACCGCCATTGCCAACGAGGACTTTCTCGAACCGCGAATAGATGGCTTTCTCCAGCTCTGCGGCGACGGCTTTCGCGCAATCGTCGGGATCGTCCTCGACTTCAACAACCTTGGCGAAGCTCGTCACTCCAAGGTTTTTGAGCAATTCACTCGGCTTATCGACCCAATTCTTGTTTTTCGCCTCTGAGCTGACCAACCAGAGGATCTGATCCTCATTTGTGTTTTTCATCTCAAGGATTGGCGGAATATTTGCAATCCGCTCCTCGGTAGCGATCGCAATAAACAGCCGAGGTTTGTTCGACATGCGTGTGAACTCCTGGACGAGTTAGAAGCAACGTTGTTTTGACTGCGCTAGGGCGTGGTCGGCATCATTATGCGCAGAAGAGCACTGGGATTGGATTGCAAAAAGAGATGTTCCCAGCTTGCACAAGCGGACGCAGCTGTGCAAACTTAAATGATTAGAGTTGCTGCATCCTGCGTCGTTGTTGGAGCTGTCGCGTAATGCCGGATCAAACTGACGCATCCTATTTTGCCTACGCATTCGAAGCAAAGTCGATCCAAACCTACTTGCTAAGCGGCGGTAAACTCAGAGACATTGTTGGGGCCAGCGACCTTCTCGATGCTCTGTGCGACGGGCCTGATGCTATCCTTGATGGTGCTATGGCGACGTGCGGTCTGTCCGACAAAGACTTCACCCGCCGAGCAGCAGGTGCCATCATCGTACACTGTGAAAAACGCAAGGTTCTAGAGGCATTCCGAGCGCTTTGGACGTTGGTATTCCAGCAGCATTTACCGGGTATGGATTTCGCCGATGCCCTAGGGGAGGGCGCGAGTGCCAATGCGGCGATCAAAGGCGCGACGGGTAAGCTGGTTGCGGCTCGCAATCGCCTCGCGCCTTTGGTTCCGCTGTCGTCACCACTCTCTCAACTGTCACCGCGAACTGGTGGGCCAGCGGTGGAGATCAGCAAAATAGACGGGACAAGCATTGACGAGGCGACGGCTCGGCGTAGGCATAGGACGCTCGTCGGGCCAGCCGTTCGCGACCGCCTTGCCAAGCGCTTCGCATCAGACACAATGCGGAATAATTCTGCTAAATCCTATGTGTGGCCGAAAAATCTCGACGCCGTCGATGCGGCTGATGATTCGGACGAGAAAGCGTTCTTGGCGCCCGGCGAAAATGCGACGATTGGGGTCGTCCACATTGACGGTAGCGGCATAGGGAAGATCTTGCTGGACCTCCGCCAGAAGTTGGAAAGACGCCAGGACGCAGGCCCCATCTTTCGTGCATTCTCCGACGCAATCGCGTCCGCAATGCAGATATCAGTGCAGCACGCGGTCGATACAATTCTTGAACCCGCCACAATCCAATCAACCGACCAATCCGGCCGCGTGATCGACATCATTCCCGCGCGACCGATCGTTCTGGCTGGGGATGACGTGACCATTATCGTGCGCGGCGATCTTGCCATAGAATTCGCAGAGGCCGCGATTGCCAAGTTTGGTGAGGTGTCGAGGATCACTCTCGAGAAACTTTGGAAAGACACGAAACTCGACAGCAAAGACCTCGGGACACAACTCAGCGCCGGCGGTGGTATTGCCTTCGTTCAGGCCAAACAACCCTATGACCGCGCCTATCGGTTGGCAGAAGATATCGCCGCCTATGCCAAAGGCGTGGCTAAGTCATTGGCGAAAGACAAAGGTGAGGCGCTACCCGATGGCGTGCTCGCCTTCCACCGAATGACAACGTCGATGTTTGGACTTTACGAGCAGGATGTTATCGAAAGGGAACTGACGGTCACAGTCGACAGTACCGACAAACGGTTGACGGCAATGCCCTATACGATCAGCTCGAGTTCGAACGACCGACCGAAGCTCACGGATCTGAGAACGCTGAAGGATCTCTTGGTTGAAGACCAGCTCTCGCGCGGCCCATTGCGGCATCTGGCCGATCTCTTTCACGGTGATGCAGCAACCACTGCGCAGCGATGGCAGCGGTTTGTCACCGTGAGCGGAGATCGCAATGGTCAGGCCGGGCAAGAAAAGTTGCGTTCGGCGCTACAAAATCTTGGCTGCATAGGCACGGCAGCGCAACTTTCGAGAAACCTTGACGCACTTTTCCGGAACAACCCTGAGAACATCGCGGTGACGCCGCTTTACGACGCATTCCAATGGACCATGGTAGCCCGAAAATGGGAGGATTGACGTGCCGACCGAACAGTCACCAACAATTCAACGAAGCCAGACGCTGAAGATCGACCTGCGCAATTACTGGCATTGCAGCGGTGGGCGCGGTTTGGGCCCGCATCTCGATGCGATCTGCATCAAGAACGACCTAGGCTTGCCGTTTGTGCCGGGTAAAACGGTTCGGGGGCTCTTGCGCCATGCCGTCGTGTATTCGCTCATGCTGCGCGGCCAACCACCGAACCTAACAGAATGGATCTTCGGAACCGACGGATTCGTCGGGGGTGTTGCACGTTCGGATACAAAACCCGGGCGTATTCGGGTCGATGGTGCCATTGTGACTGAGAGCCTTAGTAATGCGCTTCAAAAAATGCGCGATGCCGAGGCAAAGTCGGCAGCAGACGAAAGACGAGCGATCAACGACGTGACAGGCCCGCTCACGACGGAGCTATTCCGGGTTTTACGTATGACCGCCATAGACGAGGGCGGCGTCGCCCGCAACAGGACACTTCGCTCGATCGAGGTGGCAATTCCACAGGTGTTGACCAGTACGATTTCTTTGACAGATGCCGCCGAGGACTCCGACGCTGTCCGTGTTTGGCACGTGTTAAGTCAGGCTGCGCCGCTGATCCGTGGCATCGGCGCTTTCAAGGCGCGGGGGCTCGGTCGGGTGTCCTGTACTATAGACACTACGGACAATATGGCCATTGCGGCGGGTGCGGGAGCGATCAATGTCAAAGCCGCATAGCGCCACGCTCCTCGTGCGTTTGATTGATGATCTTGTTATGTCGGAAGTCGCGGTGACGGCAGGTGTACCGCGATCATTGCGCTACATTCCTGGATCCGCGCTTCTCGGTTTATCGGCATCAAGCCTCTATGCCAAACTCGGGGCTAATGCCTTCGATGTCTTCCATTCTGGAAAAGTGCGGTTTCTCAATGGTTATCCAGCGATTGATGCTGGTTTGAACGATGGTTCTCGATATCCAACATGGCCGATGCCCGCTTCGATCCATTGGGTAAAGGACGATGCCGCTAGAGACTCCTTTAATCTTGCCGTCGCGATCCCTGAGGACGGGGTGCAATATCAGCAGGCGCGCTCTGATTTCCTGGGGCCCAGTGGGAAGTCACATCAAGTCAATATGCGCTCAGCGCTGAAAACGGCTGTGGATCAGAAACGCGGTCGCGCAGCGGATGCACAGTTATTCGGATTCGAAGCCATATCTGCGGGGCAGACTTTTATCGCGGGCATAGAGGCCGACGCGAGCGTGTCTGAGCCACATTTCCTTGCCGTCGTTGCGTCACTGGTTGATCGTCGTTGCCTGGGACGCTCGCGTAACTCTGAATTTGGCACCGTCGATATTCAGCAAGTCGATTGCAACATCGACACTGCCATGGGAAGTAGCGACGAGGACGGCAAGGGGACGACGCTCTGGGCGTTATCCGATCTTTTTCTTGTTGATGCGAATGGTCAGCCAGTACTCGATCCGGAACAAGCAGATATTGGGCTTAGCGGTGTCAAAATCGATTGGTCTCGGACTTTCATCCGGACCCGTACCTACACTCCGTATAACGGTACATGGCGGTCGCGCGGTCCGGCGCGGAGCCTGATCTCACTAGGTAGTGTGATCACGTTCTCAGAACAACTTACGGAAGAAGATAAAAAAGCTCTCGCTAAAGGGATCGGTGTTCATCGGGAACTCGGTTACGGTCATGTTTGGGTCGATCCGCCAGTATTAGCTGAATCGAGACTGGGTGCGTTCGCCGCACCACTCATTGGCGCCCAGGCACCTCCACCACCGTTGAAGCAGGTGGAGAACAAATTGTTAAATTGGATGAAGAAGCGGACAGAGGGACGGGTCGGAGCTACAGCCGCGATCGAAAAGTCTCGCGAACTCGCTGATGCGCTTTTTAGTGCAAATGGCTATTACGACCGCGCAGTCGCGTTCCAGGGGCGCAAACGACAGTTGGTCGCCGCCCCCGGTCGGACGCAATGGAACGAGGTGGCGACAATTGCCGGTCGCGCGCATGGAACCATCGACCTTGTCACTAAGCTATTTGCAGAACAGTCGAGTCCATGCCGCGATCGCCAATCAAACGAGCCTTCCGATGAGTTCTGGGATGCGCGATATGATGCTGCGGCAAACAAAACGTTTCGAGATGCACTGAAGGCTTTCATCGCGGAGGCTAAGGCAGATTCGGCGCCGCTTGTTATCGCCACGCTTGCAAAGGCGGCAGCTGAACGTGTCGACCGTTGGAGGGTTGGGCAATGACGACGCCATTCAAGGTCCTCCAAATAGCACGAGTCACAGTCGAGGCGCGGACGCCACTATCGCTCGCCAGCGGCAGCTATGATGCCCGGTTTGACACTCTTTTGGTCCGTGACGCAAACGATCTGCCAGCACTACCAGGAACGTCGATCGCTGGTGTATTGCGGCGGGTCTTCGAGTCGCGCTTCGGTGCCGAGCGGACCACCTCCCTATTTGGATTGCCGGGTGGCACATCCGATTCGGTCGCAGACGGGTTCGAAGCTTCTCGCCTTTGGGTGTCCTGGGCGCATGTCCATGCCGCAGACAATCAGCCTATCGAGACATTTAGGCTCGAAGGAGTCGGCAGCGATCCCATACTAAATCTCCTACAAATGGATCAACCCCTGCAACGCGACAACGTTCGCATTGATGGTGATACGGGCGCCGTCGATGGTCGGGGCAAATTCTCGCGCGCCGCCGTCCCACGTGGCACTCGCTTTACCTTCGAGGTATCATTGGCCTCGGACGTATCGGTCAATCCCGATTGGAGCGATCTTCTTTCTGTCATCGCCAACGGCTTCCGCATTGGCGGCGCCACGCGCCGGGGCCTAGGCCGAGTCTGCGTGAAGACCGTTAGTAGCCAAACGTTCGAACTTGATAAAGACGACCAATACCAAGCCTATTGCAATTATCAACGCGACCCAGCCGCGGTCGCAGCGGCTTCGAAGGATATCAGTAGTACGATTGCGCGATCGCCAACAGGCGCCCACATTCTGGAACTCCAGGTCAAGGCAGTAGACTACGTTCGCATTGGTCAAAGCAAGGAACCCTTGGCGCTTGGGCACGCCGCAAGGCCACCTCATCAGATCCCTCGCCACGAAACCGTCATTGTGTGGTCCAAGAGCCAAGGTGCGACTTTGCAGGAACTGCGGGTCGTTGTTCCGGGAAGCTCAATCAAAGGCGCGTTGCGCCATCGCGTTCAATTCCATCTCAATTGCTTGAACGGGAGCTTCGCGGACCATGCTCCAGCCGACCGAATGCCGGACGAACCAAGCCTCAAGTCGGTGTTCGGTTTTGTTGCCGACAGAAGCCGAGGCGAAAACGGTAAGGCGCAGGCCGGAATAATATCCATTGACGACGTCTTTCTCGACAAGGATCCGATAATTGGACTGATGATGCACAACAGCCTCGATCGCTTCTCGCAAGGAACGCGCGACGGTGTCCTGTTCTCGGAAGAACTGTTATTTGAGACGCCGCTGAGCCTCTGCATCGAAATCAGCGCCGCGGCACAGATTGACCCGAAAGTGCGTGAGGCATTGCGATTGGCGCTCGACGACTTTAGCGAAGGGCGCCTTGCCATCGGTGGTGGTGCAGCAAAGGGCCACGGGTATTTCAAGAAGAATGTCGCCCTGCGGGACCACACAAAGTCTCGGTCTTGGACCCAATTCTTTGGAGGCTGTTCATGACCGGTTTGAACTATGGCGAAGTTCTGAGCGGTTATCAAAACGTCGCAAATACGTGGCATTTACCGGCATTGCGTGGCTGTCGGCTCGATGTCAAGCCCATCACGTTGACCAGTTCTCGTGATGTCGCGCAATGCATTCGGCAAGAATCCAACAATGGAGCGCAAGGGTGGGTTCTATTCCAATCGACGGGCGTGCGGGCTTTCGGCTTCGCTGGGCTTGAGTTGGAGCCGGATTGTGCCGAACCTGTTCTGGCAGCAGAGTTGCTCTGTGCAGGAGGTGCCGCCAGCCTTTCCCTACGTCACACCCACGGAAATACTTGGAAGGGTGCAAAGCTAAGTGAGGTTCATGGCAATACGACGCATCTCGCGCAGGCAGTTAGCTTTCTAACCGATCGATCCGTTCTTGTGCGTAGCGTTGCGGCGCAGGGTTTACCTTCGGGCGAAGCTGAGAACATCACGTTGGACTACGTGCGTTACTGGTCCCGCCCGGACGACGATGGACCGATGCGCCCCGTCGCCGCTCGCTTCTTCGGATTTGGTTGCTTAGCACAAGACAAGGCGAGGTATGTATCATGAGTCACGCGCCCTACAACTTCGTGCGTCTCTCGAAGGCGATATATCGTCCGCGCTGGGCCAAGCAGATTTCGCACGATCTGCCGTTCTCGGACGGGCTGTCCGGCGTGTTGCATTTAACACTGAAAAATGACACTCCGTTGCTGGTTGCCAAGGAGCGGACGAAGGGAGCGGAACAGCAGCCAGCAGAAGCGCATTTCTTCCGACTGCCCGATGGCCCTAACGAAACACCCGGAACCTATGCGATTCCGGGCTCCTCCGTCCGTGGCATGGTCCGCAATGTTCTGGAAATCGCCGCTTTCGCTAAGATGCAATTGGTCGATGATAAGCGTTATGGGTTGCGGGATTTGGCGCCAACCGCGTCGATTGATTACCGAGATAAATTGACCGGACGCAACAACGGAGCGTTTGCGCCAAAAGCGAGAGCTGGTTGGCTGACGTTCAATTCAATGTCTGGCGACTGGCAGATTCACGAAGTCGATTTCGCCCGCATCGATCACGATCAATTTGCCTTCATTAACAAAGAATTTGCGCAAGATTTTCAGGGTTTAAGAGCAACGGATGACCAAGAAAGACCAGCTGCGCCTCAAATTTATGAAATGGCAAAGACCAGAGCGATTAATGGCCTGCGCAGTTTTGAAGTAGAATGCCTAGATCGGGGCCACCGTCATTCAAAAGGCAAGCGCCTCTGGTACAGAAAGGCATATGCTTGGTGCCATGCACCGGCAGATGTTGAAACAACCAGTAGGGCGGGAACGCTTGTATTTACTGGGCAGCCGTCAACCAAAAAGCATATGGAGTTTGTGTTCTTCCAGCCTGATCCAGAAGCAATGCCCCGTGCAATCACACGCGATGTTTGGTCCACATTCATAGATATTCATGAGAAAGGTGAAAAGGAAAGTACGACTTGGAAACATTGGCGAGATCAGTATCTAGCGGGGACTACGAAGAGAATACCGATCTTCTTTCTCGCTGACAGTGCCAGACCCGTCAAAAGCCTTGGTTTAGCGATGATGTTTAAGATGCCGCACGCCATGACAGTGCATCAAACCGTTGCGCAAACGAATACGGAGCATTTGCCCGGTGACGGAAATGGCTTGGATCTCGTCGAGGCGATGTTCGGACGAGTCGGCGCAACTCCGGAAACAACTCTGAAGGGCCGTGTGAGCTTTGGACTTTTGCGGCGCAAGAGCGGAAGCAATCCTGGCCAAGGGATCAACAAGATCTTGGCTGCGCCGAAGCCAAGCTATTTTCCTCACTATGTAAGGCAAGTTGATTTTGTGGTCGGCTCGGATGCAACGTTGCATAAGAAAACAAATGGGGAGGGAAAGGAAGTTCAAGCGCAATACAGAAGCTACATGGACGACGGTCCAAGGTATAAGGCCGAGATCCGCGGATGGAAGAGGTATCCAGTCCGGCGGTTTGACCCGTTAAATTTTCAGCCCGATCTACCTCCCAATGGGAACAACGGACAGTTGACGAAATTGCATCCGCTGCCGGCCGGGCAGTCCTTTGAGGGTGAGATCAGGTTTCACAATCTCAAGCCTGTCGAGTTGGGCGCACTTCTTTGGGCGCTGACATTCGGTCAGCAGGGCGACGAGGTGCAGCCGTACCGTCACTCGCTTGGAATGGGGCGGCCCTTTGGATTTGGCGTCATAGGTTTGGAGATTGAATTGGCTAAGACCACAATCGCTGCAAATGACGGCGCCGTGCATGTGAGCGAGCTGCAGCAGTACGTAGTGGATTTCCGAACGGCGATGGGCGTCTGGTCGACTACCCAGGCAACCATAGAGCCCGATCTTGGTTCGGGTTGGGACGACAGCCCGCAACTCAAATGCCTGCTCGCGATGGCGGATCCGAGAAATGCGACGCCGACTGCAAATTTGCAGTACATGCGGTTGCAGGTGCCTGGCGTCAATCAATTTGCCGATGCAAAAAAACGCGGTGATGTTCTACCTGAATACGCAAGACTGCCGCCGAAACGAGAAATCAATGCGGGAAACATGAAACGATAGCGAAATATCTAGATGCCTCCCTAATATTACGCTGCGTCCAGCCTGATCCCTTCCAGCGCCACCAAATAACGTTGCTTGTGGCTCGCGTGAAGTGCGATGCTATTAAACTAGTGCCATCATTCCCTGGCAACGGAGTTGGGACCATGCCTCGCATTGCCAACCTCACTCTGCACGAAGCCAGTGACGAACAGAAAGTCGACGGCGTTTTCGACGTGCCGGATCATTCGGTACTCGCGATGCTGCTGACATTTCAGTCGCTGCCGGACAAGGCAACCATCGGCGCAAGAGCTAGTGCGCTCGCCGATATCGCTCGTGAGACAAAAGCTGAAGCTGCAATGATTGGCGGAGCGCTCTGGCTGATGGCACCGCTGGAATCGGCTTTGCGTAGTGTTGGCATCAATCCCGTTTATGCGTTCTCAGTGCGCGAAAGCACAAAGGACGTGAGGCAGTCGGACGGCAGCACTATGAAAACGCAGGTGTTTCGGCACGCGGGTTGGATCTGGGTGTGAGGAGTGGTGAATGAAAAACTATCGTAACGTTCTCATCATAACCCTCGGACAAGCGCCGGCCATCGTCACAGAAACTGTCTACGCGCTGTTACGGCCGACAGCCGACGAAGCCCAGGAGGTCGCACGGCCCTGGATCCCTAACGAAATCCACATTGTCACGACCACAAAGGGGCGAACCGACTCACAAAGCGTCGTAGTAGGCTACGATTGCGAGCTTGCGCAGTTATGCCGCTCGGTTGGCGTACCCTATGTCCAACCAGAATTTCTGGTGCCGCGGCTCAAAGCCACTGGAGCCGAGGTTGAAGACATTCGGACTCGTGACGAAAACGTAGCGTATGCCAATGGATTGACCAGACTCATCGAGGCAAAAGCACGGCCAAGCGACACCCAATTGCACGTATCACTGGCAGGTGGTCGCAAAACGATGTCAAGTTATGCTCATGCTGCTCTGTCACTTTTTGGACGCGCGCAAGATGAGCTGTCGCATGTTCTAATCGAGCCTTCCGATCTTGAAGGCGCTGCATCGCGGTTCTTCTGGCCGGGACAAGCTGATCGAGTATTGGTCATCAAAGGTCAGCCATTCGATCCAATCGACGCCACGATTCAGATGGTTCGCAGCCCGTTTGTACCACTCGGCGATTATTTGAGGCGTCATCCATTCCCGATGGGTGAAATCGACTACGCCCGAATGATCGACCACGCCAAGGCGGCTTTCGCCTTAATTGATGTTCGCATCGATACGCGACGGCAATCAGTAACTCTAGGCAATGTCTCCGCCGAGCTCGGGGACCAAGAGTTCGCATTCTTTCGCGTTTTGGCGACGGCAAGGGCGGAGAGATGGTCCGAATATGGTCCCGGCGGCGCTGGCGAAAATCAAGGTGGGTGGGTAGCGTACCGCCAATTTCTAGATACCGACAGCATCGCCTATAAGCGGTTCTTTGAATACTGGAGTGCGTGCTATGTCGGCCTACCTAGCCAAGTTTTTGATACGTTTAAATCGGCGCTTGACGCCTTGCTGGCGGAATTGAAGTCACTTGAGCATGGTCCAGGTCCACGCAAGCCGGAGAAGATCAAGGCGACGCGCAAGGCGGCTCAAGACATGTTCAAGTCGATCAAAAAACGAACATCGCGTTCACTAGAGTCGACATTTGGTGCTTCAAAATCCGCCGCACAAATTCTGCCAAAGGTTGTGCATTACCGGCGCGACGACGGCGTCAAGGGCTGGGCTGTAGGAATCGAGGCCGAACCGGCGGCGATCAAGTTCAAACCGCTCGAAATCAACGCAACTTGATCAAGCCTCGTCAGGCATAAATATCCCGAGGCCATTATGACAAGCCCAGCCGAAGGCGAGCGGTCCTGAGACAGGTTCTGTAAACGTTAGTCGAAAAAAGCAAGGTGCCGAGCCATCAGGAGGCCGACCGCCGTTGTCCTTGCTGATATGGAAGTCATCTGGCGCAAGTGGCACGCCGCCGCGCGAAACGGTCTCTCGCCACTCCGGCGGCTGCACGAGCGGCACGGTCAGGGTTCCTTCTCGGATGCGCGAGTTGATCTCACTCTTCAATTGCTTCGCTGCGTCGCGTTTGTCGAAGTGATGCCGCTCATTCGGTGGCAGATATGCTGTACTCGATATCCACGTGCGGGCCGGACCGGCCAGACCTTGCGGCAGTTGCTCAAGTCTCGCCATTCGCTCCGGCATCAAATCCACCCGCGTACCACTCGATAAATTCAGGCGGTCGGTGGCCGCGAGCAGTCGGACAGACTTTGGATCGAGGCCAATCGCGGCAGAAACGGTAACGTGGTCAATAAAGCTGTCTCCGTCTTCGTCCTCCGGAAGAATAAAGGCATGTCCATGCGTCCACTTCTTACCATTTGCAAGGACCTCATCAATTCTTGGACCATGCAGGCAGACCGGCAACTTGGCACTGCCGGAAAGTGTCCATGCAGTCTCGCCCAAGGCGTCCATGACGGCATCACCTACCGCCAAAGCCCAATTGAGCGGAATGGGTTCACCAGCCGCCGCAATTTTCCACCGCCAGACGTTGACGAGAGCCGGATAATGGGGCCGGGCAGGTCGTTTCGAAGAACTGGACCGATGCTGTTTCATAGTTGGAAAGATGACCGACGGTTCGCACCGCGACAAGTGCCACCGCGCTAGTATTCGGTTAGATTGGGCAGGGGACGTGAGCTTGCCACAACCGATTATTTGATGCTATCAAACCGCCGTCCGTTCCCACGGGCTCCTGACCCTTGATGAATTCAAGGCTTGGCAAAACGTGGGAGATAGACATGTCGCGCAATGAAAAACTCATTGGGAAGATCGTGTGTCGGGCTTTGGCCACCGCCGCTGGGTGGGTCGTAACCCAAGTCCTTGATGGCGCCAGCGGCAAACATCCACAACGACCGCCCATCATCATCGTATCAGCGCCTCAAATGCCGCGACAGCCAGTCTGCCAGCGATGGCAGCAATGTCGCCGTGTTCAATCAGGTCCCTGCTATCGGGTATCTCAAACCGACGTGCGCTGCCCCTGGAGGCAGGAGTGCCGTTGGCTGCAACGGTGCGGATAGCGCCGACCCATTTTGCGCAACCTTATGTTGGCGGTTCGACCCGGTCGAATGCCGACGCTGGCAGCGGGACCAGAATTTCCCGTCGGTATTTGTAATCGTAGCGGAAAAGACTGTAGTCCAATCGTTCCGTGCCCTTGGCAAAGTTGGCAACCAATCCGAGGACTTCCGCGCGCGTCGCAAAATGCCACGGCAGCGTGGCCACGGTTTTGCGAGCGCCGGTCTCAGCATGGACCACAACAACAGCGACTGCTCGCCAGCCCCGACTAATTCGCCAGAGTTTGAACATACTCCAAATCATGCCAAAGAAAGTGCCGATGATCGCGTAGGGCTGCAGGACGCGCAGAACGTCGCCTCCGTGCACCAAAGCACTCCAGATTGCCTCAAAACTCATCGCATGCTTCCCCCATTTCGTGCCGCGCGGCCGTGCCAGGGCTTGTCTACGCTCAAGCCAGCCAAGAGCATAGCGGCGCCCAATAGATTGGGCAGCAAAAAATGGCACGTGGTTGGCGTCTGGCAATTTGATCGACGCCAACCACGTCAGTGAGGACGCATCGCACGAGACAATGCGCGCCACCTCACGAAGTTAACTTCGTGGCAATAGTGTTTCAGTGAGGACGCATCGCACGAGGCAATGCGCGCTCGACGACCGCGGCAGGACAGAAAACCAGCCGTTTCAGTGAGGACGCATCGCACGAGGCAATGCGCGGTCTAAACGGGACACAATTGTGATCATGGAGCGTTTCAGTGAGGACGCATCGCACCAGGCAATGCGCGGGTGGAACGCCCACGTCTGTGGGCTTGTCTGGGTTTCAGTGAGGACGCATCGCACCAGGCAATGCGCGATATGAGGCGGTTCAAGCATGGAACGGGTCAAGTTTCAGTGAGGACGCATCGCACCAGGCAATGCGCGTATGGACCGCTGCCGGGTTTGACGTAACGCCGGTTTCAGTGAGGACGCATCGCACCAGGCAATGCGCGGCTTACGGCGTCAACGCAGACGATTGAGAATAGTTTCAGTGAGGACGCATCGCACCAGGCAATGCGCGTCGTTTTCAGTTTAGGTCTCTCGGCCTACGGTGTTTCAGTGAGGACGCATCGCACCAGGCAATGCGCGCCGCTGTCTGCGCAGACAGCTCCCGCCACGTGGTTTCAGTGAGGACGCATCGCACCAGGCAATGCGCGTGGCACACTCAGAACGGTTCGCAACTTCTCGCGTTTCAGTGAGGACGCATCGCACCAGGCAATGCGCGGCTATGACGTGGACATATACGGATGATAAAGAGTTTCAGTGAGGACGCATCGCACCAGGCAATGCGCGTAGTTCTTCCTGTAAAGTACGACCACGTGTTGGTTTCAGTGAGGACGCATCGCACCAGGCAATGCGCGCGACAGCGGCGGAACTGGCCAGACGGGCTCGTGTTTCAGTGAGGACGCATCGCACCAGGCAATGCGCGCTCGAAATGATGCTAAATCCAGCAATAATTGGCGTTTCAGTGAGGACGCATCGCACCAGGCAATGCGCGCTGCATCTCGGCATGCTTTGTCAGAGTGACCCGTTTCAGTGAGGACGCATCGCACCAGGCAATGCGCGCTGCATCTCGGCATGCTTTGTCAGAGTGACCCGTT
Source organism: Hyphomicrobiaceae bacterium (assembly GCA_040080145.1). GTDB lineage: Bacteria > Pseudomonadota > Alphaproteobacteria > Rhizobiales > Hyphomicrobiaceae > JANXVY01. The sequence goes on from JBEBJA010000165.1 coordinate 17,942, forward strand.
TCAGTGAGGACGCATCGCACCAGGCAATGCGCGAGCCTAGGGATAAAACCCGGGTGCTTCGTTACGTTTCAGTGAGGACGCATCGCACCAGGCAATGCGCGGTTCTGCAAAGCTCGACCGTATTGTCGCTAGTGTTTCAGTGAGGACGCATCGCACCAGGCAATGCGCGCTGGAATTCTGATCATTCTTCCCCTTATTGCTGTTTCAGTGAGGACGCATCGCACCAGGCAATGCGCGCAGCAGTAGCTGCAATCCTTGTGAGCACTGCCGTTTCAGTGAGGACGCATCGCACCAGGCAATGCGCGTCGCAGTCGCTTCGACTGCTGCCATGGCAAACGTTTCAGTGAGGACGCATCGCACCAGGCAATGCGCGAGACATGCCAGCAAGTTCAGCAGGAGTCGTACGGTTTCAGTGAGGACGCATCGCACCAGGCAATGCGCGTCGTGAAGGAGAGAGTTATGAAAGTTAAGTACGTTTCAGTGAGGACGCATCGCACCAGGCAATGCGCGCCACAACACAACGGGAGGACTATCGAGCGCGAGTTTCAGTGAGGACGCATCGCACCAGGCAATGCGCGGAGGACTATCGTGCGGAAATCACTCCTCGCAAGTTTCAGTGAGGACGCATCGCACCAGGCAATGCGCGTCCAATCTGGCAAGCACAACTTGATAGGTTGGGTTTCAGTGAGGACGCATCGCACCAGGCAATGCGCGAAACGACATGGCAATCTTTGATCGTGCAATACGTTTCAGTGAGGACGCATCGCACCAGGCAATGCGCGCATAATTATGAGATTGTATGCAAACGTTGGAGGTTTCAGTGAGGACGCATCGCACCAGGCAATGCGCGTTCAGCATGTGTTTCTCCCACATTTCTTGGAGGTTTCAGTGAGGACGCATCGCACCAGGCAATGCGCGAGTTGGTTTGTAATTTACTGATGTCAAAGAGCAATTTCAACCATTTTGACCAACCTGCCTAAAGGACTTGGCGGGAAAGCGCCGAAAGCGTTTCGACGATGTCCAGATTTTCGCAATTTAGCAGACATGTCAATGAGATGCTGAACTGCGCCGGGTGAAGGGCGCTACTGGGATTCCCAGCCTCGAAGCAACGTTGCTTGGGCTGCAGCGAATTTCGGCTCTGCTAGCGTCGAGTCGTTACTTGGATCGCACGGTGTGAGGGAGTCTGCGTCATGACACAGTGGTTCACTTGGAGGCGCCTGTTCGGACTCGGTGGCGAGGCGACCGATCTGGCCGATTGGCCGCCGCCGCTACTCGAAGAACCGTTAGAAAACGCCGAGGGGCGTTCACTGTCGCCGATTGCCGCGCCGGTTCATGTTCTGTCGGGTTCGGCGTTAGTGCGGGTGGACAATGGCGTGCTAATCGTTGAGCGCACGGGAGAGGAAACCTTCGAACGGCCATTGGAACTCGTTTCTGCGGTGCACATTCATGGCTGGGCGACCATCACCAGCCCCTGCGTCGGGCAACTGATTCAGCAGGGCACGCCTGTGATCTGGCGGGGTGCGACCGGGTACCCGATTGGCAGCGCTGGTCCGCTGCATCAGTTCGGGTTAGAGGCCAGACGGGGACAGTATGCGGCTGTGAATAGTGCGCAGGGTCTTGGCATTGCGAGAGCATTGGTTGCCGCCAAGATCGTCAACATGCGTGGCGTGATACGGCGCCGAGCAGCGCTCGCAGGGCGCGATGGGATGGACGCATTGCAGCATCTGTCGCGCCGTGCCAGCCGTGCTGAGGGCATCGATGTGTTGCTTGGGATTGAGGGTGCCGCTACCGCAAAGTATTTCAATGCATGGCCAGCGATGATTTCGGTACGCGCTGGCGAAATGTCTTTCGAAACCCGCAGTCGCCGTCCACCGCAAAATGAGGTCAACGCAATGCTGTCTTACGCCTATGCAGTTTTGGCGGGCGAAGCACTGAGCGCGTGTGCGGCCGCGGGGCTCGATCCGCGCCAGGGCTTTCTACACCAGCCGCGTGCGGGCAGGCCCGCGCTGGCGCTGGATCTAATGGAGCCGTTCCGACCGCTGATCGCTGATCAAGCGGTTCTCTCCGGGTTAAATCGTGGGCAACTTTCCGACGAGCATTTTCGTGTCGACGGTCTAGCCGTGTTGCTCACCGACACCGGCCGCAAGCTGGTACTCGATCTACTGGAGGCGCGGTTCTTGCGCAGTATTGCCATCGAGGGGCGTGCTGAAGCCATCAGTTGGCGGCAGGCGATCGGACGTTCTGCGCGGACCTTGGCGGAGGCACTGAAGACTAAGGAACCGTTCCTTCCGGTCGAGCGTGTATGATGGGTGTGCGACTCTACTTGATCGCCTATGACATCTCGTCGCCGAAGCGTTGGCGACGGGTGCAAAAAATCGTACGAAGGCTTTGTCGGCGCAGCCAACTCTCCGTATTCGTGTGCCGCGGGACGCAGGCGCGATTAGCGCGGTTGGAGACAGCGCTGAAGCGCGAGATGGACCTAACGCACGATCGCCTGATGGTGCTCGATCTTGGCCCTGCGGAAACGGCGGCGGCTAAACTCGAAAGCATCAATTCTATTTCCGATATCGCGGAGCTCGGAGGCATAGTCCTATGATGGTTTGGAAAACATGGCGACAGGCGTTTCGTGACGAGAAACATAAACGGATGCGCATTTACGAGGGGGTGCGGATCGAAGACATTTGCCGCGTCGAAACGTTGGCGGAAGCTTGGGGCCGCGTTCGTGCTAACAAGGGTGGCCCTGGAGGAGATGGTGTGACGATTGAAACGTTGGCGCCGGAGATCGAGCGTTCACTTGAGGTCCTCTCGGCCGCGTTGCTGAACGAAAGCTATCGACCACACAAAGTTCGTCGCGCCTTCATCCGCAAGGCCAACGGCCAACTGCGGCCGTTATCGATCCCGGCCGTCATCGATCGCGTGGCGCAGACGGCAGCCATGCTGGCGCTGGAGCCACATATGGATCAGCGCATGAGCGAGACCAGTCTCGCCTATCGCGTTGGTCGAGGACCGCCGCAGGCGATTGCAGCAGTGCGGACGGCCCATGCCATTGGTTTGGCTTGGACTGTCGACTGCGACATTCAGAAATATTTTGACACGATCTGGCATCGTCAGATGATGACCGATCTAGCTATCTGGATCGATGACGAGCGCATTCTTCGGCTATTGCTGCGGTGGTTGCGAACGTTTGGCTGGCGCGGGCGCGGCGTCGCGCAGGGGGCTCCGATCTCACCGCTGTTGGCCAATCTTTATTTGCATCCGGTCGACCGTCTGATGGCAATGAATGGTTGGCATATGGTCCGGTACGCCGATGATTTTGTGGTCATGACGGCCAGCGAGAAGGATGCAAAACGTGCGCTGAGCGATATCGAGCGGCTCCTGCGCGGACGAGGATTGGATCTCAATCGCGAGAAAACAAAAATTGTGCCACCGGGCGAAGCACTCGTATTCCTAGGCCAAACGCTTGGTAGCTTGAAGGCCGCTTGACAACGTTGCTTGGCCTGCAGCGCGAGATTGAATGCGTTAGCCATCATATCAGGGCGCAAGTGCGTCGTTGCGAGGGGGCTAACATGCTGCACTGGTCGATCCCATTGATTGCCGTTCCTGTGATTGTTGTCTTATTGGCGCGGTCAGATTTCGTGCGTAGCGTTGTCGTTGCAATTGCGCAGGCAGGATATCGTTCGTTGAATTGTATTTGTGCGCGGCTGGCCGGCGGGCTAGACGCCGTGCTGCGGCCCAGCTCGTTCAATGGCGAAGTCGCCAATTCCCGGATGTCGCTGTGGGTTTTCCTTAATGGTAGTGCCGTCATCGCAATTGAACATATCTCGCAACGTTCACCTGATCAGGCGCTTGCCTGGGCGTGTCTGTTGCTGACTCTACACTCGGGGATAGTACTTGCCTCGATCCTGAAATTCGCAGAAGAAAATCGGCGCATGCGACAAGGCACTCCGCGCGGGGGGCTTTACTTTGGCGAGCTTGCTGCCGTGCGCAATGTATGGGTTATGATCCTTGAGGCGCTCATTGTCATAACTGTAGGTGCCGTGGCTTTGAAGTTGGCAGCTGTACTTTACCCTTTGGCCATTCTCTCGAAGGTTCCAGACACGGGCACTGAAACGCTCGACTACTTGCTTTGTCTGCTGTCGCAACTCCCGATTTATGGCCAATTGCTGCAGACGACCGACTTTGGGAGTGAAATTGAGTTTGGCGGCGTGTTTGGAGCGTACGTCGCAAAGGCGATTGAACTAACCGGAAAAAGCATCTTGGGCGGTGCTATCCTCGCCTGGGCATTACAACGCCTGGCTATATCGTCGATCATGAATCAGCTCAAAACGGCTGAAAGCGAAGATGCGCATTTCCTTCAAGTGCTCGTCACACAAGCACCGGTACAGATAAAGGTCCTTCTGCTGACACTTGCTTTTGACAACTCCCAACCTTTGGGTCAGGTGCGCGCTATTAATACTATGCGTCATCGCAAAGTTTGGACATTTCCGTCTACATTTCTCGACCGGTTGTTGGAAATTGACCGTAAAGTTCGCGTGGCGGGCCTATCCCAAATACTTCTATTCCTCGAAGACGATGGCATGGTGTTTGACATTGACTATCTGATAGCCATCCATGAGCGTGCCCTCAGAACATATTCTGTCGTCAGACCAACGGTTTCGGACCCAATAGAGGACGCCGTACTCTCGCGCCTAGGTGCCATAGTCGCATTAACAACTGCGCTTTTGGTCAAACGCCAGCATGCCATCACAGTGTCTAAAAAGCAGTACCGTGCGATGGTAGAGATCGCGGCAGCACACAAGGATGAGGCTGTGCGGCGGCTGATGGCAGGGTTCCTTGCAGCAGCGAACGCGCGTCGGTGATGATAACCGAGGAAGACGGCTTCTCTGTTAGTCTTCGACAAGGAGTTGTAATTTGATCGTGAGCAATGCGACGGATACGCTATGGCTGAGAAACCGCCGGTTTTGCCATCATCGATCGTTTCAAGCGCGTAGACAGTAATATGGCGACTACCAAGATGTAGGTTCGCTACGATTGCCAATCTGCTTTTGACCGGGCATTTGAGGATCGCATCCAGCAGCCGACAGATCGCCAGATTATTCACGGACCTAATCGCGTGGACGGCCAAAGAGTTGTCGTACTGACGGCCATCCGTGTGCATGGCGTTTCTACCGCAGCGCTCATGTATCCACCTAGCAATCCTGGAACGATGTTCAAGATTTTGGACGTTGTTCTTGTCCCAAATCGACGCTGTAAACCTCAAAGGTACGACAAAGATACAGGGAAGGATATATGAACTCAAAAATCGAATTAAAAATGCGTGCCAGTCTGCACAGGAAAAATCAATAAAAAGAGATTGGTGGAGATAAATTATGGGCAATATCAGCTGCTTAAAGTGAGCGCCAGGCTTAATGCAACTTCAGCCATTTGCTCTTGCTGAAGGCTCACTTATGTCCAGAAGTGAAAAAATTCGGGATGGCAAAATCTAGTGACAATTCCCGCACTTAGTATTTCTTCATTTCGTGCTCCCATTGTACCAATGCATTTCCAAGAATTCTAAATCTCAACCCTGGAACAAATAAAGAACAAATTTGAAATTGTAACGATAGTTGTCATAGGTTGACAATTTCAGTTATCATCAGTATGAACCTTCCCAAGGAGGAAGCGTCCATGTCTTCGTTGAGACCATACAACTCAAATGTTCCGACCGAATTGTCGACCGCCTCCGAACACTACGTTCGCGAAGCGTTCAGCGCCAACACACTTCGGGGATACAAATCGCAACTCGCACAATGGAGTACGTGGGCCACTGCAAACGGCGCGGTTCCTTCGCCAGCCAATCCAACTGCAGTAGCAGCTTGGCTAAGTGATCGGGCAAGAGCCGGATCATCGCGAGCGACCATCGGCGTCGCCATGGCTGCTATTTGTTGGGCACATCAAATGCGGGGGGAGCGCTTTGATGCTGACCATCCAGTCCTTACTGCGGTGCTCAAAGGTATCCGGAGGGCCGCGGATACCGCGCGCTCACAACGGCAGGCCCGGCCATTGACGGCAAAGCTGCTGCGGCATGTCCTCTCTGCCAACACTGAAACGTTGCACCAATGTCGAGACGCCGCAGTGGCTGCGCTACTCTACAGTTTTGGGCTACGTCGATCCGAGCTGGTTGAGCTTGATTTTCAGCGGCAGGGGAGGGGCCTTGGTGTGTTTGCTATCGGTGGCGATCGGGCACGAGTAACATTGCTGAGATCCAAATCCGCGCAAACAGAAGCCGAAATTGTCGAGATTGAACGGGACAACAATCCACGCGCGTTCGCAGCAATTGAGGCATGGATCTTAAAGGGGCAGATAGCGCTGGGCACACCCCTGGTCCGTGGCATCGATCCGGCAGGGACGGTTTCTGATCGACCACTCCACGCCAACCGAGTGAGCCATGCCGTAAAGGCCGCTGTAACAAGATATTACATTGCGGAGGGGACTGAGCCTTCGAAGGCCTCGGAGATAGCCGACCAATTTTCAGGGCATTCAGGCCGTATCGGACTGGTGGTGTCCGCCGTTGAAGCTGGGGCCAGCGATACATCGGTCATGAGCATCACTCGCCACAAGAGCCCGGCAATGGTGGCACGCTACGGAAAGCAGGCGCGGCAACGTCTGGCGTCACCGCATAGGCTAAAAGGCGTCGGAGTGTAGTGAATTGCCGTGCACTTAAACTGCCGCAGACAGGCTTCAAAATGCACACAAATGGTGGTGCAAAAAGGGAAGGTTCGCGGGAGAGTCATCTGAGAACGTAATTTCTACGGGTGTGGGAAATTATTGTTAATATTAAAAGGATAAGAGAGGGCGTGAGAAAAGCGACCGGCTACTACAAACTAGGAAACGCGCAAAGAATAATTCCCTGGCTGCGAAGCAGCTTGGACCGGTCAATAACATTCCCCTGTGGCGACGCCAGCGACAAGAAGACGTAGCTCGCAAAAGCTCTAGGAATTGAAGTGCACGCCCAACGAAAATCGACACTCGTGTCGGGATGGCTCGGCGTTAGCCTGATCCTGAAAGCGGAGCGCAATTCACAACCCTAGATCCATAAGTCTTTCCCGCCATCCGCTACGCATGGCTTCATATTTGTTCAGGCTGAACCTAAAGCCGTCCATTCGCCATCAAACCCACTAATGGGGCAGCCTACTCAAACACACCGACCTTAAAGTCGTTCGCTCTAATCTCCGAACCCGACGTAAGAAATACGTCGCCAGGACTGAAACGCTTTGCCCGTTCCACAAGTGCGTCAAGCGTCACTGCCCCCTTCTGCGCTTCGATCGCCAAGCTGGCTTCCTTAATCTCAGTCAAAATCTTCGGATCGTTGAACCGCGCAGGCCTCTGATAATAGCGGACATTACCAAGAGTGCTTATGGTTCCACCCGGCGGCAAAATAGCCGTCTCAATTTTGAAAACACAACTTCCGCCCAGCGAGCAAGGCTTCGGCGGTATGAGCCAGATCCATTTTGGCCCACCAATGAGTACGGCATAGTACATCGTCAACGCTTTGGCCTTTTCAACGCCACTGGCAAGTAAGCCCTCGTAAAAGACGCGATGCGTTGCAAGCCAAGTGCGCACTTTGCGGCCGCAATAATGGTCATGAATGACTGCCGCCTTGATAAAGGCCAGCTCAAACGGCTTACCTACATAAGGCTGTGCCCAATCGGGTATGGAAGCGCCGTCGGTCTTGTCCCCGGCCTTAGCTTGCCAACCATAATTTGCATTATCAATAAAGCCGAAATCATTTTTTAGTTCGCATTTGCGGGTTGCTTCACAGCCAGCAGGTACGAATTCTAATGTCCCAACATACTTCTGCGCTGATACGACAGGTACTCCGCCAATGACGATTGCAAGAGCCAAAAAGAATGAGCGCATTTGCAAGGTCCTGAGTGAATGGAAATATCGCAACAAAATCTAAATTTGGTAAGGCGGTGGAGATCTCGACGGCTTGAAGATATTGCAAACGCCGTCGTTTGCAAGTTAGTCTTTATCGAGATCCTTACGTCAGCTGGACTCCGGCCGCAGTTAACACCGCGTGGACTCCCGCCGCCTGATCGCGTGGCGTATGAGAGTGCCCTGTTCGGCGCTGGGTGGGACTAAAAGAAGGCGCGGTGTGAAGAGAGTTTGCGTTGAAGCGGATGGACCAGCATTCGGCGCATTACCAAAAAGCTGCGGAATGCGATTTGATCCAAATATGCTCTAGCAACGTTGGCTACCCTGCAGTAGTTTCCGGATCAACAACAATCGAGTTGGACAATGACCGGCAGCTCAAATTTTACACGACCAAGTAAGCATTCTCCCTATCTTACTGACCCGAACCGCCTCGGCGATGTAATAGCCGCAATCCAGGCGATGTCGACTTATAAGCAATATAAGTTGCCATTCGACGCATGGTCAGATCGAATTTGCGGGGATCTCAGTCAGTCAGCAAAATGGAAGGCAATCTTCTCAGACCACCCTGAGTTTTTCCGCCTCGACACAGGTCGAGAAAAGGCCTCACTGGTTTGGCGGAGGCAATTTCCCAAAAGGTTCGACACGAATAAGGGGCGGCCGCTTACTGCGGAAGAGTATTTGCTCGTGCCCGATGTTGAAAAATCGAAGTTGTCACGCAATCCCCTACAGCCAGCGGATATCAAAGCGCTCATTGATACCGCTATCAGCCTGCACGCACGTGCGCTTGAGCAAAGGCAAGACAAAAGATGGTGGTTACCGCTGGCAAGTGCTGGGGGTGCGCTCATTGGTGCAGTCATCGGTGGTTTGCTTCGAGCGCGATAGTCCTGGTCGGGGGGAGTCAAAGTTTGAGTTTTCATTTCGAACATAGTCAACCTTGCTGCCGCATCCGACCATCCCTTTCAAAGGCCATATCTTAGTCTTTGACCCCAAACACCTGCTTCAGCCGTTCAACCGTTGTGCGCCACTTCGGCACCGTCGGCTTGCTGATCGTATTCTGATTTCCGAACATGCCAAGTTCATGCACGGCTTCTGCTCTATCGACAGCCTTCAGCCACTCGACAGGGATGAAGTATTCCGAGCGATCGGCATCAGCGGAGAATTGTCGATGATAGTGACCCGCCGACAGAACATCGAGCGCCTTCCGCTCGCCGTTTGGCGTCGAGAGCATGAAATCTGCCGCAGCAACTCGCGGGCCTCTTACTCTGGCGACCCCAACAAAGCCACGACCTGGAATCTTCACCCAAATTCGATCACCTTCCTTCAATTGTCGAAGCGAATTGCTGTACCAAGATCCGCCACCAGCGCTGATGAAGCCAAAACTAACAGCCTCATCCCACGATCGGCTGCCGTCTTCACCAAACGAAGCGTAAAATTCCCCGTTCCAAGGTTCGCGATCTCGCTTAGGGGCTTCCGCAGCATTCGCCTGTGTTTCTGCCGGATCAAGCAACCAAGTGCGGCTTAAAAATGTGTCGCTATCGTTTGCAAACACTTGGAAGCAAAGCACGTTGATCGGAATATCGCGCTCGTTAAGGTAATTCACGATGCGGACCGTGCTATCATCGATCTTGTCGGCAACGATGACAATCTGATGGCTCGCATTCAACATATCCTCTTCGAGTTCAATGCCAAAGCGGCTTTCGAAGTCAGCGCCCAGATCCCGCCCAGGAGCAAAGCGACTATAGATCGCCGCGACATCCTCGGCTTTAAGTTCCTCGACAAAGGTAGCGTAGTCGATCGCTTGGGCGACCACGTCACGAGGTGTGCGGTCTCGCTTCAATTCGATCAAAACCAATGACCCGTCAGGAGCGATCGCAATAAGATCGATCCTACCACTAAATCCCGTGACACACTGGCGGCCAACGAGCATCCATTGATCATGTAGAATGGAAGGAGCGGCAACAATCATATCTTCGAGAAGCTCTTCTTTGGGAAGGGTAGCTTCTGCAAGAGGTGCGGGCGCTGCACCGACTTTCCAAATGGCATGACGGATGGTCATCGAGTTCCTTCGCAATCCTATAGCTGTGTTGAACAATGAATTGTGGGGTGGTGCCCCATATGGGATTTCGGCAGACAAAGCATCTTCTGAGTTTTGACCGACTTAGAACTTCGGCAATGGCCCCATCGGCTTCAAGAGACCTGGATATGCCTCGCCGTCGGGGCTATATAATTGAAGGGCAAGCCTCTTGCACACGTAATCATGTCCCTTGCTACGGACCAGTGCTGAAACATAGGCATCTCCGGCCTTCTCTCCTGCTTCTAGGATAGCCTTCAGTCTCGGATCGCTCTTCGTTCGTCCCTTCATGGTGTAGTAAAGTTGATCCCAAGCGTCATCGCCCAGTGGGAGTGCGCAATCGCCATGCATGGCCTCGACAACCCCCAATGTAACGCCGCCACGAAAGACTTTGTCTTCGATTGAACCTTTCGGGTAGGGGGAATGAGGCATTGCGTCCGGAGTCGAATTGGACTGTGCGTGACTCAAGCCAGCCAATGCGCAGAAGCAGAACAGCGCAGCGACTAGTCTTCCGAATTGCTGCATGTTGACCTCGATTCAAAAGAAAAAAAATGAAAAGTAAAAGCGGCGCTTATTGAGCCGCAATCAAATCCTCAGGTTCAACGTAAGCGGTGCGAACAGCTTCGTGAAGGGCCAACATGGCTGCGAAATCAGCCGCGCCAGTTAAAGGTGCCAAATCGAAGCCCGCGCAGATCGCCATGTCCTTCTGCGACATGTAGCTGCCGTGGACGAGGACTTCGCGGATTTGATCGGCGGCGTCCGGATACTCACGTTCCTCAGCGTCGTGGTTCTGAAGCAAGAATTCGCGGTAACAGTGCTCAATGACGGGCTTCGAATGAGCTTGGATCTCTTCGACGACCCGCAAGATTTCGCGGACCTTGATGTCCAGTGCTTGATGTGTGCTGAAAAAGATGTTGCCGTTGGGGTGAGCGGACTCGTTGCGATTGTCCACCAGCTTGGCGTAGGTGCCGATCTTGGCATTATCGCATTGGATGAGCCGCAGGAAGCGGAGCACGGTGCGCTCGGGCACGACACTGAACGCAAACGGTGACGCGGCTTCAAGCATCGGGCGCTCGTCCCGGCTGAAGCCAATCAACCCCATCTCGAACTCTTTCGGTTTGGCCTGCCGGATCTGCCAGATGTTGAAGTAAACAAAGCTCATCGTCAGCATGTGGTAGGCGAGGAAAGCGAACTGATATTTGCCGTGCGTGTAGTTGGTCTCGAAGGCATCCCAGAGGAACTCGATGTACTCCTGCTCCTTCTGGGTTTTGAAGGACAGCGGCAGATAGTCGGCAAGCTCGCGCGCCTCATCCATGACTCATGCCTCCACGGGTTCGACGCCAGCCGCAACGGCCGCCGGTTCCTCACCCCAGACACGGGCGAGTGTGGCTTGGATTTTCTTTTCGAAGCGCGCGATAAGCTCGCGGTTGGCTGCCACCAGCGCCTGCTCGGCTTCGATCTCGGCAACTATGTCCTGTTGCGTGGCGAGAGGTGGGAGCGGGATTTTGGCCTCGTTTAGACTGCGTATCGGAAGCTGCGGTTGTGCAGAGCCTGAAGCAATCGCATCCCTCTGACTGCGAAAATTCTCCGACTGAAAGAAATGAAACAGGTAGCTTGATAAAAGCTGGTCAGGGTTGGGCCGCAATATGAGCATGCCAGAATTGATCCGGATGTGCTCAAATTCAACGGTTTCGTCATAAAGTGCAGTGTTCCCGATTGTCCCCCGCGTCGTCAGCAGAACGTCCCCCCTCGCAAGCTTGCCTTTTCTCAGCGCCAGATCCTTTTCGGCGCTGATGAATTCCAAATCATCGAACCTAAAGCCGTCCGAACGAACATTCTTTGTATTGAGAAACAGGCAATCACCCGAAGAGGTGAAGTCCTCTTTGCTGGGATAGTTTGACCCACGGTCGCCGTCGATGATTTGAAATGGTGCGTCTTCAAACTTTTGGATCGGCCACTCTGGATGGATCGGAATGTGTGGGCGGTAGTTGTCGAGGACGGCGCGGGCGCCGTTGATGACTTTCTGATAGCCCTCGATCTCCGCCACGATCTCCTTCTGCACATCCAGCGGCGGCAAGGGGATCTCAGCATCGTTAAGCTTTGAAAGAGTTAAGCGCGTGATCGCAACCCCGGACATCATCCCCAGCATATATCGCTTTCCGATCGGGGAATTGAGATAGCTGACCAGAAACCGGTTATCCAAGACGCCTTCCTTCCCTCGAAGGACAGCGACACTTGAGAGCAGGGAGAATTCTTCATCCAACGAGTTGATGGTTGCGATTCCCGTTGTGGCTCCGTCTTTGATGTAAAGAACGTCGCCTTTTTTTACCGGACATCGGCGATAGATCTCATCGTGATCTGCCTTAGAAAGATAGGTCACATTGTCGAGCGCAATGCCCCAATCTTTTATGTTTTTTGCCGTGATGTAAAGATAATCGCCCTTTTCCTGACTCTTCGGTGAAAAATGAGTGCCGTCCATAATACGCTCGCATACATCCCCAAGTCGAACCTTTCGTACCAACGACGCATTGGGTGCAATTTCCCGATATCGCTCACCACTGAGATTATAGTCGCGGCTTTCGGCGATCTTGGACTTCGGAACGACGAGTCCAATCAACATCGGTAGAACTTCGACAGGCCTCTTCCCACGCAGGGCATCGAGGTAGTCCGCAAGTTCCGCCTGCACCTGTGGTAGGTCGTTCTTGTCGCTGGCGCGTCGTTGCGCGCCAAGACCAAAGCCATCGTTTTCCACCTTGAAAAACGCAACGGTGTCGGCTGCCTTGGCAAGCGCCTTATCGAGGATCAGGATCGACGTCTTCACGCCGGAATACGGATTGAAGCAACCTGCAGGAAGCGAGATCACCGCCACCAGAGAATTCTCGACAAGCATCTTGCGCAGCTCGGAATAAGCGCTCTGGCTTTGAAAGATGATGCCTTCCGGTACAATGATGCCTGCGCGCCCCGTGGGGGTCAGATGCTCGGCCATATAGTCGACGAATAGCACTTCGCTGCGCTTGGCCTGGATCGAAAACCGCTTGTGGGGCTTGATTCCGCCCTTTGGCGACATGAAGGGCGGGTTCGCCAAAATCACGTCGGCGAACTCGTTCCAGCGGTCCTCAGATGTCAGTGTGTCGTACTCATAGACATGCGGATCAGTGAAGCCGTGCAGGTAGAGGTTGACCAGCGACAACCGCACCATGTCCGGCGAGATGTCGTAGCCCTTGAAGTTCGTGGCCAGCCGCCCGCGCTCGTCTGGTGTCAGCGTGGCCTTGCCCTTGGCGTCCGTATTGGCCTTCAATATATGCTTATATGCTGAAATCAGAAATCCCGCCGTGCCGCACGCGGGATCAAGGACCGTTTCGCTTTTCTTGGGATCAAGAACCGAGACGATGAATTCAATGATATGGCGTGGCGTGCGAAATTGCCCAGCGTCACCCTGCGAGCCCAGGACTGACAGCAAATATTCAAATGCATCACCCAGCCTCTCGCTATGATCGTAGGTGAATTCGTTGATGATCTTGAGAAAGGCCTTCAACGTCTCGGGGTCGCGATAGGGCAGGTAGGCATTCTTGAAGATGTCGCGAAACAGGACGGGTATGCCGTTGTTCTCGGGCATCTTCGCGATACCCTCCCCATAGAGCCCAAGCATTTCGTGCCCACCAAGGCTCGGCGCCATGAGCTTGGCCCAGCCGTAGCGCGCGAAGTCGCCCGTGAAGAATGAGCGCTCGCCGCCAGACATCTCGGTTGCTGCGTCCATGTCGTCCATGAACTTGTAAATCAACGCAATTGTTATCTGCTCGACCTGACTTTTGGGATCGGGCACCTTGCCAACAAGAATGTCCCGCGCCGTATCGATACGGCGTTTTGTTTCGGTATCAAGCATTGAACATCTTTCAGGTCATGAACTGGTTCAGGGACACATAGTCCTTGATATAGTCAGGAACGCGAGTTCGGAACGGCTCAGGTACAGCCATAAAATCATGCATGTTGAATGACTGTGACGTATGCAATCGGCCGCGTTTGGATCGATCATCAATCATGATTCGGATGTTCGGGTCTGTCACGTAGGCCTTAAAGTAGGTCTTAATAGCCGGGATTGCTTCGGGATCGTCTGGAGTCGAATCCGCGACAAATTTCGCAAATTCTTCCTCTAAAAGCTCGTCTTTCGACTTGAAGCGCGGGATGAGATTGAAGATTTTCTCTAGGATTTCTCTCAGCCCAATGCGTCGGTCAACCCCAGATGCCTTCCTGAGCCGGTCAAGCGAATAGACCGCATCAGGCTTTGCAAACACTTCGCGGTTGACGTGATCAATGACGTGGTCCCATTGCCCGGCTTCAATCGCCTTCGCGATCACAGGATCTTCTTTGACTAGATCTTCAAATTTCTCGAAGAACATCCGATCAATCTTCATCCCGTCTGCGCCGACGGTTTGAACCTTCATTGTGGCAATAAGGTCTGCGCCGTCGTATATGAAGGGAGTGCCAGGGTCGCGAAAACCCCCGCCTGTTGCTTCATCGTCGTCGCGAGGTTCTGAGATCGGACCTCTCGGCTTTGGCAGTTTCAACACCTCGTCGTAGTTGAACTTCTCCTCGAAGAACTCACACGTGGCAAAAAAATCGAACAATTTATAGGACGTCTTGTACGGCGCTTTGACACCGGTCTTTATGGCATCATCAAAGAGCTGCTCAAAAAAACTGTGCTTCCGCGTTCCGCGCCCTTTGATCTGAATAAAATCGGTGGGCGAAAAGACAGGCCGGAATAAGCCAAGATTGAGTAAGTCGGGGCAGTCGTAACCCGTTGTCATCATTCCAACTGTCACACAAACCCGCGCCTTGCTAGTGCGATAGGCGGGGATAATGTTGGCCGATCCCATGAGATTGTTATTCGTGAAGTTGATCGTGAACTGCTGAGCATCCGTGATCTGGGACGTGACCTGGACCGCGAAGTCTGATTGATACTTTCCCGGATAAATCTGGTCGGCCATCTCATTGAGGATCTGCGTTAGTTTCGTCGCGTGCGGTTGACTGACTGCAAACACAATGGATTTTCCGAATTCCCCACTGATCGGGTCGCGCAACCCGTTCTCTAAGAATGTCTTGCAGAAAAGCTTATTGGTTGGATCTGAGAAGAATCTCTTCTCAAAGTCGCGTTGCTTCAGAGCAACTTCGCCCTCTTCGCCACTGTCATCTGTCATCGGCACGACATAGCCGGCATCCGACAGGAGCTTGGTAGTCACCTCCGTCCGTGCGTCAATGACAGTCGGATTGATCAGGAAGCCGTCTTTGACGCCATCAAGTAGCGAGTAGCGAAATGTGGGTTGGCTGTCTTCGCACCCAAATGTTCGATAGGTATCGAGCAGGATGCGGCGCTCAGCTTCGCGAGGGTCCCGCGTGGTGGCATTGTCCGTGTCATATTTTTTCAAATAGTCGCGCGGCGTTGCGGTCAGTCCGAGCTTGTAACCTACGAAGTAGTCAAATACTGCGCGTGCATTTCCACCGATCGAGCGATGGGCTTCGTCGGAAATCACGAGATCGAAGTCCGTTGGCGAAAAGAGCCTTTGATACTTATTGTTGAAAAGGAGCGATTGCACCGTCGTTACCACGACTTCCGCATGCCGCCACTCATCGCGGGTCTCTTTGTAGATCACCGATTTAACGTCGGGCTTCAGCAACGCGATGAAGGCCTTTTGAGCTTGGTCCTCAAGTTCTAAGCGATCCACCAAAAAGAGGACGCGACGGGCATTGCCTGTCCGAATAAACAGCTTGATGATCGAAGCCGCTGTAAGCGTCTTGCCCGTTCCAGTGGCCATCTCAAAGAGAAAGCGATCCTTACCGTCTTTCACTGCGCGCTGGAGTGCGTGGACTGCCCGGAGCTGATAGGGACGGAGAAAGCGAAGCTTGTTTTTGTCGATGAATTCGGGACGCTCTGCCTCACTCTTCCAAGCCGCCTCTGACTGGTACGTCGGGCGCTGGGTCAGGACAATGTAATCTGCTGCTATGGGCTCAGCTACCAATTGAACGGGGTTAGGCTTTGCCGTCTGATAAGTGGTGACAGATTGTGGCGTCGGAAAATGCGTAATGACGTAGGGATTTCCGCGCTCCAAGTCCCAAAAGTAGTGCTGGTTGCCATTCGACAGAATTATGAACCGACAGTTTTGACTCTTCGCGTATCGGCGCGCTTGCTCTTTCCCGACCAATGGGCCCAGACGCTCATTTTTCGCCTCAAGCACGACGAACGGGAATCCGCGATCATCTAGCAACAGGAAATCAACGAAGCCTTTTTCGCGCTTCTCAAAATTCTCGCCGAGTGCATCCAAGTCGGCACGTTTTAGGGTCACGCTGGGTTCAAGTTGAATATTCGCTCGGCCGTTAGCGTCATCGAAAAATCTCCAACCGCTCTGATCAAGCAACTTGTTGATCTTGATGCGTGCAAGGGCCTCCTTCATTGCGCTTTGTTCCCAAGTTCGGTCGAAGCGGGTACCGCGACAATACCTTGCGACCTCTCAAACGCCTTTAAGCGTTCAAATTCCTCAATGGCCAGGACGACCACGGCAGGTCGTCCGTGCTTCGCCACTGCCACAGGCGCGGCCTGAGCAAGATCTATCAAACGTCCGAAGCCGTATTTTGCATCACGCGCTGAAATATTGTTCATTGGTCCCTCAGTGCTGGGACTATTGTGGCCATTGAGGCCATAACTTCAAGTGGTGGAAAATAAAAATGCACCATTGGTGTTGCCGACGAGCAATTTCTCCAAACAGATTTCACTCGCTCGGCGCTGGGTCGCGGCCTTTGCGCAGATCTTGCAGTCGCAACAATGTCGACAACGTCCCTTCGAATTTCCGAGACAGGTGAATTTCGTTCCGGCTCAGGCAGTACATTGCTTAACAATAGAGCGGCAAGGCCAAGGCGCGTAACCTAGCATCGAAGGCAGGCCTCTTTAGCCCTCGAGGCACTCCACATCTCAGAGCTGAGGTATTGCAGCGAGACACTGCGTTGCAGAGGTGAGAACGTGATCTCGGATGATACGCCGGGTTTGCCAAAGCCACCCGGTCTGAAAATGCAGCGGCGGGAATGAGCAGATAACGTCCCAAGTCTTTCATTGTTGGCTACATCATCCATGCGTTGAGTGGCCACGGAACAAGTGCGCCCATCCTTGTACTGTTTCCAAATGCACCTTCGCGCACTGAGGCTCGACTGCATTGAGCTGGGCAAAGTCTGATGTTATGCGCGAATTTAATATGGTCTATGTGCAAAGCCGCGCCGTATCGAAACGGCGCGGCAGCTGTAACGCACTGGGCTGAAGTCGATGACAGTATTGAGAGAAACCATTCGGCCCCAAACGGAAACCACCAGGAGACTATCCCAGAGAAATCATCAGCTTCCGCCCAATTCGGACAGTGACGATGTTCGGAATTTCACACCACCGCTTGGAAGCCTCAGATCGCTCGACGGCTATGGTCATGGCCGCGACGGAAACCGTCATAGGTCGCACGGAATCCATCAAAATCCATAAAGAATCTATCAGACTCCATTGAAGAGTGAGAGCTCCCCCAGACATAGTCCCGGACACGGTTTCCTGACTTTTTGACTTTAGCCGAAGACCCTCCGGTAAGCCGTTTCTCTCTGCAGCGTGGTTGCTGCTTGGTCAAAGGTTCGTCAAAGGGTATTTTGGTCGCTAAAACCAGGTGAAGAGCCGACCGCCGCCCCTAGTTCGCAATGCGCGGCGGCCAGCCAAGGCAGGGCTAAGACAAGAATCTATCCCAGCGAAATCATCAGTTTCCGCCCAACGCGGACGGCGACGATGTCCGGAATTTCGCGCCAACGCTTCGAGGCCTCAGACGGCCCAACGGCCATAGCCTGAGCAGCCTGGGAAACCGTCATAGGTTGTTCGGAATCCATCAGGAGCCTCCTAAGGGCCAGAGCCCCTGCAGACAAGGGCGCGGACACAGTTTCCGGACCTTTTACTCCTTGGGCGGCGAGCGTCTGGAAGGCTGTTTTCTGCTGCTGAGTGGTTGCCGGTTGGCCGAAGGTTTGTAGAGGGGTGCTGAGGTTACCAATACTGGTTACGTCCGACGCGGCTTCGGAAACTGTCATTGGTTGACCGGAATCCATCAAGAGACGCCTCAGGGTCAAAGCCCCAGCGGACATGGGGCCGGAAACGGTTTCCGGACCTTTTGGTCCTTGGTCGGACACTGTCCGGAACGCCGCTTCCTGCTGGGGAGTTGTCGTTGGTTTGTTTAAGATTCGTGAAAGGGTATGGCGGTCGTTAAAACCGGCTGAAAAGCACACGACAGCGCCGAGCTCGCAAAGCACGACGGCCAGCCAGGGCAAGGCCAGCACTAGGCCGCGCTCGATGGCGCCACGTTCCGCCGTGATGCCGGGGGCGAGGCTCGCAAGTTCTGCAAGGGCGCGATAGCCTGCCATGGGATCTTCAATTGCGCCGAGTTGCTGGCGTGTCGCTTCCGTCAACAGGACATGCGACCACGCGGCGGCGGTGCGGCCGGTTTTGCGGTCGCACTGCGGGCCGACCCTTTTGCATTCGGCGGTTTCTTCCGCCTTGGCGTCGGTGTGCGTAGTCCGGGCGGCGGTCACATCGTTGCCGGCACGAACGCGGGCCGCGTTGGCTTCCGCAATGCGCTTTCCCTTGGCTTCGACGGCCGCGGTATTACGAATGCCAGAGACGGCAGAGAGATAGGCCGTCGCGCCGACGGTCAAAGCCAACATGCCAAGCCCGACCAGAACGCGACCACCAAAGATCAGAGGCAACGCGGAGTGACCGGCGAAGATAGCGAGCGGGACGGCGGCAAGGGTGAGAGCGTGCGCCGGAGTTAGATCGGCAACGCTCGACACGTCCGAGAGCGTCACCCAACAGGTGAGAGCCGACAAAGCGAGCGCGAGCCCGATTGCAGTCTGAGAACGAATAACGGTATGGTGAGACATGGCTGCATGTTTCCTTTTGCGAGGGATGCGGTCTTAGAGCCTCGCGCGGCTGGAACCATGCGGGGCTCGTTTATTTGCAGCGGGTGTGATCCGCGTTATTGTGCGTAGTATGCGCTACGCATATTATAAAAGTCAATCAAAATCATTGCGCCACGCATATTTTGCCGCTACGGTGCGGGCATGGTCACGACGAAAAAAGAGCGGGCGGCATTGAAGGCGCGAGTTGAAGCCCTATTCGGCGGCCATGGTGCACATTCGAAACTTGCGGACGGTCTCGGAGTGTCGCGCACAACTCTATTGCGCGTCTACACGGGCGACACTGACCGGGTTCCAGATTATCTCGAAGCCGTATTGGAATTGCTCGAAGCCCTGCCCGCCGACAAGTGGCCGGAGCGGTGGCAAAGGTTCGAATAGTAGAGGAACAGCATTTTTGTGTAAGGAACGTCCGCTGTTCAGTCTAGACCGTGCTTGCCCTTCGATGCATTGTCACGTTCCGCTGACGTCGCTATTGATCCGTTAGGAATTAATCCGCAGCTAGTTGAGTTGCGAATGTCAGGATCGACCTACTTGATTATTGCTGGAACCTGAACGATCTCGTCTTTTCCGTCATCGACGTAAACGACAACGCAACCACTGAGCCATTGGCTGCGAACTGACGCACAGTAATCGTATCGTTGTGGATCTTGGGGTCTCGGAACAACGTCCGTCCAGTAATATTTCTGACCGTGAACAAGTCGCTGTGGACGTTTCGTTGAGATCTCTGGTCGATTTGTCTTGGTGCTGGCAGTTGCTGTGGCAGGACCGGGATCGCGTTTTTTTGTGTCGTCAGAATCGACCTTCAGTCGCTCCAAAGACGGGCTGGTTGATCGGCCTTTAGATGGCAACACAGTTTGTGGCACAGCAACTATTGTGCCAGTCGGAGCTGAAATAATTGGAATTTTTGGCACAGACATAGTCGCCGCCGCTTGGGCAGGTACGTTGGGCGCGTCCGATTGGGCATTTGGCGCGGGTGGTAATGTAATCGGCGTGGCCGCCGCCAATGTGCCGAGCGGGGTGTGGGATTTCTTTGACCCTTTGACGTTGGTCGCGGTGTTTGCGTCGGAGATAATAGCGAACGCGAAGATGCCTATAAAAACTAAGCCGAGCGCACACAATGCACCAGCGGCTTCGCGCACTACGGGAACAACTCGTCCGAGCGTATGTTGATGCAGAAGCCACAATAGGCCCGCGAATGCTAGTCCGCCCAGTAAGGGAGCGTAGCCCGCGCCAATACCCATAAAGGTTGCAATCGCCAAACCTATTGCTAGGGCGATTCCGATTGAGAAGACGATGCCGACGATGATGTCCAAAGCTCAGCCTCCGAAACCCGACTGCTGCACGCTACATGCCGCGATAAAGTCGCGAACGCCTCTGAAACAGGCCTGTCGGATACAGAAGCTCGACTCGCAGGCATGCTTTGAAACGAATCAGTATCATCTTGTTACCATGCTCACGCCGCCATAAACGCCACGCCGCAGCGTCTCTTAGCCTTTTTGTGCATATTGAGCGCGGAATTGACCAGACCGCCTACATGGCGCGGCCTTCTACAGATGGCCACGGGTTCGCATTCGCGCTCATCTGCCAAGTGTCGCGCGTTCGTTCATTGGCCCATTGCGGAAACATTGAAGATGCCTTGCATCGACGGATGGCCTTGAGGTTGCAGCGGAAGCGCTTGCCCCCTAGGCGGCCCGGCATCTATGCCCTTACCTAGTAATCTTGCTCCTCTGCTACTCGCCCCAAGCCTGCAAACGCCTTCGTGTACGGGCGCGGGCGGTGGGGTATTCGCCATCTCTCGGCTAAAGCGCGGACGATACAAATGCGGGCAAAACCTAAAATCCAGCGCTGCGGCGTTGTGCCAATGCTGTGCCAATGGAACTTTTGGCGTCGCCTTAAAATTGATATAAGCAGTTGAATTAATTGGCGATCCCGGCAGGACTCGAACCTGCGACCCTCTGCTTAGAAGGCAGATGCTCTATCCGGCTGAGCTACGGGACCACGGTGCTCGACATATCATAAT
>JBEBJA010000207.1:0-38711 GCA_040080145.1 Hyphomicrobiaceae bacterium
CCCCTAACCCCTCCCCGCAAGGGGGAGGGGAAACCGGGCGGAAATTGTGTCGCTGGGGTTGTCGTCAATGATGGGTCGCCGAATACCTGAAAAGCAACTCTGAATGGGGACTATCCAACGAGTATCCCACCACTTCGCACTGGGCCGGGTCCCTTCAGCACAATTACATCCTTTTTGATGCTTCCTATAACTTTGTAAGGTGCGGGCGAGCAGCCCTCCTTGAAGGCATATGCCACTCCCTCAAGAATGCCGCCGTCATCAAAACCTTGAAAGAGAACCGTGCCCTCTTTAACACCCGCACTTGCTAGTCCAGGGCGCGGCGTTTCGTATGAAATCCGAATGTTTGGGCCGACGAACGCAACCGCCATAACGGAAAGATTGTGTTCGTAATAGTGAAGCTCGCTGGCGCTGGATCCCCTAGCGCATAGATACGCAAGAGACATCGCGAGCAGCAACACCTTTAAGATCGGGCTAGCGCTTGCCATTCATCCCCCCGTGCATCAGCTCAGCGCGACGTTGGCGGCACTTTCGGGGAGTTCTTCGCCAAAGCAGCGCTGGTAGAATTCGGCGACGACGGGGCGTTCGAGTTCGTCGCACTTGTTCAAGAACGTCAGGCGGAAGGCGAAGCCGACGTCGTTGAAGATGGTGGCGTTTTCGGCCCAGGTGATGACGGTTCGCGGGCTCATGACGGTGGACAGGTCGCCGTTCATAAAGGCGGAGCGCGTCAGGTCGGCAACGCGGACCATGGCCGAGACCTGCTTTTTCTTGGCTTCGGTTTTGGCGAAGGCTTTGACCTTCGAGAGCACGATCTTGGCTTCGTCGTCGTGGGGCAGGTAATTGAGGACGGAGACAATCGACCAGCGGTCCATCTGGCCTTGGTTGATCTGCTGGGTACCGTGATAGAGGCCCGAGGTGTCGCCGAGGCCGATCGTGTTGGTCGTCGCAAACAGGCGGAAATACGGGTTAGGCCGGATGACCTTGGACTGGTCGAGCAGGGTCAGCTTGCCGGATGCTTCGAGCACGCGCTGGATGACGAACATCACGTCGGGGCGGCCGGCGTCGTATTCATCGAACACGAGGGCGGTGTTGGTTTGCAGGGCGTACGGCAGGATGCCTTCGCGGAATTCAGTGACCTGCTTGCCGTCCTTTAAGACGATGGCGTCCTTGCCGACGAGGTCGATGCGGGAGACGTGGCTATCGAGGTTGACGCGGATGCACGGCCAGTTGAGGCGGGCGGCGACCTGCTCAATGTGGGTTGATTTGCCGGTGCCGTGATAGCCCTGGATCATCACGCGGCGGTTGTGCTTGAAGCCGGCGAGGATCGCCAGCGTCACGTCGCGGTTGAACAGGTAGTCGGGGTCGAGATCGGGGACGTTTTCACTTGTCTTGGCGTAGCCCGGCACTTCGAGGTCGCTGTCGATGCCAAAGACCTGCCGGACGGAAATCATCAGGTCCGGAACGCCTGCGGGGGTGGTTCCGGCCTTCATCTGGGCTTCAGCGCGCATCGAGAATGGTGTCCGATTGAATGTTAGGGCCAGCTTTACGTTGGCTCAGGCCATACCAGCCTGCTTGAGGAAGTTATAGGCTTGGATGACCTCGCGCAACTTGTCGGCTGAACGGGGGTCGCCGCCGTTCGCATCTGGATGATGCTCTTTGACCAGTTCCTTGTAGCGGGACTTGATCTCTTCTTTGGTGGCGGTGTCCTTGAGTTGCAAGGTGTCGAGCGACTTGCGCTCAAGAGGCCGCAGCTTCCGGCGGGCTTCCTTGGCTTCCTCGCGAGCCATTTTGGCGCGGGTTGCGAAAAATGCGTGCGGATCTTTCTGCCGCGAGGCGGTGCCCGTCGTGTCCTTCATCGGCTCGCCGTCGCCGTGCGATGAATTTTCGCGGGTGCCGTGGGCCCAGGCGTTTGCGCCAACCTTCCAGGTCGGGCGATGACCCGTCATGGCATCCTTGCGGAAGTCCTCGACCTGATCGTCGCTCATGCCGTCGAAGTAGTTGTACGTGGCGTTGTACTGGCGCACGTGCTCGACGCAGAACAGGAAGAATTCACCGTCGCGGCCACGGCCTTTGGGCGCGCGGTGGCCGCCCGGCTTGGTGCAGCCCTTCCATTCGCACGGCGCGCGATCGGCCGGCTGTTGGGGCGTTTCGGTCTTCGCGCGCTTGTTACCGCTGACGCGAATGCTGTCGAAGTATTTGGAGGTGTTTTTCATGGCCGGTAAGTATGGTCGCAAGGGTGGGGGTTGCACAAGGCCGCTGTAGGGTGAAACTGCGTCGCGGCACATGACGGCCACAGGGCAAGCGATCTTCTCATACCGGCCCGATGAATTTATTAGCACTATGTTTGAAGGCATCGGGCCGGTATCTCTTTGCTTTGCGCGCGGCCGCCCCACCAACCCCGCGCGCGTGAACTATTTTGGAGACCGTGATGAGCGTTGAAGCCGAATTGCGTGAAAAATTGATGATCGGATTGAGGCCGACGCGGCTCGACGTCATCAACGAGAGCGAACTGCACGCGGGTCACCGGTCGTCGCCGGGCACGGGCGAGAGCCACTTCCGCGTGCTGATCGTGGCGGAGGCGTTTGCGGGGAAGTCGCGGGTGGAGCGGCACCGTATGGTCAACGAGATGCTGGCAGATCTGGTCGGCAAGCGGGTGCATGCGTTCGCGCTCAATGCATATGCGCCGGGGGAAGTGGTGGGGTAGTGAGGCGCGTCCTTTCCTTCTCCCTGAAGAGGAGAAGGTGCCCTGCAGGGGCGGATGAGGGACTTTGCACACGAGACAGACCTGTCGTCGTATCGAGTCCCTCACCTGTCCGTCATTGCTGGCGATGCGGGGCATCGACGGACATCCTCTCCCGAACCGGGAGAGGAAAGTGTAATTAGTTCCGTGCCGCTGCCCGGATAGCGGCGATGTTGCCCGCATATGCGTTGGGGCCGCCTTTGAAGGCGGCGTTGCCGGCGACGAGGATGTTGGCACCGGCGGCGGCGACGAGGGGGGCGGTTTCTACCGTTACGCCGCCGTCGACTTCGATGTCGATGGGGCGGTTTCCAATCATTGCTTTGATGCGGCGAACTTTTTCGACCATCGCAGGAATGAAGGCCTGACCGCCGAAGCCGGGGTTCACGGTCATCACGCAGACGAGATCCAGGCGGTCGAGGACGTACTCGATGGCCGACTCGGGCGTGCCGGGATTGAGGGCGACGCCTGCCTTTTTGCCGAGGTTGCGGATGGCTTGAAGCGAGCGGTCGAGGTGGGGGCCTGCTTCGGCGTGAACGGTGATGACGTCGGCACCGGCGTCGGCGAAGGCTGCCAAATAGGCGTCGGCGGGGGCGATCATCAGGTGGACGTCGAAGGTCTTCTTGCTCGCACCTCGGATCGCCTTGATGACCGGCGGGCCGAAGGTGATGTTGGGGACGAAGTGGCCGTCCATGACATCGAGATGAATCCAGTCGCCACCGGCCTCATCGGCGGCGCGGACTTCTTCGCCGAGGCGGGAGAAGTCGGCCGACAAAATGGACGGGGCGATGACGAGCGGGCGGGCGGGCATTTTTATTTCCTAGACTTTCATCCGGCTGCAGTTGGAGCACCCCAATCACTCCATGGCCGCCCTTGAGGCGGCCATCCAGTGCCCAGAACTCAGGTCCATCCGTGCGGCCCCTGGATGGGCGGGTCAAGCCCGCCCATGGAGTAGGGGAAGGCAGCGTTTCAATCAAAGGATTTTAGTGCTTGTCAGACTTCGGCTTTTCGCCGTCCTTTTTGTCTGCAGGCTTTTCGGCTGGCTTTGTCTTGGCGGGCTCCGGCTTGGCGCCTTCGCCACCGTATGCCAAGACCGTCTTCATCAATTGCGCCTCACGCATTGGGCGTTCCCTTTCATTGTTCACTGATCGCCTAACACGGCGTGCGGCCCGCCGTCGAGGTTGCGCTCTCGAAGTTGCAGGCGCACCGCACCGTCATGGTTTGCCACTCGATTTCGTCAGCACTATTAGACTAAAGTGCGGGGCAAGCCACCCCTGACCAACACACGGACCCCTATGTCGATCAAGCACCCGATTATTTCAGTCACCGGCTCTTCGGGGGCGGGCACCACGTCCGTCAAGAACACCTTCGATCAGATTTTCCGGCGCGAGCAGGTCGAAGCGGTGTTTATCGAAGGCGATTCCTATCACCGCTTTGACCGGGCCGAAATGAAGCAGGCTATGGCGGCGGCAGAGCAGGAGGGCAATCGGACTTTCAGTCACTTCGGACTTGAAGCCAATCTCATTGCCGAGCTTGAGGCGACATTCAAATCGTACAGCGACCGGGGACAAGGACGAACGCGCCGCTATCTGCACAGCAAGCCTGCCGCCGATAGCGCAGGATTGCCGGCCGGGACATTTACGCCGTGGGAGGACATCCGCCGCGATACCGACCTGATGCTTTATGAGGGCCTGCATGGTGCGCTGGTGTCGGGGCCCTACAATCTGGCGCAATATGCCGATCTGAAAATCGGGGTTGTTCCGGTCATCAATCTGGAATGGATTCAGAAAATCCACCGCGACAAGGAGGGGCGCGGTTATTCGGTCGAAGCGGTGACGCAGACGATCCTGCGGCGGATGCCGGACTATATCAAGTATATTTGCCCGCAATTCACCGAAACGGATATCAATTTTCAGCGGATTCCGACGGTCGATACGTCGAACCCGTTCATCGCCCGCTGGATACCGACGCCTGACGAATCGATGGTTGTCATCCGGTTCCGCGATCCGCGCGGGGTCGATTTCACGCACCTTTTGGCGATGATCCACGACAGCTTCATGTCGCGGGCGAATTCAATCGTGATCCCGGGGAGTAAGCTCGATCTGGGGATGCAGCTCATTCTGACACCGCGGATTATGAAGCTGGTGGAGCGGAAGCGGAAGAGCGGGTTAAACGTGTAGCAGACTACCCAGCCGCAATCTTGTCGTAGTCGGCATGGCTGCCGATCCAGAACCAATGGAGGCCGCTGTCCTCCTCGGTGGCCAACACGCGATAATCCAGTCCGACGCGAGCTGACCACAGACCGTCGTGTCCCTTCAGTTTCTTGAGGTGGAGTGAGGGATGATCTGGCGACTGCCTCAAAAGTTCGAAAGCTTTGTCCGCACGTTCTTGCACCGTGCGAGGTAACGCGCGATATAGTCGCCAGAAGTCAGGATCGGCGGTGTGGGCCACGCGCGATTCCGATCAGAGTGGTGTTTGCCGGTCAGCTTTGAAGTTTGCACGCGCTTTTGCGATCAGACCGTCCAGCTTGCCAGACGCAGCATCGGCCTCGATTTTCGCGTCGAACAGCTGCGCGTCGATCTCGTCGAGCCAACGCTTCAGCTCGGACTTTTCTGAGTCAGGCAGAGCCGCGATTGCGCCTTTAATCTCTTCGATTTTGGTCATGCTGATCTAGCTCTCTGGCCACATTCGCAGAAAAGCATACAACATCGCCGCGACTGAAACAAAGGGCACCCCGCTGCCTCTCACACCCGCCCGATACTCGCATACGTGAAGCCTTGCTCCCTGGCGGAGGCCGGGTCGAAGACGTTGCGGAGGTCGACGATGGCGTTGCCGGTCATAAGGGACTTGGCGGTTTCGAGGTTTAGGGCGCGGAACTCGTTCCATTCGGTGAGGACAACGAGACAGTCGGCACCAGTGACGGTTTCGAGCGGATCTTCGCACCAGGTGACGCCCGGCAGGAGCGGCGCGCCGTGCTTTTGGCCCTGCGGATCGCAGGCACGGATGGTTGCACCGCGTTCTTGCAGCATGGGCACGACGACGAGGCTTGGGGCGTCACGCATGTCGTCGGTGTTGGGCTTGAAGGTGACGCCGAGGATAGCGATTGTCTTGCCGCGCACCGACCCGCCAAGCGCGTGCTCGACGCGGCTGGCCATGGCGATCTTGCGCTCGGTGTTGACGCGCTCGACCTGCTCGATGATCGACAGCTGGGCGCGGTGTTCGCGGCCAGTGCGGATGAGGGCCGACACGTCCTTGGGGAAGCACGAGCCGCCGTAACCGGGGCCGGGGTGGAGGAACTTGTCGCCGATGCGGCCATCTTTGCCAATTGCCGAGGCGACCTCCTGGACATCCGCGCCAACGGCTTCGCACAGGTCGGCGACTTCGTTGATGAAGCTGATCTTCAACGCGAGGAAGGCGTTGGCCGCGTATTTAGCGAGTTCGGCGCTTTCGCGCGAGACGAACATCAGTGGCGATTTGCGGATGGCGAGCGGCTTGTAGAGCTTTTCCATGACCACGCGAGCGCGGGCATTGTCGGTGCCGACGAGGATGCGGTCGGGGTGGGTGAAGTCCTGGATCGCCGAGCCTTCGCGCAGGAACTCGGGGTTGGAACAGACCGCGTAGTCGGCGTTGGGAGCCAACTCCTTGAGGCGGTTTTCGATTTCGCGGCTGGTGCCGACGGGGACTGTGGACTTCGTGGTGATCACTGTGAAGCCCGACAGGTGCGGGGCTAAGTCGGCGACGGCTGCGAAGACGTAGGACAGGTCGGCGTGGCCATCGCCGCGGCGCATCGGGGTGCCGACGGCCAGGAATACGACATCGGCGTCTTTGACGGCCGGCCCTAAGTCGCTGGTAAAAATGATGCGGCGGGCTTTGATATTGCGTTCCAAGAGGTCGTCGAGGCCCGGCTCGTAGATGGGCGATTTGCCAGCCTTCAGGTCGGCGACGCGGGTTTCGTCATTGTCGACGCAGGTGACTGTCCAACCAAATTCGGAAAAGCAGGCGGCGGATACTAATCCGACATAGCCAGCGCCGATCATACAGATTTTCATGGTCGTCCCTGCGTAAGCGAAGAGTGGGCGGAAGCGAAGAGTGGCTAAGCGTTCGTTAACGTGGCGCTGTGATCAGCCGGTTGAGGCTTTCACGCAAGCCTTATGTCCACAATATGAGCGCCTTGCGACACTGAATGCCGGGATCAATAATGTGGGCCCGCAATCTCGGAGCGCTGCGGGGGTGGACAATTGCGCGTTGCAGTGGCCTAAAGCTGCAAACAGGCGGCGTTTGCGGACGAACAACAGATTAGGAATGGCAGATTGTCATGAGTGAGGATCGCGTAATCCCATCGGGTGGCGAACCTGCGGCACCACGCGGTGGCGGACGCTGGGCGCTATCCGTGATTGTACCGGTATTCAACGAAGAGCGCGGCGTCGCGCGGCTGCTCGCCCGGCTCATTCCGGTACTTGAGGAAACCGGGGCCGCGTTCGAAGTCGTGTTCGTGGACGATGGATCCATTGATGGAACGCTTGCGGCCGTGCGCGCGGCCCATGCCAGCGATCCGCGCATCAAGGCAATCTCGCTCAGCCGGAATTTCGGCAAAGAGATCGCTGTTACCGCCGGTCTGCGGTGCGCGAACGGCGATGCCGCCGTCTTGATGGATGGCGACCTCCAGCACCCGCCAGAGGTCATTCCGGATTTCATTGCGGGGTGGAAAGCGGGGCACGATATCGTCTATGGCGCGCGTCTCGACCGAAAAACCGACAGCGCGCTGCGGCGCATGTTTTCGGTGGCATTCTACCGCCTGTTCGGATTTTTGTCGGGCACCAAGCTGCACGAGAATGCCGGCGACTTCCGGCTTTTCAGCCGACGGGCGCTCAACGCCTTCAACAAGCTTGGCGAGCGAGCGCGATTCAACAAGGGTCTTTATGCCTGGATCGGCTATTCGGTGCATGCGGTACCGTTCGAGGTTACAGAGCGCACCGATGGAACCGGCTCGAAATGGAGCCTGCGGCGGCTGGCGCGGTTTGCAATCGACGGGCTCGCCTCGTTTTCAACGCTTCCGCTGCGGGTCTGGTCGGTACTTGGGCTTGCGGTTTCATTGTTTGCATTCGGCTACATCGTCGTCTTTCTCACCAAGACGCTATTGTTTGGTGTCGATACGGCTGGCTTCCCGACCCTCATCATCTCGATCATGTTCTTTGCCGGGATTCAGCTGGTTTCGCTTGGCGTGATCGGCGAATATCTCGGGCGCATTTACGACGAGGTGAAGCTGCGTCCGCTGTATCTGGTCGCTGAGGAGATCGGAAACCTGCGGCCTGAGCGCGAGCCATGACCGAGGGCTCGCCCGGCGCTATTCACGTTCTACCGCCGGCACGCGGAATCGTGCTGTGTGCCGATGATTTTGCCATGACAAATGGAATTTCGCGGGCGATCATAGAGCTTGCCGAGGCGGGCCGGCTGTCGGCCACTAGCGCTATGACGACGTCGCGGCATTGGCCATCGCATGCGACGTGGCTTGCGCGGGCGCGCAACAAGGTTGCAGCCGGATTGCACCTCAATCTCACTTTAGGATCGCCGCTTGGCCCAATGCCGACGTTCGCGCCTAACCGTCAGTTGCCGGGCATTTCGCAGCTGACATTGCGGGCTTTGACGGGGCGAATTGCAAAGTCTGAGGTGCGCGCCGAGATCGAACGGCAGTTGAAGGCGTTCGAGCTTGAGATGGGGTTCGCACCTGACCACGTCGATGGGCATCAGCATGTGCATGCGCTGCCGGGCATTCGCGCGATATTACTGGACGTCATGACCGTGCGCTACGGGCGCACGGCGGGGCGGCCATTGTTGCGCGATCCCGCTGATTCGGTAGGGGAAAATTTGGTGCGTGGACGGGGACGTTTCAAGGCCGTGACGCTGTCGTCGCTGTCCATGGGGTTTGGGCTTGCTGCAAGGCGGGCGGGCTTTGAGGTGAACGACGGGTTCAGCGGCGTTACGGATTTTTCGGCGGACCGCGTGGCTGCCGATTTTGCTGGGTCGTGCGCCGCCTTGGGATCGCGTCATATGGTGATGTGCCATCCAGGCTTCGTCGACGATGAACTGAGCCGGATTGATCCCGTCACGGAGCGGAGGCAGAAGGAATTCGATTTTCTCATCCGCGGCGGTTTTGCCGAACCGATCTGGCGGCCCCAGCGCAGTGCGAGCGGCGATCCGATTGTTTGGGCTAGCGCATGGGCTGGCACATCATGATGCCGATTGAACCCGCACAGCATGTCGCTCACGGCGAGCAGACTTTAGCGCGCCACGGTGCGGGCTTTCTCGTCTCCGGCCTGATTGCGCTGGCGGTCGATGCCGGGATGACGTCGCTGCTGACGCGCGCTTTTGGGGTGCCGCCGCTGCTGGCTCGCCCGGTTGCGATTGCGATTGCCATGGTCGTTGCCTGGACGTGCCACCGGCATTTGACATTTGCGGTGAAGACGGCGCCGTCGCTGGGTGAGTTCGGCCGCTATGCCGCCGTGGCTTGGAGCGCCGCCGGGGTCAACTATGTGATCTATGCGGTGATCCTGTTGGCGTTACCCTTTATAGCGCCGGAGGTCGCGCTGGTTGGATCCTCGCTCGTGTCGATGGTGGTCAGTTATCTCGGCATGCGGTTTGGGGTGTTTACGCGGTGAACCTCAAAATCTCACGGTCGAGGCCAGCATCATCAGACCGGCGGCGAGTGCGCCTAGGCTTGCCAGAAGAACCGCACCAGCCGCTGCGTCCTTGGCTAAGCCAATCGCTTCGGCAAAGTCGGGGTGGACGTGGTCGATCAGGTATTCGAGCGATGAATTGACGAGTTCAAACGCGAACACCAGTCCGATGGCCAGGGCAATGATGGCCGCCCAAAGCCAGCCCGGCTGAAGAACGATCATGACAAGGATCGTCGCGAGCGCGATCCCGCATTCGATGCGGAAGCTGCTTTCGCGTTGCCAAACAGCTTTGATGCCCGAGACGGCATAGCCAACGCGAACGTAATAGGGCTGGTTCTTCAGCTTGTTCATGGTCGTGGTTTCGAGTTGAGGTTTGGGACGGCGTAGCGGGTGGTTTCCTTGGCGAGGTCGCGGGTCGTGTGGATATACCCGGCGATGACGAAGGCTGCCAGCAAAACGGACGCGAAGACCGGCGCGGGAGCTGGGATCGCGTCGTGACGCAAGTACAGGATGGTCAGCAGGGCGATCCAAGCGATGCCGAAGGCGATCCCGGCTGCTACGTCGGACAGCCAATGCGCGCCGAGGTAGAGGCGCGAAAACGAGATCATTGCGATCAGAAGCAGCGTTGCAAACGCGATTACGCGCCGCCAACCGGGTACGGCTGCCTGGACTAGCAGCATCGCCAGGAAGCCATACAGCACAACGCTCATGCACGCATGACCGCTCGGGAACGAATATTCCGCGAGGCCATCATAGATCGCGACAGGGCGAGGGCGCTGGATGACACGCTTGACGCCAGCGACGAAGATGGCAGCACCCGCCGTGGCCGTCATCAGATAGAGGGCGGCGCGCCAGCGTTTGAAACCAGCCAGTGCCACGAGGCCCGCGAGCGTCACCGGCATGACGACGTGGGCATCGCCAAGACCGGTGATAGCGATCATGGCGCGGTCGAAGGGTGCGCTGCGGAGGCTACGGAGGAACTCGAACACGACCTTATCCAGGTCGACGATGCTATCGCCTTCCGCGACTTCCTCAAGAATACCAAAGAAGAGCCAGAGGCCCAGTACCAAGGGGATCGCGAGCAGAACGATCAACGGCAGATCAAGCAGGCGGGCAGCCCAGCCGTTCGGCACCCTGCGGGCGATGGCCGACTCGTCGCGATCCAGGTGGTCGTTGATGGCGATGATGGTGCGCGACGCCAGACCGGCAACGACTGGCGGCAGCACTGCGACAGCCAGCCACGCCGCTGCAACGATCAACATCATAATAAGGGTAAGGATCATCAACGGGCTTTCGGCTCTCAAAAGCGAGGAAGGCGGCCGAGGCCGGGGATCGTCACGAGGGAGCGTATCAGCGCCGCGACGTAGGTGTAGGCGGCGGCGCGTAGCAACTGGCGCGCGGCACGCAGATCACTAGGCTTTAAGAACTGACCCCGTTCGAGCAGGGGCAGCGCGCGGTTGAAGCTCGCGTCGAACTCGACTGGCAGCGTGGTGACCTGGAGGATAAACGACAGCAGCGCCATGCCGCCAAAGCCCACCACGTTGAGGATCAATGCGGCGGCGCTTTTGTTCAAGATCATCAGCAAGGGTGCCGACCACAGGAACGCCTGGGCGAGCATGCCGAAGACGTGGGCCTGCTTGGCCAAGCTCAGCCGGCGCTGGAACATCGGTAATTCGACGGCGTGTTGCATGGCGTGGCCGACTTCATGGGCGGCAATCGCCACCGCCGACACGGAGCGCCCGGCGTAGAACCGCTTCTGAAGCCGGACGGCGCGGGCTTCGGGGTCGTAGTGATCGCCCTGTTCGGTCTCCTCGACTTTGACGTGGTGGAGCTTCAAGCCGTCGAGGACGTGACGCGCAAATTCTGCGCCGGTGCCGCCGAGATCCGGGCGGTCACCAGCGTGGCGCTCGATGGTGTTGTGGACCCAGAACTGCGGCAGCGCCACAAGTACCGTCGCGATCAGCAGAATAAAGATTATCGCAACCATGCCTCGTCCTCGAAATGCAGCGCCTCCAGACTAGCATATATGCGTTCATTGCGCCGGAATTTGGC
The DNA here is from genome assembly GCA_040080145.1 of Hyphomicrobiaceae bacterium. Lineage (GTDB taxonomy): Bacteria > Pseudomonadota > Alphaproteobacteria > Rhizobiales > Hyphomicrobiaceae > JANXVY01. The sequence continues at coordinate 11,461 of JBEBJA010000207.1, forward strand.
GTTCGGGCACGTCAGCTCCCATGTGCCGATCTCATTTCATAGCCGGCTGGCGTGCGGCCTGACTAATGAGCATGCGTTTGCATTCGGCCTTGAAAGAGGCGACGGCCTTCGTCCAAACCGCCGATGACCTCGCAGAGCGCCTACGCAATGGGCAGGCCTTATCGGTGGAGTGGTCGAACTTCTTGCCCTCGGTGCCGTTGTCGTGGAGCCCTCCGGGTCGTCCATCGTTGCGAAAACGTGACATCTCAACTTAATGTCGCAAGAGCTTCCGTGGCGTATTAGAATATTATTCCTATTATTCCTTTTTCTGAATAGCTTATAGGATTTATTTGCTATATATCTGTATCTTTGACGTAGTTTTTTTCTAGTTCTTGATAGATAGTTGCCTGAAGGCGGTTCTCGCAGACATGCGTTGAGATGCCCATGAAAATTCAAACCAATAGGTGATGAATGTCGAAACTTTCGCTAGCTGGCGCTATTGGCGGCGCATTCGGCGCGATAAGCGTCCTCGCAGTTTCTTCAACCGGCGCTCATGCCGAAAGCGTGACGCTGAGGGTTGGGCATTTTCCAAATATCACCCACGTTCAAGCCCTGGTGGCGCATCATCTGTCACGCAGCGGCAAGGGTTGGTTCGAACAACGGCTTGGTCCGGACGTGAAGATCGAGTGGTTCGTGTTCAATGCTGGGCCGAGTGCGGTCGAGGCGATCTTTGCTAACTCGATTGACCTGACTTATATCGGGCCAAGCCCCGCGATCAATGCCTATGCCAAGGCGAAGGGGGAAGAAATTCGCATCGTGTCAGGGGCCGTAAATGGCGGTGCCGCGCTGGTCGTTCAGCCTGACCTCAACGCCAAAAATGCGGCTGATTTCCGGGGCCGCAAGATTGCAACCCCGCAGCTGGGCAACACACAAGACGTCTCTGCTCGTTCATGGCTGAAAGCTGGCGGCCTCAAGATCACGCAGACAGGGGGAGACGCATTCGTGTTGCCCACCGCAAACCCCGACCAGCTCTCACTATTCAAACAAAAGCAACTCGATGGGGTGTGGACCGTTGAGCCTTGGGTTTCGCGACTGGAGCTTGAGGCGCAAGGAAAAGTGCTGGTCGATGAAACCGAATCAGTCACGACCGTTCTCGTATCGCGTGCAAAATTTCTCCAAACGCAGCGCGAGCTAGTTCGCAAATTTGTTCGTGCGCACGAAGAATTGTCGGATTGGATCAAAGCAAATCCCGATGAAGCACAGCGCATCGTTGGCGAGGAGATTGCGGCAGAAACCCGTTCAGTCGTATCGCCCGCGTTGATTAAGCGAGCCTGGACCCGCATAATTTTGACCAAAGAGGTCACGCGCGCATCGCTCGAAACATTCGAGACTAATGCACAATCGGTTGGTTTTCTGATTGGTGCACCGGAACTGTCGCAGCTGGTCGAGAAACCTTGATGGACCAGAAACTTGCGATAGACATGCCTGTGCCAGCGAAATTGGTCGTGGAAGGCGTTTCAAAATGGTTTCGCACACCGCATTCCACTGTGCAGGCGCTGGACGATGTTTCTCTGTCCGTGAGCGAAGGCGAATTTGTATGTCTCGTCGGGCCGAGCGGCTGCGGGAAATCAACACTCCTCGATATCATCGCTGGGCTGACCAAAGCCTGCTCGGGCCGGGTTCTCTCTGACGGCGAGCCGGTCGAGGGGCCGGGGCGGCATCGCCTCGTCATGTTCCAAGAAGCGGCGCTATTTCCGTGGCTGACGGTGATAGGGAACGTGCTGTTTGGTCTCAAGCTTAAGACAGAGCTGAACGCGCAAGAGCGGCTTGAGATTGCGCACGCGCATTTGAAGCTGGTTGGACTTTCCAAATTCGCTCACGCGAACGTCCATGAACTGTCAGGCGGCATGAAGCAGCGGGTTGCATTGGCGAGATCTCTGGCGCCAGATCCGCGCGTCCTTTTGATGGATGAGCCGATGGCGGCTCTCGATGCCCTGACGCGCGAGCAACTTTATGCCGACATCCAGCGAATTTGGAAAGCCCGGCGCAAGACGATCATTTTGGTGACCCACAATGTGCGCGAGGCCTGCTGCCTTGGCGATCGCGTCGTACTCATGTCGCCGCATCCAGGAAGAGTGAGGGAGCAGTTCACCATTCCCTTGCCACGGCCACGCGACATCAACAGCGCCGAACTGGCGAGCTACGCGCGCGAAATCACTTCGTCCCTCAAGGGATATATTGCAACAGTGGCCGACGAATGAGACGGACCTTCAACGCTGCGATTTTTTTCTTGGGCTTACTGGCGCTGTGGCAGGTTGCGGTCATGAGCGGCAAGTGGTCGCCTGTGCTGTTGCCGGGCCCGCAAAGCGTTGCCGAGTATCTGTGGGGTGCATTTGGAGATGGTTCCTTAAGGGAAGCCACTTGGGTTACATTGCGCCGTCTGTTAATTGGCTATGGCATCGGCGTGGCACTGGGAATGCCGCTCGGAATGTTAACCAGCACGTCGCAGTTCTTCCAAGATACTTTGGGCTCGCTGGCGCTTGGCTTGCAAACGTTGCCGAGCGTATGCTGGATTCCGCTCGCATTGTTGTGGTTTGGCCAGACGGAAACGGCGATGCTGTTTGTCGTCGTCATGGGCACGATGTGGTCGGTGCTCATCGCCACGGATACGGGTGCGCGTTCGATTTCGCCGATTTATGCGCGCGCGGCTCGAACCATGGGATCGGAGGGACTGCACCAGTGGACCCGCGTTATCATACCAGCGTCTTTGCCCTACCTGATCAGCGGCATGAAGCAGGGGTGGGCCTTTGCGTGGCGGTCTTTGATGGCGGCGGAAATCTATGTGACGATCCTGACCGGATTTGGTCTTGGGCACCTTTTGCACTACGGACGCGAGTTGAGCGCCATGGATCAGGTTATAGGCATCATGCTGGTGATTGTCGTCATCGGGCTGGCTGCTGACAAACTGCTATTCTCACCATGGGAACGGTTCCTCCACCGCCGGTGGGGGACAGGCATGCTCTAACATTTGTGTGAATGAAGCCCGTTGCTGGCCATTGGCAACAATACTGACGATATCATCATTTGCCGAAGACACGCTGACCACGACCATCCAAAAATGCGGCCTCAAATCAACACCGGCCATTCAAGAGCGGTCATTGCTGATTAAAAATGCTGGGCCTCGGCCGTGATTAGTTCACGCCCGGCAATTCGACGCCGAACATCAAGGTGGCGTTGGGGGGATGACGCCGTGGGTGCCGCAGCCGCAACGGGTTCTGTGCGAGCTTGCCGGTCGGCAAAAGAGAAAGCCGCCGGGATTGCTCCCAGCGGCCCACATTCACACCCGTACGGAAGCCTTACTGCTTGGCGGGCTTTGGTGCCGCGTTGGCGGCTTTCAGTTTTTCGTACTCAGCCTTGGTTGCGTCGGCGAGCTTCTGGGCTTTTTCAGCGATCACGGCTTTGGCCTTCGCCAGCTTCTCTTTGGCGGCGAGGGTCGCTGCCGAGATGGTGGCTTGGCGCTTGGCCTTCGCTTCCGGGGTCTGGGAGGCCGCATATTCGGCCTTGGCCTTTTCGTAGCCGGCCTTTGCAGCCTCCGATGCCTTCTTGGCTTTCTCGGCGAGCACTACCTTCGCCTGAGCGAGCTTTTCCTTGGCAGCGACTTTGGCTGCGGTGACTTTCTCGCTTGTGGTCGTGGTTTTTGCGGCCTCGGCGGCCTGAGCTGAATCAATCATGCCGGGCGAAACCGCGAACGCCATGATCACAGCCCAACAGCAAACAAGCAGCTTTTTCATTTTCATCTCTCTTCGAAGGGTTCACTGAGTACCGGCACTAAGATCACATTGCCGCGCCCGCCGCAGCAGCCGAAAAGCCGCATGGCGCGCCAACTGGCTCTTGCCGGACGCGGCGAACTGCGTCGCAATCATTTACAATTTTAGCGGCTTAATCAACGGCGGAACAATTCGCGTGCGGCATGGTTGGTGCATGGGCTGGAGATCAGCTCATTGCGACACAGTCAAGAGGCCCGCCCTATGCTTACAGCCGATGAGATCGAAGACCTCGCCAGCCCGCCCGATGGCTGGCCGTGGATAAATTAGGCTTAGACGCCAGCCAGCATCGCCCGCGCGTCGTAGCGCTTGCTTAATGGCAGCTTACTGCATACCCTGATTGGGTCGCCAGTCGAGACCGTCGTTCATCGGCGGCACGCAGGCACAGCCTGCCCCCCCTCAAGGAAGCCCAAATGAATCGGCGCACCCTTTTGAATGTCTTCGGTCTATTGATTGCCGCGTCAGCACTTTCCATGGCGACCCATTCTGCGCGGGCCGCAGATCCGTCCATGACGGGCGCTTGGGAACTCAACATTGCGAAATCTTCATCGACCGTTCCGCTGCCAAAAAGCCAGACACGGACCTATGAAGCGACGGCGCAGCAGGAAAAGATGACTGCGACCGGCGTCGATGCGAAGGGCAGCCCGGTCAGCATCCAATTTAACGCCAGTTTCGATGGTAAGGATTATCCGTATCAGGGGCCGAATGCAGACATGATTGCCATCACCCCCGTCAACGCTTTAACGAATACTATGTCCTCAAGAACGCTGGAAAAGTCGTTTTGACCGGAACCCGCACGCTCGCTGCGGATGGGAAGACATTTACGATCGAGGGTAAGGGGGCCAATGCCGCCGGTGAGGCCATCGAGGTCAAGCTGGTTTTCGATAAGCGCTGACCAAGCCTTTGGTTCAGCCGATAAGATGTCGCGAAAAACGGCCAGGAGCGCTCCTGGCCGTTTGCGCTTTGGTGATGGGCTCGTGTGCTTACTTCACGCCGAGCAGTTCGACGTCGAACATCAAGGTGGCGTTGGGAGGGATGACGCCGCCGGCGCCGCGTGCGCCGTAGCCCAGCGCTGGCGGGATGATGAGGGTGCGCTTGCCGCCGACTTTCATCGAGCCGACGCCTTCGTCCCAGCCGCCGATGACCTGGCCGACGCCGAGCTTGAATTCGAACGGCTGGCCGCGATCGACCGAGCTATCGAACTTCTTGCCTTTGGTGCCGTCATTGTAGAGCCAGCCGGTGTAGTGCATCACGCACGTCTGGCCTTTGGTGGGGGCAGCACCTGTGCCAACGGTCGTGTCGGTGATGCGCAGTCCGGACGCTGTGGTTGTTTCTGTCATGGGTTTCCCGGCGGCCTGTGCCGCGGCTGGTGTTGAAGATTGCGTCGTGAGTGTGCCGGTGAGGGCGGCGGCGAGGCCTGCAACGAGTGCGTCGCGCCGTGTGGGGTTTGCAGGCATCGCGTGGTCTCCTGGTTCAGGTAAAACGTGCCGGGGCGGATCTCGTTCACGACTCCGTCGCGAGTGGGGCTAGCCCCACGCCCCACTGGAGGCGCAGCCTCCAGACCACCAGTCTTTTTGGGACTGAAGGAATGAGGGCGTGAAGTTATTCGTCCTTGCCGTGGCAGTGCTTGTACTTCTTGCCCGAGCCGCAGGGGCAGGGGTTGTTGCGGGAAATCTTGCCCCAGGTTTCAGGGGCGTTCGGATCCAGGCCGGCATTCTTGCGGGTTTGGACCGGAGCGTTTTTTGGGGGCGTGCGTTCGGGCGGACGGGCCGTCGCGCCACCGGCGATGGCGCGGTCCACCAAGGCCAGTTCTTCGAGCGCTTCGGGCGGCAGGCTCTTGTTGTAGTATTGCGGGTCGAGCTCATCGAGGCCGGTGGAGGCGTCGATGTGATGGGCTTCCATCGGTGGCAGATCGACGTGGCGCAACTCGGGCTGCTCTTCGCGCGGGGCGAGCTGGACGTGCATGAGCTGGCCGGTGGTGGCTTCGCGCAGGCGGCCAAGCATGGTTTCGAACAGGACGAACGCTTCGCTCTTATACTCGTTCAGCGGATCGCGCTGGCCGTAGGCGCGGAAGCCGATGACCTGACGCAGGTGTTCGAGCGTCACGAGGTGTTCGCGCCACAGGCCATCGAGCGTCTGTAGCAGCACCATCTTTTCGATCTGGCGGTAGATTTCGGGGCCGATTTCGGCGCCCTTTTGTTCGGCGCGCTCGTCGGCGAGCTTCAACAGGCGCTGTTCGATTTCCTCATCCGCGATGCCTTCTTCGGCGGCCCAGGCGACCACGTCGGCATCGACGCCGAAGACGTTCTCGATCGCGTCTTTCAGGCCCGCTGCGTCCCACTGTTCGGCGTAGGCCTTCTCGGGGATGTGGCGCTTGACGAGGCCGGTGACGACTTCGTGACGGAGGTCTTTGACCGTCTCCGAAACATCGTCTTCGGCCATGATGTCGAGGCGCTGCTCGAAGATTGCTTTGCGCTGATCGTTCATCACGTCGTCGTACTTGAGGATCTGCTTGCGAATGTCGAAGTTGCGGGCTTCGACCTTCTTTTGCGCCATTTCGAGCGACTTGTTCATCCAGGGATGGGTGATCGCCTCGCCTTCCTGAAGGCCCAGCGTTTTCAAGACGCTATCCATGCGCTCGGAGCCGAAGATGCGCATCAGATCGTCGTCGAGCGCAAGATAAAACTTCGAGCGGCCAGGGTCGCCCTGACGGCCGGAGCGGCCGCGCAACTGGTTGTCGATGCGGCGGCTTTCGTGACGTTCGGTCGCCAGCACGTAGAGACCGCCAGCGGCGAGGGCCTCTTCCTTTTTCTTGGCGACATCGGCGGCGATTTCATCGCGCTTCTTGGCGATGGCGGCGTCGTCGGGCGGGCTGCCCGCTTCGGTGGTCTCGTTGACCCAGTCGCGCAGCGTGGCATCGACGTTGCCGCCAAGCTGAATGTCGGTGCCGCGACCGGCCATGTTGGTGGCGATGGTCACGCCAGCGGGTTGTCCGGCCTGGGCGACGATGCCGGCTTCCTGTTCGTGGAAGCGGGCGTTCAGGACCTTGTGGGGGATCGGGTCGCCGCCGGCCTTACCGTTGGTCTTGGCAATGGAGACCAGATAGTTGCCCATGTCGATGAACTGGGCCTTGAGTTCGTCCTGCTTCTTGATCGTCTCGGCCTGGGTCAGCAGCGTTTTGCCGATCCCTTCGATGAACTTGCGGTCTTTCAGCAGTTCGGACAATTGCTCGGACTTTTCGATCGAGGTGGTGCCGACGAGAATCGGCTGGCCGCGGCGATAGCAATCGGCAATCGTCTGCACGATGGCGGCGTACTTTTCTTTTTGCGTCCGGTAGATTTCATCGTCGTCGTCGAGACGGCTGACGGCGCGGTTGGTTGGGATTTCAACAACTTCCAGGCCATAGATGTCCATGAACTCACTTGCCTCGGTCGAGGCGGTGCCGGTCATCCCTGCGAGCTTTTCGTAAAGGCGGAAGTAGTTCTGGAACGTGATCGAGGCCAGCGTCTGGTTTTCCGGCTTGATCTCGACGCGCTCTTTGGCTTCGAGTGCCTGATGGAGGCCTTCGGAATAGCGGCGGCCCGGCATCATGCGGCCGGTGAACTCGTCGATGATGACGACTTCGCCGTTCTTGACGATGTAGTCTTTGTCGAGCTGGAACAGCCTGTGGGCTTTGAGGGCCTGATTGACGTGGTGGACGTAGGTCACGTTCTCGATGTCATAGAGCGAGCCGGTCATGACGCCTTGCTCTTGCAGCTTGGCTTCCATGCGCTCGTTGCCGATTTCGGTCAGCGAAACCGATTTCTGCTTCTCGTCGAGTTCGTAGTCTTCAGGCTCCAGCGACGGCATCAAGGCGTCAATCGACTGGTACAGCTCGGCGCGGTCTTCGAGCGGGCCAGAAATGATGAGCGGGGTACGGGCTTCGTCGATCAAGATGCTGTCGACTTCGTCGACGATGGCGTAAGAGTGGCCGCGCTGGACCATCTCGTCCTTGCTCATCTTCATGTTGTCACGAAGATAATCGAAGCCCAACTCGTTGTTGGTCGCATAGGTGACGTCGCGGCCGTACTGCTCCTGGCGCTCGTTGTCGTCGAGGTCGTGGACGATGACGCCGACAGTCAGGCCGAGGAACGTGTAGACCTTGCCCATCCATTCACTGTCGCGGCGGGCGAGGTAATCGTTGACGGTGACGACGTGGACTCCTTTGCCAGCGAGTGCGTTCAGATAGACGGGGGCGGTGGCGACCAGGGTTTTTCCTTCGCCGGTCTTCATTTCGGCGATGTTGCCTTCGTGCAAAACCATGCCGCCGATCAACTGCACGTCGAAGTGGCGCTGACCCAACGCACGCTTGGCAGCTTCACGCACCGTTGCGAAGGCAGGTACCAGCAGTTCGTCGAGGGTTACTTCGCCGTCGGCCAGCTGCTTGCGGAACATCACCGTCCGCTCGCGAAGTTCGTCGTCGGTCAGGGCCGAAATTTCGGGCTCGAGCGCGTTGATCGCTTCCACTTTGGGGCGATAAACCTTGATGCGGCGCTCATTGGATGAGCCAAAAATCTTTGCCGCGAGCGCGCCGAACGAAAGCATTTCGGTTGGTCCTTGATCTACGTGGGCTGAACACAGCGGTTACCCAGATGCGGATCGTCCGCTCCAGGCCCTACTGAGGTCACGGCTACGCTGCCCCCTTTTGAGGCAACGCAACGTCAGCCAATTTCAAGGCAGAGATAGTGACGGCACACGCGGATTGTCAACGAGGACAACACGGCTTGTGGTCGCAGCGGCCAAAAGAAGGCGTTCTCCTCTCCCATTGTTAACTTGGCAGCCAGCAGCCCAACCGTTAGGAGAGCGTCGTGCTTTCCAACTGCTGATGCAAATTGCGTCAGGCAGTGCGCTAACGACTGCCATTTCACATCCGATAAAGTCCGAGGTATCCGCCGTGACATCACTTCCGCGCCTGCGCACGTCCTCCGTTCCACGTTCCGTCCGGACGCTTTCGCGTGCCGCCTTGACGCTCGCTCTCGTACTTGCCAGCGCGTCCCTGGCGGCGCCCGTTGCCGTCATGGCGCAAGACAAAGTCATGGCGACGGTCGACGGCAAGAAGATCACCGAGGCCGACCTCAAGCTCGCGGAGTTCGAAATCGGGGGCGATCTCGGGAACCTGCCGCCCGCCACCAAGCGCCGCGTACTCGTTGAATATATGATCGAAAATCAGCTTTTTGCCGATGCAGCCGAAGCCAACAAGCTGTCGTCGGGCAAAGAGTATGAAGACCGCCTCAGCTACTGGCGCCGCCGCGCCCTGCGCGACACGTTCTTTGACAAAAACGTCAAGGGCGACGTCAGCGACGGTGTGGCCAAGGCGTTCTATGAAGATCAGGTCAAGGCGATGAAGCCGGAAGAAGAAGTCCAGGCGCGCCACATCTTGGTCGACAACGAAGAAAAGGCCAAGGAAATCGCCGACAAGATCGCCAAGGGTGGCGACTTCGCAGCGCTCGCCAAGGAAAATTCCAAGGACCCCGGCTCCAAGGAAGACGGCGGCATGCTGGGATTCTTCGGGCGCGGCCAGATGGTTCCTGCCTTTGAAGAGGCCGCCTACAGGTTGAAGAAGGGCGAAGTGTCGGCACCTGTGAAGAGCCAGTTTGGCTACCACATCATCAAGCTCGAAGACCGCCGCGAGAAGAAGCTGCCGACGTTCGACGAGGTCAAAGACCGGATTCTCAACTCGATGATCCAGAAAAAGGCTCAGGAAGTTGCCGTTGCGTTGCGCACCAAGGCCAAGATCGAATACATTGATCCAGAAGTCAAAAAGCTCGCCGAAGAGCAGGAAAAAGCCCAGGCCGAGCAGAAAAAGGCGATGGAAGCCCAGATCAAGGGCCAGATCGAAAAGATGGAAAAGGAAGGCAAGACACCTCCCCTTGCTCCGGGTGCCGAGCCCAAGAAATAAGTTCGATTTCGCCGATGATGTTGAAAGGGCCGCTTGCCACAAGCGGCCCTTTGCTTTTGAAGAGACTGCAATTCAATTGGCGCTGCGCGCATAGGGCTGCCGCCCTATAACCCGCTCGGGAGGAGAACCTCCCGAACCCACCCTTTATCTAGGCCCAAAAAGGGAGGGGGTTTGGGGGAACACGTTCCCCCAATTGGGTGCGGGCGAAAGCCCGCCGCGAAGCGCCGTCACAGACGCTCATCAGAATCGAGAACCAACATGGGATCGACCGCTAAGATTTCTCCTTTTGCGCCAAAGACTTTAGCGGTTCTCCCGCCCATCGAAGGCGTGCGTTTTGCCACCGCCCAGGCTGGCATCAAATACAACGGCCGCACCGACCTCATGATCGCGGTGTTCGACGAGGGCACGGTGGCGGCCGGCGTGCTGACGCAATCGAAGACGTGCTCCGCACCTGTATTGCATTGCCGGGAAAGCTTGGCATCGGGAGACACCGCGCGCGCGCTGGTCGTCAATTCCGGTAACGCCAACGCCTTTACCGGGAAGCGCGGCAAGGAGGCTGTCGACCGGACGGTCGCCTCGGCGGTTGCCGCAACGGATGCCAGCGGAGAAGGCTGCATATACGTCGCCTCAACCGGTGTCATCGGCGAACCATTGGATGCGGGCAAGATCACGCCGCTGCTCGGTTCGCTCGCCAAGTCCGCCAAGCCCGACATGTTCGAGCCCGCCGCGCGCGCGATCATGACCACCGACACCTACCCCAAGCTCGCCACCCGGACGGTGATGATCGGCGGTGTTCCCGTCACCATCAACGGCTTCTGCAAAGGTGCTGGCATGATCGCGCCCGACATGGCGACGATGCTGTGCTTCATGTTTACGGATACCGCCATCGACGCCAGCGTTCTGCAGCGTCTTATCACCAAGCACACAGACCTCACCTTCAACTGCATGACGGTCGACGGCGATACCTCGACCAGCGATACGTGCTTGATGTTTGCAACGGGCACGGCCGCCAAGCGGGGACAAGCGCCGATTACCGATGCAGCCGATCCGCGCCTTCCGGCCTTCGATACGGCACTTCAAGACATAATGCGCGATCTCGCGATCCAGGTCGCCAAGGATGGCGAAGGGCTGACAAAGTTCGTCACGTTTGACGTCGTCGGTGCCGAGAGCTGGCGGGCTGCGCGTCAGATTGCACGGTCGTGCGCCAACTCGCCGATCCTGAAGACGGCGATTGCGGGCGAAGACCCCAACTGGGGCCGGGTCGTCATGGCGGTCGGCAAATCCGGCGAGGCAGCCGACCGGGACAAACTCTCCATCTGGTTTGGGCCGCATATCGTGGCGCGCAACGGCGAGCGGGCGGCGGAATACGTCGAGGCGACCGTTGCGGCATATATGAAAAATCCTGAGATCGTCATCCGGATCGACGTGGGCGTCGGCGGCGGACAAGCCACCGTGTGGACCTGCGATCTGACCCACGACTACGTGTCGATCAATGCGGATTACCGCAGCTGAGTGAAGAGAAGGCCAGGGGTCTTGGACCCCTGGACCCCATGACTTAAGGAAGTCCATGAAGATCGTGCTTGTGGCGGCGGCCGCGCTGGTGGATGGCGATAACCGGGTGCTGATTGCGCAGCGCCCGGTGGGTAAGTCCATGGCTGGGCTATGGGAATTTCCCGGCGGCAAGGTGGAAGCTGGCGAAACGCCCGAAGCGGCGTTGCGGCGCGAACTGGCCGAGGAACTCTCCATCGACGTCTGCGAAAAGTGCCTTGCGCCGTTTACGTTCGCGAGCCACGCCTACGAGTCGTTCCACCTGCTGATGCCGCTGTATTTGTGCCGTCAATGGGACGGCGAGATCGCGCCGCGCGAAGGTCAACAGATCGCCTGGGTGCGCGCGAATAATTTGACAACATACCCGATGCCGCCCGCCGATCTGCCGCTCGTTCCCTGGCTGCGGGATTTACTTGCGTAGACTGTTTGTTCCATCTATGTTCGAACCATGGAAACAGCATCGACATATGATACTCCAGCCTCCGGCGCACGCCTCGACCGCCGGCTCCAGGAGCGCCGGGCGCGATACCGGACGGGCTTATGGGCCGAATTCGCGGCCGCCATTTACCTGTCGCTCAAAGGCTACCGCATCCTCGCGCGCCGCTACAAAACGCACTCCGGCGAAATCGATCTCATCGCGGTTCGCGGCGGTGTCGTCGCCTTTGTCGAAGTCAAAGCGCGGTTGACGTTTGCTGCGGCGGAGTTCTCGATTTCGCCGCGCCAATCCAAGCGCATTCGCTGTGCCGCCGCACGGTGGACGTCGCGCAGCCCGCGCTATCGGGAGTTTGAGCAGCGGTTCGATGCGCTCTACATTCTGCCGGGGCGGTTTCCTGCGCATTTGGAGGGCGGGGCATGAAGCGGCGTGCTAAATCCAGTGCTTTCCAGACCGTCGTGGAGCCGCACTGATGTCTCGTCCTCTCAAGATTGCATGCCAAATGGATCCCGTGGAGCGGATCGACATCCGTGGCGACAGCACCTTCGCGCTGCTGCTGGAAGCCCAACGGCGCGGGCATGACCTGTTTTATTACACGCCACCCGATCTTGCGTTGATCGGCAGCCGATTGTTGGCGCGCGGGCAGTCGATCCGGGTCCAAGACGTCATCGGGAGCCACTACGAATTGAGCAATCCCCGGACGATCGATCTATCAACTTGCGATGCTGTCTTACTGCGGCAAGATCCGCCGTTCGACATGGCCTACATCACGACGACACACCTGCTCGAACGCATCCATCCCAAGACGCTGGTGGTCAATGATCCAGCGCACGTGCGCAACGCGCCGGAAAAACTGTGGGTGCTCGATTTCCTCGACCTCATGCCGCCGACGATTGTGACACGCCAGCTTTCCGACGTCATAGCGTTTCGTGACGCGCACAAGGACATTATCGTCAAGCCGCTCTACGGCAATGGTGGTGCCAGCGTGTTCCGCATCCGGCAGGACGATTCCAACCTTGCATCACTGGTGGAGCTGTTTCAATCCGTGTTCCGCGAACCCTTCATGGTGCAGCAATACCGGCCCGAAGTACGCGCCGGCGACAAGCGGATCATTCTGGTCGACGGGAAACTTGCCGGTGCCGTCAACCGCGTTCCAGCGGCCGATGAAACGCGATCAAACCTCCATGTCGGCGGGACGGCCGCAGCGGTCGAGATCACGGCACGCGACCGCGAAATCTGTGATCGCCTTGGGCCAGAGCTGGAGCGCCGGGGCTTGATCTTTACCGGCATCGACGTGATCGGGCCCTATCTCACCGAGATCAACGTGACCTCGCCGACTGGGATCAGGCAGATCAAAGCCTTTGGCGGTGCCGATATCGCCAGCTTGATTTTCGACGCCATCGAGCGGCGGATCTGGTCCAATTCCGCCACATAATGTTCTGCTATTGTTCTTGACGAGAACAGAGCGTAATGGTAGGTCTGATCAACGGTTAGGCGTCGGGCACATCAGCAAAGAAAGCTCTCCCCATGTACGGTCAGATGTCCACGCTTGCGTTTGTTGGGATCGAGGCCCGGCATGTTCAGGTGCAAGTTCGCGTGACGCCCGGCCAGCCGGCTTTTGCAATCGTCGGGCTGCCGGATAAAGCCGTTGCCGAGAGCCGGGAGCGGGTGCGCAATGCGTTACACGCGGTCGGGTTAGGACTGCCGGGGAAGCACATTACGGTCAACCTCGCGCCTGCCGATCTGCCCAAGGAAGGCAGCCATTTCGATTTGCCGATTGCGCTCGCTTTAATGGCCTCGCTCGGCGCAATTGCGCCTGACGCGATTGCCGGTTATGCCGCGATTGGCGAATTGGCGCTGGATGGATCGCTCCGCAAAGTGCCCGGCGCATTGCCCGCTGCTATCGGTGCCAACGCTCTGGGCAAGGGTCTTATCTGTCCGTTCGACAGCGGAGCTGAGGCTGCCTGGGCGGGTGAAGACCTCGATATTATCGCACCCCCTCACCTGCTGGCGCTTGTCAATCATTTCAAAGGCTTGCAAACCCTGCGGCGGCCTGAGCCGAACCTGGAACGTGAGGCAGCTTTCCTTCCAGACCTCAAGGACATCAAGGGGCAGGATACCGCTAAGCGCGTACTCGAAATTGCCGCTGCCGGCGGGCACAATCTGCTGATGATCGGGCCACCTGGCTCAGGCAAATCCATGCTGGCCTCGCGTCTGCCATCAATCTTGCCGCCACTGCAGCCGGAAGAAATGCTCGAAGTTTCGATGGTCCACAGCCTTGCTGGTGAACTCATGGGCGGTAAACTTGCCGTCGACCGGCCGTTCCGCGCGCCGCATCATTCCGCCAGTATGGCAGCGCTCGTCGGTGGCGGATCACGTCCCAAGCCTGGCGAAGTGAGCTTGGCGCATCTGGGGGTGTTGTTTCTCGACGATCTGCCGGAATTCACCCCGCAAGTGCTCGACAGCTTGCGCCAGCCAATCGAGACCGGCGAAACCGTGATTGCGCGGGCGAACCACCGCATCACGTATCCGTCGCGGTTCCAGCTGATTGCTGCAATGAACCCGTGCCGGTGCGGCGGCGGGACAGCTGGAAACTCGTGCAAGCGCGGGCCGAAGTGCGCCGCCGACTATCAGGCTCGCATTTCGGGGCCGCTGCTGGACCGCATCGACCTTCAAATTGAGGTACCGGCGGTTTCGGCGTCAGATCTCGTTCTACCAGCCCCCACCGAAAGCAGTGCTGACGTGCGTGCGCGCGTGGCTGGTGCGCGCCGGATGCAACGCGAGCGGCTCGCCGCCCACGGGATCAAGAGCCTGGGCAATAAGGGCCCACGCACCAACGCGGATTGCTCTGGGCAGTTGCTGGAGTAGATCGCTATGCCGGATGATATCGGTCTCGCATTGTTGCGTCAGGCGGCGGATACGCTGGGACTGTCGGCTCGCGGGTTCCACCGGACGCTAAAGGTTGCGCGCACAATTGCCGATCTCGATGCGGAGGAAAGGGTCGGCCGCATGCACATTGCGGAGGCTCTCAGCTACCGCCGGGAAACCTTATCGCGCGCAAGGGCAGCTTGAGGACCGGCCAGCGGATTTGAGCTCTGCTGACCGGAGTGTGCATGGCCGGATGGATCAGGCTTGTTGCCTTCAGGCTCGCGAAAAGCGAGCTTTGACAATCAAGCCTGGCCGAACGGTTTAACTTCGAGGTTGTGTTGCATCTGAGCGGCCTCAAGGGTGTTCTTCAGGAGGCAGGCGATGGTCATCGGGCCAACGCCGCCGGGAACGGGCGTGATGGCGCCGGCGACTTTGACGGCTTCGTCGAAGGCTACGTCGCCTACGAGTTTGCCTTTGCCATCGGGGCCGGTAATGCGATTGATGCCGACGTCGATGACGATGGCACCGGGTTTGATCCAGCTGCCCTTGACGAACTCGGGGCGGCCGACGGCGGCCACGAGGATGTCAGCGCGGCGGCAGACGGCTTCTAAGTCGCGGGTGCGGGAGTGGGCAACGGTGACTGTGCAGTCTTCTTTAATGAGGAGCTGGGCCATCGGTTTGCCGACGATATTTGAACGGCCGACGACGACGGCATCGAGGCCTTTGAGGCTTGGCATAATGGACTTGGCCAGGATGATCGAACCGGTGGGGGTGCAAGGAACAAGACAGCGTTCACCGATTGAGAGGCGACCGACGTTCACGGCATGAAAGCCGTCGACATCCTTGTTGGGGTCGATGGCTTCGATCACCTTGAGGCTGTCGATGTGCTTGGGCAGCGGCATTTGGACCAGGATGCCGTGGATTGTCGGGTCGCGATTGAGTTCGCCGACGAGGGTCAAGAGCGCTGCTTCGCTGGTTTCCACCGGAAGTTTGTGCTCGACCGATTTCATGCCGACTTCGACGGTCTGGAGGGCCTTGTTTTTTACGTAGACCTTGCTCGCTGGGTCTTCGCCGACGAGGACGACTGCCAGCCCGGGCACGAAGCCATGATCGCGTTTCAATTCGGCAACCTGCGCCCCGACGTTCGCGCGGACCTGGGCGGCGATCGCTTTGCCGTCGATAATGCGGGCTTGTGACATCGTTTCTTTCCCTTACTTTTTTGACTTTTTTGCTTGGATGACTGCCAGCCGGTCGTGCAAGCGCGCGACCATCTCGCCCGGCTCGGCGCTGATGGTCACCGTCTTGATGCGCGATTTTTGCCCCGCAGTCAGCGACACACTACTTTTGGCTATATCGAGCCAATCTGCAATGAGACGTTCGAGCGCGCCATTGGCCTCGCCATCGGCGGGTACGGCGCGGACGCGGGCGGCAAGGGCTGGGCCTTCCGCGCTATCGCAGATGCCTTCGACACGGTCACTCGATGATTTCGGCGTCAGGCGGACCCGCAGTTCCAAGCCGCGCGAGGTCAGGCGAGCGACGGGCGGTAAGCCAGCGTTCAAACGACGACCTTAGCTATATTGGGCAGGATGACCGACTGAATAAACTGGCAGCCAAGCAACAGGACAATCGGGGAAATATCAATAGCGCCGAGGTCGGGAAGGATCGCGCGGATTGGCCGTAGGAGTGGCTCGGTCACAGCCAGCAAAGCCTGATAAATGGTGCGGACGGTTGGATTATGCGGATTGACGACGCCAAAGCCCATCAACCACGACAGGATCACACTGGCAAAGATGATGTAGATGTACATCGTGATGAGCCCGCTGATGAAGGCCAGAAGTTCAAGCATCGGGTGTTTCCGTTGTTTTGGCTGCGCTAGCCGACATCTAGCGATGTGGGGGCATGCCTGCAAGCGGGGAGAGCTGAACACTCGCTCTCGCCGCATCGAGAATGGCTGTAGCGCTAACCAAATCGTCGGCCACCCGCCTGCGGCGAGCTTGAAACATTTGAAGCGCGCTGTCCGCCTCACACGCTAGTGGGCGCTCGGATGGGGTCGCAGAGACACATGCGACGGTTTTAGGATGACAGGCCGGTGCAAATCAGATGATTTGCTGGCAGATCACAGCTCTGTTCCGCGTTTCGAGCTTTAAACGGAATCGGGGCAACTGCGATGATGAAGCAATCACAGGCATTTACTGCTGGCATTTTGGGGCTAACATGTCTGCTCGCCGGGTGCAGCTCGGGCCCGGACAAGGTGCTTGAAACGTCGTCGCTCGCGCGCAAGAAGTCGCGATCGGTTGAAGTGACCCAGAATGCTCCGGCGGCGAAACCAACCCTTGCCGACAAGTGCCTGCAGCGGCATGTCGATTTTCAGGCTGGCCGCAATCAGCCAGCGACGCTTGAGCAGAAGCAGGCGATGGACGCGGCCTGCGCAAGCGCCCATTGAGTGAGTGGCCTTGCGCGGCGAGACGTAGTTGGAGGCTTTGCCTCCAAACCTCCACCAAAGGCGTGACGCCTTTGGAAACCCATTTTGATAAGAATGGCGCCGTGTCAGGCCGTCAACGCGAGCTTTTGGGCCATGTTGGCGTCGAGGATGCGTTTAATTTCGGAGCGGCAGGAACCGCAGTTGGTGCCTGCTTTCAGGCACGCGCCAATCGCGTCGACCGTGGTGCAACCGCTATGTGTCGCGGCAGCAGCGATCTGGTTTGCCCCGATGTCGAAGCAGGCGCACACGGTAGGGCCGTTATCAGCGGTGGCCATGGCGGTGCGGCCAGCGAGCAGGCGCTGCTTTTGCGTTGTGGCGGCAAAGCTCGCCGAGATTTGTTGCGCGGCCCACGCCCGGCCGATGGTGATGGGATTGCGGGCGATGAAGACAGCACCGGTCAGGCGGTCACGGTCAAAGGCTGCAAAGCGGCGCTGGCCGGTGGCGGTGTCGCGATACGCGACGAGGTTGGGCACATTCGCATCCGGTTGCAGCAGGTGAGCAGCGTAGGTTGCCCAATCGGCGGGCTCGGCGGTCCAGGCGAGCTCGGTGCGCCAGCCGCCTTTGATGGGCGTGACGGCCCAGTAGGCGGCGTCGGGCGTTGGCTTTTGCACGGTGATGAGCAGGCCATAGTGGCTGGCGGCGAAGGGAATGATCGCGACCGGGGTGTGCTTTAGTTCGGGTTGGCCGGAGATGGGATCGGTGGCAGCCGCCATGACGGCGTCGATACGGGCGCTGCTGGCGAATTGGCCGGTCCAGTGCATCGGCACAAAGACCGATCCGGGGCGCTGGCGATCCGTAATATCGGCGCGGACGACGACGGAGCCGTGGGGGCTGGCGACGGTGACGAGCTGACCGTGACTGACGCTGGCGGCGCGCGCGTCGGCTGGGTGTATTTCAGCGAACGGCTCGTAGATGTGGCTCATGAGGCGCGCGGTTTTCGCCGAGCGGGTCATGGTGTGCCACTGGTCGCGGATGCGGCCGGTGTTGAGGGCGAGTGGATAATCGGGGCTGGTGGCAGAGGCCGGGGCGCGGTAGGGCGTGGCGACCGCGCGGGCTTTGCCATCGCGCGTGTAGTAGTTGCCGTGGGCGAAGAAGCGGGTTTCGCGGCTGGCTTGGCCTTTGGCTTGCGGCCACTGGAACGGTTCGAGGCCATCGTAGGCGGACGCCACCAAGCCGCTGTATGCGCCGATGTCGAAATCGCGCGTGCCATGGTTGCCAGCGCTGGAGAGGCGGGCATGCTCAGCGAAGATGGCGGCGGGGCCGTCGTAGGCGAAGGCCTCGACGTAGCCCATCCGCTTGGCTACTTCGCAGATGATCCACCAGTCGGGCATGGCCTCACCGGGGGGGGGCATAAACGGGCGCTGGCGCGAGATGCGGCGTTCGGAATTGGTAACTGTCCCGCTTTTTTCGCCCCAGGCGGTGGCAGGGAGGAGGACGTGGCCAAGGGCCGTCGTGTCAGTCATTGCAACGGCGTCCGAGACGACGACGAAGGGACACGCCTTGAGGGCTGCGACCACGGTGTCGGCTTGCGGCAGGCTGTCGGCGGGATTGGTCGAAATGATCCAGATGGCTTTGATGCGCCCGTCGGCGACGGCTGCGAACATGTCGGTTGCTTTGAGGCCGGGCTTTGATGCGAGGCTTTTGGATTGCCAGACATCGGCGACAATGCGGCGGTGGTTTGGGTCGTCGAGCGACATGTGGGCGGCAAGCATGTTGGCGAGGCCGCCGACTTCACGTCCGCCCATGGCGTTGGGCTGGCCGGTGACGGAGAACGGGCCCATGCCCTCGCGGCCAATGCGGCCCGTGGCGAGGTGGCAATTGATGATGGCGTTGACCTTGTCGGTGCCCGCGCTCGATTGATTGACGCCCTGGCTGTAGACGGTAACGACGCGCCCGGTCGTGGCGAAAAGGTCGTAGAAGGCGTGGAGTTCGGCGGGGATGAGGCCGGTCAACTCGACGATCTGCGAGAACGGCATGGCACGGGCGGATTCAAGCGCCGCGTCGAGGCCGGTGGTGTGGTGCTCGACGTAGGCGTGATCGAAGCGGCCAGCCTGGGCTAGGTGTGCAAGCAGGCCGTTGAAGAGTGCAACGTCAGAGCCGGGGGCAAGTGCCAAGTGGGTGTCGGCGATTTCGCAGGTGGCGGTGCGGCGGGGGTCGATGACGACGATTTTGGTGCCGCGCTGTTGGCGGGCGGCTTCCAGGCGCTGGAACAGGACAGGGTGGCACCAAGCGAGATTGGAGCCGACGAGGACGACAAGATCGGCGCATTCGAGGTCTTCGTAGGTGCCAGGCACGGTATCGGCACCGAAGGCACGGACGTGGCCTGCGACGGAGGACGCCATGCACAGGCGTGAATTGGTGTCCATGTTGGCCGTGCCGATGAAGCCCTTCATCAGCTTGTTGGCGACGTAGTAATCCTCGGTCAGGAGCTGGCCGGAGCCGTAGATGGCAACGCTGTCGGGGCCATGAGCAGCGACGGTTTGCGCGAAGGTGCGGGCGACGAGGGAGAGAGCGTCGTCCCAGGAGGTGCGCGTGCCGTTCACGGTAGGGTAGAGCAAGCGATCATCGAAGGAGAGGGTTTCGCCGAGTGCCGACCCTTTCGAGCAGAGGCGGCCGTAGTTGGAGGGGTGGGCCGGATCGCCTTTGATATCCACAGTGCCATCTAACTGTAGCGTCGCGAGCACGCCACAGCCGACGCCGCAGTATGGGCATGTGGTGCGCACGGAAGCCGGGGCGGATTTGATCATGCGGCCTTCAGGGCGTCGTGGGAGATGGTTTTAGAGCGCACGGCAAGCGGCTCGCCGGACGGGTGTTCCGGCACGTTGAAGCTGGGACCGAAGATGAGGGTGTCGCGGAGCGGGCCGATATCGCAACCGGTGCGGATGTTATCGAAGATCCAGGCGCCGTCGCTGGTGTCGCCGTAGAGGACCGCGCCGATGAGCCGATGACCCTTGAGGACGAGGCGCTTATAGACGCCGCCCGCTGGATCGGTGAGTACGATGTCTTCGCGATCTGCGCCTTCGGCGAAGTCGCCAGCCGAGAACAGGTTGATGCCGGTGACCTTGAGTTTTGTGGCGGTGGCGGACGGGGCGAAGCGGGCGGTGGCGTTGCCGGTCAACTGGGCGGCGAGGACGTTGGCCATTTCGTAGAGCGGGGCGACGAGACCGAAAACTTGGGCCTCGCATTCGGCGCATTCACCCAGGGCATAGATTGCGGGATCGCTGGTCGTCATGGCAGCGTCGACGAGGACACCGCGATTGACGGCGAGACCGGCGTCTTTGGCGAGGGCCGCGTTGGGGCGGATGCCCACGGCCATCACGACGAGGGAGGCGGGCAGGATTTGGCCATCCGCCAGTTCGACGCCCTCGACGCGATTGGTGCCGAGGATGGCTTTGGTGTTGGCAGCGGTCAGGACTTTGATGCCGCGCGCAACGAGGGCTTGCTTCAAGAGTAGCCCGGCGGCGGGGTCGAGCTGGCGTTCCATCAAGGTGGGCATGAGGTGGATGACCGTCACATCCATGCCGCGTTCGGCAAGGCCTGCAGCGGCTTCGAGGCCCAATAGGCCACCGCCGATGACGACGGCCTTGCCGCGCGATTGGGCGGCGAGGATCATCGCCTTGACGTCGTCGAGGTCGCGGTAGGTCAGGACGCCGGGCAGGGTGTGGCCGGGGACGGGGATGATGATGGGCACCGAGCCGGTGGCGATGATGAGCTTGTCATAAGGGACGGTGATGCCGCTTGCCGAGGTGACCGTACGGGCGGCGCGGTCGATGCTCGTGACCTTCGCGCCTTTGTAAAGGGTGACGCCGTGGTTGATGTACCAGCCATCGCCATGAATCACGATGTCGTCGAACGACTTCTCGCCTGACAGCAATGGTGAGAGCATGATGCGATCATAGTTCACGCGCGGCTCGGCGTTGAAGATCGTGACGTCGTAGGCGCCAGGCGCTTGCTCGAACAGGCGTTCGAGGGCGCGGCCCGGGGCCATGCCGTTACCGATGACGACAAGCTTGGGTTTGACCTCAGTGTCTAACTTGCCCATGCGATCCAATCTCTTGCAGCAGGAAGTGAAGGCCCACTTATTCTTCTCCCCCAGGGGAGAAGATGCCCACAGGGCAGATGAGGGGCAGCTTCACATCAACACCGGCCCAAGCCCCCTCACCCCAACCCTCTCCCCAGGGGGAGAGGGGGCAGAGGTGCTAAGCCGGCAGGGCCATGACAACCGGGCCAGCGTCATTCGGCGGCCACAGCAGGCGATTTGTGGCGCTCATAAAGGAAGGCCATGACGGCGGCGCGGCAGCGCAGGTATTCGGGATGGTCGGTCAGTTCCAGGCGATTGCGCGGACGGGGGAGGTTGACGTCCAGCACTTCGCCGATGGTGGCCGAAGGACCGTTGGTCATCATCACGATGCGGTCGGACAGCAGCACCGCTTCGTCGACGTCGTGGGTCACCATCATTGCCGTGTTGCCGAGGGTGGCGTGAATTTCCATCACGCTGTCCTGGAGGTGGGCGCGGGTCAGGGCGTCGAGCGCTCCGAATGGTTCGTCCATCAGCAGGACCTTGGGCTCCATGGCGAGCGCACGGGCGATGCCGACGCGCTGTTTCATACCGCCCGAAATTTCGCCGGGGCGCTTGTCCTTGGCGTGGGTCATCTGGACGAGTTCGAGATTGTGCATCGTCCAGGCATGGCGTTGGGCAGATGTCTTGGTGGCGCGGGAGACTTTGTCGACGGCCAAGCGGACATTATCGTAGACGGTGAGCCAGGGCAGCAGCGAGTGGTTCTGGAACACAACGGCGCGCTCGGGACCAGGGGAGTTCACCTCGCGGTCTTCGAGCAGAACCACGCCGCTGGTCACCGTCGTCAGGCCGGCGACGAGATTGAGCAGCGTGGATTTTCCGCAGCCAGAATGACCGATGATAGATATGAACTCGCCGCGCTGGACGGCTAGCGAGGTGTTGCGCAAGACTTGCGAGGTCACGCCACCGCGCACGAACGACTTATCGACGTTTTCGATCGCGAGGAATGGGCGGCCTGCTGCGTGCGGGCGCAGGTAAGCATGGGAGACGCTATCGAGGGGGGCAATCATGTTCGTCTCCTGTTAAGATGCTGATGCGCCGCGGGTGGCGATGCGTCCGACGAAGGCCACGAGGCGGTCGAGGACGAAGCCGACAAGGCCGATGTAGGCGAGTGCCACGATGATGTCGGGAAGGCGCGAGGAATTCCAAGCATCCCAGATGAAGAAGCCGATGCCCACGCCGCCGGTCAGCATTTCAGCGGCGACGATGGCGAGCCACGACAAGCCGATACCGATGCGCAGGCCCGTGAAGATGTAGGGCGCGGTCGAGGGCAGCATGATGCGCCAGAAGAATTCGACTTGGTTCAGGCGCAGCACGGCGGCGACGTTGCGGTAGTCGGATGGGATGTTGCGGATGCCGACGGCGGTGTTGATGATGATTGGCCAGATCGCGGTGATGAAGATCACGAAGATCGCCGATGGGGCGCTGTCTCTGAAGGCTGCCAGCGAGATTGGGAGCCAGGCGAGCGGCGGTACGGTGCGCAGGATCTGGAAGATCGGGTCGAGACCACGCATGGCCCAGACGCTTTGACCGACCAGCGTTCCCAAGAGGACGCCCACGACGGCTGCGAGGCCGAAGCCAATGGCGACACGTTGCAAGCTGGTTGCGATGCGCAGGCCAAGGCCGATGTCTTGCGGACCGTTGACGAAGAAGGGGTGGAGAATGAGGTCTTTGGATTCGGTCCAGATCTTGGAGGGCGGCGGAAGGCTGGCCTTGGGACTTGAGCAGGCGATTTCCCAGAACAGACCGAGCAGGAGGATGACAAGAAGCGGCGGGATCACTACGGCTGCGATATTCGACAAAGTCTTGCCAATGTCGCTTGTCCGCGAGGGTTGCATTCGGGGCGGAGCAGCGACGCGAGGCAGGGCATCGTTGGCGGATGCGAGTGGGGCCGCAACCGCCGTTTCAAATGCGACGGACGCAACCGTTGCTGGCAAAGCGCCGGCAGCGGTTTCGACCAAGGATATTTGGCGTGCGGTTGCGGCCATTTTGGATGTCTCTCTGGTTTAAGAGGAATGACGAGAATCAGGCGATGCGCTTGATCGAGAGGGATTTCAGATAGCCCTGCGGATCGGCTGGATCGAAGGTCTTGCCGTCGAAGAATTTCTCGACGCCGCGGCTGTCGCCGGTCGGGTAGCCGGTGACGCCAAGCGTCTTGGCGGCTTCGATCCACAGGTCGGAGCGGTTGGTTTTGCCGACGAGGGCCTTGATGTCGGTGTCGGGGGCGAATTTACCCCAGCGGATGTTTTCGGTGACGAACCAGCTATCGAGGCTCTTCCAGGGATAGGATGCCGTGCCGCCTGCGCCCCAGAACTTCATGCCGAGTTTGGTGCCCTTGGCGACCTTGCCGCGACCGTAGTTGATGTCGCCGTTGAGGCGGCCGATGATGTCGGCGACAGGGACATTGAACCACTGCCGGCGGCCGATGATTTCAGCCATCTCGGCTTTGTTCTCAGCCTTTTCGCACCACTGCTGGGCTTCCATGGTTGCCATCATGATGGCAAGCGTCGTCTTGGGATTCGCATCGACCCAATCGGCGCGCATGCCGAGGATCTTTTCGGGATGGTTGAACCAGATCTCACCGGTGGTGCAGGCCGTGAAGCCGATGTCCTGGTTGACGAGCTGTTCGTTCCAGGGCTCGCCGACGCAGAACGCATCCATGGTGCCAACCTTCATGTTGGCGACCATCTGCGGGGGCGGCACGACAATGGTGGAGACGTCCTTGTCGGGGTCGATGCCACCGGCGGCAAGCCAGTAGCGCATCCACAAATCGTGGGTGCCGCCCGGGAAGGTGACGGCGGCTTTGACTTCTTTGCCGGCCGCACGCTTTTTGGCGAAGGCTTCTTTCAGGGGCGAGCTGTCGAGGCCGACGGGGAGATCCTTGAATTCGTTGGAAACCGAGATCGCCTGGCAATCTTCATTGAGATTCAACAAGTTATACATCGGCAGCGGCTGGTTGTTCTGCATCACCTTGCCGGTCGAATAGAGATGCACCTTGGGGCGCAGGATGTGGCCGCCGTCGATGCCGTTCGCCTTGGTGCCGAGCGCCATGTTATCGCGCATCGCACCCCAGGAGGCCTGCTTTAAGATCTCCATGTCGGGCACGCCGAACTTGGCGAACATGCCTTTTTC
Organism: Hyphomicrobiaceae bacterium; assembly: GCA_040080145.1. Lineage (GTDB taxonomy): Bacteria > Pseudomonadota > Alphaproteobacteria > Rhizobiales > Hyphomicrobiaceae > JANXVY01. The sequence continues at coordinate 35,743 of JBEBJA010000207.1, forward strand.
CTTGGCGATGACGAGCGGGGCCGCATCGGTCAGTGCGATGTAGCCGAGCTTGGTGCCTTTGACTTCGGGGCCTGCGGCTTGTGCGAAGGCGCCTGCTGGGAACGCCATCTTGGCGGCAAGCATTGTTGCAGCAGTGCCGGTACCCTTCAGCAGTGAGCGCCGGGATACGCGGACAGATCCAACAGCGTCAACTCCACGGCCGTTCGACTTCGTCATTAAGAACTCTCCAAAGTTTCAGCGCCAAACTTGCCGGTCGCTGTTCCCATCAAGCTGCCCGTTCAGTGCCCACCCCAAACAAAAAAGCCGCGTCGTCGACCCTTGCCCGCACAGCGGTGTGTGCGTGAAATGCATCGATGAGCGGCGGCGTTGCCATATGAGTGGACCCATCATTGGACCCAGTGGAACCTAATAGATCAAGTTCTGTGCCAGTTGCTTGTTTTGACCGATATCTCATATAAATCAATTGATTATAGCCCATGCCCTGGCATGGGCAGCCCCTAGCTGCCTGGGCGATTTTTGTGCAATGCACCAATTGGCTGCCGAAAGTCGTGGCACTCTGGCGTCTTCAGTTCGCCGTGATCTGGTCCCAGCTCAGGCCGAAGCGGGCGAGGTACTTTTTCAGGCGGTCGGCATCGTTGCTGGTCGTCTTGGCCGCGCGGGAGGCGGCAAACAGGGCACGGCCCGCGGCGCTCAGGGTGCGGCTTTCGCGGCAAACGCGGATGACGGTTGCCAGCTGGGCACGGTCGAACAGGTCGATGGTTTCGAGCTTGGTTCCAAGAAGGCTTTCCAGCAACTCGCCATCGGAGTTCGGGCGGGATTTGCGCCAGGAATGGATCAAGCGGTCCGTTTCTTCATCGACGAGTTCGGTAGTGATGCGGCCCGAGGGGGCGAGCGTCGCCATGCGGGTGATGGATGCGGAGAGGTCACGGAAGTTAGCGCTCCAGGCTGAGTCCGGCGATGTTGCAAACGCCAAGTAGCGCGCGCGGGCTTCCTTGTTGAACGTAACCTGTGGGCCGTCGGTGCTGGCGTGGCGGGTCAGTTCGAAGTCCAGATTTGGCTCGATGTCTTCGCTGCGGGCTTTGAGGCCGGGGAGGGCAAAGGTCCACAGCGCGAGGCGGGCGAGCAGGTCTTCGCGGAACTTGCCAGATTCAACGGCGGCCGCGAGATCACGGTTGGTGCCAGCGATGAGCTGGAAGTCGCTGGCGACCTCCTTGTCGGAGCCGACCGGCATGAAGCGCTTGTCTTCGATGGCGCGCAGCATCATCGCTTGTTCGTCGATGCCAAGTTCGCCGATTTCATCAAGGAACAGCATGCCGCCGTTGGCCGAGCGCAGGAGGCCCGCACGGTCGGAGACAGCGCCGGTGAACGCGCCTTTGACGTGGCCAAACAGGGTCGACATGGCCGCGTCGCCGCGCAAGGTGGCGCAGTTCACCTCGACGAACGGGCCCGCGATCTGGTGGCGCTGGTGCTTCAGTTCGTAGATGCGGCGCGCGAGTTGGGATTTGCCGGCACCCGTTGGGCCGGTCAGCATCATCGGGGATTTGGCGCGGATGGCGACTTGCTCGATGCGGTCGATCATACGGTTGAAGGCGGCATTGCGCGTTGGGATGCCGCTTTTCAGGAACGAGGCGGCTTCCAATTGCTCGGCGCGGAAGCGGGTGGCGATCTTGTCATAGCGCGACAGGTCGAGATCGATAATTCCGTAGGAGCCGCGCGCGAATGTGTCTGGCTCGCGGTGCCCGCGAGGGGGCGTGATCTGTAACAGCTGACCGGGGATCACACGTGCTTCGGCGAGCAGGAACCAGCAGATCTGGGCGACATGGGTACCGGTGGTGATGTGGATCAGGTAGTCTTCGCGGTCGGGGTCGAATTTGTAGTTTCGGGCAAAGGCATGGAGCGCGCTGTAGACCTCCTCGAAGTCCCAGGCGTCTTTCAGGTCCATCGTGTGGCGTCGGACCTGCGTTTCCGGCGAGACCTGCGTGACGTCGCGTTCGATGCGCTCGGCGAGTGCTGCGTGCATGCGGGCGTGAATCAGCTCCAAGCGGTCGACGACGAGGTCCTGCTGCTGGACGAGACTGATGGTTGGCCGCCAGCGCTGCCAGCGGTCGGGGGTTTTGCCCTGGTCGAGCGTGGAGCCAAGGAAACCGATGACGACGCGGCGTTTCATGGGGTTACGTCCGTAGCAGTCGCAGTTGCGCTGCGAGCGAGGCCAGCCTCGCACTCCGCTGGGACGCGCAGCTTCCCAGAGCCATCCGTTTTTGGGACTTGAAGTATCAACATGCGTTGAACCTTGTCGTGCGTGGCCGCCCACGTAGTCATGACCACAGTATTATACAGATTTATAAAATATTCTATTGCTGGCTATTATATTTGGAGTCTTTAATGAGACCTCACTAGAGGATAGAATATATTTCTGTTTCAAAACAATGATTTGATTGATTTTAGGCCGTGTTGCTGGAACTGGCCCGCCCTGTGCAAATAGGTCTGCATCTTCCAACCGCAGACCAGCAGAGGATGCGTATCATGGCCAACAAGTCGCTGTTTTCATCCATCGCCGGGCGCCTCCTGGCGAAGCCGGATACGGTGAACGCTGCAGGCGCGCCAGCATACAAGCTGGCACCTGAGCATAAGCTCGCCCAGCTTGCCGCGACGGGTACGCTGTCGGCGACGTTCTATGCCGAGCCCAAGCAGCAGCTCGACGACGTGCTCGCATTGGCAGGTCAGGTTTCGCCTGAGTTCCTCGCCAAGGCTGCCATCTATGCGCGCCGCAAGGGGCATATGAAGGACATGCCGGCGCTGTTGCTGGCCTGCCTGTCGGTGCTGGACCCTGTGACGTTTGCCCGTGCGTTCCCGCGCGTTATCGACAACGGCCGTATGCTGCGCACGTTCGTGCAGATCATGCGCTCGGGGGCGGTGGCTCGTAAGTCGCTCGGGTCGCGTCCCAAGGCGATGATCGAAGCGTGGCTCGC
>JBEBJA010000135.1:0-1917 GCA_040080145.1 Hyphomicrobiaceae bacterium
GTGGCGATCATTCGCATGATGGCGGGCGGGTTGCTGTTTAATGTGAAGCTCGGGCCGTTGCGGCATGTGTTCGTGGCGGGGTTCGGGTATCTCGTGTTTGCCTTGGTGCTGGTCTATGTGATCGCGCCCATTCGCGGCTTTGTCGGGCAGCGGACGATGGCCGACCAGTTGCGTTACGCGAGCGAGCGTTGGCTGGCGACGGCGGTCTATGACGCGGGCGGGTCGTTTGTAGGCACGTATGATGGGCGTGCCGACAGCATGAAGGATGTGAACTACACGGACGCGGCGATCTCTGTTGGGGAGTATGTGGCGAACCCGGATCACAAATCGATCCCGGTGCGGGTGGTGCCAGATTCCTATTGGCAATGTTTGTCGTGGCATGAAGATCGCTATATCGGCGGATGGCTGAACCCGGCGGGGATTGATCTGGTTGGCGTGTTGAAGATTCCCTACACGTCTGTGGCGCGGACGCTCCAGACGCGGCGGCCGCATCTCGGCGTGGGTGGTTCGACGCTGCCAATGCAGTTCGCGCGCGTGATTTATAAGACGCCGCCGTCGTCGAACGAAGGCAGCATGACGAAGCTCAGACGGAAGCTGAGTGAGTGGTGGTTGGCGCCGGTGATCTATCACACGCTGACCAAGGGCGGAGACGATACGCCGCTGAAGCAGTGGGCGGCGAACCACATCTGGTTGGCGCAGCGGACGGGTGGGCAACCGCTGCATGGCATCGAGGTGACGAGCCAGATTGTGTTTGGCAAAGAGGCGAGTGAGCTGTCGACGGCAGAGCAATTCGTGCTGGCGAGTGCGGTCAATAAGCCGATTATTTTGCTGACGGGAAGTGATCAGTTGAATGCGGTGCGGATGGACCGGTGGCGGTACATCACCGAAGTGCGGGCGCGGACCTGCGCGGAGAAGTTGATCAAAGATCCGGCGGAGCAGGCCAAAGTGCTGTTCGAGTTGGTGCAGATGGCGAGTGGGCCGCCTGATCCGCGTGTGAAGCCGAAGATGTTGCAAGCGTTGGAGACCTATGCGCCGTCGCTGGCGAAACGGGCGCAGGCAAACCCGAATATTCGTATGACGGCGTTGATGCCGACGGCGCGGTTTGGCATTCGCGAGGAGATGAAGCTCGCCTATGGGTTTCAGTGGCGCGATTATGTGCGTGGGGTGACGACGACGCTCGACACGACGGAGAACCTGTCGTTCAACGACAAGATCAAGGTTGAGCTTTCTAAAATTGATGCGCGTGAGCAAACCAAGATCAATACGGGATTTACGCTTGATCCGATGAAGTTGGCGGTGGATCGCAAGATGCCGCATGTCGTGGTGGTGGCGGCGAATGCCAAGGGCGAGATCGTACGCTATTTCGAGGCGGGGGAGACGGCGCCGTATTTCGGATCACCCATGGCGCGGGATAGTGGCACGGGACGATATGTGCGGTCACGCGAGGGGCGGCAGATTGCCTCGACGGGAAAAATTCTGGCGGCGATTGGTATCGCCAACGAGCACCGCGATTTAGCGGGCACGCTCTATCATGATCCGGCAGCGTCAGCGCGAGGACAGGAGACATGCGAGCGTGGCGACGGCACGGTGGCGGGGACGCGGAAGGCGCTGGTGTCGTTTGCGTGTTCGCTCAACAAGCCACTGGAATGGCGGACGGCGCGGCTCGGGCAGCAACGCGTTGGAGCGTTGATTGATGGCTTTGGATTCAATCTACCGCCAGGTGATGCGAACGGTGATGGTGTGCCGCCGTCGACGGCTGCGGTGCGTGGGCTTGTGGGCGGCAGTCCGCGACGGGTGCATCACATGGCGTCTGTCGTATTGGCGTCGCTGATTGATAAAGGCGGGACGCCGGTGAAAGCGCCGAGTCTCGTTAAGGCGTTTGACTATACGAATATGGATGCGGCGTTGGCGGCGGAT
>JBEBJA010000107.1:0-1912 GCA_040080145.1 Hyphomicrobiaceae bacterium
GATCATCTCCGTTATTCCCCTCTCCCTCGAGGGAGAGGGCGCTCCGAGCACGCTGCTCACCGAACGAAAATTCGGGTGAGGGGACTTTTTACGAACCAAACAATACATTCGCGCCACCGCCGCACAAGTTCCCGCCCCCCACCGTGGACGCACACCCACAACAAACATGCTGGGGGAGGGTTAGGGAGGGGGGGACCCGTAGGCGATATGTCGAAGAACTGCAAAGAAATCAGCACTAACCGCCAGAACGATCCCGTGCTAAAATTTTGTCGAGCGACGTGAGTTGCGGATCACATCTAGATTCTTATGTCGGCTTAGGCCCTATAAGAGACATAGAGAGCCCGGCCTGGATGCGTTCGATTGGATCGCGATGCGCTGAACAGCTGACTGATCAAGCTTCACCGCGCCCGGAACACACCGCTGGTCGCTCGTCTCGTAGCCCCGCTCAAGATCTCTCACGTGAAATTTGCGGTCGCCCAGGCTCGCTCGAACCGTCTCGCAGTGAGGTCTTCAGGCGAGATCCAGAATTGAAACAAACCTTCTTCGAATACGCCGCTGACCGGAGCAAGATCACGACCTGAAAACTCAAGTAAGAGCACACGGCCCTCCTTGCGGGCAGTTGCCGCCTCTGCCCAGTCTTCGCCTTCGGGAGCTCCAAGGATCTTGAATCGAGCGCTCGTTGAATCGTCCGCTTCCCCGATTTGCTGCGACAGCCCCAGTTTCTCAAATGCCAGAAAATTCAGTTCGTCTCGCAATCCCTTCATTCGTGTTGAGTCTGACCGGTTCAGGCGGCGATCAAAATATCCTGGATCAAAGCCGTGATACGTGTCGACCGCATATGCCACGAGCGCGTTCCTGTCGAACACCGTGGCATCAATTGGGTCGTCCTCGCCACTCATCTTTCCAATCGTGTGTGCGATATTCGGCATCGTGACAGGGGCCGCTCTTTCGATCCCTGGGGCTGAGGTAAAGACTACGCGTGTTGCTACTGCCAGACCATCGCGCCGAGCGCCGAATTCGTGGTAGGTCTCGGCCATGTCAGCAAAGAAGAGCAGTAGCCCTTCGGAAGGCAGAGTCGATGCGACGGCCTTTCCACTCGCTGTCTTTCCGAGATTTTTCAGACTCGCCAGATCAACCTGAGCCAGAAAATGCAGCGGCGTCCCGGTCACAAGATGGGACGGCCAAGGCGTATCCGGGGACAACGATGGGAGACCACCAGCTTTAGTATTCGATGGCGTGGGCAGCTTGCGCGCAGCCAAGCAATATCCTACTTCGTGCAATTTCGGCAGGCAACGCCGAAGGAATTCGTCGTGACCTTCCAGCCCCAGTAGACGACTGACTCGCGTAACGAACTGTTTGAAGTGCTCCATGGCTCGACCATAATTGAACCGCATTACCTTCGCGTTAACGAATTCTGAGCGGGACGGAAGGGATGAGAAGCGGACACTCTCCGAACAATCCGCGACCGGACGCTCCGGGTCACAAGCAACCGTAAAAATTGAGGCACTACCGAACTCCGGATCGCGTCAAGAAATGCTACCCAACAAAACCTTGAGCCCACATCCTCAATTGAACTAAAAACAAACCGCACCCCAATACCCTCGACCGGAGTATCCATGCCAACCGCGAAAACCGACCAAATTCCCCTCCGCATCCTCGGCGGCTCCGGCACGCGCGTCTCCGCACTCTGCCTCGGCACCATGATGTTCGGCGACACCTGCGACGAAGCAACCGCCACCCGCATCGTCGGCCACGCGCTCGATCACGGCATCAATTTCATCGACACCGCCAATCAGTACGCAGGCGGCCGCTCCGAAGAAATCACTGGGCGTCTCATCAAAGCCAACCGCACACAATGGATACTCGCCAGCAAAGTCGGCAACCCCGCAGGCCTCGGCCGCAACAACAACGG
>JBEBJA010000024.1:0-38571 GCA_040080145.1 Hyphomicrobiaceae bacterium
CGGCGAGCCGGTAGGACTGCAAGTCATTGGAAATCTTGTAGCTTTACTTGTCGATAATCCGACACAGGGTGTGTCGGCTGAATCGGTGGTTGCGGGGGCGCGCAACCTACGATACCGCCCAAAGATTCCATACGATGCGAGCGCTTGAAAGCCGAAGGAAAATGCAATCAAAGCGACTAGAAATTAGCACAACAAAGGCCGATAGGCGCTAGCAGAGCCAACATTGCCATGGCAGAGTATTTATCTTTGCATCTTAGTTTATCGTCCACTCGTTGGTGTCGGTTGAGACACCCTAAACTAGAGCTCGCGTCCAAGCAGCCTGTGATTGCGTGGTGGCGAATATTGGCCAGTCCGGTTTCCCCAATATGCAACCGATGTCGGTACTGTGACGTCCAGCATGTTCGGCGGGTGTATCGGGTCGAGCAAAGCGAGCAACGTGAGAGCCGATTAGTGGACGACTAACTAACCTTCGTCGCTGCGGGATTGACTGCGAAGGCACTCCACTGCCGCTAATATTGAGGTGTCATCAGGCTTGTTTGAGCCCCACTCTGTCCAGAAATCACGGGTGGCGCTATCAGGTGGTATCTTTGGGATGTCAAGTTTGATGCGTGTAGGCAAGAGAACGGCATCACCCAAGAGTAACGCCTCCCCCGTGTCGAGCAATGGCAGAATGCTCGTCAGCCCAGCGAGTGAATCCGGCATGAGCCGTTTGATTACACCTTGATCGGTTTCATTTGTAAGACGGAGCGCGAGAAAATTGTTACATTGGCTGAGGATCGTGCGGCTCACATCGGATGGGCGCTGACTTACGACGAGTAGCGAAAAGCCATACTTGCGGCCTTCTTTGGCGATGCGCTCGAATGATCCCAATGCTTGTCGTTGAACGGCATCAGCATCTTCTCGAACTGGGAGATACAAATGTGCTTCATCACAGAGCAAGGTAACCGGAGTTCGGTTTTTTCCGCTCATCCAAAACTGCACGTCATAGAGTAGGCGCGCCAGCGTTCCAGTTACTACTGGGAGTACATCGGCAGGAACTTCCGAAAAATCGATAATCTTGATGCCGGTACCGGTGCTAGCCTGCAGTAGTTTGAGCACTTGCGCAGCAAGCCATTCGTAATTGGCGGCGGCTGCCGGCGGCGCAAACATGAAGCCATACCGGCGATCGTCCAATTTAGTTTCTAAGCGTGAGAGAAACCGCGTAAGCTTATTCTCCCATTCTCCCGCAATGGGAGCGCCATTCTTACCAATGCCCTTCGTGGTGTTGTCAGCCTGAAGGAGCGATACAAGTTTTTTTACATCGTAAGGGATAGGAGAATCGACTGTGAACGTCTTCTTGACCGTGAACTTTTTCTCGGCGTCCAGCGTTTTGCCTTTAAGATTTCGTACGTGCGAAGTAAAACGTGCGGCTTGGTTTGGGGCATTCTGATCGCTTCGGTCTAGGATCATGGATAGCATTTCGTCGCGATTCAATAACCAGTATGGCAGGAACAAGACGCTTTCGTCAGGATTTTCCAGATCGCCAGGACCGGCAATCCTGAAACGTTCTGCAAATCCGCCAGAAGCTTTCTTCGCCAGTGGCGCATATTCACCGTGCATGTCGAACACAATGATGTTGGGATATTTTAGCTTAGCGGCGCGTTCCAATATGAGTGCGACCGCCCAACTTTTTCCAGATCCCGTACTGCCAAGAATCGCCGCATGGCGCTGGAAAAACTTGTCGCCGCTTGCTATGGCGTCGGCCGTACGATCGGCAACGAAAGTCCCAAGTTTTAGTCGCTCGTCTTCGGTAAAGCCTGCTCCGAGGATGCCCATAAAGCGTTGGAGGTTGGTACCCTCGATGACAAAACATTCGCGGTCTATTTGCGGGAAGCTGTCAGCACCTCGCTTGAACGTGTTTTTTTTGGCGCCTTCAACCGTCCTAAAGGTGCCCACTAGAACCCCTTGAATAAGATCTGTCGGTACTGTTGTAAGAAGTGCGCCAACTTCATCGCCTTCAATCTGTTCAGGCAATTGCTCTCGTACGCTCCGAGTGACGCGTTCGGTCATAGCGATCAAATATTCGCGCTCGGTAGCGCCCCGGATTGCAACTAACTGGCCGATACAGATACGGGTGAGCAGTATCGAGTTTGTAACGTCGATGGAGACACGGCTGGTGTCGACTGACGCCACACGTCCAATCTTGTCAGCTTCTGTCAACTGGAGCGCGGCTTCTGTCATGGTTCAAGTACCTCGGATATGAATGTGTCAAGCTCCCAAAGTGCTAGTTTGGAAATCTGGATCTTTGTTTTATTGACGAAGACAGAAGACCCTTCGATGCCGTCGACAACGGAACGCTGAATCGCAACAACGTTAGCACATTCTTGTGCCAGTTTTAGAGCGTTTGGAGACAGCGTATGAGTTAAAAGAAGCGTAGGGACACCGCTGTGAATGCGAGGTGTTAAATGTGTTTCAAGGTGATCGTCATTGAATCCATAGCCCAAAACAAGAAATCGGCTCGCAGTGTCAATTGCTGAATTGGCTCTATCTCTATGCCGGTCAAATGGGCTTTCGTAACCATTTCGGAACTTATTCAATCCTGGAGTGATGATCAGCCTGCTAGAATCGAGATCGCCAGAGAAGCGCACGGGTTTTCCTTCTCGCAAATACCAGTCGAGACTGCCATGTGGCTTGAAGATGTTCACTCGCTGGCGATATCCCCATTTTATAGATTTGCCACGGATGCTAACTTCGCGGCAAAAACTGAGGCGACTTTCCTTTTCATTTAGCGAGCCCGCAAATTGCCCAACGAACATTGTGTCCACACCAAATCCTGCCTCTTCGGCAGCTATTTCAATCAGGCGATCATAGTTAGTAGTGACTATCGGAAGGCCGGTCTGAGGTTTTAGCACATGAGCCAAAAGACGAGTGAACCTTAGCGTTTTTGTTTTTGCAAAGACTTCAGCAATTATCTTGCGTTCCCGCATGGCAATAAGTTCGGCTGTTTTGGAAACAATTATTGCCTCAAGGGCTGGCGTGGGTGCCATTTCCAGCAAGGCAGGTTCCAAACCCTTAGAACCAATCAAAGGCGAAAGTTTTGCCCAATGGGCTTCATCATCAGCATTAAGTCCTGGACCGATTACGGCTTGAAGATGGGCCGCCAATTCTGACATGCCGGGCAAACCTTCCGCGCATGATAAACCCGATCCTACTATAGTGACGAGACCATCAGTGAAGTGTTGCTGCAAGAGCAGTTTTAACTCATGCAAATTTACCCCAACTTGGGTCTCCGTGATCGCGTTTATTGCAGACTTCTTCGCGATGATAGGCACACCTCCTGTCACAGCTTGATTTCCGCATCTGGATCGCCAGCCGCGAAGGCGCTCAGCCAAGCAAGGCAGAGGTCACGCGAGAGATAGCGGCCATGCGCGGCAATTTCTTCGCGCTCGATGATGGGGAACGTCGAGTAGATGTAGCGCACGTCGTCGCGCGTGGTGACACCGTAGAGGTTGAAATAGACCGCATCGAGTTTGGCTCGCAGCATGATGCGGCGCATCTCATCCCACTTGAATGGCGGCTTCACCTTACCCTTGCTGTCGACGTAGCCCACGTCCCGCGCAAAGGCGGCCATATCGTGTGCTGTGTAAGTCAGCTCAAGCACGGCCTCGCGCACCACGTCGGCGGCGGTCTTCTTGCCGAAGCTCTTGCGCTGATAGACTTCCAGGGCGACCACGGGAAGCTGTTCGGCGAGATACCAATTGACGCTCGTACTGTGGATCTTCGAGCGAGCGACAAAGTCGAACAAGATGGAATTGAGGTTGGCGAGCATAAGCGGCGCGGCGTCTTTGTAGCTCGGGTCCGTTGGCAACAGTAGCGGCAGCTTGTTGCCAAACGCTGCGCGCGGCACGATGGCCGCAAAGATTGTGCGGGCATCGACGGCGCGTGCAATATCGCGGAAGCCGATAAGCCATTCTAAGCTATCTGGAAATTCGACGTTGGCGGCGTTGACCCAAAATTGCGGCGTCGGGCTGAAGGTCGGGTTAGCCTTTTGCTCCGAGGTTACATTACCACTGAAGGCGGCGTTGTGGATGTTCTCCTCGTTGACCTCGACCGAGGCCGATCTATGGTCGAACTGATGGATCATGCGACCGACATAGAGCGGCAACCAATCGCCGGCGGCGCTGTGAAAGCGATTCCCGCCGGTAGGATACGCCCCTTCTTTTTCCTCAAGCTCTTGCCTCGTTCGGAACAGGCCAGAGTCGTTTGTCATATGGAACATGGTCGAGTAGCGAACCGGCCAAGCCTTTACCTCGGCGCCGCTTGAGCGATCGACTAGGACGGGAGCGCGTCCGTAGATCGCCGTGATAAGTGTAGCGGCGCGGCGCGTCCTGAAGATTGGCGCGGTTCCGGTGTTGGGATTGACGCTGGCAAAGTCATGTGCAGAGAGCGTAAAGGAGCGTTCGGCATCCTTCAGCTCCGCGACGTCGTGAAGGAAAAACGCGCAATTTGCCTGCTGGAATGTCCGGGTTGGGCTGGCTACAAGTGCGCTGAACTTGAAATTGCGATGCACGTCCGGAAAAAACGGCGGCTGATCGGTCCCTTGGCGACCGTTCTCGAAGTCGTAAAGCGCTTTGAGGCGGGCACCTGTCGAGACGCTTTTGAAAAAGGTAGCGGCAGTCTTGTCCGAGGCGATGCCAGATGGCGTCAGCAGGCCGATGATACCGGTCGGCTTCACGAGCGTCATGGCGCGCTCGACAAACAGAGAATAGATGTTGAGATCGCCGCCGGAGAGCAGCGGGTAGTCACCGCCATTGCGAGCCATGCGCACTCCTGCCTCGGCGCGTGCTTCGGCCTTTGTGTAGTCGATGACAAGCGAGTCGCCGTCTTGTTCGAGTGCAGCTACCATCCGCTTGCGATCAACAGCGCGCTGCGCGAGCGCTATATCCCTGCGGCGGGCGGCGAACCACTCCACTTGCTGTAACTTCATGCGATCCCATGGCGGATTGCCGATAATCGCATCAAAGCCACCAGTGAGCGTTGCGCCCTGCCAGTCTGACCAAACACCTGGGAATGTGACCTGCCAGTGCAGGAACCGCTCTTCGCCGATAAGCTGGCGTGCTTGAACAAGAATAGCGGCGAACGCCTTGGCATCTGTTTTGGCTCGCTCCGAGGTGTGCTCCCTTTCAAGAGGATCGACTTTGCCTAGAGCGATTTGAACGGGATCACCGAAGACACCGGATAGGTAGGCTTGAAAGAGTGCTTTGTTTGCGCGTGTGTTGAGTTCGAGCCAGTCGAGGGCATGGAAAAACGAAAGCAGTGCTCCAAGGGGTGCCGTCATGTCTTGCACTTCGGCGAATACATCGGCGGAACGATGCGCCTCGGCGATTTCCGCATCGGTAAGGCCTTCAATGATTTGCATCGAAGACGCTGCGCGAAGTGCGCGGTTCATAGGCTCATGTAGAAATAGAGTGGTGCCATTCGCGGCTTTTTTCGCGGTTCCGTTTTCGATTATAGCAGCCTTCTGGAAGCCACCATTGACCCAAAGTCCGAACAGACTGTCACCACAACGCAAGTGGTGATCGAGGAAACTTAGTGGTGCACCAACCGTGAAGGTGTGGAGCCAGAGCGCGACTTTGGCCAACTCGACAGCCATAAAGTTTTTATCGACACCATAGACGCAGCGTTTCAAGATCATGCGTCGGATGATGTGGCGGTCGTCGAGCTGTTCTTCGTCAACCGTCCAGCCACGCTGCTCCGCGTTGCCCAGAATGGTGTTGCGTATAGCTTCGATACGGTTTCCGAGTGGGGAGATGTAGTGCCCCCAAGTGACGGATGCCTCAGCGTCTGCCATCGCAGTGATAACTTGATCGGCAAGGTAATCGACGAGTGTGACGAGGAAATGCCCAGAGCCCATAGCGGGATCGCAGATTTTGAGTTCAAGAATTTTTTCCGCAGGATCGAGACGCTTCAACGCGCCAAGACGGGTGTTGAGTGCCTTGTCGTCCGTCGCCAGTTCTTCGGCCTTGATTTGGAACACGCGGGCACGGTCATCGATAAGAGGCGAAATTGTCTCCTTAATGATGAGGGAAACGAGGTCGTCTGGGGTGTAGTAACTACCTGAACCTTTTCGAGCGAAAATGTTAGGACGAATGGCAATCTCGCCAGCGTCTAGGATGACTTCGTGTTCAAGCAGTCGCTCGTAAATCGAGCCAAGTTGCTGCACGCTCAAATCGCGATAATTGATGTAGCGGCGGCCTTCGGGTGTTTGCTCGAACGACAGCGCATCGATCACATTTGCCAAGACGGCATCAGGTATCCGCACCTTCGTCAAAAGGGGCGTGCGGTCACGGTCGAATAGACCGCCGTTATACGGCGGCAACCCAATCGAGCTGTCACCCTTGTCGATAGCACGGCAGAGATCGTCAATCGTTGACCAGTAACGAGCGGCAGTTTCAGAAAACACGTCGTTCTTGGTTTTACGCTCACCAACATCACCGCGCACTTTGTCGCGCAACCCATAGTCGTCGTATCGGCGATCCCGTACGGGAAGCAAATCACGGTCTTCGGCGTAGAGAATGAATAAAAGGCGGTAGAGCAAGATCAGCGCTGCTTCGCGCACGTTCTGCAACGCAGCGTCTGGCGCAGCCCTAGCGATGGCGCGAACAAGCTCAGGAAAAACCTCGCCGAAGACGAGGTTAGAGAGATTGGACGCGACGCGTTCTTCGTAGAAGCGGCCTTCTTCCAGTGCTCGTTGGTGGAAAGTACGCGGATCACTTGCCGTGCCCGTAAAGGCATCCATCCGAAAGATTAGGTAGAACACGCGCAGCGCATGCGCTTGTTGTGCTTCATTCAAGGCAAACAGCCCGCCGTCGTGTCCCTCAACGCCAAGTACCTGGGCAAGGTCAATTTCGAAAAAATGCTCAGCGACGGAGCGAGCACCTTGATAGTATAGCCGCCAACGTGCACCGTTTGTGAGGATGCCCCAACGGAGTTTTCCGGTTGTCAGATCATCGACCCGCCGCAAATAGCGGAGCATCTGCGTTGAGGGTGCTGTTTCTTCGCCGCGCTTGCCGGATTGACGGTCGAGCGGACGATTCCACCTCTTAGACTCAACAACGGCAAGGCCGAACTCGTAGCGCCGCCATTCCTCAGGCGTCTTGTTTGCTTGCGTTTTGGCAGCATCATTCTTGAACAAGAGACCGTCCGGCACGTCATCTCGACCCTTAGGTGCGAGGTTCTGTTGACGTAAGAACGCAGTCCATCCAATAGCTCCCAGCACCTTCCAGATCAGATCGTCTTCGGTCTGCGCTTCGTTCGGCGTTTGGCGTGTTGGGAAGCGAGCGAAGATGTCTGCGAGTTGGTGGCGCAGTTTTTCGACACCAGCAGCATCCACACTTGTCCAATCCGGCAGTCGGGTGATGGAGTCGTTGAGGAAATCACTGGTGAAGAGGCTGCCTTGAAATGTCTCAACCATCAGCAAGGCCTTGGTGTAGCAAAGGTCCGCACTCTGAGATCCTGATTCTGTAAGTAGTGGTGATATTTTGTCACTGTGCTCGTGCCTGATCGCTTTAACCCATCAGTTTAGCCTTAGCCGAGCGCGCTAGCGCTGGCTTGGGCATTGAACCGCTGGCATGTAAGCGTGTTGATTCGACTTCTAGTCTAGCCTAGCGATGCTGATTCTGTTGCGCCATAGTCTTCTTTTACACAGCACAATCAGAACCTTGCTTCGCAGCCATCTCCTAAATTTGTGATGCGCGCCGCACTCATATCTGAATCTTTTCAACCTCATCGAGCGTGACATCGTCGGGACGGCGATCGTAGAGCTGCGTCGTGCGGGTAGAGGAGTGGTTCGCCATGTTGGCGGCGCGTTCCAAGGTTCCACCATTCTTAAGGTAGGTCGTGATCCCGGTCGCGCGGAAGGTGTGGTTGCACACAGCTGTATCGAGGCCGGCGGCAGCGGCGCGGCGTTGGAGCATTTGCCAAGCGTTTGCCTGGGGGAGGGGGCTTCCAGTGAGTATGCGGGCAGCGGCCTTGCGCTCGCCTTCGCGTGAAAAGGTCTGGAATACAAACGCTTTGGGCGTGTCCGAAAGCCCAGCGGCTTCCAAATAGGCAACAAGGTAGGCGTCGAGTGTGTGATGGCAGGGGATTTCGTGCCGCTTGCTGCCTTTCTCATGGAGGCGAAGCCACAACCGCCGTCCTTGTGTGAAGAGATCCTCGATCCGCAACGCGGTGACGGCACCGATGCGGGCGAAGCTGTAGACCATTGTGGCGATGAGGGCGCGGTCCCGCAGTCCGATTAGAGTATCGGTGTCGATCGAATCCAGAAGCTGCCGCGCCTCTTCGGCGGTGAGGACGGGCGTCTTGCCGCGCTTGACCACGTGCTTGGGGCCACGCACCACGCTGGCGGGGTTAATATGAACGATGCGTTCGCGTGCGAGCGACTGAAACAGCATACGCATGGCGGCGAGGCGCTGCTTGATCGTCGGTGCCGAGAGACCCGATCGGCTCATGGCTTCGACCCACGCGGAAACATGCAACGAGGAGATGCTGTCGAGGTGGTTGCCGCCGCTGCGGCCGGCAGCGAATTCGAAAAAATCACGCGCCGCTCGCATGTAAGCCCGCCGTGTATTGGGGTTGCGGATTTCAGCGGCGAAGAATTGCAGGATCGCGTGCCAGGCTTCTTGTGATGCCGATGCGATGGCAGGTGGCCAGCTCGCGAACGCGACTGATAGCGCGAGGTCGTTGGTCATGTGCGTTCACGCTTGACCGGTTTAGCGGCGCCATCGAACCGCTTGGCTTCCGCAAGAATGCGGCGATCGTCATTTTCGTCGGGCTCCAGCAGAATGATCCGGCCGTCGAGCGGCAGCACATCGAGGATGACGCTTAAACCTGCACCCGTCTCGTGTGGAAAGGCTTGGCCGATGCGCGTCCAAAATGTCTTCGACTTGTCGGCGCTGCGCTTTGCGCCATAGGCGATCAGGACGGGATCGTTGCTCATGGCGATTTTTCCAGTGCGAGGAAGGCTTCCAGTTCCGCGACACCCTGCATCAGCTCAACTGGCAGAGCGGTGAGGGCGGTGTCCTGAAAGCTGAGATCGAGCCATTTCACCGCCAGTTCAGCGACGGCGCGGGCCTGTTCGAAATCGCGGGCGCGCTTCAGGCCCCGCCGGTTTCCCCGCCGTGACAGCCAGAGTTTGTGCAAGGCATAGGCGCGCGGATCGACCGTGACGATGCGCGCTGGCAAGCCATCTTCCGCAATGGCGATGTCTTCGTACCGGGGCGCACTGACCAGCCAAGCCAGCCCGTCGATTGGAGCAGGATCGAATTCGTCGTCGGCCTCGGATAGCCGAGGTGGTTGCTTGAACATTTCATTCGCGACCATCGGCCTGATCAAGTCGACCAGATAGCTTTCGTCGTTGGCTGCTTGGTACGGCCGGGACTTCTTGAACGACTTGTCGACCTGTTGCAGCAGACCAAGAACACCGGCCTCAGAACCTTCAGCAACAAGCAGGGACATGCGGTGCCGTGGATCCCAAAGCAGATCGAGATCTTCGGTTGCGATCAAGGTATCGCCCAACAACACGCCAGTTCCAGCTTCATACGCAAACAGCGCGTTCGTGCCGACAACAAGCAGCGACCCGCCAAGCAGGCCGGCATCATCGAGCTTGCGTAGAATTCGCGCGGCGATGGTTGGAAGGCGGCCGAGATAGAGCGCCTTGCTTACGCGGGCAGTCTTGTCGAGCGCCTGCCGTGACTGTTCGACGCGAGATTTGAGCGCGTCAACCTGCTGGGTATGGGCAGCAAATATCTGTTCGGCTTCGGGAGATGCTGAGCCAAGGGATCGCTCTTTGCGGCCCAGCGTGGCGTAGAGATATCTGTGGCCGTTGGCGCCGGTCTTCCAGTGCATCCCGCCAGCGCGGCGTAATTCCGTGCGGGCCTCTCGCCAGACGTTGAAAATCTGCTGGACGTTGATGAGGTGTCGTCGTTGGTTGCCGTCTAATTCAAGAATGTCAGTCACATATAAAAGTTAGAAAACTACATTATAGGACGAACGAGTAAAAAGCAATCTCAATCCTATAATTGAACCAAGTAATGTATGATAATGTCCTTTATCATATATTGCTGAAATCTATTTTTATGCTCTTTGTCGTTTTTCTTTAATGAGTAGACTCCAGCGCTGATCGACGTTCCGTTCAAATTTCGTACCCTTAATAAGTAGACTTTTCCCTTAATTAGTAGACTCTGTGCAGTTGGTTAGAGGCATTCGCCTATCTTTTTGGCATTCTAAGAAGTTTACTTGCAAACCTGGAATTTTCCCGAGGCGCTATTGTAGCGAAACTTGCCGACATCGGCGGCAACCGAGCAAGCCCCCGACGTGTCGGCAACCTGCAGCGTGCCCGAGGCCTTGATGTTGCCCGCAACCTCTAACACTTCTGCTGGCGCGGTGGTCCCTATACCGACGTTGCCTCCGACAAGCGCAATGTTGCGAACAGTGCCTGTGCCAGCAGCCTCTGTGCCGATCTTCAACACATTTGAGGTGCCATACCAATTGAAGATTGCACGCTCGTAATTTGTGGCGTTTGTGTAGGTATTGTAGACGCGCAGGCCTTGTGCTGTTGTGCCGCTCATGAAATCCCACGGCACGTTACTTGCTATAGTCGCATATGCGCCAGTTCCACCAAACGTAATGGACTGATTTCCACCCCTGATTAAAAGCGTGTCATTCACATAGAATTGCGGGTAATCACCAATTCTAATGTTGTTGCTATTGGTTGAGCGAATAAATTGGTTGCCATCCAAATACATATCGCCGCCCGTGATTTGTAGCTTGTATGCTGGCGCACTCGTCCCAATCCCGACGTTTCCGGCGGTGCTCACTACAAAATTAGGGGTCAATCCTCCACCCGTTGACAATCCGAAATTTCCTGAAGCGCGAAACCCATAGTCGTTCGCGGCTGTCAATCCAGAGGTAAACATACTGGAGCCAGATCCTACGTAGGCTGATACCGTGCTGCCGCTGCCGGCCACTAAATAGTTCCTGAACGTGACTATGCCATTGACGTCGAGCGTTGTTGCAGGCGTGCCCGTGCCAATCCCGACATTGCCGCTGGTATCGATGACAAAGGGTGTGGAATCGAGCGCTTGATCCCAGACTTCGAAGCTGTTGCCTGTGCCGGTGTTGAAGACGGACAGGGCGGAGACGCGCTGCCGCTTTGAGAGATGCTGAGCGCGTTCGTGCCAGTCGCTGCGATGCTCGTGCTGGCATCCAATGTCATGCTGTCAGCGAAGTCGGTAAAATCGAGACTGTCAGCGGAGACGCTGCCGCTTGCCGTCGCACCCCACGACGTGCCGTTGTAAACGTTCAACGCATTGGTGGTGGAGTTATAAACCGTCAAGCCCGTTGCGGGTGTCGCAATTGCATCGCGCTGCGTCGTGGTCATGCGCGGCGGCAAAAAGCCCTTGGTGGTGGATGTGATGTCGAGAAGAGCAGTTGTAGCTGGGGCAGTGGTGCCGATGCCTACGTTGCCGCTTGCATCGATGCGCACACGTTCAGTAGCATTTGTTTTGAAAATCAGTGGATATGGCCCTTGGTTAGTAACGACCACGCCGCTCGAGCCAACCCAACTCCCAATATAATCAGCCCTCACGCCGCCCGGAAATTGCACAGCGGCTGATGTTGTGAAAACAGGCTCGTTATTGGTATCTAAGCCAAAAACAGAGGCGGTTGTCCCATTTGTTCTTTTCCATGAAAGAAATTGGGAATTATCAAGCAAGATAACCCCACCACTCACATGAAGTTTGGCTGCAGGCGTCGCAGTCCCGATCCCCACATTGCCCGCCCCTGTGATGGTCATCGCCGTGGTGGCGGTGTTGTCGGTTGTGCCTGTACTGCCAGCAGGGAAGGTTTTGAAGGTGATCGCTGAGGTGCCTGTGCCTGTGCTGGTGCCGGAACTGAGCACAAGATCGCCACCCGCTTTATCTGTTGCGCCGCTCGTCGCGCCGCCCGACTGCAGGGTGAGCGCATAACCCGCCGTGTTGGCAACCGTCCCGCGCTCCATCCAAATCGTCCGCGCCGCCGCTCCGCCAAGAGAAAGCAGATTAGTCGGGGATGATGTTCCGATGCCGACATTGCCGCTTGTGAGTATAGTAAATAGGTCGGCGCCACCAGTGGATATATCCAATCTATTATTGGGCGCATCAGCCGATCCTCGATTGTCAATGTACCAGCTTGTGCTATTTGCCCCCAGTTGGATTCCTCCAATCGTTCCCGTACTGGCAACCGCAATTCTGGTGGTGCCCGTATAATTTAACGCCGTTGTCGCTGTTATCGTTCCAGAAATCAAAGAGCTTGGTTGGAGCAGGCCATCTTGATTTAGGTACATTGAATCCGAACCATTTGCAGTCCAGACCCATCCTCGGCTGGCTCCATACGTCCGCAAGCGAACGCTGTCAGATCCATTAGCATTTGAAAAATATTGGCGATATGAACCGGAGCTGGAATTAGCCAAGCGAAGATCTCCCGCCAAGTCTAGTTTATAGCTTGGTGCACTCGTCCCAATTCCAACATTCCCACTATTGTAATAAATCGCACCTGCGGTGCCGTTGCTCCATTGGCCAACGCCTGTCGTGGCGCAGACGATGGTGCCGCCCGTAGCGTTATAAGTGCAGACGCTGCCATCGGTAGAACCAGCGGTGTCGAGCGCGGCGATGTCTTTCCATGTCGACACCGCAAATGCAGGCGCAGCAGTAAGCCCGAACCAGACTGCGAGGCTTGCTGTTGAAAGCAGCCGGTTGATATATGAAAGGCGAACGTGCATGGGTCGTGGCGCAAAATGGAACAACAATCCGTGGCACTATATCTTAAGTAGAATTAAGAACTTGTTAAATTATTCAGCCTGCTGCCATTTTGGGGCTCAGCCTCACCGTAAACTAATCGCCCCCAACAGCACGGCCATAAAATCCCGCCTCGGATCGGCGGTGACGGTGTCCTTGAGCGGCACGGCGATCGACGCCTGCCCGCGCCGCTGGCTCACGGCAAGACCGGCCAGCTCCCGGTTCAAGAATAGGTGGCAGGTATGGGGCTCTCCGGGCGGGAAGCAGACGTACCAGACCGTCATGTTAAAGAACGTCTCGAAATTCTGGAACGTGCGGTGCTCGTAGGCATCGATGATGAGCTGGTTGTCGTAGACCGACTTGGCCTTCACATCGAAGGCGAGCGTGCCGATGGTTGGAATGCCCACCAGAAAATCCGGCCGCTTGATCTCGCCCTTCAATCCCTTGGGCACAGTCAGCGGCGATTGCTCGACATACAGATGCGGTAGCACGCAGCGATCCAGCCAGGCGCGAAACGTCTGCTCGGCAGCGTTGCCTTGCTCCTTGCGCTGCGACACTGAAAGCCGTGCCATGAAGGCTATCCGTTATCGCGAGACGGCGCGCGGCGCTTACGCGTCTTGGCAGTGGCCGGCATCGGGGAGACTTTAAGTTTGCGTTGGGCAACCTCGGCCTGCGCATCCGCCCATTGAAACAGATCGGCCTGCCGCTGGGCGGCGTCGCGCTTGAGCCAGTCCTTGGAACGCTGCTCGCGGGCAAGCCATGACGTCACGAACTGCAGCGCCCCGCCGGCATCGCGCAACGCCGTGCGATCGATGAAGTGCGAGAGATAGCCGGTCGCGGTAATCGGCAGCGCCGCCTTCTTCGGCTTCACGGTTTCGATCTCAATGTGGTCGGTGCCTTGGAGCAGATAATCGCGGGTGTGGCGGATGACGATATCGACGCGCGTACCGGTCACCGGGTGGGTCCATTGCAGCGTCCAAGTGGTGGGCTTGCGGGCCATCAGCTGACCTCCGGCACCGGCGGCGTGCCAGTTGCCCCCTCCTCGTCTGGGCGCTGTGGACCAGCATCGGGATCGGGCTTGGGCTGCATCCCGTCGAGATAGGCAACGGCGCGGCTCGCCAGCGAGGATGCGGTGAAGATCGCCCTCTTGTCATCTTTCAGCAGCTCAAGCCAGGTGGCGATGTACTGGGCGTGATCGGGGCGTGGTTCGTTGGTGATCTGCAGCCCGGCGCATTGGAATGCGGCGTGCAATTCGGCGACGAGCTCTTCGAACGCATAAGCCTTGTCACCAAAACGCTGACCGAATTCACGGTCGAGGCGGTGCTTGGCACCGGTCCAATGACCAAGTTCGTGCAGCTCCACGGCATACAGCGCCTCGGTCGGCGTCGTGGATGCGGTCCCCGTAAACAGCGTAAGATCCGGCATCTGGATGAAATCACCCTGCCCGTCACTGCCCCGGTGACGGTAATAAGCGCGCTGGCCGCCGAAGCGGACTTCAGCGCCGGTCGCGGCGATGTAGGCATCCACATGGGCAAGCCGGGTTGTGAGATCAGGACGCGGTTCTTTGGGCGCAACGTCGTACCCGTCAACCTGCGCGCAATTGAAGACCCAAGCGGCTTTGGCGTAGAGCATCCGCGCCGCTTCATCATCGCCGCCAGCGTTGGCATTGCCCTCGCCCGCTTTCGGCTTGGCATCTGCCGATCCGGCCTTGGCGTCTTTCGGCGACCACTCGCCGTATTTGACGATGAGCGAGCCCTTCTCGCCCTTGCGGACTTGGGCGCCGAGTTCCTGCCATTGCTTGAAAGTTGCCCAGGTCTGGTGCTCAAATTTCTTGTCATCGGCATCGATCCAGAGCGAGAGGATGTTGCTGCCGCGATAGTGCTTGCCGGTGCTCGCATTTAACGGAATGTCGAAGCTGACGCCTGGACGATGCCAGGGCATTTCGAAGGTGCCGGCTCCGCCTTCAATCGCTTGCACGATCTTGTCGGTGACGGCCTGATGGATGTCGAGCTTGGGCTTGAGGGGATCGTATTTTCTCATGGTAGCGCTCCTTTCGCTGTTGGGGTGCGCCCAACGGGGCCCCGGCAGCGAAAGGAGACGCGGGCAAGACCTGCCACGCGTTCCCAGCGGTTTACGTCAAACGATCAGCCTTTGGTGGCGGCTGGATGCGTAGGCGCCTGTCCCTTGCGTGCCCGTTGATTGGCATTGTCGCGGGCGGCATTGGCGTTGGGCTGCGGTGCGCTTGGAGCGGCCGTGTTGTTCGGCGTCACGGGACCGGTCGGTATCCGTGCGGCAGCTGCTTTGGCAGCCGCTTCACGTTCGGCAGTGATGGTGGCGGGAGATTTCCAATCCAGCACATTGCCGGCAAAGCGAAGGCCGCGTTTGCCTTCAAGGTCACGGGCGAGGACGGTGTGGCGGCCACGGGAATTCCAGAACGAGCCGATGTCGGAATAGCCTTTGCCGGGGCGATGGCGCAGCGTGATGTAGAGCGGAATGTCCTTGGATTCGGCTGAGAACAAGTCAGCGGGACGTTCGCCCGAGCGTTTGAATTCGGTCTGGAGATGATCATCCTTGGCGGCGAGATCGCGATCGCGAGCCGTGGCATATCCGCCCCAGATGGTCGACGTGTCGCCGGTACGCGGATCGGTCACCTCGCGCGGTTCCAGCTTGCGGATGTCATAGACGTCGCCGGCGGTCGTGGTGAACCAGCCGGAGTGAGTGCCGGCGTTGATGAAAAAGCCGTTGCGGTTTTCGGTGTCGGGAGTCTGGTTCGTGGCCTCGGTCATAAAAATCTCCTGTGAGAATGTGCGGGGGGATTGAATGCTTCGAGCGTAGGAAGTGGCCTGCGCGCTGAGAAGCCGGGAACCGGCACTTGCCAAAATCAGCGCGGCCCAAACGGGCAAGCACGCTGACAGTTTGGTCGGGTGTTTTGGTTTTGGGTTTTGGTTGTCTGCAGCGGCTTCATTCGGGGCTGTTTCACGGAGCCGGTCCTCGCGGGGCCTCACCCACGGCTGGGCTCCGCGAGACCGGCGGGGTCTCAGCCCCGGGGCGCTGTTTCATGGTGGGGTCTGAGCGGCCTCCCAAAGCCGGTTGACCATCTGTGATAGCGAGGTCGATCGGGGCTGATGAGCAGCACTTTGCTTGGGCTGATCACCGGCATCGGCCTTGGTATCGCGCGCGATGGGTGGGATTGTCTGCGCCACGCAGTGACGTAAAACATGGACGGTGCTCCTTGTGAATGACTGGGCTTCACAAGTCCGACGATGATCCACTGTGGGAGGGATCAGAAAGCTACCCGGCGGCTCCTATGCCATCACGCCGCTCGCGCTCACGGCCATAAGCACATACCGCGTCAAGGACCGTCACCCGGATGGGCGGAGACGCGCGTCTAGCAAATTTGATGAGCGCTTCCGAGCGGCTCCGGGGCACCGGCCTTCTCCGGTGCCGTAGGGCCTGACCGCGAGCCGCTTCGCGCGGGGACGCCATTCCCAAGTCCTTGTTTGATTTGCCTTACACGTTGGCAATAGGGTGTTCTGCAGTCAAAGCCGGATGTCTTAGACTGGCAGTCTTTTTACTCTATGCAGGCCATGGGCAGTGGATCAGAGCCTGGGCACCGGTGCTAAAACAGCTAACCGATGTTCACAGTACCTTGTGATTTCCTTAAAGACTGAGTACGCTTCGATTTCGCATCCGAGCACACATCGCCCTGCCCTGTTCTGGAGTGAAAATCTATGCGACACCAAGCATTACTCGCGTTGGTTATGGTAGGGCTATTGCCAGCTCCTGTTTCGGCGCAAGTTTCTGATCCCATTTCGTTCGAAGTAGTCAACAATAACCGGCTGTTTAAGCCGAAAGCCCAACCAGCAATTAGTCGCGAGCACCGACAAACGACAACAGAAGTTATCACTGAACACCCGACGCTCAAACCAAGAGCACAGAATGAGGAAGTGTCATCAGAGTCTGTTCGATTTCAAGAAGATCTGCAGATCTACTTGAGATGCGCCGATAAGGGCGGTGCCACGGAGGACAAATGCCGTAGCTACCGGAAACTCGGGTCTTTTGACAATCGCTTAGTTCCTAATCTTCGGAGTGGCGCCCCCCATTTCGAGTACGCAACTCATTACGATAAAGTGGCAATGGCCTACGAGCCCGGTTATGCTACATCGGCTTTACGGACGTTGCGCTTTTCACTGAGCAGTGACCTGTTGCTAGCTGCGACGACTAATCGATCAACGTGCCATTGGACGTTAAGAGCGGCCACTGGCGAAACTGTCGCAGAGGGTTCACCAGAATGCGCCGCGCGTGACCTTCAGATAGGGCTGATTATGAATGCCGCTGACAGAGCGATGAGCTTTGACGGCAAGATTGAGGTGGTCATTAAATCGGGCAATAGTGCGGATCAGCGGTATTCCTCACGTGTTTTCACACGTGATTACTTGATCG
This sequence comes from Hyphomicrobiaceae bacterium, assembly GCA_040080145.1. Classification (GTDB taxonomy): domain Bacteria; phylum Pseudomonadota; class Alphaproteobacteria; order Rhizobiales; family Hyphomicrobiaceae; genus JANXVY01. The sequence continues at coordinate 17,256 of JBEBJA010000024.1, forward strand.
TAGCCTTAGGTGATTCATTCACGTCTGGTGAGGGCAACCCAGAACGCAACGTTACAAGCGACACACCGGCGCAGTGGCTAGACTATCGTTGTCACCGTTCTGTGTTTTCCTACCCCGTTATCCTGGCGCAAATGTTGTCACTCACGGACCCCCGTCATTCCGTGACACTCTTACATTTAGCGTGTTCAGGTGCGCGTTCCACGATAGGAGTCACACAACGATATCGCGGCGTACTTGACCGCGAGCAGATGGGTTCGCGGTGGTCAGAGTTTGACGGATGGTTCGGTCCCGCGACGTCATTTCCATCGAAGTGGCGCAAGTACGGAACGGCGGTCGAAGTTATGGAACCGCAAGTCGTTCAGGCAACAAACGCCTTGAAGCTGGAAACGGGTGCCGTTCGACGCCCTGACTTGGTCGTCATGTCCGTTGGAGTAAACGACATGGGCGAGGTACCTTTTATCAAGGCTATCGCCGAAAACGATTACAACGCTCAAAGAATGACGGAGACATTTGCTCGCGAAACGGGGCAGTCAAAATCGAAGTGCTTTTTGACAGCACAGAACCATCAACAAACAAAGAGCAAGCAATCGACGACGCAAAGCGGCTAAAAATAGGCTTTGATTGCCTGCAGCAAAGGCTTGTCGCGCTATCTGAAAATCTAAAAGCTGCGCTCGATCCGCGCGACGTTTATCTCATGGAGTATCATGATCCGCTTCAAGACGAAGATGGTAAGACCTGTGGAAGTAAAGCCGAGCACCGGGAATTGCTGGATGACTTTTTAGGTAAGGCCGCTCTTCACAAGCGATGGTTAGGACCTATCTTTGGAAAAGGCGAGCTGACAAAACCTGAGCTAGAGTATGCGCACCAAGCGTTCCTTAAGCCCTTCCTTTCAGCGCTAAGCCAGAGTGCAACGAAAGGTGGCTGGCGTTATATCAATTCGATGGGTGAAGAGCATAAGCGCGGGTTTTGTTCACAACGCAGATCTTGGTATCATGACTACCGAGCGTCACGGGCGCGCCAGGGCCTACTGCCTGACGACGACATCGTCTCCACTGGAACGCTTCATCCCAACACATTTGGTCAGTATTATAGCGCCGTTCGTAGCCTAAGCCGTATACGAACTACTAAATTGTTTGGAAGACACAATATCTCTTGCGTTACGAGTAACGCTTTCGACGCTCCTGCAGAGGGAAACCCCGACAAGACCGAAGGTTTGGCTTGGTATATTTGGAATACAGACCACCCTAACGAGGTGCTAGCTAAGTATCACGCTTTTCGTGCAGCTGATTCACCCTGTGGCACCGAACGCGGCGGCTAGTCTTTCAGTTGGAGGGTAATTTTCATCATGTGACAAAGCTGAAAAACGCTTTCGCGCCATGAAAATCAGTGATTCAGGAACAGGTTTTGTGAAAATCTGCTCCCGGCAAAACCTGCATCAATCACGCTGCCGCAGGCCACGATGCGTCCAATCACCGCCGCTGCGCAAGCCCTGCCGCACGGCTTCCCCAGCTTGCAATATCGCAGCTGAGAGGCCCACGAGCATCGTCCCACAGCGAATTGAAAACGGCGCGCTGCAGATCGGCCATGGCCTTTTCTTCCATGATGATGGTGCGGCGGCGCAAGGTGCCGGTCTGGAAGGCAACCTTGTTGCCGTAGATGTAGATCGGCGAGGTGCGGCCGAATTCTTCGCGCGGTAGCAGGCGATAGCAGGACGGATCGGTGAGGAATTCGGTCGTGCCTTCGCTGGTCAGGATTTTCTGTTTGATCCCGGCGCGCTTCAGCCTCGCATTGTGTTCGAGCAAACGGGCGAGCCCGTCGTATTGCGCGGCGAACGCCTCATCAGCGCCCAGCACGAGAATTTCCCGGTCGTGGCTGGCGTGCGCGGTTGTGTAGAGACTGTCGAACAGCGCGGCGGTCGCTTCCTTGCCGTGCGCGACGGTGACGACATCGCTCTTAAGCTTGACGCCGGAGCCGGGAAGAAACTCGACGCCGTTGTTTTCAAACGCCGCGCGGATCTGTTCAATGGTTTCGCGTCGCGCCGTGGTGTTCTCGTTCTCGATGTTCTTGATGGAACTGTTGGCCATGCGCGAGGCCTTCGCGAGGTCCGACTGGCTCCAATTGAGAAGTGCCCTGGCGGCACGAATTTGGCTGCATTCCAACATGGGGCCAATTATGATTTCGCAACTAAAACGAGTCAACGTTTTTATCTGCCCAAAAGACCATTGCAAATAGACCAATTCGCCAATTCAATGAAAGCAAATCCAGAAATACCAATCCAATAGCCAATTCGGGCCAGAAACCGCGTCAGACCTTGGCCCGCAGCGCGGGCGGCAGTCGCGTTCCCGCTGGCCCCGCGCGTGGCTTAGCGAGCCCTAGCAAACTGAGTTCGAGCCGTAAAGCCGTGGTGTAGGCCATGGTCAGATCGATCAGCGTGGCAGGAAGGCCGCCTTCGGGACCGGCTTGAAACGCCGCCCAAAGTGCTGCCCGCAGCTGTTCAAGCTTTTCCGCCTCATCGGCAAAGCCGTCTGACCCAGCGATCATAGGCGCAACCGGCTGGGCCTTGACCGGCGGCGCTTGGCTTTCGGCGATCTCACGCGTCTGCAGCGCAGCATAAGGCGTTGGATCGTAAGGCTTGCGGATGTGGGATGGCCGGACCGTCATAGAACCAGAAATTTGCGCGGGTGAATCACCGCTAAAGTGTGGGCTGCCGCGCGCGGCCAAGTCAACAAACGTGCCCCTCCCAATGGGGGCGTGAGATTGCCCCGATGGGCTAAGCTATGGCTCGCGCGCATTTCACGTTTGCAAGGCCATGCTGAACGTTGTCTTCCTTAAGGGGCATAGCTGGTGGCGCAAGCATCGCCCTTATAAGCCTGCAAAATACTTCCCAAACACCTCAGCCGGGCATGGCAACCACGCCGGCTGAGGGTTCAGAAATGGTTGTCGCAACAGACAAGAAAGATTGGTGGACATGAACCATTAGGCGATCGTTCCTGTTATCCCAATACCAGCAGGTAAAAAACGGACGCCAGGGGCGGTTTGCCTCTTGTATCAGCAAGAGAAATAACTAACGGCGATTGCAGTTAAACAGGCAATGCTGTTTTGCTTGTCTTGAATCTTGCATAAATATAGCTCCCATGTCCAGAACTAGCTCCAAGTTTATATGGCCGATTGTTTTATCTGGCTTTATGGCCATGAAATTAGATCATAGGAGCAACTATCGGACATGAGATCGCCTGCCTTCTGATCTGACACTCGAAGCTAGGGTAAAGTGGCCATCAACGCTCGCTTGCGCGTGACCGGCCGGGCAACCTGTTTCCGAGCGCCGATGAGCTGATGCGAGTAAAGGCGTGATGGCCTACCGTGAATTCTGGCACTCATATTCCGATGAATGCCAGAAAGTGGCACTCATTTCGGTTTCAGTGCCAAAAAGTGGCATTCAATGCGAACGTGGGGGCATCATCGCCAGCAATACACGTCTCATCGCGCTCCACGCGCGGCTTCGAATGCGGCGGGACAATCCAACCGGCGCAGACTTCACCGCCATGACCATGCGCTCGATGCGCTGACGATGGTTGAGGCGCGCCAATGCCCGCGCGTGTTCTAACTTGATCGCAAAGACCACGGCACGCCGTTCCTGCTCGCCGTCGTGGCTAGCTGCCAGATATAGACTGGCGAGCGCGGCGGTTTCTTCAGCCTTGATCCGTTGAACCGCCGCTTCGCGGTCACGCGACATCGCAGTCAACGCCGCGATCCGGCCGGCGAACTCAGCGGTGATGGCTTGCGCCTTGGCAGCACTCGCCAGCGCGCGGCGCGCCGCGCACGCGGCCAGTGCCTGTTCGATTTCGGCGCGCTGGCTGGCGGCAAGCAATTTACGCTCGGCGGCATGAAGGCTGCGCAACGCGTCCTTGGCAGTGGAGTGAGATCCCGTATCGGCCTTGCGGGTTTCGAGGGAACTTCGGCTCGGCCTTTCCGAAGCGCCCGTTACCGGTCCCTTCGCCGCTCTCGTTCCTTGTCCCAGTAGTCATCGCGCGCGGCCTCATCGCGTTCGGCTTCACTCATCTCCTTCGCGGGCGTCGCGTATTTGAGATAGGGATTTTCCGGCACCGGCTTGGCGGCTTCGACTTCTGCTGCTGCCTTGGCCCGTGCTTCGCGCACCTCGGGCGGCGTCGGGGATACGAGTTCGCCGATCTCATCGGCAAGGTAATTGGCGAGCGCCCCGATGGCGCCAGCGCCGGCATCGGCGGCACCGGTCACCGCCCTATCAAATTGATGACCAAGGGCTGCGTTTTCGCGATCAACGGGCGGCAAACCAACATCAAATGGCGGCGCGATCTCGGCGACGACGGGTGCGATCAGTTCCGTGTTGGCACCCGTACCTTCGGACAATCCTGTTCCTGTTGCGCGCTCAATAGCGGGCGCGGGATTGCTGTTGGCGGCAACCGGAGCCTTGGCGGCGGGATCGATATTCTGATTGGCGCTGCGGGCGTCCAGCGTTTGCGCGACCAGACTGGCGGCACGATCACCGGCAGGATCGGCGCGCTCGCCAAGAGCATGGAGCGCCCGCATCTCGGCGCGCTCAGCGGCTTGCCGTTCAATCAGCGCTTTGTAATCGTCTTCGCGGCGCACACGAAGTTCATCGCTGGCCAGTTCCTGCCGGATGCGGGTCGTTGCCGTCTGCTCTTGACGGATGTCCGCACGGCGTTCGGCAAATTCACCGCGCACGGCATCGCGCACGGAGTCTTTGTCGCCAATGGCCGCCCATGCCTGTTCGAATTCGCCGTGCTTGGCAAAATACAGCGCGCGGCCGATGGCTGTCTGCGATGATGCCTCAGCTTCGGCTTCGCGATCCTGCTTGTCGCGATAGTAATCGCGCCACGTCTCCTTGAATTCGGCGCGCACCTCGTTGAACACATCGAGACGGGTCTGCTTGAACAGCGACTTGCCGTCGTCGAAGAACGCTTCGCGCTCGGCGCGCTGATTTTGCTTGAGCAGATCGCGATCGAGCTTGTCGAGGTCCTCGCGGGATTTCTCCTGCACCGCGTAGGCACGTTCGGCGGCCCGCGTCATCTCGATGACGTTGTGCGGCAGGTTGGTATTGGCGGCGCGATGCTGGCCGTTCTCGGTTTCAAGGCGCTTTTCGCACCAGACGCGGCCTTGCTCGCGCTCATAGTCCAGCGCCCACGCCTGGCTGCGCTTCTTGTCCTTGTAGTCGTCGAGCGTCAAACCGGTTTCTGGATGCACGCGGTTCAAGATGATGTGCATGTGCGGATGCGCGGTGTCGTTATGCGCGAGATACACCGCTTGATGTTCCGCCCATCCCATCTTGGCAAGAAAGCCATCGGCGGCGGTGATCATGTCTTCGCGCGTTGGCGTTTCGGTCGGATGCCATGACAGCGAAATCGTTTTGACCGGATCGGTCGTCTTGCGTCCGCCGGTGTTCTGGCCCGAGGCCAGTTTCAGATACGCCTGATCATCGGCGGTCTTCCACATTTCAACGAGAGCGAGTTCGGGATCGGTGTTGGCGCAGTTGCGGGTTTCGCTCCACGCCACGCGGTCATTGGTTTGCAACTGAACTTTGGATTTTTCGGCAACGCCCGCCTGCTTGTCGTGCAGGTAGTAGCGGCCCGCACCGACGAAGCTCTTGCCCTTCTTGATATTAGGAATCATCGACGGGACGGCCGTGGTTGAGGACACCGAGAATGTGTTTGACGAGGCGATCAAAGCCAGCGGGCGGCGGCACCTGATGGGTGTTGCAGTGACGGGCGAGCTGATTGAGGTTCACGCCGAGGCGGCGCAGTTCGTGAAACAGTTCCGGTTCGACGAGCACGCTGGCTTTGGTCTTGGCGGCGGGCTTGCGCTTGGGGCGGCCACGCTTGGTGAGCATGCTGGCGCGGCCATAGTCGGTGATGGTCTGGTGGGCTTTGGCGGCGCGCTCCTGCAGCGCGATGAGCTCCTCGGCCGTCAACCGAAGAGTGACTTTGTGATCGCGGACGACTGCCTGTTTGGGGCGCGCCATGGTTCACCGCCTCGCATACGCAATTGGCCGAGTGCCAACGTCCGGGGGTTTGGGGCGCTTCTCAGGTAGCCCCAACAAGCGCAGTTTTCGCCTTACGAAAACCCAGCTTGCTACCGAACCTGCGAAGTATAATGGCAGATGATTAAAAATATCAGAAAGCAAGCAGTGCTAATAAAGTGTTAAGCTCAAGCTATCATCTAAGCAAAAGAAGCAGAAAGACTTAGGCAAGTCGATGCGACCTTCGTGGCAGGAGTATTCGTTAACGCGGGTTAACCATGACTGACTAGGGACGGCTCGCAATTTCCCCAGAAAGAAACCTAGCAGGGAGCTAGCATCGAACGCCGCGAGCGGCGGCGGAATACATGGCTGGCAAAGCAGATAAGAGCGAGGGGTAGCGGCCTAATCGTTGCCGATGAGGCGCAACGCGGTCGCGATTGGCAAGCAGAGACGCTTGGCGTCTCCGGGCAGCAGCGAGAAGCCGTGACGTTCATAGAACTTGATCGCGGCCGCATCCTTGGCGTCGACAAAGAGGGCAAATACTGCGAGGTCGCCGCGCGCGACCCGCCGGATGGCATCGGCCAGCAACGCCGTGCCAAGGCCTTGGCCTTGTGCCGTGGTGGCGACCGCCAACCGTCCCAACAAAGCGGAGGGAACGACAGGGTAACGGGGAAGTTTTTTGATCAGCGCGGGCTCAAGGGCATCAAAAGCAACGCCCGTTGCCGCCAGCGTATAAAAGCCAGCAACGGCTCCCGATGCATTATCGACGGCGACAAAACAGTTACCGACGCGCCGCCGGACATCCTGAGACACTTGCTCGCGAAAGTACCGGTTGAGCGCGGTCACTCCGCAATCGAACGCACTACGCTCATGAGCATCGCCGAGCAGTTCAATCCGAAAAGGTTTGGAGCGTGCTGGCACGGTTATTCCGCAATGAGCTTGCGGTGTGATTTGAAGGCAGCGCGCAAAGCTGGTGTCGGTGACGGCGGCGCGGTTAGCAACGCTGCGAAGTGCTCTTGGCCCTCACGGCTCAGCTGGATCAGCTCGATATCGGCAATGACCTTACGGGCGGCGTCCTGCGCGGCGGTGACGACGAAGTCGCTCACCGAACGGCCTTGGATTTCGGCGGCACGTTTCAGAAGGGCATGGATGTCCTGCGGCAGGCGCGTTTCAAGCCGTGCGGTGCGTGACATGGGGGTGTTCTCTTCCAATCCAATCATGCTCACCAATGTACGGCAAAACACCGTACATTGCAAGAACTTTGACCGATGCCCTTAAAAGCGGCCAATCAGAAGGCTCGAACGCCGCGCCCGCCTCACGGCGGACACGGCGCGTTTCGCTCTAATAGAAGTACTCGGGATGGTCGCTCCACTCGCCGCCCCAGGGCCGTTCGCATTTGATGTATCCGATGCGATTGACGAAGTGGAATCCGGCCGCGAGCAAGAGGCGCCCGTCGCAATCCAAGACCGTCCACCAGTATCGGCCGTCGGCATCGTTGGGAACCTCCCATGGCTCATATATGGGGGATCCATCATGGTGTTCGAGCGAGTTGAACAGCTTTTCAAACGTCTCCGAGCGGCGAGGCCGGCGGAAGGACCGCTTAGGTGGATCAACAAACAGGGATGCGGGTTGGGTCATCGTGCGCCCTCCGCAAAAGCGGCTTTGCGGGCGCTGAGCAGCAGCATGGCTTTGAGGCTGGCGAGGCGGCGGAAGGCGCCGGCGAACGCCGGTTCGCCGCTGCGATCCATGCCGAACAGAAACCAGCTGTGGTCATCCCAGCTGGGCTCGATGACGGCGAGGCGCTGGCCGTCGCGGGTCAACGACCAGATGCCGTTGGCCGAGATCCATTTGGGGGATGAGATACGATTGCGTGTCATGGCGCACCTCATTTGGCAGCGGTTGAGGACTGCGCCGTGTCGTGGCGAAGCATGAAGTCGCCGCCGGGGGCTGGGATGGCGGTCATCTTGAAGGTGAAGCCGTTGCCGTCCTTGTGGGGCCAAGCGACGCCGATTTCGGTCCAGCTGCTTTTGCCATCCTTGAGCTTGCACACGCTGAAGAGGCGATGGGTTGGGCGTTTGGTGGGTGTTGTGGTCATGAGCGAAGGATCTCCGTGTGGATTGTGGAAGGCCGCAGACAACGCGGCCCTGTTGCGCCTCTCGCCTCACAGCGCGCGCGTCGGGGTCACATGGAAAAATTACGGGGGAACCGGAATTTTGTGCTTGAGGCGGGGCTGCATGGCCTCGTTGCGGTTCTGAAGAAACACGCTGGAAACAGACCGGACTACCGCCGGCGCGGAGCCCTTGCGCGCTTGGCGCGTGAGGTGCGCAAGCGCATAAATTTTGGTGGGACCTGTCATTTTTCCATTGAAGCGGAAGCTGCTTTCACGCGTCCGCGTGCAGCTTTCGCGTCCCCATGGACGCGCCGTCTGTGAGACGAGAAGCGGCAACACCAAGGGACGCGTGGCAGCGGAATTCCCAATACACAGGGAGAGGCTTCGCCTTCGTCCACGGCATCCAGCACATGCCCGTGCCATCGCGTCTGCGGCGTGGCAAGATCAATGGCGCAAAAGCAGCGGACAGGAAATCGGCGCCGCGCATGGACCCACGGGGATGGTGACGGCTTTGCCTGCAAGTGAACCGCCAACCCAATCCCGAACGGCGATGCCATGCGCGGGCCGCGATGGGGTGCATGTCTTCAACGCTTAAAGACATGCCACCACATCGGATCGAAGCCACCAAAGGTCTCGGCATTCCAGGCAACGGCGAGACTAAGAGGCGCCCCCTTGCCGCTTCTCCTCAGCCCAAATGGCGCGGGCGTCCTCGATCTCGGCGGGAAAATCGATGTTGTTGCGGTCGGCGTAATGCCCCAGATGACAGATCAGGGCATGCAAACCAGCGGCGTCAATTTTTGTCCCAGCCGCTCGTGCAAAAGCTTTAAGGGCCGTCAGAGCCCAATCGGCGCGATCATCATTGGCGGCATCCCGAAAGTGCAGAGACGCTTCTTCATCGATCTCGAACTCGACGGGCGGTTGGCCAATGATACTATTGAACCGATGCCTTTCGCTCCGATCCCAGATGATGTCAGCACGATTAAGGGCATCGGCTTCATCGCGGGCGGGCAGATCAATGAACCGTTGCTCGCGGCGGGTGACAATCACGCGGAACGTGCGGTTGGTCAGGGTCAAGGTGCTCATTGTTGCACCTCGTCACGATCGACTTCGAAGATGTCGAGAAATTCGCCGTAGTCAGCGCTGTATTCGGTGCCTTCGTCTCCAGCTTCGTGACGTTCGCGCGCAATCTCATCGGCGGCTTCCTCTGAAACGGCATCGATCAGGTAAAAATAATACCGCGTATCAGCGACATTGATCCGGAACCGCTTGATCGCGGGTGGCCCACTCTCACTGGGGGGTGGAACGGGCGCTATCACGGTGCTGGCAGGCTGGGCGGCCGATCTTGCAACTGGCACTGCAAACGCGCACGCGCCGTCAAACTCCACAAGCTCTGGTTCAAACTTCGCGGGGTCCGCAGTCCACTGGGCAATCGCCAGTTCTCGCGCGTCCAGGGCGTCTTCGGCTTTGACGCGTATCGTGTGATGCGCGATTGAGCGCAGATTCACGGCGTACAGAAACAGCTCAGCCTCAGCAGGCTGCGTGGCTTTGGTGTCAGGTGTGGTGTTGGTCTCCATGTTGATTTCCTCTTCAAAGTGTTCGTGAAGCTGGACGGCATCGTCCAGCCGAAGTCAGGCGTCAGCCGAAATGCTTGTCGAGCAGTTTGACAATTCGTCTGGGCAGGTATTCGCGCGGGTCGTCGTAGCCGACAACTGCGCTCTCAGGGATCTGCTCCTTTCCTTTCCGTTTGATTGAACTGATGATGGTATTGTGCATTCCCCACATGAAGGATTCAGCTTTGTAACCGGCCTTTGTGAGGACTTCGACGACGGTCGCGGTGTGGACAAGGCCATCGCCGTCACCAAAGCCGAACTTGTTGAACGCTTCGTCCCAATCCCAGGCGTGCTCGGCGCTGCATTGGCTGCAAACGGCAATCCTCATGAGCGCACCTCGTTCTGTTCGATGCTGTTGCGCGACCGGTGCAGCATCACGATCGTTCGATACAACGCCTCGCACTCGGGAAGCTGACGCTCCACATCCAGGATGAAGCCGATCGCAAGGTCTTGGTTCTCGGCTTTCATGGCTTTGCAACTGAAGCGGACAGCCTCCAGCGCCCGGAATAACCGGTATCGAATGGCCATCATATTGGCGGTGATTATCGCCGCATTGGTGGGGTGTTGAGTGGTGGTCATGAGTAGGTCCTTTGGTTGGGGTTTGAAATCGACGGACGGTTGCGGAATTCCGCGCCCGACAGCCACCAGAACGCGGTTGGCCCGCGATGGTCTTGTGTCCAGACCGCCCAGACGTAGCGGTGCTTGGTGAAATAGCCCGGCGCTGGCCCGTACCGGTGCGCCGGCCAGCAGACGATATCGTCGATGGCATAGAGCCGAGCGGGCGGGTTTTCCTTCCACCAGCGGGTTCGCCGCCGGTGTGAGAGCGATGACAGATTGAGAAGCATCGCCACCTTGCCCTTCGTCGCAGTGGTAAAGCGCAACGCATGATCGATAAACGCATCGGCCAATCCGGACCCGTAGGGCGGATTGGTGACGATGTGTTTGGCGCGCGGGCGCTGTTCTTTCAGGAAATCAATTCCGGAAATCCCAAACCCGTATTCGACAAGATCGGTTGAAACGACCGCGTGTTCGGCTTCATGCAGGACGTTGGCAATCGCTCCCTCGCCGCAGGCGGGTTCCCAAATGGAGCCATTGAAGGTTTCAACCGATAGCAGGGCGCGAACGGCTTCCGGCGGTGTCGGATAAAACTCATTTGGCAATCGCTTCGGCACAGCGGATGCGGTGACGGCTTGCGGGAACACAGGTCGTGATGGTCCACAACCGATGATGATCGCGTGTGTGCTCATGAGCGCACCTCCCGGCCTTCGGCCAGCACCCGTTCGATCTTATCGGCGACGGTGTAGCTGTCGGTCGAATGGCAATGGAATAACCGTCCCCATTTCAAGGTCTCGCGGGCGAGCTTGAGGGCGTCGATCAGCGCCGCGTAGCGGCGCCTTTCGATGCTGATGTATGTGTCGGGTCTCATTCGGCACCTCCCTGCCGGTAGGCACGAAGGCAATCGAAGTCGCGGCTGGAGTGGCGTGGTCCTTCACACAGGACGGTTAGAATTTCGGTTGCGTCTTCATCGGTATCGTCGATCAGGAGATAGCGATCGTCGCCGATCTGGTTGGGGTGATACGATCTCATAGGTCACCTCCTTCGCTTTCGCGGGTCAGTTCGCCAGCGGGTGCGCCCTCCCCTTTCGGCTTGGGAACGCGGATGACAAGTTCGGCGGCATTCAGGGGTAGATATTCAAGTTTCAGGTTGAAGCCTTTGCCGTCGGTGTGAGGCCAGGCGGCACCTATCTCGGTCCAGTTGTTGATATCGCCTTGGCGTTTGCTCACCGCGTAAATGCGGTGCGTCGGTTTCTTCGACGGGGTTGGTTGCGTAATCATGGTGGTTCCTTTCTCGGGTGATGAGATCACCGGCAATGGCGACCTCGTTGACGCCGAAACCTCACAGCGTGCGCGGCGGGGTCACACGGAAAAATTGCGGAGGGGCCCGGAATTTTGGCGCTTGCGCCCCTTGGGGCGGGTCCCGCAAGCCCGCGCCTTGCGCGGGAGCGGGCAAGTGCAAAATTATGGGAGGTCCCGCCATTTTTACGTTGAAGCGGAAGCTGCCTTACGCGTCTGCGTGCAGCTTCAGCGTCCCCATGGACGCGCCGTCTGTGAGATGAGAAGCGGCAACATGACGGGGTCGCTTTGCCCGGACTGACGAATGACGAGACAGAGGTTCATCATACGCAAGCGGCCACGCCAACAAACTCGCACTGGCATGGACGCGGCTGGCACTGCGCCGTCCACAATCCGGACACGTGAGATAAAGGTGCCCCCCTTCCGGCGCAGATAGCTTTCTGATGCCTGCACAATTGCGCGAGGCTGTGAGTTCCTGTTTGGCCGCAATCTGCAACTGGGGACGTGTGATGGGGATCAGAGATTGGCTCAAATCCGACGCCGAACGGCTGGGACAATCGGTGCCGGAGCTGACGCCGGTTGCGCCTCCGCGTGATGCTGCGATCGTCGGTGCGGGAGACGGCAATGCAGAGCGCATCACCGACAGGCTGCCACGGGGCGCGGATGTCATTCGCGATCAGATTGACCGCAAGGAGCGTGCACGATGGGCGCGCGCATCAGAGATTGCCGCACTGAGCTATGCCCCCGGTCAAGTTCTTCTGGGCAAGAACGGCGGACGCCTGATCGGCTGCGGCGATGACAAACCGATGGTGACATGTGCTTCGGCACGATCCGGTAAAACGGCAACGGTGCTCAAACCGACGCTCTACACCTATCCCGGCTCGATGCTGGTGCTCGATCCCAAGGGTGAATTGGCGCGTGATACGGCGGAGCATCGCCGGTCTGTGCTCAAGCAGGACGTCCACATCCTCGATCCGTTCGGATGCTCGGGGCAAGTGACGTCGCCATTCAATCCGCTCGCCGAATTGGATTCTAGCAGCCCAACGATTGTCGATGATGTCGATGCGGTGACGCAGGCGCTGATCCTCGAAGAGGGCGGCGGCAGTGATGGATCGCATTGGACCAACAGTGCGCAGGCTTTGTTGCGCGGCTTGATCCTGCACGCGCTGCAAAAGCCGGCGGCCGAACGCAACCTTGTGACGGTACGCCAGCTGTTGCTGCTGACCTACCCGCCGCTTGTTGCCACGCAAGCCGCGTTACAGGCATCGGGGACAAAAGATCCGGCCGAGGCCACGCAGAATGCGCTGTTCATGGAAATGGCCAGTCACGTAGGCGTCTTTGGCGGCGCACTCGCAGGTGCTGGCACGAGCTTCTTGCGCAAAGCGCCACGGGAACGATCCAGCATCGTCAGTACGGCGGAGACCCAGACACGGTTCCTCGACAGCGTCCCATTGCAAGCCTCGTTAGGCGCGTGCCGGTTCAAGCTTGCGGACCTCGCCGAAAAACCGACGACGATTTATCTGTGCCTGCCATCGGGTCAGATGGAGAAGCATTTCCGCTGGTTGCGGCTCATTGTTCGGCTTGCATTGATGTCGCTGGAACGGCGGGGAGCCTGGCCGCGACCCAAAGCAGGCGAGGCTCCGAAACCGCCGATCATCTTCTTGATGGAAGAATTCGCAACGCTTGGTCACATGCCGATCATGGAGCAGGCAGCCGCGTATTTTCCGGGCTTTGGCGTCAAGCTGTGGTGCGTTCTGCAAGACCTTGGGCAACTGCAACGGCACTACAAAGCGGCGTGGCAGACGTTCCTCGGCAATGCTGGCGTGCTGCAGTTCTTCGGCAATGGCGACAAGGTCACGCTCGACTACATTTCCGATCGCCTGGGATCACTGTCCTTCGTGCGCGGTAAATTCGGGGCAACGGGCGAAGACGGATCGGGCAAGGATTTCATCGACAAGGAACGCCTACTCTACCCGCATGAAACGGCGGAAGCCTTCGCACGCGGCACCGGCGCGCAACTCCTCATCGTCGATGGCCAACCTCCCATGGCACTGGAACGTCTCAGCTTCGACGATGTCGACCGCGTCAAGGTCATGGCAGCTAAGGGGCCAGCATCGTAGAACGATACCGGTCCCATCAAATTCTGCCTGACGTTTGCAGCCGGAGCGTAATGCCAGTGTTTACTCCTTAGCCCGCGTTGGATCGCTCCGGTCGGCTTCTTCAGCTGTAACCCAAAGGTATCGACCGTTGACCTTGGTCTGCCTCATCTTGGCAACATGGGCCATTTCTACAAGAATCTTGGCAATCGAGGGTGGGATGGGTTGCCCAGGTTCGCGCATAGTGGTTCCCAGGCCAAGCTGATTTACGTCGACTTTTTCGTCGTCAGCATCTTCAACATCGATGTCTACTGCGCCATTGGAGACAATCTTAACTGCGACCCGACCTAAATCCTTCAGAAGCTTGAACCATTCATCATCGATTTCAATAACTCTAGCAGAGGCGATTATAACCTCCTTTGACAGCTCAGAAACAAGGGAGATCCGTCGCGTCGTCGACGTCAACCCATTCGTTTCTTCAACATGTATTAGGCGAGGAGGCTTTTCAAATGTTTCGATACCAGCCCAAAGCTCATCGAGCTTTCTGAGAAGGTCTTGGACTCCTTGCTCCTCGTCACCAACAACACCATTGAGCAACTGCTCAATTCGGTGCTGGTGCGGCCTGCGTCCGCCACAATTAGATACTCTCTTGCCCGCCTTGTAATCAGCTAACAAGGATGGAAGGTAAAATCTCCCACGACAATCATCGCTTGGACATGGAACCTCAAAATCATAAGGCTCTTCACCAGAACGTTTTGTCTCCGGCCAATACCGCCAAGTTATGTTCCGGACTGCCATCTCAGCATACCAAAGAAGTTGCTTGGCTTCGCTACCTCGGGCTTCAAACCGGATCTCTTTGCGTCCATCGACCCTTGCGAGCAATTCTCCTCTATTTTGAGATAGCCGGAAAAACGCACCTCCACGCCAGAACTGACGGGACTTTGGGGAGTGCAGATGATGAAGCTCGGCGGTTAGCAAAGCAGCAAGCCCATAAATAGGTCCGTTGAGCGTGCAGATGCGATGAACTGCTCCATGGCTTGTGCTCCAGCGCAGCGTCTCTGGTTCTTCTGCTGTAACTAGTTCAGGAATAAGCCAGTCTGTATCGGTGAGACGATATGCGAGACCTTGACCTGCCATAATAAACAACAGCTCGCCCCAGACTTCATCACTGAAAACGATTGGCTTTTCGTGCGGCTGCCGTTTGTGGTCACGCCAAATTCTCGGCAAATCGATGGTCTCATCAAGGACACCATTATTCGATCTAACAACATCATCATCCATCACATATGATATTGCCTTCAGCAACCACTCAGGGTTCAAGATGATAATATTAGGTGCGCGTTCGGATGCGTTTCCGGTATCAATCAGAGATAGAGCGCCTGCAAGAGCGGATACGTGATTGGCAGCCACGCCGCACTCAATGCAGAGTGACTTGAAGTCATCCTGCGTTATGAAATCGCGGGTTCTTGATCCGTCTGGATTTATTAGTCGCGCTCTCACCTTCAGCCAAGATGTGGGCCAAAGTTGTTTAAAAGCCTTTGATGTAATGACTTCCTTTATTATCCTGCTTTTTACAGCTTCGATCCCGCCGGAACTTTGTGTGGCGTCAAGCTTGTAAACGTTTCCCGGGGGAACCATCCGCCGGAGATGTGCAGGTATGGTGTCAAGTGGTGGCTCTCGCGTTCCCTCTTCATAATGCGTAAATATCAGCAGAACGTTTGCATCGGCTTGAACTTGATTAATTAGCTGCAGCCATTCCGGCACGTTCCCTTCTTCCACACTACCGCGAGACTTGCATACAAGAACGAAAAACGCATCGGAAGAAAACAATGAGCGTTGGGCAGCTCTGTAATGTTCCTGACCACCAAAATCCCACACATTGATAACGCCGCGCTCATCGCTGTCATGCGTGCTTAGTGGAACACGAATACGACTTATCTCTCCGCCCCGAGTTGTGAGCGAGCGGATGAACTTCCCCTTTTCCAACCAAAGCCTGATTGTAGTTTTGCCGTGGTCTCCGTTTCCAACAAGAATAACCTTTCCTTCGTGGATAGGCTCGCCGCCAGACAAGGAAATGTTTCGCAAAAAATCGAGCATGGGCTTGGTGCCCTGCGATAGAATTTTACGCGGCGGCCACTCCATGGCCATTTCATCAAGAGAGATGTTTTGAAGCTCTGTTAATGAGCCAAGGCTTTCCGGCAAGCTTATAATCTTGTTGTGGGAAATAAATAGCTCTTGAAGTTCCTTTAATTTAGAAATCACGTCGGGGACATGAGCAAGACTGTTGTGACTCAGGTTTAGCCACTCGAGTCGAGCGCAGTTCGCAAGAGCATTTGGAATGCTAGTTAGATGATTGAAGCTGAGGTCTAGGCGAGTAAGTCCAGGGTTGGTAACAAACAACCAGTCTGGAACAGAAGTCAACGAATTGCTTGCTCGCGTGGCTGCCTTGCTCCGACGATCCAGCCCAAGATAAAGATATTTAAGGCGCGGCAAAGAACTTAGTTCTTCGCGCAATGCTTCAAGTTCATCTTGGCGCAGCCCAAACCCACTGAGGTCAAGCATATATCTGAGTTTGTTATTCCGGTAGGCTTTGATGGCCGATGCGGCGGTGAACCGAGGTGATGCCATGTTTATTGATCTCTTGACAGGTTTTCAGCATGGCGT
The DNA here is from genome assembly GCA_040080145.1 of Hyphomicrobiaceae bacterium. Classification (GTDB taxonomy): domain Bacteria; phylum Pseudomonadota; class Alphaproteobacteria; order Rhizobiales; family Hyphomicrobiaceae; genus JANXVY01. The sequence continues at coordinate 33,602 of JBEBJA010000024.1, forward strand.
GCGCTTGCTCATTTAACAGCGTGAGGCCAACCTGGAGAGATGAGATCACAGGGAACGATGATGCCGTCAACGTCATAAAGCTGAGGGACGCCTAAACATTCTGACGTAGATTGTTCTATGTCAATTATGCCGGTGCCAGTAGCGTCTTGTATCCTCGCGGAACAGGCGCTCGAACAGCTGGGCTGACGGAACGTCAAGCCCATCCGCGAGCACGATGGTAGCGACGCCGACCTGGATTTCGATCTTCGGCGTGAACACTGCGTTGGGTTTGTCGGCGTTTGTGGTGGTGCCGTAGCAGATGCTCCAGATGTGGTGGGCGGGGAAGAAGTGATGGTCGTTCCAGATCAGCCCGTCGGCGCGGATGGTCAGCCGCGTGACCTTTCGCCAGCCCGTTAGCACGGCGGAGAGGGCTATCAACGTAGTGACAGCTGCGTGCAATCCTAAAAACAGGAAGGCAGCATAGACCCATGTTGTTGCGAGCGGCGAGCTATCGTCCTTGACGGGGAACATCGACGCACACAGCCACGCGATTGAGGATGCGCCAAGGAGAACCACTCTCCCCGTCGCAAGCTCCATGATGGTGGCACCAAGGGTGTGCGGGAGTGAATACTGCTTGCTGCCGTCATCCGTGGTTTTGATGTCGAAGCGCCCGTAGTAGCTTTCAGGCATCGACCGGGAACGGGCTGGAATATGGGATGGTGATTTTGCCATCGCGGTCTCCAAACGGAATACACGACAAGCTAACCAAGGCGCGCTGCTAGCAGAAAGACAGCGGCAAGAATTCTTCACGCGGCCCACGCTCGCTTGCTTTCTGATAGCGAAACGGCGGCGTTATTTCTTTGATTGCGGAAATGGTTCTGCTTTTAAAGAAAGGGGATTGCAGATGTTTGTCGCAATGCAGAGTTTGCTGCGAAACAAATATATTCAAATCCAGCTCGCAGCATTAGCGTGCTGGCTGCTGATCGAAGCCTGCGGCTACGGGTTTGGCCTGTTCAAATATCTCTCGTGGCGGCCGCTTACCAACGCCGAAGGGTTTCACGTCACCGATCTCGTCCATGGCAGCGCGCCGAAGGGCCCAGTGCGGTTGACGGTCGATGAGCGGGCGGCGTTGACGGCGCGCGTGTCGGCGGCGTTCGGCGGCACCGTCCCCACACACGATGAACTGGGCGAGCTGCGCAGGCTCTACCAGCCAAAGGATGGCGTGCAGTGCGAATGGCGGCGCGGCAGCAACATTGCGAGTGATCCCAACGACTGCAATGCGCTCAAAGATGCAAAGCCGATCTTCACAGCATTGCTGCAGTTCATGCACCCCAAGACCGAATGGCTGCTTCTCGAAGAAGTCAAAGGTCACAAGGGCGATATGCTAGCGGTCGCCTTCTTCGTCGGGCTTGCCGGGAAGCCGCAGATCCTGATCGACTTCTCACGCGTTCGTTCGGACACATGGGATACCAGCAAAGGCTTCGTCGCAAAGGCTTGGCACGGCGGCGGCAATGGTTTGACCGAGCTTGCGCTTGGCAAGGAAGTCCAAGGTGCAGGAAGCCGTTTCTATCTTATCGACGATCCGGGTGTGTTTGAACGGCGCCGCCCTGGGTGCACGCATTCCTCCTGCTGGGCGAACTTCTTGTTCTACGGCTACAGCAAGGAAGGCTGGCGCGACACGCTTGGCAATTTCACGACCAGCAATCTCGCCGACGTAGCCATCAAGGAAGGCCTCGAACAGCGCTTCAAGTTGTTTGCTGCCATGATGAACCAGCCCTATGTCGCGCCGGCGGCTGCAAAGTACGAAGTGAGATACCAGCCCGAAAAATCCGGCGTGACCAAATGGGATGTTCAGGGGCTCGCCAAGAATATCGACGCCTTGATGGGTGAAGGAACAACCGCGCGCGCCGTGTTTTCGCCAATGGCCTATTCCGTATCGATGGGCAAGGTCTATGGATTCCGGCTGGATGGCAAATTCTACACCATCTGGGAGGCTATCTCACCGGAATCCAAAGACCGCTTCGTCTTCCGCAAAAACGTCAACGGCACCGCGACGAACATCGACGGCGTGCCTGGGATCAAGGGCCTTTACATCGTGCCGCTGCCAGTTGCGCCGATGGCGAAGGGTACCAGCCTGACCGTTCACTTGACGGGGCGGCTTGAGGGTCGGCCGTGGTCTGAGTTCACCGATTTTGAGACTGTATTCAAGCCGTTGGGATTTGATGCCACGAAGGGAGCCGCACAATGAACATCAACACATTCTTCGAGATGATCAGCCAATTCTGGAACACGTCCTTCATCGACTTCGGCCACCACGGGATGTTGTCGGTGCGGCTTGCGGCACTGCTGTATTTTTTGGCTATCGTTAGCGCAATCGCTGCCTTGGTGTTTTTCGAAGAGAATTCATGGTTTGATTTGGTTGCGGCTGTTGCGATCCTCATCGTCATTTGGTTCGTCGTGTTCGGCGTGTTTCTCGCCCGATCAAGCGCGAGTGGCTCAATTTACTCAGCCCAAACGACCCAGCAAAAGACGGTTGTCGAAGATCCTGAAGTCGTCACGCCACCTCAATAGGCGGATGATAGCGGCAAGATCGCAAAGCACGCACGATCCATCGTGAATTCTCATCAAATGAAGGCGGGGCCGTCGAAGCCTCGCCTTTTCCCGTGTTATGGGCGGCTATGATGGAGGTGCATGAGACGCAGCAGACGTGAAGGCTGCTCATAGCCATGAGCTAGCTCTTTTGCATCCGAGACGTCCCAATCAAATGCCTGGGACGCAGCACGCAAGCGCGATCAGCGACCAGCATCGCTTTGCTATCCCCTTCCCTGCTTTCGCCTAGCGGCGCCACGGCGGTACCTCTTGATGACCCAAGCATCAAGGAGCCGGGAATGCGCATAGTCATGTTGGCGGTCGGGTTTGCGTCCGCACTGGTTTTTATCACGGCATCGGCGACGATGAATTTCATGTTCGCCTTCTCGCTCGGCAAAACGCCATTCGAGGGGCAAATCCTGGGCGCGGTCAGCGTCGCTGCCGACATCATCAAGGCGCTTCTGCCGGTGCTGATCATGATGGCAGCCAAGGCGCGCCGTTACGTCTTCGTTGGCATCGGCACGGCGGTGTTTGTGTTCTTCTCCACCTTTTCGATGTTGGCGGCACTTGGCTTTGCCGCGAGCAATCGCGGCGAAGTGACGGGCGCAAAGACGGGCCTCAACACCCGTCAGGCCGAAGCCGCACAACAACTCAAAGCTATCGAAGACCGCATCAAACTGCTGGGCAACTATCGTCCGGCCGTCGTGATCGACGAACTTCTTGCCGCAGCCAAAATCGACCGGCGCTGGCAGGCCACAGCCTCGTGCACAAACGTCACGTCGCCGGCATCGCGAACATTCTGTGATGGATACTTTGCGCTGCGTGCCGAATTGGGGGCAAGCGACGAGGGAAAGAAATTCGAGGCTCAAGCGGAAGTGCTGCGCCAAGAGCTGACAGCGTTGAAGGCGCGTGGTGCTGGCAGCGAACCTGATCCTCAGGTGCGCATCCTCTCCAAAATCTTCGGCGGCGAGAGTGAGGGCATCGAGCGGCTGCTGATCGTGGTGGGCGCGACGCTGGTTGAAAGCGGAGCGGCGTTCGGACTCTATCTGGCATCGGGGAGCCGTTCAGGCGAATTGCCGGAACAGTCGCAGCCCGAAAGGGATAAAAAGAAACGGAGAAAAAACAAACCCAAAAAAGTAATGCCGCCAATTTTAATAAAGCGCCCAGCCTCCGTATTGCAAGCACAAGTGTTAAAACCACAGACCTTAGCAAAAGGGCTGATAGCTGAAGAAAATAGCTAAAAGCGAGTTTGACTGTATTGCCAATAGCTTAAATCGATGGTTTAATTAAGGTTATCAACCATCGACCATAACGATGGCAGCGGTCGGACGAAGCTGGTCTGATCGCATTCAATAAGAACCAGCACTCCTATCCATTCTCATGATGTTTGTAACTCGTTCCATGCTTTGGACGATTGGAGAGAAGCTATGCTTGTTATCACCAGAAATACGCCGCGCATTGCAGAGCCTGTCACCGCCAGCGCCGATTGCGATGACGGCAGCGACGGAAACTACCGTGAAGAAAATCGCCCGCCGCTTCGCACAAAGCATAACCTGATCGATGGCCGATCCATCGGGCGGACCGAGCGCTTCATGCAGATCAATATTCGCGCGACGATCGAGACGGTCAGTCTGATCAAACGGCTCGTTGTGCGTGACGGCCTGCCCAGCATTGCAGTGCTGCTGGAACTCGCCTTGGCCGATTACCAAGCTGCACATCCCGAACGAACAAACATCGCGAAGTAATGCAATCCGTATGAAGTAGCTTTGAGTCAAGGGGCGTAGGTAATGGCAATTGTAATGCATCACATGAAGGAATGTAAAAATGAAGCGTGGAAGCTATCTGCGGCGTGACCAGCGTATGGATTTCAGGTTATCCGACGAACACCGCAAAGCGATTCAGAAATTCGTGTCGCGGGATCGGATCAGCAAAGCTGAACTGCTGGCTCGAATGGTCGAGGCCTACAGCCTGATGTATCCCGGCGCGGATTACGTCGCCAGCACCGACTAACGGTTCCAAATCGACACGCGAGAATTTTGAGGTGGCTTGCTGGAAAACCGGCAGGCCACTTCAAGCGTTTTGCGAAACATCACGAAGGCGACCCGCACCCTGCGATGTGATCGCTGCCACAATCGCTAGAATTGGCTGAAGCAGCCGAGTCCTCTGCTGGGTGATGGGGGTTGGTGGCTCGCGGCGTCTTCGCGCCCACACGGGGCAAATTTTCGGGAAGCGCAGAAACGGTCAAAATGGGCTTGCTCCCCTGCCCTGCTTCCTTTTTCTCCTTTGCTGAAAAACCCACCCTGTTTGGTACCGGTTTAAAGACTAACGGTATCTAACGGTATTAGGGGGGGAGTAAACCGCCACGATTTGGGGGGGCAAACCGCCACGGCTAAGGGGGGGAT
>JBEBJA010000170.1:0-1908 GCA_040080145.1 Hyphomicrobiaceae bacterium
GACTTCGACGGCGGGGTTCTTGCTGTCGTCCTTGAGCGAGAACATGCGGAAGTCGCGCATCACCTTGGGCGACAGGAATTGCAAAATAAAACTCTCATCGCGATAGTTGGCCCAGGCATCGCGCAAGGTGGCCATTGCGTCACCATTGCCAGCATACTCGGGGAACCAAGCGCGGTCTTCCTCGGTGGGCGTGGTCGCAATGCGCTGGATGTCGCGCATCATGGCGAAGCCGAGCGCATAGGGGTTAAGGCCTGAGTAGCGGCGATCATTGAAGGCCGGCTGGAACACCACCGATGAATGGGAATGCAGGAATTCGAGCATCGACCCGTCAGTGAGCAAGCCACGCTCGTACATGCGATTGAGGATTTCGTAATGCACGAAGGTCGCGCAGCCCTCGTTCATCATTTTGGTCTGTCGCTGCGGATAAAAGTATTGCGATAGATTGCGCACAATGCGCAGAAGTTCGCGCTGCCAGTCAGTGAGTTTCGGCGCGTTCTTCTCGAGAAAATACAAAATATTCTCTTCAGGTAGGCCGAGACGGCGCTGCTCACCGGGATTGTTCGATGGCGACGAGGCATCTCGATTGGCTTTGTCAGGTGGAACGCCGAGGTTGATTTCAGGTAGCGTCCGATAAATGACGTTGTGCGTCCGCTCCTCATGCTCAAGCCGCGCCATAGCTTTCTCGGCGTCGCGCTGGGCGGGATTGCGAGGCCGCGCCACCAACTGCCGCGAGATGCCCTGACTCATCAAAGCGTGGGCCGCGTCGAGAATATATTCAACGGCCTCCTGGCCATAACGGTCCTCGCACTCCGACACATACGACTTGGCGAACGCGAGATAGTCGAGGATGTGGTCGGCCTGCGTCCATTGCTGGAATTGGTAATTGTTCTTGAAGAAGTGGTTGTGACCGAACGCCGCGTGCGCGATGACGAGCGCCTGCATCGTCATGGTGTTTTCTTCCATGATGTAATTGATGCACGGATTGGAATTGATCACGATCTCAAAGGCGAGACTGCGTTGCCCTTTGCGGTACATCTGATCATCGTAGGCAAAGCGCTTGCCGAACGACCAGTGCCGGTACATCAGCGGCATTCCGATGGACGAATAAGCATCGAGCATCTGCTCGGCCGTAATGACCTCAATCTGGTTTGGATAAATGCTAAGCCCCATCTCGCCGACGGCAATGCCGTGCATGGTGTCGTAGCAACGGTTGATCAGCTTGAAATCCCATTCCGGCCCTTCGAACAACGGCTTCACGTCACCCGTGCGGCGAGGCAAATCCGCAGCGCCGCCCACAAAAGGGCCACCGATCAGACCGTCACGACGGGGAGGAGACGAGGCCGATGTCATGTCCGCTGCAGTCCTTTCCGAGCCCACAATCAGGCGGCCATACCATTTTGCGAAAACAAGTCACGGAACACGGGGAAAATTTCGCCCGGCGATGTGACGCGTCGCATAGCGAAATTATCCGCTCGATCGCCGATCTCAGTGTAGCCAGACCAAACCTGCGTTTCGAGCGTGTCGGAAAAGCGCTCGCCATGAGCCGTCTCGATGTAGGCGAAGTATTGCGATACAGGCAAAATTTCGCGCTCAAGAATTTCGAGGCAGCGCGGCATGTCGTCGTGGTAGTTGTCGCCATCAGACGCTTGCGCGGCGTAAATATTCCAATCAGCCGGGGAATACCGCGCCTTTACAACTTTCATCATTTCTTCGAGAGCCGACGAAATCACCGTGCCGCCGGTTTCGGTGCCTTTGAAAAACGTCTCTTCGTCGACCACTGCCGCAGTCGAGGTGTGACGAATAAAGACAATGTGCACTTCTTTGTAGTGCCGCGTCAGGAACACGTGTAGCAGCATGAAAAAGCGCTTGGCGAGATCTTTGAGGCTCTCTGTCATCGACGCGGACGCA
>JBEBJA010000172.1:0-1895 GCA_040080145.1 Hyphomicrobiaceae bacterium
GACGGCCAAAACGGCCACGCTCCAGATCGGTGCGCCGATGCCGACGAAGCGGACGGCCCAATCGTTCAACTGCTCATAACGTAGGACGGCGACGATACTGGCAGCGGCACCGACGAGTTGGCCCATGCGCTCGATTTTTCGGCTCATGCGAGCGAGGAAGTACATCAAGATCAAGAGTGCCCAAGGGGCGATGACGAGGCTTAGACGCAGTTCTGGTTGGCCGGACCAGCGGCCGGTCAAGGTTTGCATGGCGGTGAGGTAGGCGTAGTCCATGGCGGGCCAGAGCAGCATGGCGAGCGCACCGATGAAGAGCGAGCGTTCGATGGCCGGGGCAAGGCTCGGGTAGGCGCGGTCGAGGGTGCGGCGCCAGATAACGAGCAACACGCCGATGACGAGAAGGACGATGATGAAGAAGGTTTTGGCCGGCAAGGCGATGAGGTCGAAGTTGCTCGACATGGAGCGGTTGTCGGGCTGTGTCCATTGCTGGTCAATGACTTGGGAGAAGCGCTTTTGAGTGTCGCAGCAGTTGCTGCCTGAGAGTTTGCCGAGGGCGGGGAAGCAATAGCGTTCTTTGATGAAGGTGTCGGGGACTTCCATCAAAGGGTCGGGTTTGCAGATGCGGGCGAAGTCGGAGAGGCCGATGCGTTGAGTGGCGGCGGAGCGCAATTGCTCGACGGCTGCGAGCGTGCTGGCGCGACGGCAGATGATGCCTGGGGTGTTGCTGACGCCTGGGGTGCCGCAGTTGGGTGGGTCGCTGCGGGTGGCTTGATGGACTGGTGGGCTTAGTTCCCAGACGGATCGATCGGGTTGGGTGAGGAGGCCGTAGGAGAAATAGGCGGTGGCGGCGATGACGGCGAACAGTCCAAGCAGGTAGCGCAAGGGGCCGTATTTGACGCGGTGCCAATAGAAGTGGGTGAGGACGGTGGCGGGGAGGCGGAAGGCAGCGAGGGCGAGTAAGCCCAGGGTGGCGAAGAAAACGAAGAGATGACTGTGCATCATCAGCAGAGGTTGCAGCGCGGAGGAGGAGAACTCGTGCACGAAGATGGCGGAGGAGGCTAAGAAGATAAGGCCGAGACAGACGAACACTGTGGTGACAAAGATTTTGGCGCCGGTCATGCGTGGCGGATCGGATTCGTCAGCGGTCGCCCTAGCTGTGGTGGAATTCGTTGTCATGTGCCCCATCCCCTGACTTTGCTCGACCAACATTGGGGCCTCTGGTGAGGGCGCCCATGACGCCTTATGCTGGCGGCTTCAGTTCGAACCCAGCATCGCTAGCAGACCCCAGACAAGGATACCAGATCCGCCATGCCATCTGTTGAAACGCTGTGTCAGGGCTATGGGGCAAGGTTCGGATTGGCGGGCCGAGTTGGGTTTGAAGTGCGGGATGGCGCGGCATTTTTGCATCTCAAGGGGGATGGGGGGGAGGCTGCAGTCTCGTTGCAGGGCGCGCAGGTGCTGTCGTGGCGACACGGTAAATTTGGCGAGATGCTGTGGTGGTCGTCGCTGTCGCCGGTGCGACCAGCGTTGCCGATCCGGGGGGGGATTCCGATTTGCTGGCCATGGTTTGGACCGCATCCGACGGAGGCTGCGTGGCCGCAGCATGGTTTGGTGCGGACTGAGATTTGGGAGGTCGTGGAGGCGGGGTTCCTTGAGGGTGAGGCGCGGGCGGCGCTCGAGACACAATCTGCAGGGGCGTTGCTGCGGCTTGATGTGGCCGTGGGAGAGACGTTGTCGCTGACTTTGACCACTGAACCGTTAGAGGATCAACCGTTGCCGCTGACGGAGGCGCTGCATACCTATTTTGCCGTTGGCGATGTGGGGCAGGTGCGTGTCGTCGGGTTGGATGGATATTGGTATCGGGACCGGACGCAGAATGATGCAGCGAACATTCAAAG
>JBEBJA010000029.1:0-1887 GCA_040080145.1 Hyphomicrobiaceae bacterium
CTGTGGCTCCGCCCTGCCCGCGCCGCCCGTGGCGGAAACCCTGCCCGCCCCGCCGTCTGGGTCATCCTCGACGGATCGCGCCAGCTTGGCACGGACGCAGGCGCAAATGACATTGGCCGCGCTCAAGCAGCCCTCGCCCGCCACCTCGCGGCGCAGCACAAACCGCCCGCCGGTGCGGATCGTCCCGATCAGCTCCTCGTCGACGAGGTCATGACCGCGTATCTGTCCGAGCACGCCGCCCGGTCGCCAAGCCGGGATTGGATCGCCCACACCGCCGCGCCCATCCTCGACTGGTGGAGCGGCAAGCGGCTGGACGAGGTGTCTGGCCCCACCTGCCGCGCCTATGTCGACTGGCGCACCGCCCAGGCCGTCAAGCGCATCAAGACCGGGCCTGCGCGCACAGTCAGCGACCAGACCGCGCGGCACGAGCTCAAGACGCTGCGCACCGCGATCAATTATTACCACGCCGAGCAAGGGCCGCTGTTGAGTGTGCCGAAGGTCACGCTGCCAGCGCCAACACCGCAGAAGGACGACTATTATCTGACGCGCAGCGAAGCCGCAGCCCGCATCTGGGCCGCACGCCAGCGCGAGGAGACGCGCCACGTCGCCCGCTTGATCCTGATCGGCATCTATTCCGGCACCAGACCCGGCGCAATTCTCAAGCTGCAATGGCTGCCGTCGATTTCGGGCGGATGGGCCGACGTTGACAACGCCGTGCTGCACCGGCGCGGCATCGGGGCCCGGCGGTCCCGCAAGCGCCAGCCGCCGGCCGCGATCCACGTCCGGCTGCTGCCCCACCTGCGGCGCTGGAAGCGAATCGACGCCGCGATCGGCGCCACCCACATCGTGCATTATCGCGGCGCTGCCGTCGCCAAGTTGCGGCGGTCGTGGGGGTCCGTGCGCGCGCTGGCGGTGGCCGCACTCACCCGCGCGCTCAAGACCCGGCGTCTCAACCTGCCGCCCAACGCGCTGACCCGGATCGACGCGCCCCACATCGTGCGCCACACAGCGGCGACGTGGCAGATGCAATCCGGCACGGAACTCGCCGAAGCCGCAGGCTACCTCGGCATGACCCCCGAAACGCTGTGGACCGTCTACGGCCACCACAGCCCGCATTTCCAGAAGACCGCATCGCAGAGCAGAGGGAGACGCGCGTGACGCAGAGCCAGACCATTCCATTTCTTCCCATGCTTGCCCTGTCGGTGCGCCAGCCGTGGGCATGGGCGATCATCCACGCTGGCAAAGACATTGAAAACCGCGACTGGCAGCCACACAATCCAGGTCTTAAGGTGCGGGGGCGAATTGCGATCCATGCCAGCAAGGGCCTAGGCCGCGACGAATATGAGGACGCCCGCGACTTCATCGACGAAACCATTGTCGGGACGTGTCCCGAGGCGCGCCATCTCGCCAGAGCGTGCATCATCGGCAGTGTAGAGGTCGTCAACGTGGTGACGAAGTCGTCCAGCCCATGGTTCTTCGGCCTGCGCGGGCTGGTTTTACGCAACCCCGAGCCGTGCGAGCCGATTCCATGCATTGGTCAGCTTGGGTTCTGGAATTGGCAGGTCGCTTCGTTAGAACTGCCGCAACCGCTGCCATGGATGCTGCCAAAGACAGCCAAGCCGCCGCGCATCAAACCAGAACCATCACCTGGGACAGACCTATTCACACGAGAAAAGCCATGACCTGCCAACGATACGCCAATGAAACCCGTGAACCGGACAAGAACACAGGCCACCACGCTGCACCTCAAACGCCAGCAATGACGGCCACTCGCACCCCGCTCCGTTTCTTCGGGAGCAAGGGGTCGGGAGTTCGAATCTCCCCGCTCCGACCAACAAAATCGACAGTCTTACCAAGTCAGTTGGCTGCCCTGTTTGCGGTGCCTCT
>JBEBJA010000011.1:0-38139 GCA_040080145.1 Hyphomicrobiaceae bacterium
GTGCCTTCACTCGGCTGGCTTTGCAGAAGAGCCCCCTCACCCCAACCCTCTCCCCAGGGGGAGAGGGGGCCACCGTTTCGCTATGTTAGCGCCTATGGGTCCAAAAGACCCTGGTCGGGGAATTTGAGGGGCGGAAAGCCCCTCAAGTCCTCACCCGTAATGCGCAACCTTCAACGGTGCAGGAATCGCCGTCGCCGCAGGCAGATGCGGCGCGCGCGGCGATATGATTTCATTGGCGATTTGGACGTCCAGCTCCTTGAGCAGCTTTTGCGCGAATGCGCCCAGGTGGAGGTAGAAGGTAATCATCGTGATGACGGACTGAAGCGCCGCCGGGTTGTGGCGGATGGTGTCCGTCAGCGTGCGCCAGAACGGACGCCGCAGGTCGGGGCGGGTGACGGTCATGCGCCAGATCAGACGGCCCATGAACGCGGCGTCGTGCCGTGCCATCGCCCAATCGAACGTGCTGTCGTGATTGGGCATCTTGAGGTCGCGGCCGACGAGCCGGACACGCTCGAAGTAGGCGTTCGGTTCGTAGATGTTCTCGATGACGCGCTTGTAGTCCTGGAGGATGTCAACGCGCGGTCGCAGCGTGATGTAGTTGAGGCCTGCCGAACATTGATCGCCGCTTCCGGCCTCGAACGGCAGCAGCCGACCTTCGGCGACAAGGCGGCGGGTAAGCTGTGTGTTAGGCAGCGCGGTGAGCAGGCCGACCATGGCGACGGGGATACCGGTATCCTCGATGCACGCGATCATGGCGCGCGACATGCTGCCCTTTTCGCTGTCGAACCCGACGATAAATCCTGCGATGACAAACATGCCGGCGTCATAGATCTTGTGGACGCTGTCGGCGAGACTACGGCGCGTGTTCTGCTTCTTCGACGTGGCAATGAGTGTGTCGGTGTCCGGGCTCTCGATCCCGACGAAAACGGCAAAGAAGTTGGCGCGCTTGAGCATCTCGAGCAGTTCGCCGTCGTCGGCGAGGTTCATCGAAGCTTCGGTCGAGAACTCAAACGGATACTTATGGTCTTTCTGCCACTGCTCGAGCGCGGGCAGAAAACGCCTCAGGGCCTTTTTGTTTCCAATCAGGTTGTCGTCGACGAAATCGACGTGGCCACGGTATCCGGCGTTGTACAGCGCATCCAATTCCGCCAGCATCTGCGGGTTGGTCTTGGGGCGCGGCGCGCGGCCATAGAGCTCAATGATGTCGCAGAACTCGCAGGTGAACGGGCATCCGCGGCTGAACTGAACGCCCACGTACAGATAGTGCTTGAAGTTGATGAGATCGAAGCGCGGGATGGGGCTTTGGGTAATGTCGGCCTTGAAGCGCTCGCCTTCGAAAGTGCCGCTCCGCTCGCCCCGGTTCCAGGCGTCCACGAACAGATGGATAATGCCCTCGGCCTCGCCAAGCACGCGGAAGTCGGACTTCTCGTAGCACTCCGGGCTCGACATGGGATCGGGACCACCGACGGCCGTCGGCTTGCCGCGGGCGTGTGCCAGGTCGATGACAACCTGCGTGTCGTCGCGTTGGGGCAGCATGCCACCGGTCATGACAATGTCCGCCCAGTCGAGATCGGCAGTCTGTAGCTCTTCGGCATTGCGATTGACGAGCTTGATAGTCCACTCTTTCGGCAGCAGCGCCGCGAGCGTAATCATGCCAAGCGGCGGAGCTGGGCATTTGACGCCGTAGAGATCGCAAGCGGCCTGCAAACTCCAAAACGAGTTCTGATTGAAGCGCGGAAATACCATCAAGACATTTGTCGAAGCCATTGGTCCCTCACGGTCGCATGATCGACCAACGATTGTTTGCCCGTATCAGGAACCCTAGCACACCAACTCCGGCTGGCGCGAACGATTGATTTCGATCAATTCATCAGCTTCATGAACAGCTTGGCGGGACCTGAATTCTACTAGGCTGCATAAGTACTAACTTTTGCGGTTTGGTATCCGCGAATGGGGTTGCCTCGCCGCATGGAGATCTTTCAGATCGACGCGGCGTCGATGCGAAGCATCGCGGGGCGATGATGCGCACACAAAAGTGAATACCGTCGCGCCGCCGAAGAACCAAAGAGCCAAAACTTCTGCGCGACGGTGTTACCCCCTCCGCTCGCCCTTGCGGGCACGGGCATCGACGTAGGTCTTGAGGTCGGCATCAAGCGTCGACCAGGTGATGGATTTCGCAACGACCGCCGAAATCTTGTTCATCAGCCAGTTGCGGTTCTTGGCGAAATTATTGAGCGGCGCGGGCTCGTGCCCCAGGTCGAACTTGGCGCGATAGCCGGTCTGGCCGCTGCGCAGCGACGTCGCGCCGTTGGCGGTCGCCCAAACCACGAATTCCTCGAACAGGCGGAAGTAGAGAAACACGTCGGTGCCAAGCTCATAGTCGATTCCAATGAACTTGTTGGTGGCAAAGCCTGGCTCGGCGTAGCACAGCATGAAGGCCACGAGCGTACTGTCGGACTTGCGGCGCAGCATGATGAAATGTGTACTTTCCGCCGTGGCAAGCCCATCAAAAAACGCCGGCGTCAAACGCTCGAAGCGGGTCGTGGCGCGGTCGTAGGTCTGCATGAATAGCCGCCAGATTTCGGTCATGGCGGCAGCATCGGGAGACTGGATCGCCTTGCAGTCAAGGTCCAGCAACGCGCGGGACTTCTTGAGCTTCTTTTTTAAATGATACCGGTGCGAACTTGGCAGGCTCGCAAGGTATCCCTCGAAACTGCCTGCCACATCATGGATTTCGGTGCCTGGAAAGCTAGGCACCTTGAAGAAGCTCGACAGTGCCTTGTGCCGCTCAAAGATGGCTGCCGCCTTCTCCGGCATATCCTTCCACACGATCATATGTGCCCGCGCCGCAGCCGCCTTGATCTCGACCGCAGCGGCAAGCGCAGGAACCACTTCGGCCAGCCCGACATCAGGAATGAGCCCGATGGTGCCCTCCTCAGAGCACGGCGATCCGATGAACCAGGTCCGCTGGTAGCGCAGCGCCGGGACCATGCGCCCAACCCACGCTACGACCGGTGCGATGGCATCCGGCAGCACGATCTCCAGTGAAAGGTCCATCTGAAAACAAGGCGCAATTCCAACCAGCACGCCATCGCGCTCGATGCCGGCATAGGCGAACGTGAACTGGTCCTCGACGCCTGCCCGTTCAAACGCGCGATACCACCAAAGCCCTTCCAGCGGTGGCGGAAAACAGGCCGCCCAGAGCGCGTGTGGAAAATCCCCGGCCGACGAAAACCAGCGGACCGTAAAAACCGGCGCATGGACGGCAGCGGCCTTGTCCGCCGTGGTGGCGTTAGGCTTGGGTTCGATTTCAAGCATCTGGCTCAGGGCCCTCAGATTCGACGTTTGAGTTTCCCGCAACTCTTCGCATCTCAAGACCAGTCAGGTCCAGCATCGCGTCTTGCGGCATCGCGGCCACACTATCTGTGCGATCGGCGTCCGTTTCCACCGCCGTCAGTCAATGACATCAATCAGTTATGCAGCGGATGGCCGGCGGCGTTTACCATGCGACAGAACGGCCCGGTGGACGAGGTTGGCGCTGTGCCGTACCCATGGCCTCTGTATCGAACCTTGCGCCCTGGGGTTGCTCCATCACCCAATTCAATGAACTACCGCCCAAAATGCCGGCCGCATCACTGGCTGTCCAGCCCGTCCACGGTCAGGCGGCGACCGTGTTCGTTCTGGTCACGGTCCTGCTCGACATCATGGCGCTTGGCATGATGCTGCCAGCGCTGCCCAAACTTGTGGAAAGCTTTGTCCCCGGCAACACGGCGCTGGCCGCCCAGATCTACGGCATTTTCGGCATGTCGTGGGGCCTTATGCAGTTCTTCGGCGCGCCGATTCTAGGCGCACTGTCCGACCGGTTCGGGCGCAGGCCGGTGATCCTGCTGTCAAATCTTGGCCTTGGCCTCGACTATATCCTGATGGCGCTAGCGCCAAACTTGTGGATCCTGCTGATCGGCCGCCTGATCGCAGGGATCACCTCGGCCAGCACCTCCACGGCCTTTGCCTACATCGCCGACATCACACCGGAAGATCGCAGAGCCACCGAATTCGGTAAGATCCTCGCCATGTTCGGCATCGGTTTCATCGCAGGCCCCGCAATCGGCGGCTATCTCGCCTCGATTGATCCCCGGTTGCCGTTCTGGGCCGCCGCTGCCTTCAGCCTCGCCAATTTCACGTATGGATATTTCGTTCTCCCCGAGAGCCTTGGCCGCGAACAGCGCATGCCCTTCAGCTGGGGCCGCGCCAACCCCTACGGCGCGTTACGCATGCTGGGCCGCAACCGCCGCATCTTCGGCCTGTCGATCGTCAGCCTCCTCGATAGCATCGCCCTGGTCTCGCTGCCGTCCACGTTCGTGCTTTATGCAACCCATAAGTTCGGCTGGACCGAAGACATCGTCGGCTACACGTTTGCAGGTGTCGGGATCGGCCTTGCCATCGTCCATGGCGTGCTGACCGGCCCGTTCGTCAAGCGGTTTGGCGAACGCACGACGTTGCTCATCGGCTTGGTGTTCGGCACCGCCGGTTTTGCCATGTACGGCCTGTCCTGGGAAGGATGGGTGATCTGGGCTTCGATCCCGCTGATCGCGCTGTGGGGTCTCTCCGACACGACGATCTCAAGCCTCATGTCGGCCGAGTTCGGCACTCGCGAACAAGGCCGGTTGCAAGGCGCACTGGCGAGCCTGATGGCGATCGCCGAAACCTTCGGTCCGCTGCTCTCCACACAAGTCTATGCCCTCGCGATCCAGAACGGCGGCGCGCAGGGTGTATGGGCCGGTGCGCCGTTCCTGGTCGCAGCCCTCCTGCAGCTGATCGGACTTTTTTTGGCGGCAATGTGCACCCGCACCCCCAAAGCCATCGCACCATCGGATCCAAGCTCATAGGAATTCGCGCATGGATTGGCCTGGCAACATCGTTTGGTCGGAAAAGATCTTCAGCTACTGCGAGCGCTCTGGCAATCCGGGCTTCTGGGCCGAGCCGTTCAACGCGATCTCCAACGGTGCTTTCCTCTTCGCGAGCCTGGCCGCCCTGATCGCCTGGGCGCGGATGCCATCTGCGCAGCGGGGCTTGACAGAACTCGGCCTGATCGCACTCGTCGCCGTCATCGGGACCGGCAGCTTCCTGTTCCACACCATCGCCACCCGGTGGACCGCGATCGCCGACATCGCCCCCATCGGCGCGTTCATGCTCCTGTACGCGATCTACGCCTTGCGCCGGTTCACAAATCTGAACTGGTTCCTGGTTGCCGCAGGCGTCGGTCTGTTCGGCTGGTTGATGCAACTCGCCAATTCAGCCCCCTGCCCAATGGCGCTGCGCGGCCTCGTGGCTGGGCGGCACTGCCTCAATGGCACACTGCTCTATCTACCGGCATTCGCCATGCTGACCGGCGTCGGCGTCCTGGCAGCAATCATGCGCCACCCTTCCGCAAAATATCTGCTGACCGGCAGCGCCATTTTGGCCGTATCGCTTGCCGCACGTTCACTCGACCAGGAGCTGTGCCCCGTCAGTTCCCTCTGGGGTAAGCGCCGCGGCACCCATGCCCTCTGGCACCTGCTCAACGCCACAATGCTTGCCCTTATGCTCCTGGCAGCGGTCCGCCATGGCAGACGCGATGGTGCGCAAATAGGATAAGACCGTTGCACAAGGCGGCGGCTGGCGTCATAACCCCCGCTGCGGGAAATCAAACGCAGCTTGCGGACGTGGTGGAACGGTAGACACACAGGACTTAAAATCCTGAGATGGCAACGTCGTGTGGGTTCGAGTCCCACCGTCCGCACCAGCCTTGCGAGCACAGCCTCCGAGGGTCTTTGAAAGCCGCTATCGAAAATCATATCCGCGACGTGGACGCAGTCTACAGACCGTTGATCGCACAACATGCCGGTCGCGTATCCGGCGGCGAACGGCTGTTGGCTCAATTCGATCAAGCAGTCGAAGCTTTCCGCAGATATGGCCGCCGCCAGGTGTCTGGCGTGATCGAGCGCGTGAACGAACTCGCGGTCGCGCGGCAACTCCTGCTTGAGCCCGCGCTGGCGGCCGCCCTCATCGCATACGAGCCCGAAATCGTCGCCGGCCCGAAATTCGACTTTGTGATCCGATCCCCCGGCAGGCCAACACGCTACGTCGAGGTGAAAACAGTAAGCCCGCAAACGGCGCTTAGTGACACGTCGTGGCGAAAGCCAAAATATGAAGCGCGTCGCGTGGTGCTCGATGCATTAACACCCGGTGCTAAGCCGCCGCCGCGTAATGCCCCCCCGCCAGCTGTCACGGCAGCCTTCTTGAGATACGCGATTGAAACCCAATGCAAACTCGCTGCCCATTGTGCGGTTGACCCAGGCGGCGGCGCTCTCATCTTTTGCGGTGACGGCTTGAGCTGGGATGCAACCGCCGTCGATGATTTCGCCACTGTCTATCGGGGAACGCACGTCCAGTTCGCCGTCATGATCCGCCCGCAAGAGGCAATCGAACCCGCGATTTGGATTTGCCGACACCTTAACACCGCTTAACCGACAGCCACTGCAAACTGGCGCATCGTTGCGGATCTGAACTGATTCGCGAAAGCCCGCCGATGCGCTGTCATTACCTGAGCGACCTCCATCTCGAAAGCCAAGACGCCGGCGTCAAGCTCCCCAAAGGCGACGTGCTGATCATCGCAGGCGACCTGTGCCATGCCCGCTGCCTTGATCCGGGCCGCACCGATAAATATAGCAATGATCAGCGCGGCCGTGTCATGCGTTTCATTGATCAGGCAAAGGCAAACTTCAGCCATGTGCTGATGGTGGCAGGTAATCACGAGCACTACGACGGCGTATTCGAAGACACCGCTGCGCAGCTCAAGCGCCACTTGCCGGGGCTCACCGTGCTCGACAATGAAAGCACCATCATCGGCGGCGTCCGGTTTCTCGGCACGACGCTGTGGTCTGACTTCGAGGGACGGTGCCCCGTCACCATGAACGGCGTCCGCCGCCGCATGGGCGAGTACTTCTTCGTCAAAACGCGCGCGCCCGGCAGTGAAACGCTCAT
Source organism: Hyphomicrobiaceae bacterium (assembly GCA_040080145.1). Classification (GTDB taxonomy): domain Bacteria; phylum Pseudomonadota; class Alphaproteobacteria; order Rhizobiales; family Hyphomicrobiaceae; genus JANXVY01. The sequence continues at coordinate 7,024 of JBEBJA010000011.1, forward strand.
GAAATTCCAGCCCGAAGACGCACTCGCCGCCCACGATGCAGCCATACGCTGGCTCACGGAACAAGCCGTCAGCCGCGAGCGCACGGTCATCATCTCCCATCACGCGCCAAGTCTGGGCGGCCTCAATCCGAAGTTCACCGGCAACGGTCTGGACGGCGCTTATGCCAGTGGTCTCGATCAATTCATCCGCGCGCTCGAAAATGTCCCGGTTTGGATCCATGGCCACACCCACGTCTGCCGCACCTATCACATCGGTGGCACCAAAATTTCCGCCAACTGCCGTGGCTTTGAAGGCAAGGACAATTCCGCCCGGCTGTTCTCGCCCGCTGCCCATTTCGACGTATGAGCAGGCTGACACGCCTCGCCACTCGCGCAAGCATTCAACCCAACGTGCAGAATAAACTTCACAAATGCAGCGCAGCCCCTTAGCCCAGCCAAATCGCAGTGCCCATCCAAGAAAGCCCCTCCATGCAAGACGCTTCCGTCCCGACCTTCAGCTACAAGCTGATCCGCGAAGACGGCGGCGCGCGGCTGGGTGAAATCTCGACCCCGCGCGGCATCATCCGCACCCCCGCCTTCATGCCGGTTGGGACCGTCGGCACGGTCAAAGCCCTCTACCTGGATCAGGTCCGCGACGCGGGCGCAGACATCATCTTGGGCAACACCTACCACTTGATGCTCCGCCCCGGCGCGGAACGCGTCGCCCGCCTCGGCGGCTTGCACAAGTTCATCGGCTGGAACGGCCCGATTCTCACCGACAGCGGCGGCTTTCAGGTCATGAGCCTGTCCAAGATCCGCAAGATTACGAACGACGGCGTGACGTTCCAGTCCCACATCGACGGCTCGCGCCATACGATTTCACCCGAACGCTCCATCGAAATCCAATGCCTGTTGGGTGCCGACATCCAGATGCAGTTCGACGAATGCATTGCCCTTCCCGCAGAGCGTCCTCAGGTCGAGCGCGCCATGGAACTGTCGCTGCGCTGGGCCGAACGCTCCAAACGCGCGCATGAACAATTCGGTGCCCCTGGCCAGGCCGTGTTTGCCATCGTTCAGGGCGGCGTCGACATCCCGTTGCGCCAGCGGTCGGCCAGCGAACTCGTCGCCATGAACTTCCCCGGTTACGCCATCGGCGGGCTTGCGGTCGGCGAAGGCCACGACGCCATGGTTGCAACAATCGCCGAAACCACGCCTTACCTCCCCGTCGATAAGCCGCGCTACCTGATGGGCGTCGGCACGCCCAAGGATCTGATCGAAGCCGTCGCCCGCGGCATCGACATGTTCGACTGCGTCATGCCCACCCGCAACGGCCGCCACGGCATGGCCTTTACCTGGAATGGGCCCGTCAACCTGCGCAAGGCCGAACATGCCGAAGACATGCGCCCCCTCGATGAAACAAGCTCCTGTCCCGCAACGCGCGACTATTCCCGCGCCTACCTCCACCACCTGATCCGCTCCGGCGAATATCTCGGCGCGATGCTGCTCTCATGGACCAATACCGCGTTCTATCAAGACCTCATGGCCGCGATGCGCATGAGCATCGCGCAGGGCCGCTTCGAATCCTGGCGCACTGAAACGCTGGCCAAATTGTCGGCGTAGGTTAGGCCGTTGTGTACCCGGCCGTGATCCAACGGTACCGTGCGCCGACTTTTGGATGGGCCCGTCGTCACAAACGTAATGACACCAGTTGGCTGCCGTGGCGTTCGATGCGGCCTGCGAGGTCCAGTTCCATGAGAGCGATGTGAACGGCGCGGATGGGCAGGCCGGTTGCGCGCACGATGGTGTCGATGTCGACCGGCGCGGGGCCAAGACTCGCGATGACCTGGTCAAGGTCGCTGTCGGTTAGGCGTGGCGGCGGCAATGGCGGTGGCGCAGCGAATGTTGCCGCGGGTTCGGCGAGTTGGACGGGATGGCGTCCGGTGATGGGGCCGAGGACGTCGAGGATGTCGGCGGTGCAGGTTGTGAGCGTCGCGCCATTCTTGATGAGTCGGTTTGTGCCTTCGGCGCGTGGGTCGAGCGGGTGGCCGGGAACGGCGAAGACTTCGCGGCCCTGCTCGGCGGCATAACGGGCGGTGACGAGGGTGCCGGAGCGCTTGGCGGCTTCGATGATGACGACCCCGAGTGAAATGCCTGAGATGATTCGGTTGCGGCGCGGGAAGTCCTGGGCGCGGGGCTGATAGCCAGGGGGCATTTCGGTAATAATGCAGCCGCGTTCGGTGATCTCGCCATAGAGCTTGGCGTGTTCGGGCGGGTAGACGATATCGACACCACCGGCGACGACAGCGACGGTGCCGGTTGGGAGTGCCATCTCATGGGCCGCACCGTCGATGCCGCGGGCAAGGCCGGAGGCTATGACGAGGCGGGCCTGACCGAGTTCCGCAGCGAACTGGCGGGTGAGTTTGATGCCAGCGGCGGAAGCCAAGCGCGAGCCGACGATGGCGACCATATCATTGGCGAGGAGGCTTGGATTGCCGCGCGCGTAGATCATCGGCGGGGGATGATCGAGTTGGGCAAGGGCCGTGGGGTAGCCGGGCTCGATGGTGAAGATGGGCACGGAACAGGCCTTGGTAGCGGCTTCGAGTTCGCGTTCGGCAAGACCTTCGGCGAACAGTTTGAGCGGCTTGCCGCGGCCGGCACGCCGCGACAGTTCGGGTAAGGCGTCAAGGGCCGATTGCGCGCCGCCGAAGTGGTTGATGAGTTCGCGGAAAGTGACCGGGCCGACGTTTTCGGAGCGGATCAGGCGCAGGCAGGCCAGGCGGCTCGTGTCATCGAGTGCGGCGATGGGAAGCGCGGGCGCGGGGAATAAATCGGTTGGTTCGGTGGCGGCGTCAGGTGGCTTCATTCGGCACCGCTGAGCTGCTCTTGTCGCCGATGCGGGGTTCGGTCCCGCGCCGGAGGCGGCCGATGTTGTCACGGTGTTTCCAGAGCAGGAGCAGGGTCAGGATCGCAAACAGGGCGGCGGTGACGGGGCGGCCCATCATGAGGAGAACGATTGGCGATGCGATGCTGGCGGCGATGGCGGCGAGGGATGAGAACCGCATCGCGTAGGCCATGATGAGCCAGATCGCGCAGAAGGCAACGCCCGCCTGCCAGCATAAGCCGAACAGGCTGCCGACGAAGGTCGCGACGCCCTTGCCGCCTTTGAAGCGCAGCCAGACAGGATAGACGTGTCCGAGGAACGCGCCGAGTGCTGCCATGTGGGCGGGAACTTGGCCGTACCAATGATTGACGAGCAGGACGGCAACCGTTGCCTTGAGGCCGTCGAGTAGCAGGGTGGCGGCGGCGAGGCCTTTATTGCCGGTGCGCAGGACGTTGGTCGCTCCGATATTGCCGGAGCCGATGTTGCGAATATCGCCGAGGCCTGCGGCTTGCGAGAGGACGAGGCCGAAGGGGATGGAGCCGAACAGGTAGCCGATGATGAGGCCATAAATCAGCCAGGGCCACATGTTGCCGACCACGAGCACGATGAGGGAGCTGAGTGCATCCATGTCAGGCGCCTATCGGTCAACCGGGTGAGAAGGGGAATACCGTTTCACCGGCGACGACGGTGCGCAGGACGCGGCCTTGCATTTTGCTGTCGTCGAAGGGGGTGTTCTTGGAACGCGAGCGCAACAGCTCTTTGTTGACGACCCAAGGTTCGCCGAGATCGACGATAATTAGATCGGCAGGTTCGCCTTTGGCCAGATTGCCACCCTTGAGGCCGAGCAGGTGGGCTGGATTGGTGGAGAGCGCCTTCCACAGCGTCAGCAGAGGAACTTCCTCGTTGCCGTAGTGGAGGCGGAGCGCTGCCGAAAGCAGCGTTTCGAGGCCGACCGCGCCGTCGGCGGCTTCGGCGAACGGGCGGCGTTTGACGTCGGCGTCCTGGGGGTCGTGGCTGGAGACGATGACGTCGATGGTGCCGTCGGCGACGCCTTCGACCATCGCGAGCCGGTCGTCCTCGCGGCGCAGCGGCGGGCGGACTTTGAAGTAGGTGCGGTAAGAGCCGATGTCGAGTTCGTTCAACGTCAAGTGGTTGATAGAGACACCGCAGGTGACCCGCAGGCCGCGGCTTTTGGCGGCGCGGATGACGTCGAGGCTTTCGCGGCAGGTGATGGTGGCGGCGTGATAGCGGCCGCCGGTGACTTCGAGCAGGCGGATGTCGCGCTCGAGCGTGATGGTTTCGGCGACCTTGTTGACGCCGGGGAGCCCTAAGCGCGCGGAGACCTCGCCTGAGTTCATCGAGGCGGTTTTGGAGAGGTAGGGGTCTTCGGTGTGGTGGACGATGAGGGCGTCGAAGTCCTTGGCGTAGAGCAGCGCGTTGCGCATGACGCGGGTGTCGGTAATCGACGTCTTGCCGTTGGTGAAGGCGACCGCGCCAGCCCGCTGCAGCAGGCCGAATTCAGTGATTTCGCCACCCTCGAGGTTGCGCGTCATGGCGGCCATGGTCGCTACGTGGACGAGGGCGTTGTCGCGGGCGCGGCGCTGGATGAAGTCGACGAGGGCGACCTGATCTATGACGGGTTGGGTGTCGGGCATCACGACGATGGTGGTAACCCCGCCAGCGGCTGCGGAATAGCTAGCGGTTTTGAGGGTTTCGCGGTGCTCCTGGCCGGGCTCACCGGTGAACACCTGGCAATCGACGAGGCCGGGGGCGAGCAGGTTGCCCTTGCAGTCAATGACTTCGGTATCGGCGGGCGCGTTGCGGCGCAGATGGGGGCCGATGTCGGCGATCAGGCCGTCGCGGACCAGGACGCCGCCGGGCGTGTCGAGGCCGGACGCCGGGTCGAGCAGCCGGGCGTTGATGTAGACCGTGCCGCCAACGGGCCCTGGCGTGCGGCGCTTTGGGTCTGCGGCGGATTTGGTGGCGGATCTGGCGGTTTTGGGCTGGGTCATCGGTTTGGCAGGTTGCGGGCGAGGGCCTGGAGCACGGCCATGCGGACCGCTACGCCCATCTCGACCTGTTCGCGAATAACGCTGCGGGAGTGATCAGCGATGGTGGAGGCGATTTCGACGCCACGGTTCATCGGGCCGGGGTGCATGATGAGGGCGTCGGGCTTGGCGAGATCGAGCTTTTCCTGATCGAGGCCGAAGAAGTGGAAGAACTCGCGGCTGGAGGGAATGTAGCTGCCTTGCATGCGTTCGTTCTGGAGCCGCAGCATCATGACCACGTCGGCGCCTTCAATGCCGGCCCACATGTCGGTGAAGACCTCGCCGAAGCGGGATGCGTTGGGCGGCAGCAGCGTAGACGGTCCGATGATTCGGACGCGGGCGCCTAGCGCGTTCAACACGTCGATATTGGAGCGGGCGACGCGGGAATGCAGGATGTCGCCGCAGATCGCGACAATAAGACCGGCAACGCGGCCCTTGGCGCGGCGGATTGTGAGCGCGTCGAGCAGGGCTTGGGTCGGGTGCTGGTGGGCGCCATCGCCCGCGTTGACGACACAGCAATCGACCTTTTGCGACAGCAGTTCGACGGCACCGGCAGCATGGTGACGGACGACGATGATGTCGGGGCGCATGGCGTTCAGCGTCATGGCCGTGTCGACCAGGGTCTCGCCCTTTTGAACGGACGAGGCCGAGACGTTCATGTTCATGACGTCGGCACCGAGACGCTTGCCGGCCAGTTCGAACGAGGACTGTGTGCGGGTCGACGCTTCGAAGAACAGGTTGATGAGCGTCCGGCCGCTCAGAACGTCGCTTTTTTTGTGAATTTGCCGGTTGGTGTCGGCGGCCTTGTTGGCGAGGTCGAGGAGCCACGTGATTTCCTGCGCCGTCAAACCCTCGCAGGTGAGGAGGTGACGACGAGAGAAGCCCGGAATTGCGGTCGAGGATGTGGAAGTAGCCATTAAAAAGAGGGGTATATGTGAGATGCGTGGCGAGCGCAACCCGCTGACGGCAGCTGAGGCCAATTACCAGCAACGGTCAACAAGGTGTTAGCTCTTGGTGTTACCCCTTGGCGGGTTCGCGCCCGACCCGTGCGCTGCTGATTGGGCCGATTGTGTCGACGATCCGCGTCAGGGCGCTGAGGAAGGCGGAGCGCTCTGCGGGGGCAAGTGCGCCGAGCAGGCGTTCGTCGGTCGAAATGGCGGCCGGTTCAGCATTGCGCAGGGCGGTCTGGCCCTTGGGGGTCAGGCGCAGAGCATACATGCGGGCATCGCGGCGCGTGCGGCGGCGCGCCATAAAGCCCCGTTCCACAAGCCTGCGGACGATGTCGGCGATGGTTGAGCGGTCGATACCTGTGATATCGACGAGTGTGGTTTGACTAGGCTCGGTCGTGACCTCGACTGCCTTGAGCACGGCGTATTGCCGCGGCGTCATCGAGCTGTCGGTCAGGTTTCCGGAAAACACCTCGTCGGCGCACTGGCCGGCGCGATGGAGGAGATGGACAGCCGATGATACGACGTCCGTCGCAGCCGTGTGTTCGGGTGTTGTCGATTTGGGCATGATGGACAATCCTTGCGAAAATGGGGCGATGTCTGCTGAGAGATGGTGTGTGTTGCCAGTAGTTCAACTGCAGACCAACTATTCTGTAGACTAATTATTTGGCCCGGCGCGGGGCGGTGTTTCCACGTAAGTTCGATGATAATTCGCCAGCGTTGAATAAAGTTCCTGGCAACCATCAGAATGCAGTGCGGATTTTTGTAATACGCTCTGAACGCGCAAGAAACGGACTTTCGTCGCAATCAGAACCGCGCGTTGCGTATACGGTCGAGCGCGCCTTGCAGGATCAGCGTTGCGGCCAGCTTGTCGATGACTTCTCCGCGACGTTTGCGTGAGGCATCCGCTGCGATCAGCATGCGTTCTGCTGCCGCAGTGGTCAGCCGCTCATCCCAAAGAAGAATTGGGATCGGAGTAAGGCCGTTCAGGTTGCGGGCAAGTGCCCGGGTCGCCTGGACTCGCGGCCCTTGGGAGCCGTCCATGTTGGTGGGCAATCCGAGCACGAGGCCACAGACATCGTGGGTGGCGATAAGAGCGAGTAAGCGGGCGGCGTCGGCCTTGAATTTAGTGCGCTCGATGGTTTCCAACGGCGAGGCGATGGTGCGGGAGACGTCGGATAGCGCGAGCCCGAGGGTTGTGGTGCCGCCGTCGATGCCGATCAGGCGGCCGGAAGCGGGGAGCGCTGCGGTGAACGGCTCGATCTCGTCCGTGGTGAGCGGACGTGGAGGTAGCGCTGCGGACGGGTCGGAGTGCGTCATTGACGGATGAGGGCCTTGTTGCGTGCGGCATGCGACGCCGTTAAGAGACGGAAAGCAATTTAAACATACACCAAAGCTCGAGGGACACATGCACGTCGATACCGCGACCGTCCGGCGCATTGCGCGTCTGGCGCGCATCAAAGTGACCGACGAAGAGGCCAAGGGGCTCGAAAAAGAACTTTCGGGCATTTTGAACTGGGTCGAGCAGCTGGACGAGGTCAACACCGACGGCGTCGAGCCCATGACGCGGGTGGTTGCGCAAGACATGAAGAAGCGCGCCGACGTTGTCACCGATGGTGAGATGGCTGAGGCCGTCACTGCCAACGCGCCGATGAGCGAAGACAATTTCTTCGTCGTGCCGAGCGTGATGGAATAGTTACCCCCGCCGCAGGCGTCGTACTCTATTGTTGGAACAAGCCGTGACCGATCTGACGAAACTGACCCTGGCCGAAGCGCGCGATGGCCTGAAAAAGAAGTCCTTTACCGCGACCGAGTTGACGCAAGCGCATTTGACGGCGATCGAGGCTGGCAATGCCGGGCTCAATGCGTACGTGCTGGTGACGGCGGAGCATGCGCTCGCTCAGGCAGCCGAGAGCGATAAGCGGATTGCGGCAGGGAAAGCGCGCGATCTGGAAGGGTTGCCGCTTGGCAACAAGGATCTGTTTGCTACCCAAGGCATTCGCACGACCGCGTGCTCGAAGATCCTTGGCGATTTCAAGCCGGCGTATGAATCGACGGTCGGGGCAAACCTGTGGAATGCGGGCGCGGTGATGCTCGGCAAACTCAACAACGACGAGTTTGCGATGGGGTCGTCGAACGAGACCAGCGCGTTCGGGACGGTGGTCAATCCGTGGCGGCGCGTGGGTGTGGATGGCAAGACTTTGCCGGACAAACTCGTGCCCGGCGGGTCGTCGGGCGGGTCGTCAGCAGCGGTTGCTGGCGGGTTGTGCCTTGCGGCGACGGCGACGGACACGGGCGGGTCGATCCGGCAGCCAGCGGCGTTGACGGGTACGGTCGGGATCAAGCCGACGTATGGCCGGTGTTCGCGCTGGGGGATCGTTGCGTTCGCCTCGTCACTCGATCAGGCCGGGCCGATTGCCAAGACGGTGCGCGATACCGCGATCATGCTGAAGGCGATGGCGGGGCATGACCCCAAGGATACGACCAGCGTCGATGCGCCGGTTCCTGATTATGAGGGCATGCTGGGCAAGGGCGTAAAGGGCCTGCGCGTCGGCGTGCCGAAGGAATACCGCGTCGAGGGCATGTCGAAGGAGATCGAAGAGCTTTGGCAGCAGGGCATCGCCTGGCTCAAGGCGGCGGGCGCGACGATTCACGAGATTTCGCTGCCGCATACCAAGTACGCGCTGCCAGCATACTACATTGTGGCACCGGCCGAGTGCTCGTCGAATCTAGCGCGCTATGATGGCGTGCGGTACGGGTTGCGGGTGCCGGGTAAGGACCTGATCGAGACGTATGAAAATACGCGCGCGGCAGGCTTTGGCAAGGAAGTACGCAAGCGCATCCTGATCGGGACCTATGTGCTGTCGGCAGGCTATTACGATGCGTATTACCTGAAGGCCCAGAAGGTGCGGACGCTCATTAAACAGGACTTCGATTCTGCGTGGAGCAAGGTCGATGTGGTGTTGACGCCGACGACGCCTTCACCTGCGTTCGCGCTGGGTGAAAAGACCGGCGATCCGCTGGCGATGTATCTGGAAGACATCTTCACTGTGACGGTCAACATGGCCGGATTGCCAGGGTTGTCGGTGCCCGCGGGGCTGTCGAGCCAGGGCACGCCGCTGGGGCTGCAGTTGATCGGTAAGCCGTTCGACGAGGGCACGCTGTTGCGTGCGGCTCAGGCGATCGAGGATGCGGCAGGGCGGTTCACGGTGAGCGATCAGTGGTGGATGGCAGGTGCCGGGGCTCCGGCAGCGAAGGCTGCGCCGGTCAAAGCCGCCAAGGGTAAGGCGAAGAAGTAGGGCCGCAGTTAAGGTCGGCGACGGACCTTTAACATCTAGCGATTTCCTGCATTGTGAGCATGTCGATCCAGCGCTGATGCTGGATTGCCTCCGGCTGACCCACGTTTTCCCCGGATGGCCTGCACGTGCCGATCCGAGGTCTCTACCTGCATGAACGTAGTGAAGATCTGCGCAGCTCTTGGGGGGCGCTTGTCTGCGGAAAGCCAGTGGGGGCGGCACCCGACGTCTCCACCAGGATGCCTATTTGATCTCGATGCTGACGGCGGCGCGGGCGGTGGAGTCGGCGGGCGGCGTGGCGGCAACTGGCGCTGGCTTGGCGTCCTTAGGTGTATCTTTGGGGGCGTCTTTAGCCGCCGTCTTCGCGACGGCGCGGTTGCGGGCGGCATCTGAATCGAGGCTGAAGGACGTGCGCAGGAAATTGTCGTAGTTGCCGAGCACGGTGAAGCGCTGGCGTTCGTAGTCGGGTTCAACGCCAGCAGGGAATTTCGCCTGGGTTTGACAGCGCCCGATGATCGTTTCGCGGCCGGGGTCTTTCAGGCGGAATTGATAGTGGGCTTTTTCGGTGGGCAGCGCGAACGGCGCGTCGGGGTTGATGAGGTTGTCGGGATCGAACTCGCTCGGGAACAGGACGGTTGCTTTGCCCGTCGCGTTGACGCTGATGAGGGTCAGATAGCATGGAGCCGACGGCTGCGCGAAGACAGTCATCAGGTCGCCGGATTTATAGACGGTTTGGTTTGTCCAAAGCGCCAATGCGATTTTGGAACCAGACGACGTAATGGATGGTGCAATCGCTTGGGTCTGCTGAGTAGCAGTTGACGGGGCTGCGGCGTTCAGCGCGAGGAATAGGCGGTTGGCGTCGGTCCGGGTCAGCAGGCCTTGACGCAGACGGTAGCCCAGCGAGCGGTCTGGTAACGCTGCTTCCGCAAGCTTGGTGTCGAGTGCTGCGGGTAACATGCCAATCTCGGCGGCGGCAATCTTGAGGTCGAGGCTTCGCGTATAGCGGTGTGCAAGCGCGGCCGTGGGTTCCAGACCGCCAAGCGACATGTCTGGATCAATCCCCGCCTGGATCATGGCGCGCCGGTAGCGATAGGCGTCTTCGTCGAGTACGCGGACCCATTCATTCTGTGTGTCGTAGAGAGCGAGGGCGAGATCTTTGACGTCGCGCGAGCCGGTGAATTTGTCAGATCCCACGTGGGCACGCATTTGGTCGGTGAACGGCTTGATGCCTCCGGTATGGCAGCCCAGGCAGGATTGGGCGGCAAGCGTCGAGCCGGCGCTACGCAGTGGATCAAGTTCGAGCCGCTGGGGAAGCTGGTCAATGCGGTGGCCGTCGGATTCATATAGCGCGAAGGCAACGAAACTATTGGGGAGCGAGAAGATCACCCGCTGGCCTTCATCGCGGTATTGGGCCTTGTCAGGTGCGCCGCGGATACCGCCAAGGGGGCGTTCGAAGATGTCGTGCTCGCCCACACTATCGGAAAAATCGTGAGCGAGCCAGAACCGCCGGGTGTCAGCTTGATGGCGTTCGATGACGCGGGGTCCGCGCGTGACGGAACTCGTCTTGAGGCCAGCGCGCATGCCGCGGCCATCGGCGGTGTCGGTGCGGCGGTTGATGCCAAGGAGGCGTACGGTTTCATCCAGAGTTGGCGGCAGGCCCAGAAGTTCGGCGTAAAATGGGGGGCGGAGGGCGGCATAGGCGAACCAGTCGCCACGGATGGGGCGTGAGTTTGTAGCGGGGGTCTTGAGCTTGGCTGCGAGGTCGAGGGCGATGGCCTTGGGTTCTGCACGAGCGAGCGTGTTCCAGTGTTCGTCGACCCAGCCGATGTCGGAGAGCTTGAACGAAAGCACGGATTTGGCTTCGTCGAGGGCAACCGGGGCAATTGGCTGCGCGCCCCAGGATAGACTGTTTAAGACCTTGGAGATTGCCTGACGGTAGCCTTCCAGTTCGGCTGGTGTGGCACAGGTGTTGGCTAGGTGCGCGAGGGTGATGAAGCGCATTTCGTGGGCGGCGGCCTCACCTGCGGCTGCGACGGCAGCGTCGATAGCGGCGGCGATGGTGTCGCCGGTGATGGGCGGTTGGGAACAGGTTGCGGTTGGCGCTGAAAGTTCGCTGATCCAGGTGCGGACGCGGGCGATGTCGTCGGCGACCGGCCACTTGATATCGGGAGTCAACTCGAGCGGCCGGTGGCGGTCAAGGAGCACTTGATACAACAAGGATGCGTCGGGCTGGCCAGCGCGCACGAGGTGGGTTTGGCGGGCGAGATGCGGCAGGTCGAGGATGTTGCCAAGCGCGCCGGACGGGCTTGGCTGGTTCAGTTTGCCGGTCTGGTGGCACTGGGCACAGGTGGCGTCGAAGACCGCGAACACTTGAGCCAAACGCGGGTCTTGGGGGGGAGCGATACCGGGCAATGCCGGTGCGGTGATCGCCGTGGAGGCTGTGATTGCCGCAGGATTTGGCGCAACGCTGGGTGCGAGAGGGTCAGCGGCTGGCGCGACAGGTGGGACTGTAGAATCGCTGACAGGTGAAGCCGTTGCGGGGGCTGCTGCCGCAGGCGGAACGGCTTGAGCCGCTCCGTTCTTTTCGACACGGACAGGGGGACGAGCGAATGCGGGCACGAAACTGCTGTCTGCAAGGCATAGTACCGTTGCAACCGCTCCGGCAAGCCAGCACTTACCGTTGCCCCATCCCCGTCGCTGCAACCTGCGGCAGCGGGAACCGATCATGCCCGTCATTGATACACCTAAGTCGACTGTGGATTGGCGTCTTTCCGGCGGGACCATAGCGGCGGGTTCATCGCTCGCCTAGAGGTGGTGCGTGCTTTTGGTGGGCCGCCGCGGCGTCTGGGACGCGGTTTTAACTGGCAAGCGTGCCAAAACAAGTCATGTTGAGCCAAATATTAATGCGCCGTCAACTCAAGTAAACGAGACGTTAAATTAAGAAAATCGCAGTTAACGCTATATTTCTACTGTGATGGACTAACGAAACATTACTGGTTATGAATTCCTCAACGACGCAGCAACTCAGACACTCCCCCTCAGACCTCGCCCTGTCAAAGTCAAATAGGTCGTCAATGGATCTCGATCATGCCAAGTTCATCGACAGCTCTTCTGGATACTGGCCGCGCGTGGGTATGTTGATTTGCTTTGCCGTTGCAGCGGGCATCCTGATCTTCTCGATCTGGATGCCATCAACGGCCAGGGCCTCAGGTCAAAGTTTGGCGTCCAGTCAAGGTTTCACTCTCCAGCGCGGTATCTAAGGTTTCATTTCTCGATCAACTGCTAAAAACTGCCAGCACTACCAGCCATCCGTTCAAACCCTCCCCGTGATACACGGCGGAGGGTTTGCGCGTTTTGGAGGTTGAAATATGCGGCAGTAGAGACCGCATCTTTCGAATCCGGCGCGCGCACCGGCGGCCCTTGGCCACGTCCGGTTCCGCAAGTGCGTCCCCGGCCAAGTAGGCCTGTGCAGGCGGTCGCTTCTGTTCGAATCCGTTGCCCCGCGTCGCCGCGCCACTGGTCAGGGGGGCGTGAAGGGGGTAGTCAGTCGCACCGGAAATTTTGAGGTTAAGTCAAAAATGGCCATTACATCGGATGCTGTCGTCGCCTCGATGCACGAAGCAATTGCCAACGCCCAGCATTCGGCGACCCCTTACAAGCATTGGTTTTTGACCCAGTGCCTGCCAGACGATGCGGTGGCCGCTATCCAGGCTTTGCCGTTTGAAGCGCCCGCGCTGTCGGGTATCTCTGGCAAGCGCGAGTTGCACAACGCGACGCGCAAGTATTTCGACGTGGAGAACCAGGCGACGTTTGCGGTTTGCAAGGCGGTGGCCGACGGCTTCCAAAGCCCGGGTATGACCAACGAACTTGAGCGGGCGTTCGGACTCGATCTCAAGGGATCGTATCTGCGGATCGAATTTGCCCAGGATACCAACGGGTTCTGGCTGGAACCGCATACCGACCTTGGCGTCAAGGTGTTCACGATGCTGCTGTATCTGTCGACGGATCCGCAGCATGCGGTTTTGGGCACCGACATCTACGACAACGATAAGACGCACATCGGGCGTTCGCCGTTCGCGCCGAACGGGGCGATGATTTTTGTGCCGTCCAACAACACGTACCACGGGTTTGAGCCGCGCCAGATCGATGGCGTGCGCAAGTCGATCATCATCAATTACGTGACCAACGAGTGGAAGGCGCGCGAGCAGCTCGCGTTCCCGCAAGCGCCGATTTGAGACGGCTATTTGCCTCTTATACCAACCCGCTTAGTGGCCTCCGCCGCCGGCGGGGCCGCTTTTCAAGGTGATGGCGTAGCCGGCGTTTTTCAGGTCGTCGATGGTCTGCTGTAGGTGTGACCGGTCGCGGGTTTCGATGACGAGATGGAGTTCGGTGCCTTTTGCAGGCAGGTCGGTGAAAACGCGCTGGTGGTAGACTTCGATGATGTTGGCCCCGCATTGGCCGATGACGGCTGAGACTTTGGCAAGCTGGCCGGGCTGGTCGGGAATGTCGATGGTGAGGCGCGAGAGGCGGCCTTCGCGGGCTTGTTCGCGGGTTAAGACGGACGCAAGCAGGCGCGTGTCGATGTTGCCGCCACACAGCACGAGGCCGATGTTGCGCCCGGCATAGTGGCGGGGATTGCACAGGACGGCCGCAAGGCCTGCGGCACCTGCCCCTTCGACGACGGTCTTTTCGATGCCGATGAGAAGGGCGACGGCGCGTTCCAGTGCGGCTTCGGGGACGAGGACAATATCGTCGACGAGGCGGGCGATGATGGACGACGTGATTTCACCGGGCGTTTTGACAGCGATGCCTTCGGCCAGCGTGTCGCCGCCGATGGGAAGGCGCGCGTGTTTAATGCGATTATACATCGAAGGATAGAGCTGGGCTTCGACGCCGATGATCTGGATGTCCGGTTTGAGGGCTTTGGCGGCGGTCGCGATGCCGCTGATGAGGCCGCCGCCGCCGATGGGGACGACGAGGGTGTCGAGTTCGGGCACGGCTTCCAGCATTTCGAGCGCGATCGTGCCTTGGCCGGCGATGACAAGTGGATCGTCGAACGGATGGAGGAAGAAGAGGCCGCGCTCGGCTGCCATCTGGCGGGCGCTAGCGGCTGAATCTTCGAGCGTTTTTCCGGTGACGATGACTTCCGCGCCGTGGTGGCGGGTGTTTTCGATTTTGATGGTCGGCGTGCCTTCCGGCATGACAATCGTGGCCGGTATGCCAAGGCGTTTGGCGTGGTAGGCGACGCCTTGGGCATGGTTGCCCGCCGACATGGCAATGACGCCGCGTTGCTTTTGTTCAGGCGTTAGGTGCGAGAGGCGGTTCAGTGCGCCGCGCTCTTTATAGGACGCGGTAAATTGCAGGTTTTCGAACTTGAGCCAGACTTGCGCGCCGATCATCTCTGACAGGGTTCGGGAGTGGTCGAAGTCGGTGTTGAGAATTGCCCTGCCGAGCGTTTTGCGGGCCTGCTGGATGTCTGCCAGGGTGACGATAGCAGGGGCTGGGCTAACTTGAGCAGCCGGTTTGGCTTTGCGTGCCATGTCGCGATATTTTCCTCAACGTGCTTGGCCAATGGTGCTTGGCGTAGCCCCGGTTATTGCTTAAGGCCTACAACGAAAGTTCAGTTGAACGGAAGCTAGAGTAAAGAGGCAGAGATGGCCAACGTCGCGTTTTTGGGATTAGGCGTCATGGGGTATCCCATGGCTGGGCATTTGGCCAAGCGCGGCGGGCATGCGCTCACCGTCTATAACCGGACGGCTGCGAAGGCCGAGGCGTGGGTTGCGGCCAATGGCGGGCGGTCTGCATCGACGCCAGCGGAGGCAGCCAAGGGGGCAGAATTCGTGTTTTGCTGCGTCGGCAATGACGACGATCTGCGGTCGGTGACGACGGGGACGGATGGTGCGTTCGCCTCCATGGGACACGGGACGGTTTTCATCGACAACACAACGGCTTCGGCAGACGTGGCGCGGGAGTTGGCGCTAGCTGCTACGGCGCGCGGGTTTGCTTTTCTTGATGCACCGGTGTCGGGGGGGCAAGCTGGTGCCGAGAACGGTCAGTTGACGGTGATGGTGGGCGGCGATGAGGCAGCCTTTGCCAAGGCGCAGCCGGTGATTGCGCACTTTGCCAAAATGGTGAACCGGATCGGGCCGCCGGGGGCGGGGCAGCTCACCAAGATGGTCAATCAGATCGCGATTGCCGGACTGGTCCAGGGCCTTGCGGAAGCGGTGCATTTCGGAAAGTCGGCGGGCCTCGATATGACGGCCGTGATGGAGACGATTTCCAAGGGCGCGGCGCAGTCTTGGCAGATGGAAAACCGCTGGAAGTCGATGGACGCGGGTACGTTCGATTTCGGTTTTGCCGTCGATTGGATGCGCAAGGATCTCGGCATTGTGCTTGATGAAGCACGGCGCAACGGGTCGAGCCTGCCGGTCACGGCGATGGTCGATCAGTTCTATAGCGACGTGCAGAAGATGGGCGGTAAGCGCTGGGATACGTCGAGTTTGATTGCACGGTTGAAGGTCGAGACAGGTTGAGCGGGCGCGACGGCGAGGGCGGGCATGCGCTGGTGCATCTGCGTCTCGTGGGCATGGCCGTCATGTGGGGGGCATCGTGGCCGGCTGGGCGCATTCTGGCGCAGTCGCTGTCGCCGGTGACGGGCGCTGCGGCGCGCTTCATCCTCGCCAGTGCACTGCTGGTGGTTTGGCATATCGCCGTGCGCGGGTGGCCGCGTCTGACGGCGCGGACTTGGGCGCTTGTGGCTGTGGCGGCACTGGTTGGCGTCTATGCCTACGCACTGTGTTTCATGATTGGGCTTGGGCTTGTGCCGGCGGGGCGCGCGTCGCTGGTTGTGACGCTCAATCCGGCGGCGACGATCCTGATGGCGTGGGTGGTCTATGGCGAGCGGCTGACGCTGTGGAAGGGGGCCGGGATCGTGCTGGCGACAGCGGGGGCGATCATCGCCCTCAGCC
This sequence comes from Hyphomicrobiaceae bacterium, assembly GCA_040080145.1. GTDB lineage: Bacteria > Pseudomonadota > Alphaproteobacteria > Rhizobiales > Hyphomicrobiaceae > JANXVY01. Next base: position 23,143 of record JBEBJA010000011.1, read on the forward strand.
ACGGCGAGCCGATGACGCTGCTGACCGGCGGGTTTGGCTGGGGCGAGGTGGTGCTGCTTGGGTGCGTGGTGACGTGGAGCATCTACAGTCTTCTCGGCAAAGAGATCTTGGGGGCGATGGATGCCATGACGCTGGCGACACTGACGACGGCGATGGGCGCGCCGTTGCTCGCAGTGACGGCGATGGCCACCGACGGCCCGGCGGCGCTCAATCCGGCGGGGTGGGCGTGGTCTGCGCTGGGTGCGGTGGTCTTTCTTGCGGTTGGAGCGACCGTCATCGGTTACGGCTGGTATTTCAACGGCATTCACTCACTTGGCGCAGGGGTTGCGTCGGGTTATATCACGCTGGTGCCGGTGTTTGGCGTGTTATCCTCGGCGCTGGTGCTGCATGAGCCGATTGATGGCTCGTTGGCTGTGGGCGGTGTGATGGCGGTTGCAGGCCTCGCATTAATGACCATCGTATCGCAGCGCTAAAAGTGGTGTACTCTACGATCAGTCACAAGAACTCATGGGGCTAACATGCCAATCACTGCAATCTATGCCGGACTGCTGACGTTGTTGTTGCTGTACCTTTCGGTGCGGGTGATCGGAGTCCGTCAGACCGCCAAAGTCGAGTTGGGTGACGGCAATGATCATCAACTGCAACGGCGGATCCGGGTGCATGCGAATTTCGTCGAGTATACGCCGTATGCGCTGATCTTGATTGGCTTGATGGAAAGCCTGAAGGCACCTGGAATGGCTTTGCATGTGCTGGGGGTGACATTGCTGACCGGACGGGTGCTACATGCCTATGCACTGTCGCAGACGCCGCATAATCTGCCGTTGCGGGTGGCAGGAATGGGGTTGACCTTCCTGGTGCTGGCGATAGCGGCCGTAGGCTGCGTGACACTGGGACTGCCACGACCGATGTGACGGGTGCGAATTGGCGAGATCGGTCAAGTTGTTGTGTTACGACGGTAAGGACCGACTAACCGAGCCTGTATACCTCCAAATTGCGCAATGCCGCGGCGGCGAGGTGCGCTGCCTTGGCGAGGTCGATACGACAGAAGCAGCGACGCGAAAGCAACCGTTGACTGGGAACAGCCAAACCTACGTCGTCTACCAACCGCATAAGTACTGACTTATGCGGTTGGTTGCCGCGCCGACTGCCGCTTCTTTGCAGAAGCACGGGCAGGTCATTACGACCTTCGCCACCCGGTCAGGCGCTCGCGATGCACAAGATAAACCCCCGACGCGATCACGATGCACGCACCCGTGAGCGTCCACATATCCGGCGCATCGCCAAAGACGATCCACCCGCATGACACCATGGTGAGCAACTGCACGTAGAGGAATGGCGACACTGTGGAAGCAGGTGCACGCTTGTAGGCATAGATAAACAGCATGTGTCCCGCGCCACCGAGCGCCCCGAGCAGCGCAAGCAGCAGCCACGAAAATCCATCCGCTGGCCACACCCAATCGCGCAACGCCAGCGGCGCACCAAAGATCGTCCCCACCATCATCGAATAAAACAGCGTCACGAATGGCGGATCAATGCTGGAGAGGTGCCGCGTCAGCAGCATGAACAGCGCATACGCCAGCATCCCCGAAAACGAGACGATGACCGCGAGTGAGATAGGCGTCGCGCCCGGATGCAACGCGATGACGACACCGAGAAATCCGAACACAACGGCGATCCCGCGCCGCCAGCCGATCCATTCGCCCAGCAATGGTCCAGCCAGCGCGGCGACAACCAGCGGCGCAAGAAATACGATCGTAATCGTCTGGTCGAGTCGTAACGTCTGCAGCGCATAAAAATTACAGACCGTTGTCGTCACCATGAGAACGGACCGGATCGTCTGCAGCCCAAGGCGTTTGGTCGCGAGCAATCCCGGCACACCCACAATCCCAAAGATGAGCACCATGTAAAAAGTCTGCCCGACGAACCGCAGCCAGACGATCTCGGAGACCGGGATATGCAGCCGCGTCGCCAGATACTTGGCTGTCGTATCGAGTGCGGAAAACAGCGTGACCGCCAGGATCAGCAACACGATTGCCGTCACCGTTGACGCCCGCGCAGCCTGACTGCTCGACGGTTGGGGCGCTGCGGTCACACCGCGTGGCGTGTCGTCCTGCGGCATGTGTTCCTGAGTGTTCGATTGGGGAAAAGTCTGTTGGGTCGTATCCCAACCGTGCCAAGGACGCGACTGCCAAGAAGTCATACGAGTGTAGCGCACCTCACGTTTGGTACCCGCGAGCGGCAAGCCTCAAAACCAAACGTCAGGTGCAAAGCTACACTAGAAACAGCGACTTGCTAGTGTTCCTTATGGTTCTGACATTTGCTCAAAACCCAGCCGTGTCGGGAAGCAAATGTCAGAACCGGAACACCAGTCAATCAATGCGTCTAGTATCCCCTATGATTCCGAAGCTCGCTACAGCACATGCCGTACACAATGACGCCCGAAGTGGAATTCTCCCGTAAAAACGCCAACACGTCACACCGGAATGGCTTGACCGGTCGGCGACGAGCCCCTAGACGGTGTTCTCCCTTGCGTAGGGCCCGTAGCTCAGCGGTAGAGCATCTGACTTTTAATCAGAGGGTCGATGGTTCGATCCCATCCGGGCTCACCAAGGCGAACTCCAATAAAGACGGGCGATGCAACCGTTTTTCGAGTGGCAAAATCGCCCTGATGGGCGAGAAATTGTACTCACAAGCACATCCCAAGCACAAATCGCATCTGGGTCATGCGCAACTCTGGCCCGCTTGATGCGCGTTGCCTGCAAGTGGCTCACGGCCGTTGCCGCCTTCCAAGATGTCGTAAGTGCGGCGGGTGTGACATATTGAGGAACGCCTGCGGCCTGACATAAATCATGGCGTGGCGCGCACCGAGCAGAAATCTGATCTGCTCGACGCTATCGACAAAGCTCGCAATGACGCCTAACTCGCGCCATCAAGCTTCATGATGAGGAAACCAGCCAATGTCCGCCCATAATGCCGACCAGTTCCACGGCTTTGTCGTCACGAAGTCCGACGCAGGCCAACAAGTCGCCTGGACCGCCATGACGCCGGCGGACCTGATGCCAGGCGACGTTGACGTCGCCGTCTCCCATACCACGATCAACTACAAGGACGGCCTCGGGTTGGCTGGCAAGGCCCCCATCTTCCGCAAGTCCCCAATGGTGCCCGGAATCGACTTCGCAGGTACCGTGATAACCTCGTCCAATCCGGAATTTGCTCCCGGCGACGCCGTGATCCTCAATGGCTGGGGCGTCGGCGAAACCCACAGCGGCGGTTACGCTCAGCGCGCTCGCGTCAAAGGGGACTGGCTCGTCAAGAAGCCCGCAGCCTTCACATCCGCCCAAACCATGGCAATCGGCACTGCGGGATACACTGCCATGCTTGCCGTCATGGCGCTTGAGGCCCACGGCGTGGTGCCGGGTAACGGTCCCATCCTTGTGACAGGGGCCGCCGGCGGTGTCGGCAGCGTCGCCGTCGCTATACTCGCAAAGCTCGGCTATGAAGTGGCAGCCTCGACCGGCCGCGCCGAAGAAGCAGACTTCCTCAAAGGCCTTGGCGCGACCGAAATCCTGAACCGCGCTGATTTCTCGGGACCCGCCAAGCCACTGGCCCGCGAACGGTTTGCTGGCGTGATCGACGTTGCCGGCTCGACGACGCTTGCCAACGCCATCAGCCAGACCAAGTACGGCGGGTGTGTCGCCGCCTGCGGACTGGCCCAAGGCATGGACCTGCCAACCTCCGTCGCGCCATTCATTCTGCGCGGCGTAACCCTTGCCGGCATCGACAGTGTCATGTGCCCGAAGGCTAAACGCATCGCGGCCTGGAACCGCCTGGCTGCCGATCTCGACCTCGCCAAGCTCGACGCATTGACCGTCACCCGCCCCCTCAGCGACGTGATTGCGCTGGCTCCCGAAATTCTCGCCGGGAAAGTGCGTGGCCGCGTCGTTCTAGAAGTCGCCGCATAAACGCAAAGCCAGCACAATACCCGGCCCTGAACTGCCGGGTATATATTCAAGGCATGTCGGGCTCAGCTGATTGAAAAGCCACTCGCAAACAACTTCTTGCGCAGCAGCGCCTCGTTACGGTCGTTGCGCAAGAGGGCGTCGATCTCAGCTATGCGGACAAAGCCGTGCCGTTCGTAGAACCGCAGTGCCGCCGCGTTGAAGTCCGATGCGGCCACCCAAAGGTTGCGCGCAGTCGTCTTTCGCGCTTGCCCCTCAACGAAATCCATCACCAGCGATCCGATCTTCTGCCCTTGGGCGTTGGGAGCAAGGGCAAGCAACTGGATATAGGGACCAGCGAGCCAATTGGTTCGCACAACGAGGGCACCCTCAAGCCGTCCGTTTACCCGGATGGCAAACCGCGGCGCACCCGGCTCTGCCTGCGCAAAAAACGCTGCAAGTTCAGGAGCCGTCATGCGATAGCGCGCCCAAGGGTCCATGCCCGCGCAAATGACGCCGGCCTGTCCGGCCTCGAACTGTGCAAACGAACTGAGTTCAACGGCGGAAGAAAGCCGATAGCTCGTGCCCAGGAACGACACCGTTGTGCTTGCGAGTGTCACGGCAAACGCTCCGGTTTCTTGGGCTTCTTTTCGGTTGTGGCCTTGGTGGCCAATTGGGACTTCGGCTTGGCGGCAGGCTGCGTCACAGCTTGCCACGGTAAAAGCCATGGCAATGCGTCGCCAGCTGCCTCTGCTCCTGGCGCTTTGCCCTTGCCCGGCCCACGGGCGACAAGGCCAAGCGGATGATCGTACCGGTCCGTGTCCCCCGGCTTGGTGTTGTAACACGTCGCCGCGATGACAGGCCGTCCCGCCGCCAGCAACTCGCTGACCGTCACGAACGTGTAGCCTGCCGCCAGGAGTTTAGGGATCGCCAGTGGCAGCGCTGCCGCCGTATGAAACCCGCGCCCGTTGGCATGCGAAATAATGATCGAGCCCGGTCTCGCGTTGTGCACCATCGCATCTGAAATCTGCTGCGCCGACGTCCCCGGCGATGGGTCGCCCGTTGACACGTCCCACTGGATAGCTAACAGCCCCGCATCGTTCACCGCCGCGAGCGATGCGTCGTTGCACGCACCATATGGGAACCGGAACAACGTCATCCGGTTGGGCGCTTTGGAGGCGCTGGGCGACAGGCACTGATTCGCATTCGCCGTCTCTGCGCGGATGGCTTCATACGCGCGTTGCGGCCCGCTGATCTCATCTTGCAGCGGCGCGCCAGACAGCAGGCGCAGATTGCGATGCGCCTCCCCATGGTTGGCAATTTCAAACAGCGGATCCGTCATCAACTGCGGAAAGCGTACCCCGTGCGACCGCATCCACTTGCCGCCCGTGAACAGCGTCGCCTTAATTCCGTTTGCGCGCAGATAGTCAAAGATTGCCCCGTCGTATCCAGCAATCTCGCCGGGCTGCTCGCACAGATCAAACGTCAGCGCGATCAGCTTCTTGCCCTTCGGCAACTCGACCCGCCGAATAGCGCCGCGCAGACCGGGCGCGACCGGAGCAAACGCTGCTAGGTCCCGGGCGGCCGCGCCACGGTCGAACCGATGCTCGCCCTTCACCGGCATTTTCTCACCCGGTTTGGCGACCAAGTCCAGCGGAGCAACGCATTGCCGTTCGATGGGCGCGGCATGCGCCACAACCGCTAAGGCCATCAGCCCGCCCACAAAAGTCAGAGCCCTTATCAAATCAATATCTCTCAGCTCATAAAGATGGGCGTTGCTATTTGCCTTTAAACACGGGCTTGCGCTTTTCGAGGAATGCCCGCCGTCCTTCGGCATAATCCTGACTATCGAAGCATGCGGCAATGAAGTGGTCGAGCTTGGCCAAGTCAGCCGTTCCTGGCCGCTGCGCCAGTTCCTCGATCATCGCCTTGGCCGCCGCGACCGACAATGGCGCGTTTCCGGCAATCTCCGACGCGAGCGACCGGCTGGCGACGAACAGATCGTCTGTTCGCGCCAGGCCCGTAATAAGCCCCATCGCCAGAGCTTCGCGGGCATTGAAACGGCGTCCCGTGAACAAGATCAGCTTGGCCGTCGCTGGCGAGACCGCCCGCAAAATCGGCCCGATCCAGCGCGGATTGTAGCCGATGCCTAGTCTGGCGGCCGGGATCGCAAACGTCGCCGCCTCGTCCGCCAGCCTCAGATCGCAGGCAAGTGCTAGACCAAGTCCGCCGCCCAGACAGAAGCCATGGATCGACGCAATCGTCGGCTTGGCGCAATTCGTCAGCGAATCGAATGCGTTGTGATTGAGCGTGTCATACGTATGAACCGCATCGCCCGACCGCTGCGTGTCGAACTCGGATATATCCGCTCCCGCACAAAACGCTTTTGTCCCTGCGCCCCGCAACATCACAACCCGAACCGCTGCATCGGCCTCCGCCCTGGCGATAAGCCCCGGCAGGGCACCCCACATCGCGGCCGTCATCGCATTCATGCGCGCCGCGTTGTCGATGGTGATTGTTGCAATCCCAGCGTCGTCGACGTCAAAGTGCAGGCTCGCGGACGCGGCGGTATCGGACATTCATCGCTCCTGTGTCAGCTATACCCGCTTATACGCTGGGCGATAGCGCGGCAAGCCGCACTATCGCCCCTGATACGAACTTCGATTGCCCGTGACCTACTCTGCAGCAGCCTGGACCTCGAACGCGCGCGGTTCAAGCCTGCGGCGGATAAAGTCGATGTGCCCGCGCAGATCGTAGAACTGATCGGAGAATTGGACCGGCACGCGCACCCTGCTGACCGCCCGGTCGAGCCTTTCGAGTTCGACCTTTGCATCGGCCAGCTGCGCTGCGGTCGGCTTGTGATCGAGCTGGTTTTCCAGCGCCTTCATCTGGCGATACCAGACATACAACCGGCGGCGCACCGTCCAAGCGTACAGTGACGGCAGGATGCGGATCAGCGGCAGCAGGATCGACAAAATCGGGATCAGCAGCAGCACGGTCGATGTGCCGTGCTTGTGCAAATAAGCCGTGACCCAGAATGGAATGCCAAGCTGCTGGTTCAGTGGCGCGAGCGACCGTAACAGGAACGGTAGATCGCCGGTTTTATAAAGACTGAGCGCATCACGTGAGATCTCGAACTCGGGATCCTTGGCATTCGGGAACTCCCCCGCCTTGTGGAACAGGACCGGCTCGCCGTCGCGATCAAATCCTTTGCGCGGATTGTCGATCACAGCATCCGCCAGCAGGCTGACGATGGACGGGTGGACCGATTTTTTCACCACCAGCGCCGCCGTCGTCGACAACAGCGTGATGTCGGCCGACGGAATGTCGGGCGCGAACTCGATTGATCCTTGATGCATCACGAGCTTTGTCAGATGCGGGAAACGCGCAACATAGGCTTCAGCCTCGACCGCGAAGTTCATCAAAAAGATATCGGGATTTCGCATCAACTTGAAGATCGTGTTCGACTCTGGCGGCAGCACGATAAAGGCAACATCAAACGCACCGCTCGTCAGGCCCTTTCCGTCGGCGTCGATTTCTTTTTCGATGAAGGTAGAATTCTTTTCATCGACGCCGTTGGACCGCAGCAAGGTTCTGGCGATCCGCCGTGCGCCGCCCTCCTTGTTCCCGATAGCGATCTTGCGGCCCTTGAATTCGCTTAGTGATTTGACCTGTTCGGGTCCGCGATAAAAGACATAGATCGGCTCGTAAAACATGCGCCCGACAGAAAACAGCGCCTTGATCTGGCGGTCATGGGAAGCACGCTCTTTGTCGGTCGCCAACCGTCCCTGAAGGCTTCCAGCCACGCCGCCCTTAATAAAAGCCGCGTCGATGTCGCTCTTTTCGTCAACGAACAGTGCCCGCAACGTCGCGCTGCCGGCTGTCGTCGGCCGCAGTTCCACCTCGACACCGTACTTGGCCATCTGCTTTTGATAGGCAATCGCCAAGTCGTTGTAGGCACCTTCCGATCCCCCGCTCGCGAGCACCAGCTTGCCCTCGGGGCCTGGTTTGATGATGGCAATCGCGGCCCACGCGGCGAAGATCAGGCCGGCGAATACCGCAAGAGTCCCAAGGATGAAATTGCGCACTTGCTTCTGTCTCTTTGACATCGAGGGTCATTTCTCCGCATTGTACTTGATCTAAAGGTTGGCGGAAAGCCGACCGGTTGTTAACGCATAACTGAGCGGTCGCAAACAACGCCTTGCCTGTGGCGATGCGATGGCAAGGCGACGAGTGTAGCGCACATGACGTTTGGTACGCGCGAGCGGGGCGTCTCAAAACCAAAAGTCGGGTGCTAAAGCTACACTAGGAACATAGGCTTGCTGGTGTTCCTTGTGGTTCGGACATTTGCTCGACACGAGCCGCGCCGGGAAGCAAATGTCAGAACCGGAACACGAGCGCCCCCTTGATGCGACCGGACTTGGTGCGTAATGTCCCGCCCGGACCGCCTCTAAAGTCGCGGACGCATAATCTCCACGGGAGGACTTGAATGTTCAAAACGACCCTGGCGGCGCTAGCTCTCGTCGCCATGCTACCCTTGACTGCGGCTGCTCACGGCCCGTCTCGGCAAAAGGTAAGCCAGTCGATCGAAATCAACGCGCCAGCTGATAAGGTCTGGGCCGCAATCGGTAAATTCCAGGACATGAGCTGGCACCCCGCCATCGCCAAGACCGAAGGCAGCGGCGATAACGGCACAGGCGCCAAGCGCAAGCTGACCTTGAAATCGGGCGGCACCATCGAAGAGGCTCTGACCTCCTATAAAGCCGACACCAAGACCTACGCCTACGAAATCACCGCCGTCGACGTAAAGGTTCTCCCGGTCTCGAACTACTCGTCCTCGATCCGCGTCAGCGGCGAAGGCGCGAAATCGACAGTCGAATGGAAGGGTGCGTTCTATCGCGGGTACGTCAACAACGATCCACCGCCGGAACTGAACGATGAAGCCGCCATCGCTGCCGTCACCGGCGTCTACAAAGCTGGCCTCGACGCCCTCAAAGCCAAGCTCGAAGCCGGAGGCTAAAGCGGTCTTGTCCTCTATCATGCGTGCGTCCCCACATTCAGCAAAGCCTGCAGCATGGTTCGCGGCGGGCATTGTTTTTATGCTGGTCTTCATCGCCACCGCAGCACCGGCCGCTGAATTTGCCTATGTCACCAATCAAGGCAGCGAAACCGTCTCGGTGGTCGAACTGAAATCCTTCAAGTCCACCGCCGAAATCAAGGTCCCGGGAAAGCCGGCCGGCATTGCGCGCTCAGCCCGCCTGTCGCAGATCTACGTCACCGCGCCAGACAGCCACGACGTCGCCGTCATCGACACGGCCACAAACACGATCCTGCGGCGCATTAAAACCGGCGGCGGCCCTGTTGGCATCGCAGCTCACCCGACCAGCGGCCTGATCTACGTCGCCGACTGGCATTCCAACACCTTGGCCGTCGTGGATCCCCAAGCCGGCCGCGTCCTCCAAACCATTGAAGTCGGCCAATCCCCCTCCGGCGTCGCCATCTCCTCCGATGGATCAACGATCCTGACTGCCGATCGCGACAGCGACTTCGTCTCGATCATCGACGCCAAAACCCACACCCGCCGCGTCCAGATCAAAGTCGGCACGCGCCCTTTTGGCGTCACCCTATCGTCCGATGGAACCCGCGCCTACACCGCCAACGTCGGCAGTGACGACGTCACCGTCATCGACCTCGCCGCGTCTGCCGTCATCGCAACCGTCCCCGTTGGCCGGCGCCCATATGCCGTTGCTCTGACACCGTCTCACGCCTTCGTTACCGACCAATATGGCGGCACCGTCACCGTCTTTGATCTGGCAACCAACAAACCGGTCCAGACCATCGAAGTCGGCGACCACCCAGAAGGCATCGCCTATGACGCGCAAACCGGCAATATTTACGTGGCCTGCTGGTTCGACAACGACCTGGTCCGCATTGATGCCGTGGCCCGCACTGTAACCGGCAAAGCCAAAGTCGGCGACGGCCCCCGCGCGTTTGGAGACTTCCTGCACTGATCTGCTCAACCCGAATTTACCGTTCCGTCAGCAAAGGTTACGCCGCCTTCACTTCCACTTTAGGCCAACCCATTGTAGACAGAGCTCCGAACGCCGCCAAAAGCGGGCGCAAGCGACGCCCGGACCAACAACGAAACGAACGATCAGGAGAGTAAACGTGTCGAGCTACCGCCGGACCATTCGCGCCATCTTCGTTGCAACCGTCATCGCCGCAGGCGGCGCAGGCGCCGCCGCCGAGGTGGCTTCCGCGGCCCAGCCGTCGTCGGTCGACATCCTGTTCGAGCGCAAGCACCTCACAAACGTGAACGCCGGCACCGACCTCGTTTACAAGTTTGACCGCAGCGTCTCCTCGCCTGAACTGCTCGGCCAGCCCTTTGCCGACGAGATCAAGGTCGAAGTCAAAAAAGTCGCCACCGATGGCACGCGCTCCGTGGTGGTAAAAGTCTTTTCCGGCGAGCGCGCCCGCGATGCGCACGCCATCGACGATTTAACGGGCAATCCCGTCCTCGTCGTCTTTCTTGATCGTGCCATTGCGTCTTATATGTCGGTCGCAGGCGGAAAAGTATCTTATCTGAAGGATAAGTTCCGTACGGCTATGCGGGAACGCGCAACAGTTGATCCAGTGAAAGTAAAACTCGGTGACAAAATCATTGACGGATATCGGGTAAGTGTCGCGCCTTATTCCGGCGACCTCAATGCCGCGAAAATGCGCGGCTATGAAAATTCCAAGTTTTCATTCATTGTCTGCGATTCAGTTCCGGGCCAATTCGTCGAATTGCTGGCAACTTACGAAAATACTGCCAAAGGTGCCCCGCGCCTCGAAGAGCGCACCCTTATGGTAGGTGCCGAGGTGCTGAAATGAACCCATTCAAACTGGGCCTCGACTTTTTGCGCGCTGGTTTTATGCGCCCCATATACTCCCTGGCCGTCCTTGAGGCGGCCATCCAGGGCAGCAAACTCAGACCTATCCGTGCGGCTTCTGGTCGGCTGGCCCACGCCCGGCCATCGAGTGGCGCAAGTGGATGGATACTTGCGACCGCTGGGATTGCCCTGATGCCTTTGGCCGCAAAGGCCGCCGAGCCCGTCAATGATTTCCCGACTGTTGCCCGCGCTGACTACGTGTTCGCCTGCATGCAGGTCAACGGTCAGTCGCGCGAGTCGCTCGACAAATGCTCGTGCTCGGTCGACGTGATCGCGAGCCTCATTCCGTTTGAGGAATACGAAGCCGTCGAGACCATCCTGATGATTTACAAGCGCGGCGGCAAAGCCCAGCAGGAAATGAGCAACGGCGACCTTCAGCGCCGCGTCAAGGATATGCGCCGCGCCCAAGTCGAAGGCGAACTCCGCTGCTTCTGATCCTGATGAAGGTTGCCCCCCCCGGGGGGGGCAATACGCCAAGCGGCTATTGCGACCTGCCGGTGGCTGCAGGTTGCCTTAGGCGCGGTAACATCCACCTCGAGCCTGTGGCCTTGAACGCGCCCCAACCATCAACGGCTCTGCCAACGGGTACGAACCGGCACAGCGTGCTGCAACACCGGTCCCACCGCCAGTGACTACGACCCGCTCGCCGCGCTTTGAGCCGTAAACACATTCCCATCCGAATCCGTCGTCGTTACGGCAAGCTGATTATTCGAGCTGCTTGTAAACGTGAATCGGATATTCGGATCGGCGCTGATCGAGATGCCGGCTTCCATTCTGAAAACCTGTTCGCCTCCGCGCGAAACGTCCATTTTGGACACGTATTTCGCAGGAATATATAATCCCGTTTCCTGGTTCATTTGCATTCCGGAATAATTGGGATGCCGCACCATCACGAGTCCCGACCGCATGTCCGAATTACCCTCCGGGCTGGCGAGCAGCTTCACCTGTGATTTTCCAAGGTTCGCAATCGCTTCGTCGGCGTCCTTCAGCGCCGGTGCCGAACAGCCACCTGCCGCCTTGACGAACTTCGTCACCATCAGCAGAGTACCATCCGCCTTTTCAACGACCGCCCGCAGATTCGAATAACTGTCAAACCGCAAGCGCGTCGCAATTGACCTGTCGCCTGTGCCGGCAGCTGGGCCGAACGTGAACGAGGCAGCCATTGGCGCCGGGTTTTTATCAACCACCAGCGTGAGCGATTTGACCGCCCCAAGGCTTGCCGGAATCTTGACCGTGATCGGCACGATCGCCGCATCTTCCGCCCGGTAAGGCGCCTCCAGCTCCAAGCCCGCTGCATCCGCCGCAAAGGTCTTGGCTCCAAACAGGTCAGTTTTGAGCGCGGGCCATGGATCTTCATCCGCCGCAAACGCCGGCACGCCGATCAGTGCAACGGCACACGCAAGCGCCGCTGAACGCAACGTAGAACGGGCAAGGCTCGCTAGGGGCTTCATGTCGGTAATCTCCTGTTGTCGTCATCTGCGCGGCATCAAAAAACCGCTCCCGTTACGCACGCTATTCCCATTCCAATTCGGCAAATGCTGCAGCGACATTACGAGCATGGAAATCATCAAACAATAGCCATGCCGGTTTTTCATTTAATGCCGCAGTCCCCATGGCGACTTCCAGTGGTTGCCCAGCGGCAATGGTTTTGCGAACATCGCGCGCCACCACATCGAGATAGTGGGCCTGCGCGTCCATCGCGACCGGCCACGCCATGCTTGCCGGACCATGCCCAGGAACGACGCGCGCAGCAGGCTCGGAGCGCAACTCAGCTAGCAGCGTAAGCCACCCCTTGATCGACCCGTCGAGTGTTGGCACATGTCCTGAAAACAACAGATCGCCGAGAAACAGCGTCCCCGTTTTTTCATCACGAACGGTCAAATCGTTATCAGTGTGAGCGGTCCGGCGTGATGTCAGCGTAAGCATGCGCTCTCCAAGGTCCAGTGTCTGGACACCGTCTACGGCCAGCGAAGGCGCAACGATGCGGGTCCCTTCGAAGTCGTCTGGTCCAAGCTCGGCCTTATTGACCGCCAGATATCGCTCTCCGCGCGCAGCCAAAGATCGCGCCAGTTTCACGTGTCCTGCAAAGAGGGTTTCTGGCGCAAGAAACGGAGCATTTCCAAACACATGATCGGGATGCATATGGGTGTTGATGACATACCGGATTGGCCGGTCCGTGACCCGGCGAATGGCTGCCAGCAGTGCGCGCCCCACCCCCGCACTTCCGCCCGTATCAACAACCGCGACTCCATCGCGGCCTATCACGAACGAGACGTTTGAAATGTGCCCGCCGTTTTGCGGCGTGAACAATTCATGCTGCCCCGTTGAAACGAACACGCCCGGTGCGACTTCCTCCATGGCGAAGCGGACCGTGCTGGTCCCGGCAGACGTAGGTAACCCACTGCAAGTGCAGGCCGACAGTGCCCCGGCAGCGCGCAAGACCGAACGGCGGGACAGCAACGTCATGACAACCAACACCTTCAATTCAAGGGAACGTCCTACAACTTCGTCGTAGCAGACCACTCACGCTAAATATTCGAATGTTTCAAAATCCGCAGCCATCGATTCAGGCTGCAGCATGTTCTGAGTTGCTTTCTGAACACGAAACGTGCGCCGCAAAAATGAATGGTGCGCTGCAGCAAATGCAATAATCACCGGCAATCCTGTGTCGAAAGTCGCGTGACATTTTGCAGGTGCGAGACTTGGTGTCACACGAAGCCTTGCGGTCTTCACAAAAAAGTGCGTTAAGTCGCGGCGTAACTAAGACTTTGGGCCAAGCTCGAATGAGTAGGCCCCGCTCGACGGAGACTAGGAAGACGGGGGAACCCCGCACCTAGAGGAATGCCGAGGTAGTCGTTAGTTACGCTTGCAAGCATGGCAAGAACCAAAATGGAGGAAGCGTGATGCGCAACAGTGCACTCGCAAGTGCTCTTCTTGTTACCGTTATGGCTGCGCCAGCAATGGCCAATCAGGACGTCATCAAGAATACTGCAGACCCGAAACAGTGGGTGCTGCAGACCGGTGACTACACCAACCAGCGTTATTCGAAGCTCGACCAGATCACCCGCGACAACGTCAAGACCCTCAAGGTTGCTTGGACGTTCTCGACCGGCGTGCTGCGTGGCCATGAAGGTTCGCCGCTCGTCGTTGGTAACGTGATGTTCGTCCACACACCGTTCCCAAACAACGTCTTCGCTCTCGACCTCGACAACGAAGCCAAGATCATCTGGAAGTACGAGCCCAAGCAGGATCCGTCCGTGATCCCCGTCATGTGCTGCGATACGGTGAACCGTGGCGTCGCTTATGCCGAAGGCAAGATCTTCCTCCACCAGGCTGACACGACGGTTGTGGCGCTCGACGCCAAGACCGGCAAGGAAATCTGGAAGGCCGTGAACGGCGATCCTAAGAAGGGTCAGACGAACACAGCAACCGTGCTTCCTGTCAAAGACAAGGTCATCGTTGGTATTTCGGGTGCCGAGTTCGGCGTTCAGTGCCACGTGACGGCCTATGATATGAACACCGGCAAGCTGGTTTGGCGCGCTTACTCGGTCGGCCCGGATGATCAAATCCTGTTCGATGCTGAAAAGACCATGTCGCTCGGCAAGCCCGTCGGCAAGGACAGCTCGCTCAAGACCTGGACCGGCGACCAGTGGAAAATCGGTGGCGGCTCGACCTGGGGCTGGTACTCGTATGATCCCGCTCTGAACCTGTTCTATTACGGCTCGGGCAACCCATCGACCTGGAACCCTGCTCAGCGCGCCGGACCCGATGGCAAGCAGATCGACCAGAAATGGACGATGACCATCTTCGCTCGTAACCCTGACACCGGCGTGGCCGCCTGGGCATACCAGATGACCCCGTTCGATGAGTGGGACTACGACGGCATCAACGAAATGCCGCTCGCAGAAATCGACGTCGGCGGCAAGAAGCGCAATGTTCTCGTGCACTTCGACCGTAACGGCCTCGGCTACACCCTTGACCGCGCCACTGGCGAACTCCTGGTTGCGCAGAACTTTGACCCCAAGGTTAACTGGCACACGGGCGTCGACATGGATCCTAAGTCGGCTACCTACGGCCGTCCGAAGGTCAACCCCAAGATGTCTACGTTCCTGAACGGTCAGGACGTG
>JBEBJA010000130.1:0-1873 GCA_040080145.1 Hyphomicrobiaceae bacterium
GCGGTGGCGCTTCCACGACCGGGGGCGGCGGCGCAGGGGCTGGCGGGGCGGCCTTGGGCTTGGGCGCTTCCTTGGTCGATTCTTCCTCGGATGGCTTATCGGCGGCTTTGGATTCGAGGTTCTTGGTGTTCTGGTCGCCCTGCTTCATGCGGGTGACTTCGGAGGGCGTCATGATGGCGACCGACACCGCGACGACTTCGGGCACGACGATTTCAGGCGTCTGGTGGAGGTTGATCAACATCCAACCCACCAGAAGCACGTGAAGCGTCAAAGATAGAATGAACCCGAGCCGCATACGTTCGCGCCGAGCCTCCTTATTCGACCTCGATCAGCAGGGTGGCTTTCTTGAAGCCGCCTGACTTGACCTGAAGCAAAATCTTCATAACCTGCCCGTAGTTAGCGCCTTTGTCGCCGCGAACAATCACAGGTTCTTCCTCACCTTTCCGGTTGGCGGTAATGGCCTTGAGCCGGGCTTGCAGTTGATCGAGCGGAACGATGGCTTCGGCGATGGAGACGTCACCATTGGCTTGGACCGAGACCACGAGCGGGTCCTGCTTTGGCGTCACCTGATCGCCGCCCTTTAATTTCGGCAGGTCGAGCGGGACGCCGACGGTGAGCAGGGGTGCAGCCACCATGAAGATGATGAGCAGCACGAGCATGACGTCGACCATTGGGGTGACGTTGATTTCACTCATGGGGGCTTTCCGGCCGCGACCGCGTCCGCGACGGCGGCCACCGCCATTTCCCATATTGAGGCTAGCGCCCATGATTGTTCTTTCTATCGTGCAGGCAAAACCTGCTCAGGTACGGGTGTCGATCTGGCGCGACACGATAGCCGCGAATTCGTCGGCGAAGGCTTCGAGCCGGTGGCTGATCTGGCCCGAATCGGCTGAAAACTTGTTGTAGAATATGACGGCTGGAATGGCGGCAACGAGGCCGAGAGCGGTCGCAAACAGGGCTTCGGCGATGCCCGGCGCGACGACGGCGAGCGAAGTGTTTTTCGAAACCGCGATAGCCTGGAAGCTCGACATGATGCCCCAGACGGTGCCGAACAGCCCGACGAACGGGGCGGTGGAGCCGACGGTTGCGAGGAACAGGAGGCGGCGATCCAAGCGTTCCATTTCACGGGCGATCGTGACGTCCATCACTTTTTCAACGCGCAACTGGATGCCACCGAGCGCGCGAATGTTGCCCTCGACGGAGCGCTTCCATTCGCGCATGGCGGCGACGAAGAGGGCGGCCATCGTGATATTCTTGCCGCGCGATAGAGCGTTGTAGATTTCATCAAGCGACTGGCCGGACCAGAAGGATTGTTCGAAGCGATCCGATTCCTGGCGGGCTTTGCGGAACGACAACAGCTTTTCGATAATGATGGCCCAAGACCAGACGGACGCGAGCATCAGTCCGACCATCACGGATTGCACGACGATGTGTGCGTGCATGAACATGGAGACGAAGCCGACGCCGCCGTCGGCGGGGGCGACGGCCGCGCTTTTTATCGCGTCGACCGGATTCATCTGCAAGAACACGCTGCTGAGCAATTCCGTCGGATTCATTCGCTGTCCCGTCCTGATGGTCCGTTTTGCAACCGTCACGCGAAAGCGCCCGCTGCGTGGTGTCCGCAGCGAGCGTTTGGTGCCGGTTTCCCCTGCATACGCTCTTGTTGCCGTGCAATATGACGAAACGAGGACGAGAACGCGCGCGATAAGGTCACGGTATACACAGGTTTGTTTGTGTACGATCAGGTGAGGGCGGGGACGGGTTTGGAAGCGATACGCCAAGCAGCTGAAAGATCTCGTTCAAATTGAGGGTTGTCGTGGGTGGCCGCCTCCGCGGCCATGACGAAAAATAGCGGATCGCGCACCGTTCGGTG
>JBEBJA010000259.1:0-1862 GCA_040080145.1 Hyphomicrobiaceae bacterium
GGGGCTGATTGGCTGCGAAAACGTCATGGGGCATGGCGAGTGTTGCTGCGAGACCGGAGAGGGTTGCGCGTCGGGATAGGTTCATCATGCTCATGCGGGCGCGGTTTGGGCGGGAGTGATTTTGGATTTCACTGTCAAGTTTGCTTCAGAGTTGCGGTATGTTTGTGACGGTTGCCCTATGCCCAAGGTGCACCTTTGAGTAATTCGACGGCGAGGAGTTCGGCGGCGGTGTCGAAGAGTTTTTCGCCTTTCTCGGGCGTGGCCTTGCGGGCGTCGCCGATGACGCCGGACGGCGTGAGTTCTTTGAATGAGCGCCAGACGTTGATCGCGGACATGACGCCGAGGCCGCGTGTGGCGGTCAGTGCGCCGTGAGCGTCTTTAATTTTATCTTTGCGGACACAATCGGGGGCGACGGTCATCATCATGGAGGTTTCGGCTTCGCAGGCGTGACGGACGCCTTCCTGGTCTTCGAGGATGGCTTTGTAGGCGCCCTTCTCGTGGGCGAGATTGTAAAGCGTGGTGACGGCGATGGGGGCGTCGAGTTCTTGGGCGAGGTCGGTTGCGAGAGCGTTGAGGGCGGCGATGTTGCCGCCGTGGCCGTTGACGATCAGGATTTTTTTGAAACCCGCACGCAGGATGGAGCGGCAAAGGTCGCGCAGGAGTGCGTGGTAGGTGGTGATGGAGAGCGTGAACGTGCCGCCGTAGGCGACGTGGTGTTCGGCGAGACCCATCCAGACGGTGGGGGCGACGACGATGGCACGGCTTTTTGCAACGATCTCAGCGGTGCGGCGGCAACCTTCGGCGGCGAGGAACATGTCGACGCCGGTGCCGAGGTGGGGGCCGTGTTGCTCGACGGAAGCAACGGGCAGGAGGACGATGGCGTCAGCTTTGGCGCGGTCGTTGAGTTCGCTCGCGGTGAGACGGTTCCAGTGGACTTCGGTGGTCATGGTGGGGCTCCCGGTGTTTGGTGGGAGCGTAGTGCGCGAGGGCGTGTCGAGGCAATCGGTTTGCGCTGGATTAGTTCTTGGGGCGCGATGAGATGATGGCGGCGAGAGCGAGTGTGAGCCAGCCAGCGATCATGAGGATGCCGCCCATGGGGGCTGCGTTGGGAAAGAGGCGGGCGGCGATGCCGAAGGCGCGGAGTGCGATGTCGGCTGCGAAGAGGGTTGAGCCGAGCAACATGAGCGCGGTTGAGATGCGGAAGATGTTGCGGTTCTCGAATTGGAAGGAGACGGCGAGGGTCGCAACTGCTGCGGTTGTATGCATGATGAGCAAGTAGGCGGCGGATTGTGCGGCTTGGCCGTTGGGGATGTGGGCTGAAGCTGCGGCGAGGGCGACACCTGCAGCGCCGAGAAGGCCTGCGATCATGAGGGTGACTTGGCGGGCGCTTAGGTTTGAGCGGGCGGTAAACATGGATTGCAGTCTTTCTGTTGCCGCCCCTCATCCCGACCTTCTCCCCGTAAGTACGGGGAGAAGGGGAAGTGCTTAACTTGTGCTGCGGGTGCCACTTCGCAACCGTGCTTTTATTTTACGTCGGCGGCGACTTTGACGGAGATCATTTTGTCAGGGTTCTGGACGGGTTCGCCGCGTTTTATCTTGTCGACGTTGTCCATGCCGTCGATGACTTTGCCCCAGACGGTGTATTGCTTGTTGAGGAAGCCGGCGTCGCCGAAGCAAATGAAGAACTGGCTGTTGGCGCTATCGGGCATGGACGAGCGGGCCATGGAGCAGGTGCCGCGGACGTGCGGCTCGGCGTTGAATTCGGCTTTCAGGTTTGGGTACTTTGAACCGCCGGTGCCGAGGCCTTTGGGGCAACCGGTCTGAGCCATGAAGCCTTCGATGACGCGGTGGAAGACGATGCC
>JBEBJA010000036.1:0-1845 GCA_040080145.1 Hyphomicrobiaceae bacterium
CCGCAAACACCAGCCCTTTGCGATCCGCCGGAATCCAGTCGTAGTTCGGCAGCTTCACGCCCGACGTGGTGCCGTTCGCCGTGAACAGCACGTCGCGGTTGAAATCGATCTTGCTCAAATCCGGCAGCGCGCCATAGGCCGCTTCGTGCACGCGCACATCCGGCAGCTTCAACTGCTTTTGAATGTCGGTGACCCAACCCGCGCCGAAACTTTCCCACGTCAGCGCGTCAACGCCGCGTGCGCCAAGCATCGACCACATCGCCATCTCAAACGCGCCCGTGTCAGACGCAGGCACGATACCGCAATGGAAGCCTGCAGGCAGTCCGAGCAGCGTTTTGGTTTTATCAATCGCCAGTTTCAGCCGCGCCTTGCCCTCTTTCGCGCGATGCGAACGGCCGAGAAACGCTTTATCGAGAGCTGTGAGAGACCAGCCAGGGCGCTTAGCGCAGGGGCCGGACGAAAAATGTGAACATGCCGGCAGCTTGGCCGGTTTGGCAATCGCGGTCATTCAGCTATCCTTCCAGATAGAAGCCTCTCGGTGGGGAGAGGTGGCCCGCGACGGTCATATCAGCCATGCCACCAAAATCAAGCCACCGAGGTCTCACAATAAAAGGACGCGTCCTTTTGTGGCAGGCCGTTGTGTACTCTTACTGTTTGTTCTTCTGGATCAAAAAGCATCTTGGAAGAAGGGGCAGGAATGCAGGAAACGCCAAGTATGCCAACCGTCTTGCCTCGTTTAGAGATCTCAATTTGTCAGTGTCGAGAATTATTTGACGGTGAACATTTTTATTTGTCACCACAAAAGTTCGGTCAACTAGAGATCCCCACCTAAACGAGCCAGACGCCGAGTTTCTCTTTACCTTTTCAAGTGTCTGCGCTGCATCTGCATTGTGTGCAATGCCATGGCGCAGAAATTCAATATCCTTAAAATGGTTCCGAAAATACTTCTGCGATTCGCGCAGTTTGAGTGGGTCAATTTCAAGCCACGTTGCACCTTTAAACTTTGTAGCCGAACTCTTCACAGTCACGAGTGAACTACTAAAATGGTATAGAGTAAGAATTGCGTCGCGGGCGGCAATCTCTCGCCATGGCTGCAGCCTCGATCTCCTCGGTGTGGTGCATGCATTTCCAGCGAGACTACCCTCAATACTTTCGACATGTGATAGCAATGCCAATGCCGCAGAAAATTGATGCTCAAAAGTGTACAAGCGTACGATGTTGAACAAAAGGAGCATGAAGCATCCTTGTTCATCGGCAGGAGCTAAATTTATGATTGGTTGCAAAGCCGACGCGTCGTAATGATCATAAACCGGAATTTCGGAAGAATTGCTCAATAGTCGCTCCTGCTATGCCACATTGGTCTCCCGGATGCTGCAGTTAGATGGCATATTTGAGGTGTAATAAACCTCAGGAACTGAAAATTGCGCATGATCGCCCCACTCCTTAAAAATATCCGCGTCCTCGAAATCGGTCATTTTATCGCAGGGCCGTTCGCCGCCCGCGCACTCGCCGATCTTGGTGCCGACGTCATCAAGGTCGAACCACCGGGAGTGGGCGACCCCATCCGCTCTTGGGGCGAACGCATCGACGGCCAATCGCTGTGGTGGAGCGTGCATGGTCGCAACAAACGCTCCGTCACCCTCAACCTCCGCCACAAAGGCGCACGCGACATTCTGCTCGGTCTCATCGCTCAATGCGATTGCGTCATCGAAAACCAAAAAGTCGGCCAACTCGACAAGTGGGGTGTCACCGCCGAGGCCATGAACAAAGTCCGCCCCGGCATCACCATCGTGCGCATTACCGGCTTCGGCCAAACGGGGCCTGAAGCACCACGCGCCGGTTGGG
>JBEBJA010000247.1:0-8882 GCA_040080145.1 Hyphomicrobiaceae bacterium
GTCAACGGCGGCGGGTGGGGCGGAAACCAGCGCTTCAGGCGCGGATTCAGGCGCGCCTTCGAGTTCACTGTCGTCGTTGGCCGCACGTTTCAGGCGGGGCGGAACCATGGTCACCTCAGAAAGTGCCCGCAAGCGGGGTGCGCTTGCGGATGTGGATGGGGGCGAAGGGCGCGTCCTGGCGCAGTTCGATCAAGCCTTCGCGGGTCATTTCAAGGGTCGCGCCGAACGAGCTTGCCAGCAGCGTGCGCGGGTCGGGTGCGGGGCCAGGGGCGGTTTCGGCGGCTTGGATGGGCAGGTATTTTTCTAAGAACAGATCGAGTTGGAGCCACATGCCCAGCGATTCGCCGACCATGCCTTCAAGGCGGGTGCGGGCCTCCTTGATGGACCAGACTTTGCGCGCCTTGACGACGTGGCCGACTTTGATGGTGCGGCGGCGCAGGTCGGCATAGGCGCGCAGCAGATCGTAGATCTGGGCGGTGTGCTGGGTTTCGCGGATCGTCTTCACGCCTTCGGCAAGGCCGCGCGGGAACACATCGCGGCCTAAGCGGTGGCGGGTCATGAGCTGCGCTGAGGCGTTGCGCATAGCCTGCAAGCGCATCAGGCGGAAGGCGAGCCGCTGCGCCAGTTCTTCGGCGGTCGATTGGTCTTCGGTTTTGGCTTCGCGCGGGATCAGCAGGCGGGATTTGAGGAACGCGAGCCAGGCGGCCATCACGAGGTAATCGGCAGCGATTTCCAGGCGGAGGTTTTTCAGATCGTCGATGAAAGCGAGGTATTGGTCGACGAGGGCGAGGACCGAGATCTTGGCGAGGTCGACTTTTTGAGTGCGAGCCAGCGCCAGCAACAGGTCGAGCGGGCCTTCAAAGCCGTCGACATCCACGCGCAACGCTTCGCTGGCCAGCGGCGCCGTATCCGGCGTCGGCGCTTCCCAGGCCTCGATGGCGCGTGCTGTGTCGTCGGTCGTCATTGGGTTTCCGGCAGTTTCGGGAGGCATGTGGGGCGAGTGTACACTGATTCAAGGCAGGAGGGTGAAGGGGGCTCATGGAGTTACAACCTTACCATTGGGTCGCCCATCAATTGTCATCCCCGCGCTCGGCGCGGGGACCCATTGGGCGGCAAGCGCAGCTGAACGGACAGATCAGACGGGGGCGCTACAATCGGCTTCTACGCAGGTCTTTCCATGCTGAATGGATGGGTCGCCGGAACAAGTCCGGCGATGACAACTATGGGGCGGTGTCAAGGTGGGAGCGTGGCGGCGCTGGTGCGGGAGATGTGAGAGGGATTTGCGGCTTGTGCAGCGCGGAAAATGAAACTGTCCCAATATATCCGCATACGACGGTGCCGAAGGATCGCTTTCTGACGGATACCGTTTATAAAGATTTTCTTGTTGGTGCGAAAACTTTCAGGAAAGCAATTGCATAACTGATTGCAAATAAACCGGCGCAATACGCCAGGGGCTTATTGCGCCATCCTCCCTATTTCGTCATGGCCGCGCAGGCGGCCACCCACGACATCGGGTAGCGGGGGATTGGGACAATTCAGTCAAGCTATTGCGGCGAGTTCGTTGCTTCCTTTTGATATCGGTCATGAGGATGGTTGTCGTGGGTGGCCGCCTTCGCGGCCATGACGTTAGCTGAGGGGTGGATTGTAGGTTGGGTTGAGCTCGTGCGCGACCCAACGACTTTCTGCGTGGAAGTGTTGGGTCGCGCGGCAAGGGCCGCTTGACCCAACCTACGGGGTGCCGATGACGATAGGCTTACACCCGCGCCCCCATCGCCAGATCGAGGTTCGCTAACGCTGCCACGAGGTCGAAGGGTTCTTGTTGGCGGGTGATGGCGAGGGTGGCGTCGAAGCGTTGTTTGGCGAGGCCTGCGAGGATGGGGACGCCTTCGCAGGCGGCTTCCATTTCGGCGAGGTTGCCGTTGCAGTGGAGGGCGACGTCGCATCCGGCTTCGATGGCAGCGCTGGCGCGGGCGAGAATGGTGCCCGAGAGCGCTTTCATGGACAGGTCGTCGCTCATGAGGAAGCCGCCAAAGCCGATTTCGCGGCGGACGATGTCGCCGATCATGCGGGGCGATGTGGTGGCAGGCGCGTGGGCGTCGATGGCCGAATAGACCACATGGGCGGTCATGGCGGCGGGCATGTGGGCCAGTTCGCGGAACGGGGCGAAGTCGGTGCGGGACAGTTCGGCGTGGGGCGTGGTGACGATGGGCAGGGCAAGGTGGCTGTCGGCAGTGGCGCGGCCGTGGCCGGGGATGTGCTTGATGACCGGGACGACGCCGCCTGCGATGTGGCCGCGGGCGACGGCTTCAGCGAGTGCCACGACCTGCGCCGTGGTGGTGCCGTAGGCGCGGTCGCCGATGATGTCGTGACTGCCAGGGACGGGCAAGTCGAGGACCGGGGCGCAGTTGCAGTTGATCGACAGCGCCCGCAGTTCGGTGGCGACGAGGCGGGCGGCATCAAACGCCGCACGGACGGCGCGGACAGGGTCTGTCGCGTAGAGCGCGGCGTAGTTCGCAGCCGGAGGGAGCGCGCGGGCGAGCGGGGGGCGCAGGCGCTGGACGCGACCGCCTTCCTGGTCGATCAGAACGAGGATTTCCGTGGTTGCGAGGGCGTCAAAGGCGGAGGCAATCAGCGCGCGGATTTGCGGTGCGCTCTCGCAGTTGCGGGCAAACAAGATGATGCCGCACGGGCGTTCGCGGCGCAGGAACGACGCCTCGTCGATGGTGAGCTTGGGACCCGAGAGGCCGGTGATGAGGGCGCTATGGTCGCGCATGGCAGGCTCCTGTTGGTGGGGCGCCAATCAGGCGGTGGGCGGGTAGTTTCCTTCTCCCGGTACGCAAGAAGGGTGCCCTGAAAGGACGGATGAGGGACTTGGTTTAGCTGGTCAATAGTTGGCTTGCTTGGGTCCCGGCCTTCGCCGGGATGACGAAAATCGAAGGGTTTGTTTTTGCGTCGAGTCCCTCACCTGTCCGTCATCGCGAAGCGATGCTCCGCATCAACGGACATCCTCTTGCGTGCCGGGAGAGGAAAGCGAAGCGGGTCGTAGCCTTAGCTGTTAGAACGCGGTGACCCAGCAATCGGCGGTGTAGCCGGCAGCTTTGAGTTGAGTGCAGACCGTGGTGGCGTTATCGCGCGAGGCGGGCGGGCCAACGATCAGGCGGTGGTAGATGCCGTTGGGCAGCTTGGCTTCGACGACATCGGGGGCTTTGCTGCCAAGAACGCCACCAAACTTCTGCTGAAGATCGGCGTATTGCTGCATGGCCTCGACGCGGCTTGAACCAGACGCAGGTACCGATGCGAGCACGGCGACGAAGCCATTGCCGCCTTTAGGGCCGCCGACGGCGCTTGGTGCGGCCGTGGGGGCAGGCCCTGCGGCAGGGGTGATCTTCTTCGGGATGATCTTTTTGACCGGCGCTGCAGCCGGTGCTGCGGCAGCCGGTGCCGTGTCGACTGGGTCGGGATAGGCGGCCGGCGCGGGGGCCGTTGCGATGACTTTGGGGGCGGCGCGCGGGGCCTGCTGCTGCGGAACCGGCGGATTGACCACGGCGGCCACGGCTGCGGGTTGAACGGCCTGCGGCAGGCGCGGCGGCGGGGGCGGCACGTTGGCGAGGATCATACCGGGCACGCCGACCGAAGCCGCAGGGGCAGCCGGAGGCGGCACCGCCGATTGTGCGGAGGCAACCGAGCCGTCGCGCTCGATGACCATGGTCTTGACCTGCTTGGGGCCACCGTCACTGTTGGTGTCGCTGCCAGACAGGTTTTCCATCATCTTGCTGTCGGTATTGGCAAACTTGGTGCCGCCGGGATCGACGGGTTTGACCTTGATCGGGCCGGTGTTGCTCTTGATGACGGGAGCAGCGGCGGTCTGCGAGGGCGGGGCAACGTACATTTTGTAGGCGTAAGCCAGCCCGCCACCAGCCGCGATGGCAGCAATCAGCGAGGCGGCGATCAAGCCGTAACGTGTCTTGCGGGGAGCATCTTCGTACTCTTCGTCGTCCTCGTGGTCTTCGTATTCGTCGTCGTGGACCGGTTCGAGTGGCTGGTGGCGTCCGTGAGCATCGGCCTGGAACTGCGGAGCAAAGCCCGGATCGGCCGCGTGCTGGCGCGCTTCAGGTTCGGCATGCGGCGTCCAGGCTGGCGGAGCGGTCGGCCGCTGGGTACGAGGTTCGGACGGCGGCGCTGGCGCTGCCGACGGCTGATAGTGTCCAAGATCGTAGGCGCGCGGGTCAGCTAAAGGAGGCGCGGGCTGCTGCGGCGCGGGCTGCTGCCACTGCTGGTCGTAGGGCGACGCGGCGCGCGGCTGTTGCGGCTGTTGCGGCGGTTGAGTCGGGCGAGCCGTCGTTTCGGGCACGTAGGCCGAAGGTGCCGGCGTGTAGGCAGGCGGATATTGCGGCGGTTGCTGAACCGGCTGAGCCGGGCGCGCGGTTGGAGGCGCGTCGAAGCCGCTGAAGGGCGCAAAACGCGGATCGTTCTGAGGCTGCTGAGGCGGCACCTGACGCGCGGTCGGCGGCTGGGTGCGCGGCTGCTGGGGTTGCACATGTTGGGGCGCGTAGGCCGGAGCCTGCGGTTGCTGCGGAGCATAGGCCTGCGGCTGGCTCTGGGGCGCGTATTGCGGCTGAGCGTACTGCTGGGGGTGTTGTGGCGGCGCATATTGCGGCGGCGGCTGGGCCTGTTGCGTGTAGGGTTGGCCATAGGCCTGCGGGGCCTGCTGCCCGGGATAGGCCGCCGGGGCATAGCCCTGCTGCGGCGGTCCGCCTTGCGCGAGATTGGGCGGCAAACCGGTCTGGGGAACGCGCGACTGCGTGGGCGCGGTTTGAATTCGCGGGGCGCGAGCAGGAGGAACCTGCTGCTGCTGCGGCGGCGGCGGACCGGCAGGGCGCTGCTGTTGGGTATAATACGGATCCTGATAGGGATCGGACGCCTCGGTGGGGCGGTAATCTGCAGGCCATCCGTTTGGCGGGGCCCCAGGTCCGTTTGATCGTGACATTTCCAAAACCCTCAAACCGTGTTCGACAGCAACCGCCGCCCGGCTGCATCGAATCAGTAGACTAGCGCATGGCTTCCGGCGCCTGTACCCCCAGCACGCCTAAACCCGAAGTTATCACCTGCCGAACCGCGATCAATAGAGACAATCGTGCTGCGGTTGTATTTTCGTCGGCCTGTATGAAGCGCAAATGTGGCGAATCGTTGCCTCGTGTCCATTGTCCGTGGACACTTGAGGCGAGTTCGTAGAGGTAAAACGCCAGCCGGTGGGGTTCTTTAGCGCGGGCTGCGGCATCTATGACGCGAGGGAATTCGGCCATTGTTTTGATGAGGGCTAATTCGCCGCTGTCGGTCAAAGGCGTGAGGTCGGCTTGGCGCACGGCTTTGCTATCGGCGGTCAAAGCAGGAAAGGAGTCGCGTGCGTTGCGCAGGACGGACGAAATGCGCGCGTTGGCGTATTGAACGTAGAAGACCGGGTTTTCCTTCGATTGCTCGGTCACTTTGGCGTAGTCGAAGTCGAACACGGTTTCTGGTGCGCGGTAAACCATCATGAAGCGGACGGCATCTGGGCCGACGGCATCCACCACGTCGCGCACGGTGATGATGTTACCGGCGCGCTTCGACATTTTCACCGGCTCGCCCTTATTCAGCAGGTTGACCATTTCGCTGATTTTAATGTCGAGCGTCCGGGTGTTGTCGGACAGCGCCTGAACCGCGGCCTGCATGCGCTTGACGTAGCCTTTGTGGTCAGACCCCCAGACGTTGATCAAGGCATCATAGCCGCGATTGAGCTTGTTGCGGTGATAGGCGATGTCGCCAGCGAGGTAGGTGTAGCTGCCGTCGGCTTTCTGCAGCGCGCGGTCGATGTCGTCGCCGAATGCGGTTGCCTTGAACAGGGTTTGGGTGCGGTCTTCCCAGTCGTCGTTGGGCTCGCCCTTGGGCGGGGGCAGGCTGCCTTCGTAGATGAAGCCCTTCGTGCGCAGGTCGGCGATCGTGTCAGCAATCTCGTCCTTTCCGTCGGTCAGCGAGCGTTCGGAGAAGAACAGGTCGTGCTTGATGCCAAGCTGGGCCAAGTCCGCGCGAATTTCATCCATCATGGCGGCCATGACGGTTGCTTTGACCTTGGGGAGCCATTCGGATTCGGGCGCGGTGAGGAGCTTCTTTTTGTAGGTCTTGGCGAGCGCTTCACCGACGGGCTTCAGGTACTCGCCGGGGTAGAGGCCTTCGGGGATTTCGCCGATGGTTTCACCAAGCGCTTCGCGGTAGCGCAGGTGCGCGGAACGGGCGAGGTTGTCGACCTGACCGCCGGCGTCGTTGATGTAGTATTCGCGGGTGACGCTAAATCCTGCGAATGCGAGCAGGTTTGCGAGTGTGTCGCCAAACACCGCGCCGCGGCAGTGGCCGACGTGCATGGGGCCAGTGGGGTTTGCGGAGACGTATTCGACGTTGATTTTCTGGTTCGAGCCAAGGGTGGAGCGGCCGTAGACGTTGCCGTCGGTGATGATGGTTGCCGCGAGGCTGTGCCAAAAGGCCGGCGCGAAGGTGAGGTTCAGAAAGCCCGGACCGGCAATGTCGATTTTGGCGATGCCGGGTTCGGAGCTGAGCTTTTCCTGCAGCAAAGTGGCGATGTCGCGCGGTTTCATGCCGGCGCGCTTGGTCAGAACCAGGGCGGCGTTGGTGGCGAGGTCGCCGTGCGACTTGTCGCGCGGGCTGTCGACTTCGACGCCTGCGAGCGACAGGTCGGCGGGAAGTTTGCCTTCCGATTTCAAGGCTTCGAGGGCAGCAATGACGCGGCCTTCGACGTGTTTGAACACGTTCATAGATTGAGTCCCGGTTAAAAATCTGATCGTGGCAGGAAGTGAAGGCCAAGGGGCTGAGCCCCTTGGAACCCCTTACATAAGGGGCCATGGGACGTGTCTCATGCGCGCCAATATCAGGGCTGTTCTGCACCCTCTCCCCCTGGGGAGAGGGTTGGGGTGAGGGGTGTTAAAGTGAAATCCCCTCATCCGCCCTTCGGGCACCTTCTCCCCAGGGGGAGAAGGGAAAAACCCGTCCATCAACGCATATGGGGACTTGCCCCTGTCTTCCCATCATCTGCTCGTTATTGGTGCGCTAACGCAATTCAGGGGTGGCGTCAAACAGGCGGCGGTGTTCGGCGATGGCGTAGCGGTCGGTCTGGCCAGAGACGAAGTCGGCGATCAAGCGGGCTTTGCGGCGCGCGTCGAGCCGGGCGGCGGCTGCGGCCCATTCGGGCGGGAGGGCTACGGGGTCGGCGCGATAGCGGGCGAACAGGTCGTGGACGATGGACTGGGCGGCCGTCATCACGGACATGACGCGGGGATGGCGGTAGACGCGGGCGAACAGGAATGTCCGCAGGGCTTCGATATCGGCGGCCATGGCCGGGGAGAAGGTGATGACGGGTGCCGAGGCGTTGCGGATATCGTCGGGCGTCGCGGGGGCGAGGGCTGCCAGATTGGCGCGGCTTTGGGTGACGCAATCAGCGATCATGACCGTGATCATGCGGCGGGTGATTTCGTAGGTGCGGCGGGCGGGGTCATCGGCGCGCAGGAGGTGTTCAGTCGCTGTGATGGCGTCGCCCGCGAGCGGCGTGGCTGAAAGATCACCGATTTTCAGGAGTTTAGCGCGCAGGCCGTCGTCGGTGTCGTGGGTCAGGTAGGCGATGTCGTCGGCCAGCGCTGCGACCTGGGCTTCGGCGGAGGCATAGGTATGGAGGTCAAGGCTCCGCCAGGCACGCTCGGTATGGGCAAGAACCTTGGTGACGGGATGATGGGTGGCGACGGGGCCGTTGTGTTTGGCGAGACCTTCCAGCGTTTCCCAGGTGAGGTTGAGGCCATCGAAGGCTGCATACTTGCGCTCCAGACTGAACACGACTCGCAGGCTCTGGGCGTTGTGATCGAACCCACCGTGATCGTGCATGACCTGGTCGAGTGCGCGTTCGCCGGCATGGCCAAAGGGGGAGTGGCCCATGTCGTGGGCGAGCGCCAGGACTTCGGCAAGGTCTTCGTCGAGGCGGAGCTGGCGGGCGATGGTGCGGGCGATCTGGGCGACTTCGAGGGAGTGGGTGAGGCGCGTGCGGTAGTGGTCGCCTTCGTGGAACACAAAGACCTGGGTTTTGTGGATGAGGCGGCGGAAGGCCGTGGCATGGAGGATGCGGTCGCGGTCGCGCTGAAACGGGCTGCGGGTGGGGCACGGGCTTTCGGGGTGGCTGCGTCCGCGCGAGGGGATGGCAGAAGCGGCGTAGTCTGCCGGAGAACGGGCGCCGGGGGCGAGGGTTGCGCCGTAGTCTTGGGGAACTGGCGAGTGAGACGGCGCGCGCGAGGTCATGGCGTATCCAGAGAATTGGGGGCGGTTACGCGGCACATTTGAATCGGACGATGCGCTTCTTACGTAACACGTGTATATTTAGGCAACACATGTCACTGGAAAGCGAGACCAATATGTCGACAGCGGCTGTCACGGTTACCGAACGCGCGGCGGAGCGGATTCGTGAAATAGCGGCCGGTGAAACGGTGCGCGACGCGGCGCTGCGGATCAGCGTCGAGGGCGGCGGATGCTCGGGTTTCCAGTATAAGTTCGATATGACGGGTGCCGTCGAGCCGGACGATATCGTGCTTGAAAAGGCGGGCGCGCGGGTGCTGATCGACCCCGTATCGCTCGAATATATGGCAGGCGCGCAGATTGATTTCGTCGACGACCTGATGGGCGCGTCGTTCAAGATCACCAACCCGAACGCGGTTGCGTCCTGCGGGTGCGGGGTAAGTTTCACTATCTAGTGTTCCGACTCTAACGCTTGGTTCCCACTCCAACACACAACAAACGTCATGGCCGCCTTCGCGCATACGCGCTAAAATAAGCCCTTACTTTCTTCTCCCCCTGGG
>JBEBJA010000126.1:0-37272 GCA_040080145.1 Hyphomicrobiaceae bacterium
TACCCAAGCACCGGGCTGATCCCCAGCCGGTGCACCAGCGGCACAACCACCCCAGCCGTCCCCAGCACCACCAGCGCATCGCTGTAAACCGGAATATTAATCGACGCCGCCATCACCCCTCCAAATCACCTCCCAGTCTTACCGTGTTTTTCAACGGTAATGGCAGGAGGAAATTTGAAGACGCCTAGTCAAGCGTACCCGGCAAGCCTACTCGGGCGCGCCTGAATCGCCAGATATCAGCAAGCGCACGCAGTAAAACTTTCGCCACCCGCTCGCCGACCGACAACAAGCCGCCATCCCGTCCCGTAAGACCGGCTCACAAATGAATGACCTCCTTTAGGTCATTCATTGTCCAACAGACTATGACACGCACGGCACCGCAGAACGGGTGCACATCTCAGCACGCTTTCCGCGCCACCTTGAAGCGTGCCGCCTCCGTCGTTTCGCACGACGACCGCGCGGCCTTGTCGGCACCCTTGGCGCAGTCCGCCAGCGTGTCCGAATTCTTCTTCCGGCAAAACAGGCCTTTGAAAGCAGGCAACAGCGTCGTCAACGGAAAGTTTCTCTGGCTGGCCGTAGTGCTCGCTGGCAACTGACACGCGATGGTATCGTCCGCCCCGATGGCTTTGCTCCCCTTGAGCTGCTTTTCCAGCGCCACAATGTTTGCTGGATCGAGTTGCAGTTGCTTGCAGCGGGAATCCGTTACCGTGATTTTGGCGGCCACAGCCGGCACCGTTAGGCTCCCGCCAGCGAGGGCACCAATCAGAGCAGCACATACGACCTTGCGTATAGTAACGCGCATATCTCGTCCTCCATTCACCGTTGCAACATTGATCAGTCGGCAGCCCCATCGGACACAAACCGGGTTCCCTTGATCGCCCCCAGCACGAGCAACAAGACGAGGCACACCATCGAAGCCGTCTGTGCGTCGGCGGGGTTGTTGGTCAGCGCAAACCAGGTCTGGGCCGCACCGGCACCGGCCACGGGCACAAAAAACCCCCAACCGTGGCCAAGGTCACGAACGCGCTTCCAGGCAATCGCGAGCGTCGGCCAAAGGAACGGCAGCATCGCCATCTGGATCAGCACCTGCTGCTTAAACGGAAGCATCTCAAGGTTCAGGAACGAGGCCATCACCGGCAAGTCCATGGCCCACAGCAGCCCAAGCAGTACCACCAACTGCACCAACAGCAGCGGGCCGATGCCGGTCCAGAACTGCTTGCGCGTGGCAAACCCCTTAAATGAAAAGAGCAACTTCAGGACATCGAGTTCAGCGTCGTCGGGCCGGCCGACAAGCCGCTTCACCTCACGTGCCAGTGCGTCCGCGTCCTGCTCGAAGCGCTCATGCACGAGAAACGTCGCATTGCGCGAAGCAAGGTGTTTGAGCCGCTCTGGCAGCTCGGCAGCGCTTGGCATTTTCGCTTCGTCGACCAGAACGGGGATCACCGGAATGCCGCGCATCATAAAGGCAGCGACCTCGCTCGCGACGAAATCGCCAGGATCATCAATGCGGCGCTGCCCGTTGGCGTTTGTAGCGGTGAGCCACGTCTTACCGATGACGACGAGGGCCACCTGACAACATTCCAGTTGACCATTCAGCTTCTCGACAAAATCAACGCCCTTGTCGATATCGGAAACATCCATGAAAACTTCCGGATCCGAGAAGTGGCGCGGGACCAGGCGTGTCCTCAAGCGCCCTGTCGCATGCTGACTGTCAGACCGGCGATAGCTCACGAAAACGATGGGTTCCAGCATCTGTGTATCCACTTTAGCGGACGGGAACAGTATCGAGATTATAGGGTCGCCGGAAATCGCGCTACCAAAATTCAGCTCTCATTGGTTTTGCTGTGCAGCACGTATAATCCCCGGCGTTAATTCGACACCAAGCGTGGAGAGAGTTGAGATAAGCGCCTCGGATTCGTATGAGGCTTGATCTTCGGCACCAACATGCTCGGGAAGAGTTTCGACTACGAATTGAACGCCCTTACCCGCCTCCCAGGAATTGAAAAGAAGTAGAATGCCGCCCTTTTTCTGGGCATTCGGCAGCGAAACGGCATCGATCCACAACTTCGGCCCCTTCCGCATCAATCCTTGCCGCTTGTGGATGGTCCGCCCGCCAAGCCAGCGATCAATCCGCTCCTTGAACCATGGCTCCATGCCGCCCTTTTCGACCGCATTTTCCTGGGTCCAGAATTCGAGCGTGACCCCCTCCTTGCCGCCAATCGGCGGCGACGTTAGAACGATCCGCGTTGCCTCGACCTTACGCGCCCAACCCTTGATGTTGAACGCCGCAGCCGAAGTACGTTGTGCCGCGTCCGAGGGCTGGGCCGGCTGGCTGATCGCTACCTTTGCCGCCGGCTTGCCGGTATCGGCTGCTGTGCCTAGTGGCGGCACGGCCTGCAGTGAACTAGGCGCCTTTCGGGCCGCAACACCGCTTATCGGTGGACCAATTGCATTCCCCTGTTCATACCAGGACCAGACATCGTCCGTGATTTCTTTAAGCGGCGTATTGACCGGCAACATCTTATACCAGGCAAGGCGCGACTCGGTTTCCGGCCCAACCAGAAGTGCATCAAGTTCTTTCCACGCTTCTGCGACCCCCATACTGTCCTGCACCGGTATATTCAGCTTCACTTCAGTGCTTTTGGCTGCGAGCTTCTTCAGGTCAGCAATCAACTTGGCGTCATCTTTGATTTGCTTCTTCGCCGTATCCAGATCAATCGTCCGGTCCAACCGTTGAATTTGCTTTATCTTCTCTTCGTAGATGATCTGCCTGAGTTGCGATTCTTTTAGGATAAACTCAAGATCGTCGCTCACCGGCATCAAAAAATGCCGCGGAAGTCCGTTTCGAGTCTGGAGTTCAAGATCGACCAACAGATCGCCATCCCAATGGGCGACCACGGCACACGGGATCGTTGCACTCCCAAAATACGATCTAGTGCTCCCCACGGCCACGGCCTCGGCATGCAAGTTGCCCTGCGCTTTGGCCAGCGGCCACAACGTCGTCCGCTCCACCCGCCAACGCTTGAGCATGGCTTGCTGCCGCTCTATCGGGTCCTCAGCGGTATAAATTTCGTCACCCTTCTCCACAGACTTAGCAGACTTCGCCAACTGCAAACGAACGCTCAAGATAGCTGAAAAAGCTGCCACCTGTGCTGGCGACATATTCGATCTCGCCACAAGCGCACTATCTTCTTCAAATGGATGCCGGCATTGACCGCGCGGCATACTGTTCTGGCATCGTGCATGAGCCACCGCTGCGCACGCCGACATGACCATGCGGTCTGTCAACTGCTTGGGCAGCGGCAGACCCCACACCGTGACCCCGAACTCATGCGCCTCGCCCAGCGTCTTTATATAAAATGCGTCGCTGTTCGGCGTCGTCAGCAACTTGACCAGAAGCTTGGCCGGAAAATCCTCATCCGACCGCTGACTGCCGGCAAACTTGGACCCGAAATCATCGAGCACCGCCTCGGCGGTCTTACCTTCGGTGGACGCGAGTGGCGCTGACAAAACAGGAGCTTCGTTCGGCAACAACGCCTCGACCGAAATCAGCGCCTGCCTGTACGCTTCCTCAGCCTCGTCCGTCGAAACGAATTTGCTGGACTTTCCAGCATCGCCCGCAGCACCGGCTTTGTCACCCTTTGCCGTGGCGGCGTTTTCACCATCCTTTTTGGGATCTTCATCCGTTTTAGGGTAGATCAAAGCCGGTGCGTGAAACCAAAGGCTCCCCTCGTGATGCAGATAGCGGCCCGGATACTTGCTATTTAAATTGCTGCTGAAAATCCCATCGCGGCGCTTCGCCTGCATAAACAAAACCGCACATGCCGACCCGCAAACCTGTCCCGGCTCGACGACCATCATCCAGTGATCCTGAAACAGCGTCGCGATCCGCAACGCCTCGCGCAGATCGCCGCCTTCGCTGGATAAGCAAAGCGCATAAAAACCACCCGCAGGCCGCAACACCGAACCGTCATCTCCAGCAGCGCGAAGCCGTTCGGGATCGCGCAGGAACGCCTCAAGCGCAATTTTTGCCCGCTCGTAGTCGCCAACCTGACCCACGTTCGGGTCCGGCCCGACGATCTCTTCAGTCATTTGAATGTTGCAGCGCGGCGCGAAATCAAGGGCCGAGGGATCGTTGGTCGCCGAATAGTCGCGCTTTTGAAACTCAGCCGCCTGCACAAGCGGCACCATGCCAAACGCCAAGCCTGCGAAAAGAAATCCAGCAAAACAACAGAAAACAACCCGTAAAAACAGCAACATAACGCTCCCCCCAAACTCATCACGCCGAGGATAGAATGACCGGCAGCAAATATGCATCCCTGCCGTCACGGTTTGGATGGTAGCCAAGTTGCTGGCGTCCGCCTAGAGGGTCCGTACAAAAATCAATTTAGCGCGCGCTGCACCAGCGTGCCACCACGGCCAGCCCCCTCCATATTCATCAACTAATCAGCAGCAGCCGCGCCTCATACCCCGGCAGCGTCAGCGGGGCACGGTGGATGCACGGCAGAACCGGGCAGCCCGGATACGCAATCGCGATCCGCCACAAATTGCCAAGCCCAAACGAATAAGGCCGCGCCCCCGGTTGCGGCCAATAATGCAGATCATAATGCTGCTCGCTCAGATAAGCCGCAAATCCCGCGTCGTCCGCCCCGCCATAACGCTTCAAAAGCTGCGCGCGCGTTTCCGCTATATCGGCCCGGCGCACGACCTCTTCATTCAAAACCCCTTCGGACGATCTGCCCATATACGTACACAAATACGTATCCGCCGAAACCGTCGCGCTATCGGCATGAAACGAATACACATCCGTCGGAATAGGCCCCGCCGCCTCGTCGCGCGGATAACCCGTATTGACTTCAAGCATCGGCTCCAGCCCCGCGCCGCGCAGCAACGCCTGATCCAACAGCAACACATCGCGCGCCACAGCCCCCGCCGGGCTGAGCGCCAACGCCCGCAAATCCTCATCCTCAATCGCCGTCATTCCTTCGCCAGCAGACAGCGCAGCCGCAACCTCCCTAAAATCCCCCGCCAACTCCCGCGCCCAGCAAAGGGCATTGACGTCCCCCTCAAACCGGGCCCCCACCAACTCCTCAAAACTCTGAACCACCCTCACCCGCCGCAACGCCTCAACCCCCTTCAAATATCTCTCCACCCGCATCTCACTCTGCAATTCCACATCCCAAACCCACACCATCGCCGGGCCTGCCACGCGGCAGGTCCGGCTTGAACTCATGCCGCCTCCACCATCGCCCCCCTACCGTCTCCCAAACAGCCGCTCGATATCCGATAGCTTCAGCTCCACATACGTTGGCCGCCCGTGATTGCACTGTCCCGAATGCGGCGTCGCCTCCATCTCGCGCAACAGCGCATTCATCTCCGGCCCCGTCAGTCGCCGCCCCGCGCGCACGCTGCCATGACACGCAAACGTCGAGCACACCGCCTCAAGCCGCTCGCGCAACGCTCGTGCCTCGCCATCGCACGCAACGCTCGCCGCCAAGTCCCGCACCAGCCCGGACACATCGCTGTCCCCCAGCAACGCTGGAACCTCGCGTACAGCAACCGCCGCGCCGCCAAAACTCTCGATCACGAGCCCCAGCTCAGCCCACTCGTCCGCCCGCTCAAGCAGACCCGCCGCCTCGTCCGCATCGAGTTCCACAATCACCGGAATGAGCAAACCCTGCCGCGCCACGCTCCCCGCCGCCAGCATCTGCTTCATCCGCTCATAGACAAGCCGCTCGTGCGCCGCGTGCTGGTCCACAATGATGACCGACGTCTCCGTCTGCGCCACGATGTACGTCTCGTGCAACTGCGCCCGCGCCGCCCCCAGTGGCCGCGACGTCAGCTCGACCGGTGCCGCCTCAACCGCAGGCGCTGCATCCACACTCGGCTGATTGACCGCCGCAAACGGCGCCTGCATCTCCTCATAGAGCCCCGACCGGGCGACACTCGGGTAACGCGGATTGACCTGCCCGCCGCCATAGGCCGCCCGCGCATGAGCCCAGCTCTGCGATGCCGCCCGCGCCTCGCTCAACTGAGGCCCCGCCTCGCCACTCGGTCCCGCCCCCTGCACCGCAAATGCATCCAGCGTCATCGTCCCGCCGCGCAACGTCGCGCGATGCCCCGCCGCCTCCAACGCCTGCCGCAACCCGCCGATAATCAGCGACCTCACCGCGCCCGAATCCCGGAACCGCACCTCCGCCTTCGCCGGATGCACGTTCACATCCACTCCCGACGGCGGCAGGCACACGAACAAAGCCAGCAGCGGAAACCGCCCCCGCACCAGCAGATCGCCATACGCAGCCCTGACCGCCCCAACCAGCAGCTTGTCGCGCACCGGCCGCCCGTTGACGAACAGATACTGCTGCGTCGCATCCGGCCGGTGCAACGTCGGCAACCCGGCAAACCCGCTCAACGCAATCCCCTCGCGCTCGCCCGCAATCGGCAGCGCATCCGCCATGAACTCCGCGCCCATGATCTTACCTAGCCGCGCCAGCAACCCGTCTGCGCCGGGCGCACACGCAGGCAACCGCAACCCGGTCCGCTCGCCGCTCGTCAGCGTGAACCCGACGGTTGGATGCGCCATCGCCAGCCGCCGCACGACATCGCCGACCGCCATATTCTCGGCCCGCTCCGACTTCAAAAACTTGAGCCGCGCCGGCGTCGCCGAAAACAAGTCCCGCACCTCGACCCGGGTCCCGAAGTTGACGGCCGCCGGCCGCAACTCCCGCTTCTCACCCTTGTCGACGGTGACCTCAAGCGGCTCATCGCCTGCCCTCGGACGCGACGCCACCGACAGCGTCGCAATCGACCCGATCGACGGCAGCGCCTCCCCGCGAAACCCCAACGTGCGAATATCAAACAGATCATCGTCGCGCAGCTTCGATGTCGCATGCCGCTCGACGCACAAAGCCAGATCGCCCCGCGCCATTCCGCAGCCGTCATCCAACACACGAATGAGCGACAGCCCGCCGCCCGCCGTCACGATCTCGATCTCGCGTGCCCCCGCATCCAGCGCGTTCTCAACCAGCTCCTTGATCACGCTCGCCGGACGCTCGATCACCTCCCCCGCCGCAATCCGGTTCACCGTCTCAGGCGCTAATTGGCGAATAATCAACGGCAAAACTCCCGGCTAATTCATCCCCTCTCCCCGTCCTTGACGGGGAGAGGGTTAGGGTGAGGGGCGGCAACGGGCACCAGCGTGCAGTACAGACACGGGACCCAAGGGCCGCACGGCACACCCTATCGAATCATCTCAAGTTGCCGATCCTACTACATCGCGACCCGTCACAAAATACCGCACGCCCACACGCACAACTATCCCACCTCCCCGATTTCGGCCTGACTGAATTAAAAATATCCATTCCGCTACCCCACCCCCGACTGTAAATGGCACGTTGCTGTCGCCTGAAGACGACGTTAATCTTGAGAGAATCCGTGGTTCGGAAATTGATGAGTAGGGCAAACAACGGAGGCGAGTTTTGAGATATTTTTTCTTCGCATTTGCGTGTTTTGGGCTGCTGCAATGGTCCGCTGCTTCAGCGGCGGATATCTCATTTAATAATTTGAATGGGCAAAGTTGGCGTTGCTACAATGTTGGTCACCCTTCGCATGGTGGTAAACCATGCGCATCGAATTCCGTGAAACGCCTAGATGCCGTGGCCGACGCCGCTGGGGTAACCTTTACAGACGACAATGGTCGTTCGGCATCGGGAGCACAGAAGCATCCAGGAGACAAAAATCTTTTCGTTGCCTCATGGGATTGCAGCATCAATTTAAGAGACGGACTTGATGAGAACTCTACCGTAGATGGAGGGCTTAAAAACCCAATTGTTTTATACTTTTTTCATGGAGACAAATGCGCTTTCAAGAACCAAGCATGGGTAAGCACGAAATTGACCCAAAAGGAGCTCAAACGTCTCGAAAAGGCATCCAAAGAAGCTGAATGGTGAGTTGCCCGGACGGGTAGTTGGCCTTGAAACAGGCCGCTGCCCGACTCCCTTGCCCCTCGCAAGGAGGGAGGGCGTAAGCGGTGATCAATAAGCGTTAGGTCATTCCCCCCCTACCCCCCAACCGCTCCTTCGTCAGCACCTTCGCCAACGCCACCACCGGCTGGTCGAACGCAACCAGTTCCTGCGCCCCTAAGCCACCCCGTCACGCCCCCGCAGCGTCCTCACGAGGAAATATCCACACACCAATCCCACCAGAGAAAACCCCAGCCCCGCCCAAATACCGAATCGATCCTGATATTCCCGCTCCGCCATATCCCCAACAATGAGCGGTCGCACGTTTTCGCCTTCGAGATAGCGCACCCGTGTGGTCTTGACGGTCCAGACATTGTCCGTCGAAATCGTCCGCCAGAACCCGGCACTGACGTGCGTCGGCCGATACGTCTGCACTTGTCCGCGCTTATCGACCCAGGAAAGCTTGACCGAATAGCTTGTCGTTCCCTTGTTCGTTCTCCCGAACGCATCCACGATATCGGCCACCACTTCCGTACCCTGGTCACGCATGGCAAAAAACGCACGCTGATCCCGGTAGGCAAAAACAAACATCGCCCCCCCGACCCCCAGCATCAAAAGAGTCAATAACATCAACCGCCACGGAAACCCAGCCATCCGCCCCCCCCAAAACCCAAAAGCAAATGCTCATCACACAACAATGCGAAGCGCCATACTTAGCGGCCAGCCCTCGCTGGCCGATGCGCCGAAGAGGCGTCGGCGCGAGCGCCGGACTCAAAAATCCTGACCTACTTCAGGTCAGGATTTTTGAAAGGAGGAGAGCCCCCCCAACCGCTCCTTCGTCAGCACCTTCGCCAGCTCGACCGCTGGCTGATCAAACGGATCGAGCCCGAGCACCCGCCCCGCCAAAATCGTTTCGATCATGAAATGCATGAGAACCGCACCAATCGCGCGTTCGTCGAGCACCGGAATATCAATCGTCCGCACCGGACGCCCGGCACGCGCCAACGCTTCCGGCATCGCATGCGCCTGCGCATCGACCACGTCGCCGATGCTCTTGCCGCCCATGAACCCAATGCCGGCCAGCTTCGCCATGCCCGCATCGATCACCGGCCCGGTCCCCGCCGTCTTCGTCCGCACAATCGTCAGGAAATGCGCGCGCGGCCCGTCCATGAACAACTGCAGCTGACTGTGCTGATCGAGCGGCCCCGTCGCCCCAATCGGGCTCGTTCCCTCGCCACCCTTGCCCAGACTCTCCGCCCACAGCTGCACGTACCATTCCGACAGCTTCCCCAACCGGTCGCAATACGGCATGAACACATTGATGCCGATCCCGCGCTCCTTCGCCAAACCGATGGCAACCGCCGCCCCCAGCGCCGGTGCAAAATCCGCCGCCGACTTCGCCACCATGAGCTGATCCACCACCGAGCGCGCCCCGGCCCGAACCGCCCGCGCATCGAGTCCCCGCGCCAGCGCCGGCAGCAAGCCCACATTCGACAGCACCGAAAACCGCCCGCCAATCCCGGTCGGGTGATCGAGCATCGCAATGCCCAGCGACGTGAACAAATCCCGCAACCCGTTCGGCTTGCCTTTGACTCCAGGCTCGCTTACGCCCAGAAACATCTTCGGAATCTGCGCCTCAAGCCCGGCCGCCTTGACCGCCGATAAAGCGCAAATGGCCTGCCCCAGCGTCTCCGAAGTCCCGCCCGATTTCGACGTCACCACAAACCGCGTCGAGGCCAAATCCAACTCGCCCAGCGCGCCCGCCAGCGTATCGCCATCGAGGTTGTCGTAAAACCGTGTACGCGGCCGCTTGGCTTTATCTTTCGGCTGCGCGCCGGGAATATTCCACCCCGCCATCTGCGCCAGAACCTGCCCGCCAAGCCCCGAACCGCCGGTGCCAAAAAACACAATCGTCCGCGCGTCCTCCGACAGCTTGGCAAGCGCTGTTTCCGCCGCCGCAATATCCGCCGTCTCGTTCACAATTGACAGCAACTCAAGCCGCTTGCCCGTCGCATCCGCCTTGAGGCGCGCCATCTCGGGCTCAAGTTTTGCCACCCAATTGGCAAGCTCCGCCGACTGCAACCCATGCGTCCCGATCGCCCCGGTCAGGCAGCCACTGAGCGATTGATCATAATTATGCGAGCGCGATGGCATGGGAACTCCGTTTAGATTCGCGCGTGGGGTTGGTGGGGCGGCCACGCGCAAGCAAAGAGGACGCACAAATAGCCTCTTTCCCAAAGCACGCCAAGCAACCCTTCACGCCACCGCCCATTCGCCCAAAACAAAAAAAGCGCACCTTTCGATGCGCTCTTCATTTCCCTCTCCCCATCGCTGCACTTGATGGGGAGAGGGTTAGGAGCCTGCCCCCGCGAAGGCGGGGGTGAGGCGCGGCGGCAGAAAAATGGGTGAGGGGCGGCGGCAAGAAAGAGCGTTGAGGGCGTGCCGATCAACATCACCCCTTGGGTGGCATCCCGACCGGCTTACCCACAATCGTCACGATCAGGTCGTCCGTCTTGAGCAGCTTCGCCGCCACCCGCTTGACGTCGGCCAATGTAACCGCATCCACCAGCGCATTCCGCTTCTCGACATAATCAATGCCGAAATCTTCCTGCAGCAACCCGAGCAGTTGCGCGGCAATCTTGGCATTGGTGTCAAACCGCAGCGCATACGAACCCGTCAGATAGCTCTTCGCGTTGGCAAACTCAGCATCCGTCGGCCCGTGATCCGCCATCCGCTTCAGCTCAGCTCGAATAACGTCCAGCGACTGCGCAATCGACTCGTTCTTCGTCGCAACGCCACCGGCGAATATGGACGCACTCTGATACGGCTGAATGTAGCTGTAGACAGAATAAGCGAGCCCGCGCTTTTCCCGCACTTCTTCCATAAGCCGCGACGCAAACCCGCCGCCGCCCAGGATCTGGTTCAGGATGAACGCCGGCATGAAGTCGGCATCCTTTCGCGCCATCGCTGGCAACCCGAACACTGCCACCGACTGCGGCACATTCATTTCAATGACGCGCTGCGACCCGCCGACGATTTTGGTCTGCGGCACATCGGCGAGATCGGCCTTCGCAGGCAGCGCGCCAAACACCGTGTCCAGCACCTTGCCGAGGTCCGCCGCCGTGATGTCGCCAACCGCCACAATCTTCAGGTTGCTCTTGGCAAAATTCTTCTTGGTAAATCCAGCCAGATCGTCCCGCGTGATTTTCCCGAGACTTTCCTGCGTCCCGTTCGCTGGCCGCGCATAGGGGTGCCCGGCAAACGCCGTCGCATACCATTCCTTGCCCGCCACCTTATCGGGATCGCGCGCTGCATAAACGAGCCCGGCCAGAAACTGCTGGCGAATCCGGTCGACCGCTTCGGAATCAAACCGCGGCTTCGTGACCGCCATCCGCAAAAGATCGAGCGACTTATCCCGGTTGGCCGTCAGCGTTTCGAAATTGCCATACAGCGCGTCCTTGCCGTCTTCAAAGCTCATCCGCATGGCAAGCTCTTCCATCCGCTGCTGGAATTGCTCCGACGTAAGGTCGCCCGCCCCTTCATCCATCATCCCGGTGATGAAATTGGCAAGCCCTTCCTTCCCGGCGGGATCCTGCGAATTGCCCCCCAGGAACGCAAACTTGAGCGCGAGCATCGGCACCGAATGTTCTTCCACGAGCCAGGCTTCAATGCCGCCAGGACTCTTGACCGTCTGAATTTTCATTGCATGCGCCGGATGACTGAGGGTGACGAAACAAAACAACGCAGCGACAGCTAGCGAAAGTGCCAGATCGATACGAGCAACACGGCGCACGAACGCAAGTCCATTGAATGCAATCATGAACTCACCTCACCGCCTGAGCAGCAGCTGGCGTCGCCGGAACTTGCGCCGCCCGTTGTCCGCCTTCCGCCGTCGGCACCAGCACGCCGGTCACCGACTTCCTGATGTCGAGGAATGCCGCAGCCGCCGCCTGTAAATCGGCAACCGTCGCTTTGGCAATCGCTTCCGGCCAGTTGTCCGTCTGCTCCAGCGTCCGCCCCACAACGAGGTTCCAGCCGTAGCGCCGGGCCAGCGTCGCCTGATTGTCGCTCTCGTACACGTAATCGGCAATGAACCCGTTCTTCGCGCGCTCAAGCTCGGCTTCGGTCACGCCTTTCTCAATCACATCAGCAATCACCGAATCAATCTCAGCCTCGATCGCCTCAACCGTCTGGCCATCCACCAAGATTGCGGAGATCGACAGCGACCCATAATCCAGCCCGCCGCCCGAATAGTAGCCGCTGGCACTCGGCGAAATCTTCTTTTCTATCACCAGCCGCTTGTACATCCGGCTGGTCGAACCCTGCGCCAAAACCTTCATCAGCAGGTCGAGCGCTTCGGCCTGACCCGGCTTCGCCGTCACGTAGCTCGGCACCTGATAATACCGTGCAATCGACGTCTTCCCGGCGCGCGGATCTTCAAGACGCAACCGGCGCGCTGCCCGCTGTGGCGGATCCATCGGCCGCACACGCGGCGCACCCACCTCCGAGTTGGCGGGCACCTTGCCATACGTGGCCTCGGCAAGCATCTTGACCTCCTCCGGCGTCACATCGCCAGAGACGACCAGGATCGCGTTGTTGGGAGCATAGAACCGCTTGTAGAAAGCCATCGCATCCGAAGGCGACAACTTCGCCATCTCGTGCATCCACCCGATCACCGGGATTTTATACGGATGCGACATATACAGCGCGGCATTCATCTGCTCATCAAGCAGCGCATTCGG
Organism: Hyphomicrobiaceae bacterium; assembly: GCA_040080145.1. Classification (GTDB taxonomy): domain Bacteria; phylum Pseudomonadota; class Alphaproteobacteria; order Rhizobiales; family Hyphomicrobiaceae; genus JANXVY01. The sequence continues at coordinate 12,704 of JBEBJA010000126.1, forward strand.
GCTGTTTTCGATGCGCGACCGCCGCTCTTCGAGAATGACATTACGCTCCATGAGCACTTCCTTCTCGGTGAGTTTCAAGTTCACCATCCGGTCGGCTTCCATGCCCATAACCGTCGCCAGACGATCTTTGGCCACGCGCTGAAAATAGGCCGTGGCGTCATGCCCGGTGAAGGCATTGTCCTGTCCGCCAAGCCGCGACACGATCTTCGAGAACTCCCCCATCGGGATCTTGTCGGTCGATTTGAACATCAAATGTTCAAGGAAGTGCGCGATGCCCGACACGCCCGGTGGTTCGTCGGCAGCGCCGACCCGGTACCAGACCATGTGAGTGACAACGGGTGCCCGTGTATCGGGCACCACAACCACCTGCATGCCGTTGGCGAGCTTGAATTCAGTGGCTTTGGAGACGGGTTTCGCCATCAGCGTGGCGTGAGTGAAAGCGAGCATCAACACCGCCAGCGAAAAGAGGAATGGGGACCGGCGCAAGTTCGAGAACACCGGAACTCGGCCGCGTAAGTTCATCATGAGAATTTTCCATTAAGCGCGCACATTATCGCGATTTTGTGCGGACAGCCGCTGTTGTCAAATGACATCGCCTTCATGTCATGACCGGCCAACGACATAATAACTCTTCTCGCATCACCGCAGGCCGGGCGGCAAAGAGTCGGCTGACAATGGTATGCTGAACTCGAAAGTCAGACCGTTTTTATACCAAGCCGCATCCTGTGTCGGAACAGTGTCCTATATCGCGCGTCGAAACGATCCCGCCGCGACAAATCCGCGTTCTTGAGACCATCGGACGAGACCGGCTGGAAGCCCCGCTCACTCGGTCGAATTGATCGACTTAACCAAACCCAGGGCACTGGGACGGCACGGCCCAAGCGGCCCAGTCGCCCCATCGGCGCTATTATCGCCGCGCTGCTTGGCCTGCTCGTAGTTGACTTTGCAATACTCGCGCTGCTTCGCCTCCAGCGCCGACTTGTCGACCACCTTTTTGCGGTCGTGATCTTGAATCTCAGCCAAAGCACCATCCGGCACCGCGGCAGAACCCGGTTGCGGCAGATTTTCGAGCCCCGGCGGCACGACGAGACCAGACCGGACCGGAAGTTTGGCGCTTTCGTTTGCACCGCCGCTACCGACCAGCCCGCCGATGGCGTCAAACACCTTGCCGTTAAGCTGGATGTCACCGGCCCCGCAAGCCGAAACCGACAACGCCACTGCGCCTGCAATGGCCACTCGTCGTGCAATCAAAACAGCGGCGGACAGTTGCAAAGTGCGCATCACGTCATCTCCCGGCGGCAAAGGCGGCCGCTATCATAACCGTGCCAACTCGCACCGACTACAGCCGCTACGAAGGCTTTGCGGCATCATTGCGACTCGATTGCCATGAGTCATACAGCAGGCCAACGACCCCGGCAACTATGGCAACGTCTGCGATATTAAAGACATACCAAGAGTATCCAAAGGCGTGCAGCAGGAAGAAATCTGCCACCCCGCCTAGCGTTACCCGGTCAATGCCGTTACCCACGGCACCGCCCAGGATGAGCGCCAGACTGACCGCCATCAATTTGGTCTCCGCCGCCCGCGCCACCGCAATCCACAACCCGATGCTTGCCACCAGCGCAAACGCCGCCAGCGCCAGTTGCCCCCGCGTCGTTGCCATATCGAGCATCGAATAGCTGATCCCGGTATTCTTGACGAACACCAGATCCAGGAACGGCGTCACCACCACGCGCCCCTTCGCGATGATCTTATACCCCAAGATCATCCACCACTTATGCGCTTGGTCAATGACTGCAACGCTCAACGCCACCGCCAGCGCCACCCCCGAATACCGCCCCCACAACCAAGCCTTCATCACAGCGGCGCTCATGAAACCCGTCCTCCAGAATACCACACAGGCTCCACTTCCCCCTCGCCCCCTGGGGAGAGGGCCGGGGTGAGGGGGCTTTGCGCGTAGATTGAATTGAAGATACCCCTCATCTGCCCTACGGGCATCTTCTCCCCAGGGGGAGAAGAAAAAAGCGCCGTCATCCAGTGCTTCAATCGTTCACTCACGCCCTCTTACCCGCATCGAACGCCCGCACTGCCGCCGCATCGCGCGCCGACAACTCCGGGAACGCGGGATCAGACCCCACATCCATGGTGATCCGCCAAGACCGCGCGCACTTCTTGCCCTGAGCCAAAGCCGGCACCACGCCAACGCCGGGCACATCGGGCAACGTGAACGCCCCCTCGGGCGCCGCCCGGTTGACGACCTTGATCCCGCTGGTGATGCACACCTCGGCCAGATCCACGCCGGCGAGCGCATGCTGGAACGACGCGTTCGTCACATAAACCTCCGGCGCCGCCTCAAGGCTCGACCCGATCCGCTTGCCCGCCCGCTCCAACTCCAAAGCGCCCGTCACGACCCGGCGCACGGCCTTCACCCCGGCCCACTTCGCGTCCAGGTCATCATCACGGTACTTAGCGAAGCCTTCCGGGAATTCGGTCATATGCACGCTCGGCGCGCCTTTCGGCCGCAACGCCATCCACGCCTCGTCCGCCGTAAACGATACGATCGGCGCGAGCCACTTGAGCAGCGCATCGCACACCGTATCGACAACCGTAAGCGCCGCCCGTCGCGGCAGACTCTCCAGCGGCTCGCAATACAACGTGTCCTTGCGAATATCGAAATAGAACGCCGACAGATCGGTATTCATGAACTGCGCAAGCACCGACACGACCTTGCGATAATCGAAACTCTCATACGCCGCGCGCACCTCGCCATCGACCTCGGCCAACCGATGCAGCACCAGCCGCTCCAGCTCCGGCATGTCCTTCACGGCGATAGGCTTACCGTCGTAATGCGCCAGATCGCCCAGCATCTTACGGATGGTGTTGCGCAGCTTGCGGTAAGCGTCGCTCGCCCCTTCAACGATCTTCGGCCCAAACCGGATATCCCCCGTCGTATCGGCCGACGCGACCCACAACCGCAGAATATCCGCGCCCGACGTCTTCATCACGTCCTGAGGCGACAACACGTTGCCCTTGGACTTCGACATCTTGTCGTCCTTCTCATCAAGGACGAACCCGTGCGTCAAAACCACATCGAACGGCGCATGCCCGCGCGTCCCGCAGCTCTCCAGCAGCGACGACTGGAACCACCCGCGATGCTGGTCCGACCCTTCCAGATACATGACCTGATCGCTGCCACCGGCAACCTTCCGCTTGATCCCGGCAAGGCTTGGAAACGCCACCGGATCATCCAGCGTGAACGCATGTGTCGACCCTGAGTCAAACCACACGTCCAACACGTCGCGCACCATCTCCCATTTCGCGGCATCGTACCCGAACGGCTTCAAGAACCGCTCCGCCGCGCCTTCCGCAAACCAAGCATCCGCCCCCTCACCCGCAAACGCCTCCACGATGGCCGCGTTCACTTGGCGATCGCGCAACACCTCGCCCTCGGCGAACGCTTTACCGTCCTTCCCCGGACCTTTATGGTCCGCCCGCGCCACGAACACCGCAATCGGCACACCCCACGCCCGCTGCCGCGACACCACCCAATCGGGCTTCGTCTCGATCATCGCCGTGATCCGGTTCCGCCCCATCGCCGGAACCCATTGCGTCTCCGAAATCGCCTCAAACGCCAAGCCACGCAGCGTCGGCTGATTGGATTGCACACTTCCCCCTCTCCCCGTTTCTTTAACGGGGAGAGGGTTGGGGTGAGGGGCGGCAGCAGAACCGGCCCCCGCCAAATCCTTCACTTTCTTCTCCCCCTGGGGAGAAGATGCCGGCCGATGCGAAGGCATCTCTTCACTCAATGAGCCAGATGAGGGGGCTGCTTCACCGCCCAACTCAAACCCGCGATCCATCGCAATGAACCACTGCGGCGTGTTCCTGAAAATCACCGGCTTCTTCGACCGCCACGAATGCGGATACTGATGCTTCAACCGCCCGCGCGCGATCAACGCCCCGGCATCGGAAAGCGCCTTGATCACCGCATCGTTGGCATCGCCCTTGTCACCGTTCTCCTTCAGAACGCGCTTCCCCTCAAACCCCGGCGCTTCCTTGGTCAAAACCCCGTCCGGCCCAACCGTAAACGGGATCGACGTATCAATCCCCCGCTTGCGCAACTCCACCTGCTTAGCCGTCCAGATGATGTAGTCATCCGTCCCATGCCCCGGCGCCGTATGCACAAACCCCGTCCCGGTGTCGTCGGTGACGTGATCGCCATCGAGTAGTGGAACTTCGAAGTCATACCCAAGTGTCGCCAGCGGATGCCTGCACGACACCGTCCCAAGGACATCGGCAGCAATTGCGCCCAGCCGTCTATACCCATCAGGCTCAATCTTCGCCGCCTTCATCACCTCTGCGGCGAGTTTGTCAGCAAGAACGTATGTATCACCCAGCTTCGCCCAATTGTTCTCAGGTGCGGCCGTCACCTGATAGAGCCCATAGCTAATCCGCGAAGAAAACGAGATCGCGCGATTACCAGGAATCGTCCACGGGGTCGTTGTCCAAATGACAACACATGCCTGCTGAATTGCCGTCTCAGCGACTGGTGGCGATGTACCCGCTTCCCAGCTGATTGCGGAATCCGAAACAGGAAACTTCACCCAGATCATATCGCTCTGGTAATCGTGATACTCGACCTCGGCTTCGGCCAGCGCCGTGCGCTCGACGACCGACCACATCACCGGCTTCGACCCGCGATACAGCAGCCCGTTCTCGGCAAAGCGCAAGATCTCGCGCGCAATCGTCGCCTCAGCCGCAAACGTCATCGTCGAATACGGCCGCGCCCAATCGCCGACCACACCCAGCCGCTTGAACTCCTCGCGCTGCACATCAAGCCACTTGGCCGCAAACGCCCGGCACTCGGCCCGGAACTCGTTGATCGGCACATCGTCCTTGTTCTTGCCCTTGGCGCGATATTGCTCCTCGATCTTCCACTCGATCGGCAACCCATGACAGTCCCAGCCTGGCACGTAATTGCTGTCGCGCCCTGCCATCTGCTGTGACTTGACTACCAGATCCTTGAGGATCTTGTTCAGCGCATGCCCGATGTGGATGTTACCGTTGGCATACGGAGGCCCGTCGTGCAGCACGAACTTCGGCTTACCTTTGCCCTGCGCCCGCAGATGCTCGTAAAGCCCGATTTCACCCCACCGCTTCAACAGCTTCGGCTCAAGATCCGGCAAGCCCGCCCGCATCGGAAAATCCGTCTGCGGCAGCAGCAGCGTCTCGCTCCAGTCGCGCCCGCCCTCGCCATTGCCCGAACCAGCACCAGCCTTGTCCGCCGCAACCTTGTTCGCCGCAGCTTTGGCCGCGTCATCATTCTTCGCCATGATGGTCTTTCAAAATCAAATTCGCTCAGCCGCTTCTAGCAAGCCATCCCCGCCAGCGCAAAGCACCGATCGTCCGCCGCGACGGTATTCCCCTCCCCCGTGCGGGGAGGGGTTAGGGGTGGGGGTTTTCCACGGCACACCCAAGCAACCAGAATTCGAGCAGCCGGCCCCTCGCCTTCACTTACTCTGTGCCAGCACCGCCCGCGCCTTGGCCACATCGACATCCATCTGAGCGACCAGCGCATCCATACTATCGAACTTCCGGTCAGGCCGGATGAACGCCACGAACTCCACCGCGATCTCCCGTCCGTACAGATCGCCGTCGAAGTCGAACAGGAACACCTCCAGCACCGGCTTTCCATCGTCGAACGTCGGCCGCGTCCCCAGATATGCGGCCCCCTCGTGCCAGTCGCCGTCAACCACAACCTTTACCGCGAAAATCCCATGCGACAGCGCCGTCCCCTTCGGCATCGGCACGTTAGCGGTCGGATAGCCCATCCCCGTCCCGCGCTTGGCCCCGCCGATGACCTTCCCCGTCACGCGCCACCACCGCCCCAGCGAATGCGCAGCCCCCGCAACATCGCCCTCGGCCAGCTTCAACCGCACCGAGGTCGACGAAAAAACTTCGCCAAGCTCCGCCACCGGTGGCACGACATCTACGGCAAATCCAAACTTTGCGCCCGCCTCAATCAACGTCTGCGGTGTGCCCGCACGCTTGTGGCCAAAGAAGAAATCATACCCCACAACCGCTCCGCTGACGCCGAGATCCTCGACCAGCACGCGCGCAATGAAATCTTGTGCACTCATGCCGGCAAGCGCCTTGTCGAACGTCAACACGCGCACAATGTCGAGCCCCATCTCCGCAAAAATCCGCAGCTTTTCCGGCAACGGAGTCAGCCGAAAATGCGGCTCATCAGGCACGAAAAACTCGCGCGGATGCGGCTCGAACACAATGGCCCCGGCAGGCTTGCCAAGAACCCGCGCCTGCGCCATCGCCCGCTCGATCAGCGCCTGATGCCCCCGATGCACGCCATCGAAGTTGCCAATCGCAACCACCGCCCCGCGCGGCGCCGCAACCCGTTCCTCACCCGTCACTACGATCACAGGCAGCCTCACCCATTGTCATCCTCGGGCTTGTCCCGAGGACCCATTCCTCAGCTTGGGTGGACCGTTCCATGCAGCCCTGCCAAAGCAACCACTAATTACGCCGGACGCCCCGGCACCAGCATCACAGCCTCGCCCTCGACCACCGTCTTGCCGGCCACCGAGCACACCGTCGCAAACCGCACCCGGCGTTTGGGCAGCAGCTCCAGAGTCGTCACCGTTGTCGTGACCGTATCGCCGATCTTCACCGGCGCCTTGAAGTTCAGCGTCTGCGTCACGTAAATGCACCCCGGCCCCGGCATCTGCATCCCGATCACCGACGAAATGTACCCAGCCGACAGCATCCCGTGCGCGATCCGCTCCTTGAAAATCGTACCCTTCGCGTAATCCGCATCAATATGGACAGGGTTCTTATCGGTGGAAACCTCCGCAAACATATTGATGACCTCCTCGGTCACCAGATTGGTCCGGCTCGCCACCTCGCCCACCGTGAAATCCTCATAGCAATACCCTTTGGGATGGCTCGTCATGTACTTGCGCCTTTGTTGCCGGTAACCGAAGTCAGACGCCACACCTACCGGCTAAATCACAGCCTGGGAAGCGTTCGGCTCAATCAAGCCCCTGCGCCAGATCGCATCCCTGTTGCAGTATACTCCGTGTTGGGCTATGAGGCTTTATCCCCACATCCTTGTTTGTTTACGGTTTGCGCTTAACAAGCTGCAAACCAAGCCTGAAAACCTTTGCCCGGAGCCCTGCCATGAGCGAACGCAAGCCGTTAATGCCCAAAGCAACCGCCGTCTGGCTCGTTGAACACACGGCGTTGTCGTTCGAGCAGGTCGCCGAGTTTTGCGGCCTCCACGTCCTGGAAGTCAAAGGCATCGCCGATGGCGACGTCGCCATGGGCATCCAGGGCCGCGACCCCATCACCGCTGGCCAATTGACCGCCGAAGAAATCGCCAAGGGTGAAAAAGTCCCCACCCACGTACTCGAAATCGCCCCGCTGAAAGTCGCGATCACGCCCTCATCCTCCAAGCGCGGCCCTAAATACACCCCGGTCTCGCGCCGACACGACCGCCCCAACGCCGTCCTCTGGCTGATCCGCAACCACCCGGAACTCAAGGACAGCCAGATCATGCGCCTCGTCGGCACCACCAAGCCAACCATCGCCCAGATCCGCGACCGCAGCCACTGGAACTCGGCCAGCCTCACCCCGCAGGATCCCGTAGCACTTGGCCTGTGCTCACAGATCGACCTCGACGCCGAAGTCAAGAAGGGTGCCAAGCGCGCCGAAAAGACCGACGCCGAAAAAGGCGGCTCGCTCCTGCCGACCGCAGAAACTGCCGGCGGCCTCGACAGCCCGCGCGCCACCGCATCAATTATGCAGCCCAAAGCCGCTGCCGTCCCACGCGAAGAGACCGAAGCCGAAGAACAAGCCCGCGTCTTCGCCAAACTCAAAGAACTCTCCGGCGGCAAGGACAACGACGACGAGTAGTCGCCGCGCCCCGGGCGACACCCCTTCACTTTGTCAAAAAAACGGGTGGGGCTGGGAGGCTGTGCCTCCCAGCGGAGCGCGAGGCTGGCCTCGCAGCTTGTGCCGCAAGCACACCCGGTCCAAAATCCACGGACCAGGAACCACCGCCCTCCTTAAATATCCAGATCCTTCGCGAATGCCGCCCGGTCCTGAATGAACCGGAACCGCGCCTCGGGCTTCGACCCCATGAGTGCGTTGACCGTCTCCGCCAGCACCGACCCGGCCCCATCGCCCTCGCCGATTTCCACCCGCAGCAACAACCGCTTCTTCGGGTCCATCGTCGTGCTCTTCAAGTCCGGAGCATCCATTTCGCCCAGACCTTTAAACCGCGTGATGTCGATCTTCGGCGTGGGCTTCATGGACGCCAGCAGCGTCTCGCGATGCCGGTCGTCTCGCGCATACGTCGACTTGCCGCCCTGCGTCAGCCGGTACAAGGGCGGCACGGCCAGATACAGATGACCGTTCTCGATCAACACGCGCATCTCCTGATAGAAGAACGTAATCAGCAGCGACGCGATATGTGCGCCGTCAACGTCGGCGTCCGTCATCAAAATCACGCGCTCGTACCGCAGATCCTCATCGCGATACTTGGAACCCGTGCCCACACCCAGCGCCAGCAGCAAGTTTGACAGCGCCTCGTTCTGAGCAAGCTTTGCCGAACTCGCGTTGGCGACGTTCAATACCTTGCCCCGCAACGGATAGATCGCCTGCGTCTCGCGCGCCCGCGCCGACTTGGCCGACCCGCCAGCGCTATCGCCTTCCACAATGAAGATCTCGGTCCCCGCCGCCGATTGGATCGTGCAATCGGCGAGCTTGCCCGGCAACCGCAACCTCCGCGTCGCCGACTGCCGCTGAACGTCCTTGTCCTTGCGCCGCTTGAGCCGTTCCTCAGCCTGCTCGATTGTCCACTCGAGCAGTTTGCCTGCCTGCTGCGGGCTATCTGCCAGCCAATGGTCGAATGCATCCCGCACGGCCTGCTCGACGATCTTGGTCGCATCCTGCGTCGACAGTTTTTCCTTGGTCTGTCCCTGGAACGCGGCTCCCCGAATGAAAATCGACAGCATCGACGCTGCCGTCCCCATCACGTCGTCGGCAGTGATCTGCACCGCCTTTTTGTTATTGGTCAGCTCGCCATACGCCCGCAGTCCCTTATATAGCGCCTGCCGCAGCCCATTCTCGTGCGTCCCGCCTTCCGGCGTCGGGATCGTGTTGCAATAAGACGACGAGAACCCGTCTTCGTTCGTGATCCACGCCACTGCCCACTCAACTGCGCCATGACCGTCCGGCGGCGAAACTTTGCCGGTGAACAAATTGCTCGTCACCATCGAATTGAGGTCGATCCGTGCCGACAGAAATTCCTTCAACCCACCGGGAAAATGGAACACCGCTTCGGCTGGCACATCCTTGGAAATCAACGCTTCATCGCAGAACCAGCGGATCTCGACGCCGCCGAACAGATACGCCTTTGATCGCGCCATCTTCATCACGCGCTCTGGCTTGAACGTCGCGCCCTTGCCGAAGATCTGATCGTCAGGCTTAAACCGGATTGTCGTCCCGCGCCGGTTCATCACCGAGCCGAGCGGCAGGAGTTTGGTCTGCGGCGCGCCGCGCGCAAACACCATGCGATAGAGCTGCTGTCCGCGCGCAACCTCGACTTCGCACACCTCAGACAGCGCATTGACGACCGAAACACCCACGCCGTGCAAGCCGCCCGAAGTATTGTAATTCTTGGCGTCGAATTTGCCGCCCGAATGCAGCGTCGTCATGATGATTTCGAGCGCCGACTTGTTCTTGAACTTGGGATGCGCATCGACCGGAATACCGCGCCCGTTATCGGCAACGCTCAGCGTCCCATCGCCGCCCATCCGCACCTCGATCCACGTCGCATGCCCCGCGACCGCTTCATCCATCGAGTTATCGAGCACTTCGGCGAACAGATGATGCAACGCCTTCTCGTCCGTCCCCCCGATATACATGCCCGGATGTCGCCGCACTGGCTCCAGCCCTTCGAGCACATCAATGTTAGCGGCGGTGTAGCTCTCTGAAGCATCGGCAGGTTTGCGCACGCGCGCAGCGGATTTATCGGACATGGAACCTTGTTGCTCTGAAAACAGATCGCGCGGCGCAGCTTTTGACATTGCGTGAGCATCCCCGTGGCAGTGGGCCCGACAAGAACAAACATGCAACACAACAAAAACAAATGCAAGCACTACCGTTGCATTTTATTTGAATGGACCGCCTTAAGAGCCGGCACTGTCACCGGTAAAGCTCAACGCCGCGACTCTAAATGGCCCGCATCCCTGCCATTCCGTTCGCATAGGCGAGGCCCACCTGACAAGCTGCAGCAAAGCCACACCGCCCGGCCACGGCCCCGCCATGCACTTCAACATCCACACCATTGGAGAACTTTCTCGGTCATGCCGGGTCGGTCCACAATCAGCAATCGAATTTGAACGACCCGAGTTCCTTGATCGTGACGTCGCATTTGCCCTTCACTTTGCGCACGTCGATGTCATCGAAATTCAAGTCATCGAGGCTGAATTTCTTCGCCTCCGCCACCGGAGGCCGCTTTGTCGCGGGCGGCTGCTGGGTCGCTGGCGGCGCAACGCTGGCCTGAGCTGACTGGGTCACTGGCGTGGTTGCAGACGGTGCTGGAACCGGAGCTAGATCAGCGCCAGACGGCTGCACCGGCTTGGACGGCCGCACCGGATCACTCCCCGGCTGCACAGCAGGAACTTCCGCAACGGACGCGGGCTTAGCTGCCTCCTCCTTCACATCACACCGCTTCAGGTCGCCCGGCGCCCGCGTCCACATCATCGTTTCGCCAAACATCTTGACGCCGGCATATCCGAGCACCTTGAGTTTATCGCCCACAGGCGTGAGTTCGACGTCATATTGCGTCTTGTTTTCAGGATCATAGATCCAGCCGCCGTCCCACTTGCCACCAGCCGCCGCTTTCGCATTTCCGATGACCTGCAAATTGCACGTTTCCAAATTGGCCGCCGACTTGAGCCAGACAACCTTGCCGCACAGCTTCCCGCCGCAATCGGAAATCTCAACCGCCCCTTCGCCCGAATGATCAATCCACGTCCCCATCGGACTAGCCCCGGCAACAGCTGCCCCGGCGGATCCAGTGATAATCAACCAGGACAAAGCGATAGCGGTACGGTGAGACTTGAGCATGGTCAGAATCCTTGGTTCGATGTTACGCTGCCAGCCATAAATGGGCGCTCTGCCTGCCCGGCGCTGTTCCCGCCGGTACACCGGCCGCAAACGCAGGCCCCAACGCCGCCCGCCCTTGAGGACCGCCCCATGAAGACCAAGACCCGCCGCGAACATGATTTGTTGGGCGACCGCGATGTGCCAGCCCATGCCTATTACGGCGTTCACACGCTCCGCGCGGTTGAAAACTTCCAGCTGACCGGTGTCCAGATTTCCATCTATCCAGACCTGATCTCAGCCCTCGCCACCATCAAGTTGGCCGCCGCCCGATCCAATCATGAACTCGAACTTCTCGACGCCGCCAAAGCCAAAGCCATCGCCGCCGCCTGCGAAGAAATCCGCGTCGGCAAACTCCACGACCAGTTTGTCGTCGACGTCATCCAGGGCGGTGCCGGCACCTCGACAAACATGAACGCCAACGAGGTGATCGCCAACCGCGCCCTCGAACTGATGGGCCACGCAAAGGGCGAGTACGCGCACCTCCACCCCAACAGCCATGTCAACATGAGCCAGTCGACCAACGACGTCTACCCGACCGCCCTCAAGATCGCAGCCTACATCGGCATCCACCGCCTGATCGAAGCCATGGCGGCCCTGCGCGGCGCATTCGGAGCCAAAGCGCATGAATTCAAAGACGTCCTCAAGATGGGCCGTACCCAGCTACAAGACGCCGTCCCCATGACGCTGGGCCAGGAATTCACCACCTACGCCGTCATGCTCGGCGAAGACGAAATGCGCCTGCGCGAAGCCGCCCTTCTCTTATGTGAAATCAACATGGGAGCCACCGCAATCGGCACAGGCATCAACGCCCACCCCGACTACGCCACTCTCGTCTGCCGCCACCTCCGCGACCTGACCGCAATTCCGCTCGTCACCGCCTCAAACCTCATCGAAGCGACACAAGACTGCGGCAGCTTCGTCCAGCTGTCTGGCGTCTTAAAGCGCGTCGCCGTAAAATTATCGAAGGTCTGCAACGACTTACGCCTGCTCTCGTCCGGTCCGCGGGTCGGCCTCAATGAAATCAACCTCCCCCCTATGCAAGCGGGATCGTCCATCATGCCGGGCAAGGTCAATCCCGTCATCCCCGAAGCGGTCAATCAAATCGCATTCGAAGTCATCGGCAACGACATCACCGTCAGCTTCGCCGCCGAAGGCGGTCAACTCCAGCTCAACGCCTTCGAGCCGATCATCGCGCACTCGCTGTTTAAATCCGTGACGCACCTGCGCGCTGGTTGCGACATGCTGCGGGAACGCTGCGTGACCGGCATCACAGCCAACGTCGAGCACCTGCGCCGCGGCGTTGAAAACTCCATCGGCATCGTCACCGCGCTGAACCCAGCAATCGGCTATGCCAACGCCACCGCCATCGCACAGGAAGCGCTCACCACCGGCCGCAGCGTCTACGACCTCGTCTTGGAACACAACATGCTCACCAAAGCCGAACTGGACGACATTCTCCAACCCGCCACCCTGACCCAACCCCGCGCCTTCCATCACAAATGAAACTGGGGTCCAAACGAGCTCTAACTGAATTGCTTCTCGCCCACCGCATCAAGCACCTTGACCGCTGATGCGTTGGAAGCCCCCCCCGCCAGAGCCACCGCAGCGTCATGAGCCGACACAAAAATGCGGCCAGGAGCCAGTTTTTCAAAGAAGTTGACCGCATTCAACCGCTTAAGGATTGAGCTCTTTACGGCCGCCAAATGCATAGTCACGCCACCATCCTTAAGTCGTGACTTCAGCGACTCGAGCGTTTCGAGCGCACTCGCGTCAATCATATTGACAGCGCTGCAAACCAGCACAAAATCCTCTACCTTCGGATGGTCGGCGATATAGCGCAAAACGAAATCCTCAATATGCGCAGCATTGGCAAAATAGAGGCTCATATCAACACGCAGCATCAACACGTTTTCGTATGTCGTCACGGAATGCGCACGCTCGTCGCGGTAAAGCTGCGTGTCGCCAAGCCGGCCCAGCACGATCAATGCCGGCTGGCTTGTACGCCACAAAAAGAAAACAATAGACACGCCTATACCAACCAAAATTCCCTCTTCGACGCCTAACACAAGCACGGCAAGAAACGTCGCCAGAAAACTGACAGCGTCCAGCTTCATATACTTCCAAGTGTGGGTCAGCGCACTGAAATCAATCAGCCCCGTTACGGCCGTTACGATGGTGGCGGCAAGAACCGCTTGCGGCAAATGATAAAAAATCGGCGCAAAGAACAGAAGCGTTAGAACAATCAGCAGCGCCGTCGTAATCCCAGCCACCTGCGTGCGCGCACCAGTCGCGAAATTGATGACCGACCGTGTGAAACTCCCAGCCACCGGATACCCGCCGGTGAAAGCGGCCGCAATATTTGCAACGCCAACCCCGATCAACTCCTGATCCGGCATGATCTTCTGCCGCCGCTTGCTGGCCAGCGTCCGGGCGACCGAAACGCTTTCAAGAAAGCTGACCAGTCCAATCAGCAGCGCACCGCTTACCAGCTGCTTCGAGATAGAGCTGTCAAAATGGGGGACGGTGATCGCGGGTAATCCGCTCGGAATATCCCCGACCACTTTGACACCACGCGCTGCCAACCCGAAGTACCAAGACACCAAAGTCGCCACGAGCACGATCAACAACGGCAAAATCTTGGGAAGCAAATCCGCCCAGAATGCATTGACGAAACGAAGCGATTGCATCCCGCGCACAACAGGTGCGCGCACGAGCAATGCAACAATTGCACATGATCCGATCGTCATCGTGATCGGATTTATCAAGTGCACTTTCGAGATGATTTCAGCGACGATACTTGGGATAAAATGCGTACGCTGCAGCTCAAGCCCAAGCAGATAGCTGGCCTGACTGAAGCCGATCACGAATGCGGCAGCTGTTGTAAAACCAGAAATCACCGGATGACTTATGAAATTCGTCAAAAAGCCGGCCCGGATCAAACCGAGCAAAGTCAGCATCACCCCACTGAGCAGCGCGAGCACTAATGCGTAATTGGCATATTGATCACTGCCAATCGCCGCCAGCGGGGCAAGCGTGGTTCCAACCATCAACGAAATCAACGCCACCGGCCCCATACCCATCGTGCGGCTGGTGCCAAAAATCGAGTAGAGAATATGGGGCAGGATGCTCGTATAGAGACCAGCCGCTGGCGGCAGTCCGGCCAGCAACGCATAAGCCATCCCTTGCGGGATCAACATGATGGCAACCACGATGCCCGCCGTCATATCGCTGGGCAGATCTTCACGCTTGTAGTTCGGCAGCCACGTCAGAATCGGTGCACTTTGCTGGATCTTGGGATTTTCAGCAAACGCCCTCCAGCGCACCGCCAGTACAGCCTTGATCGAACTTTTGCCAAACACTCCCCAGCCTCGGGCACCGTCCATCACAATCCTCGCCGCTTCCTTGTGCGCCCAGCAACGCACCCCCCCAAAAAACACCAGATCGCGGCGACGCCCGTTCTTTAAGATACACGTGCCGCACGCATCGGCAGATGCATACACCACAACATCAATACATCACAATATGTGAATGTACGCGCGCCCTTTTCGACGCGCGAACATCGAGCCTTGAAATTCTTTTGAGAAAGTGTGTCCCTGCAGCCAGCCTTCCCAGCAGCCACCGCTTGCCTGCTGGCCCGCGCGACCGCAGAGCGGCCGTCACACCGTCTGGCGGACCTGATCTCACCTGGAGAGCCACTCAAATTTGAAAAATCGCAGTAAGGGCAACTACTTACTGATCACGGCCCTGGATGGCACCACCTCATACCGCCCAGGGCCTGCCGCCAAGAACGACAACAAGCCCGCCGGACGCCCGTCGGCATCCTGGCCCGCAACCACGATGCTGGTAATCCCGTCTTTCTCGGTGTCGAGGGTGATCGACACGGAGGCAAGTTTCTGTTCGTTGAACTCCCGCAGCGGCACGCTTGAAATGATCTGCAACGGCTCCACCGGCGACCGGCTTCCAACCCACTGCAGATAGACCTCCGCCAACTCGACCGGCGCGTACGTCTGGATCGTCACCGTCCGGTACGACCCGCTCGCTTGACCATCGGTCCATGCGCCGCCAGAGACGACTTCCGACACCTCGACCGGCAATCGCGATGCCAGCCCAAGACTTTCTAATCCGGCAAGACTTTCTAATCCGGCAAGACCTTCTAATCGGGCAAGACCTGCTGATTGCCCGCGCCCTTCCGATTGGGCAAGAGCCACCGGGCTAAAATTAAATCCAAAGAAATACACCAGACCAACCGCAACCTGCCAACGCATATCACACCACACAAAACATCGTTCAAAACGAAGACCGCAGAAGTCAAGCCAACACTGCGGCCGCCAATCCGACTATCACTCGTCATGCAGCCATTTAGCAATCATTCCGCCAAGCACACCGCCAACGATCGGCGCTGCGAAGAACACCCAGACCTGCGAAAGCGCGACGCTGCCACCAAAAATCGCGGTCGCGAGACTGCGGGCGGGATTGACCGACGCATTCGAGATCGGAATCGCCATCAGATGGATCGCCCCCAGCGTGAGCCCGATCGCGATCGGCGCAAACCCGGCCGTTGCCTTTTT
Organism: Hyphomicrobiaceae bacterium; assembly: GCA_040080145.1. GTDB lineage: Bacteria > Pseudomonadota > Alphaproteobacteria > Rhizobiales > Hyphomicrobiaceae > JANXVY01. The sequence goes on from JBEBJA010000126.1 coordinate 28,459, forward strand.
GCTCGTCGCCCCCATAATCACGATGAGGAAAAACGCCGTCAGCACCACCTCAACGATCAACACCGAGACGAGCGAATACGTCCCCGCCGTATCAAAACCGTTGGCCGCGACGTTCCCAAGCTTCAGACTGAGCGGGCCACCTCGCGCCACCAGCACTGTCATGCCAGCCGCCGCAATCGCGCCCAGGCACTGCGCCACGATATAGCTCACGATCTGCGACGAATCAAAGCGCCCGCCAGCCACCAGGCCAAGCGTCACCGCCGGATTGAAATGCCCGCCCGAAATCGGCCCCAGCGCATATGTCAGCGCCATCACCGTAAACCCGACCGATAGGCAAACGCCCACATTCCCAGCATTTCCGTACGAAAACAGCTCGACAAAAACAATCGACGTAACGAGCATGAATGTGCCGATAAACTCGGCTGCCATTGCCTTGGTGTGCATTGCGATCTCCCCATTGCGAAGCCCCAGATAAGTCACGGCTCGGCCGAAGTCGGCTTTACTATCCAGTGCCCGGACGAAATCACGGTTCGCAAGCGTCCCCTGCTCCCGGAAATCCGGCAACAGTAGTGTTCAAGCGGTCACTTTAGCCCCGCCACCAGATACCCGATCCGGTCCCCTGACGAGCGCCGCACCTCGTCGAGATAGGCCAGCGTATCGCGCGGATGCGGTGCCCGCCCGGTCCGCGCAATCTCCGCCTGCTCAATCTCCAAAAGCTTCTCCAAGAGCGGCTGTGCCGTCTTATGAAGCATTGCGATCACGGCTATCGTTTTGCGGTTCATGTTGGGTGGAATTTTCGGCACCACGCCGGCAATCATGTCCTTGGCGTCTTCCGATAAATACGCCGAGAGCCGGCCCAGCAAACCAATCAGCTTGATCGTGAAATCATCCTCGAATTTGTAGTGATGATCTTCCATGAATTCAAACAGCTTGGTGGCGATCATATCCTGATTGCGCAAACTCGACGTCACGCGATAATCGGCCCATTCCGCCACCACATCGAAGCGCGGATCAATTTCCAGATCGCCCGGCGCAAAAGTTTCGGTTGCATTGACCCCAACCCGGTCGAGAAAGTCCCGGTTCTTCATATCGAGCCGCGTCGTATAGGCGGGCAACGAGACATCGCCCTTGCTGCCCATCAAAAACGCCAGCCGCACCAGCTTGGAACAATACAGATGCTTGTAGCCCTCCAGCGCCATCGTGAAATCATACCAGATCCGCCGCAACCGCCGCTTGGCGACATGATCGTGGATGGCCTTCGCCGCCCGCCCCGCCAGTGCACTGTCGCGATGCCGGAACAAGACCGCGCGCCCAAGCCCATGATCGAGCGCCGCCTCAAGCGGCGTAACGACCGCCCCCGCCTCGATTAGCGCTTCAACTTTGTGCAGCCCGCCATCCGCATCCGCATACACGATGCCGACATGACTGAACTGACTATCGATATCGCCGATCCGTGCGATCGCAGCACTGTTATGAGCCTGCCCGCGAACCAGCAGCACATCGCCCGGCTGAAACGCTAGATCCTCGCCCGTATGAAACGCTGGATTGACCAGCACGTTGGCATCCGGCCCTGTAAACCCGCGCCGCGACTTCCCTCCCTCCGGTATCCGTTCATGCCCGGAGTTGATCTCGCCAATCATATCGCAGGCGTACCGCGTCACCCGGAACACATCGCGCAACGCCTTTTGCACCTCGCGCGTCATGAACCCGCGCTTTTCCCAATCGGCAATCCGGTTGCGCAACAAGAGCCGCAATTCAAACAGGCTCTGCATCGCCTGAGTCGCAGACTTGCGCTGACCGGCAACGTCATAGCGCGCAAGGTCCGCAAGAAAGAGCCCCTTGTAGATCGTCCCCAGATTGGCCCTCAGCTCGGCCTCCGAAATGACCGGTGCCTCCGCCAGGGCCCGCATCTCAGCCACGTCGTCCGCGACTGTCCGCCCGGCAACCTCGACACCCATGATCCCCTCCAAAAACCGGCAACAAACAAAAAATGACCCGTTCGCCGACTGTAATCATATTTTGCGACCGCTCAACGGCCACCATATGATACCGGCGAGCGAAAACATCGACCATATCGCCTTACGCGCGCCGAGCGGCGAAGAGCTTACCGTCCCCTAGAGTGCTTCCGGGAAAAGTGTGAGCGGTTTTCCCGAAAGAAGCACGACAAAACATAGAGCTAGGGTCCGTCTGTGATTCCATCAAAACCGGACGGAGCCTAGGACGGACTCAAATTGCATGACCTCCTATAGGTCATTCATTTTGCAGACGGGTATGACAGCCCGATGCAATCAGATAGTGCCGCGCCGTTCCTCCCGGAACTCCCATATATAAGCCGCGTTGAGCACCACACGGTCCGTCACAAGATGAGGAAACCCGCAGCATGAACAGTATGGGCACCCCGCAACGATACCTTGACCCCGACATCGCAGCGTCGGTCGCCCGGATCGAAATGCTATCGAAACTGATGGACAGCGCGTTCCAAATCCCAGGCACCAACACACGCATGGGCCTGGACGCCATCATCGGCCTCATCCCCGTCGTCGGCGATGTGATCTCCCAGGCCGTCTCAAGCTACATCATCTGGGAAGCGCGCAAACTCGGCGTGTCCCGCCTCACCATCGCGCGCATGATCGGCAATTCGATGATCGACACTGTCGTGGGCGCCATCCCATTCGCTGGCGACGCTTTCGATGTCGTCTTTCGTGCCAATACAAAAAACCTCGCGCTATTGAGGTCCCACTTGGCCAAACACGGCCACGTCATGCGCACGAGCGCATCAGGCCCCATCATCGAAAGCCGCGCGGTGCGCGATTGACCGACGCCCGCCGCTTACTCCGCCGCGAGCTTGCCACGACCCAACGTCATGGCCGCGTAGGCGACCACCCACGGCAACCAGCCGCAATGACGAACAAAACATTGATCGCGATCACTCCGCCGCGAGCTTATCCTTCGACGCCGGTACGAGGTTGACGCTTTCCCCGCACCCGCATGCGCTTTTCTGATTGGGATTATTGAACACGAACTGCGACGCAAGCTTATCGGTCCGGTAATCCATCTCGGTCCCGAGCAGATAGAGCACCGCCTGGGGATCGACGATAACCCGCGCACCGTCGACTTCGACAACCTCGTCGAACTTGTCGACTTTATCGGCCCAGGTCATGGTGTACTCCATTCCTGCGCAACCGCCCTTCTTGATGCCGATCTTGAGCCCCGCAACGGCGTCACCCTTGCCCGCCATCACAGCCTTCACCCGCGCCACCGCAGCAGGCGTCAGCGTCATAACGGCCGGTCGTGGACGGCGCAGTGTCTCAACGGTCATGCGTGAAGTCTCCAAAGTCGTCATGGACAAACGCGGTTTAGGCAAAGAGCAGCGTCGTTCGCCGTGAAAAACCGCGTCGGACATGCTAATATAACCCAAAATCTGCCAATTGCGAGCCCGCGCCGATGCCAAATATCGCACGAACCCTGATGGATTCCGACGAGTTCCTCCACTGGTGCCTCGATCAGGACGACCGTTACGAACTCGTCGAAGGCATCCCCGTAAAGATGATGACCGGTGCCAGCAACCGCCACGACCAGATTATTGTCAACGTGATTATCGCGCTAGGCCAGCAGCTTCGCGGCACCGGCTACCGCCCCGCGACTGCCGACATCGCCGTCAAAACCCGGATCCGCTCGATCCGCCGCCCCGACGTTACCGTCACCTGCGACCCGCCCAGCAAAGACACCTACGACGCAGCCACCCCCAAAATGGTCGTCGAAGTGCTGTCCCCGTCCAATCGCGGCATTGCTTGGCAGCGCAAGTTGGAAGAATACCGCAACCGCGACGGCCTGATTTACATCCTGATCGTAGAATCAGACGCTCCCGCCGCGATCCTGCTCACCCGCCTTCCCGGCATGCGCGAATGGACCGATACCGACGTCGACGGCCTCGACGCCACGATCGAACTCCCAGAAATCAACTGCCGCCTCCCCATGTCCGACCTCTACGCCGAAATCGACTTCACGGCCGAATTCCCGCCCCATTTGCCGGAGGGGTGAGGGGCGGGGGCATGAGAGGAGGGGGTCGTGATGGGTGGCGCGCCGCCTAAAACATATTCAGCGCCAGCCGTGCCTCATCAGACATGCGCCCTTGATGCCATGGCGGATCAAACACCAGATTGACCTTCGTCTCCCGCACCCCGCCCACCGTATTGACCGCGTTCTGCACCCAGCCTGGCATCTCGGCGGCCACCGGGCACCCCGGCGACGTCAGCGTCATCTCGACCGCGACGCTCCGGTCATCTTCGATGTCGATCCGGTAAATCAGCCCAAGCTCGTAAATATCCGAGGGAATTTCCGGATCATACACCGTCTTAAGCGCGGCGATGATATCCGCCGTCATCCGCTCGATCTCGTCCTCCGGCAATGCCGAAGCCTGCTCGACAGGCGATCCATCGCCTTCAGCAGCGACAACCTGAGCGGCCCCGTCGCTCGCGGCAACTACAGGAACCACAACGGTTGCCTCGCTCACCCCAACCTCGGGCACGGCAGCATCCACCGCCAAAGTCTTCGTATCCATCGGTCTCTCCCACGAGGCTTCAAGGGCCCCAGGTCAGTATTGAGGTCAGCTGTCTTCAAACGAACAATTCATGCGCCCGCTTCAGCCCATCAACCAGGGCATCCACCTCGGCGCGCGTCGAATACATAGCAAACGATGCCCGGCACGTCGCCGACACACCAAGTCGCTCCATGAGAGGCTGCGCACAGTGATGCCCCGCGCGCACCGCAATCCCGGACCGGTCGATAATGGTCGCAATATCATGGGGATGCAATCCATCGACACTGAAAGCGACAATCGCGCCTTTGCCTTTGGCCGTCCCATGAACCTTCAACCAGTTTAACTCGGCCAACCGCTCCTGCGCATATTGCCCAATCATCGTCTCATGCGTCGCGATTCTTTCGCGCCCCACCTGCATCATGTAGGTCAGCGCCGCCCCAAGCCCAATCGCCTCGACAATCGCAGGCGTCCCCGCCTCGAACCGGTGCGGCGGCGTATTGTAAGTGATCGCATCGACCGTCACCTTGTCGATCATCTCCCCGCCACCCTCATATGGCGGCATCCGGTCGAGATGCTGCTTCTTCGCATACAGCACGCCGATCCCGGTCGGCCCGTACGTTTTGTGCCCGGTAAACACGAAGAAATCGCAGTCCAGATCCCGCACGTCGATGGGCATATGCGCCGCCGACTGGCTGCCATCGACCAGCACCGGAATGCCCTTACCATGCGCAATCTTCACGATCTCCTTGATCGGGTTGATCGTCCCCAGCACATTCGACATGTGCGTGATCGCCACCATCTTCGTTCGCGGCGTCAACAGCCGCTCGAACTCGTCCATCAGCAATTCGCCGTTATCATCCATCGGCGTCCACTTGAGCACTGCCCCGCGCCGCTCGCGATGGAAATGCCACGGCACGATGTTGGCGTGATGCTCCATGATCGACAGCACGATCTCGTCACCCTCGCCGATAACAAGGCCGCCGAACGACTGCGCCACAAGGTTGATCGCGCTCGTCGCATTCCGCGTGAACACGATCTCATCCACGCTGCCCGCATTCAAGAACCGCCGCGTGACCTCGCGCGCATCCTCGAACTTCGCGGTCGCCGTATTCGACAGATAATGCAGTCCGCGATGCACGTTGGCGTACTCGAACCGGTAGGCATGATCCATCGCCTCCAGCACCTGACGCGGCTTCTGCGCCGATGCCCCATTGTCGAGATATACGAGCGGCTTGCCATGCACCTGCCGGTACAGGATCGGAAAGTCCGCCCTGATCCGCTCGACGTCGTAGCCTGAATTTCCAAACGGACCAGCAGTCATCACTTAAGTCCCAAAAAAGAAGGGGGTTTGGGGGGAAACTTCCCCCCAAACGGGTGTGGGCAGTAGCCCACCGCGAAGCGCTCAAGCCGCTGGCACCGCCAGCCACTCCCGCGCCGTCTGCGCCAAAGCCGCCCGCACGCCCTCGTGCTCCACCTTATCAATCGCCTCACCGATAAAGGATTCGACCAGCAACGCACGCGCCTGATCTTTCGGAATCCCGCGCGCCTGGCAATAAAACAACAGGTCTTCGTCGATCTGCGCCGCCGTCGAGCCATGCCCGCAAACCACATCGTCGGCATAGATCTCAAGCTCGGGCTTACTGTCGAACTCGGCATCTGGCGACAGCATCATGACTTTCGCCATCTGCTTACCATCGGTCTTCTGCGCATCTGGCCGCACAATGACCTTGCCCTGGAAAATACCGCGCGCGCGGCCATCGAGCACCCCGGTAAAGAACTCCCGGCTCTCGCAGTGAGGCACCGCATGATCAACCGTCAGCGTCGTATCAATGTGATCGCCGCCACGCCCCAGGAACGCACCCGACAGATCGAGCTTGGACCCCTCGCCGTTAAACCGCACCGCGGTCTGATTGCGCGTCAGCGCTTGCCCGGACGTCAGAGCAAACCCGCGATAGTTGGCATCTACGCCCAACTCCACCACGAGGTTCGACAGATGCGTCGACCGCCCGCCATCACTCGCCGCCTTCACATGCGTGACCTCGGCACGGTCGCCAACGGTTACTTCGCTGAACGCATTCATGTGCTGCTCAAGCGCCGAACCCTGCAGCGTCAGAAACAATTCGACAATGACCGCCTTCGCGTCCGCCCCCACCTTTATCTTGTGGCGCACCGTCGATGACTGCGCATCCTTGCCCGCCGCCAGCGACACCAGCAGCAGAGGCTTGTCCAGCGTCGTCCCTGCCGGAATATCGACCACCGCACCGTCCGTCACAAACGCCGTATTCAGCGCCGAAACCGCATCAAACGTCGTGTCCGTCAGCGTATCGAAATGCTCGTGGAGCGGCACCACGCGAATGGCCTCCGCCCCCGACAAATTCGACAGCGCCCGCCGGTAATGTCCGTTAACGAACACAATGCGCGGCGCGTCGAGGTCCATGTATGGCCCCATCGCCACGATGAGATCGCCGACCGTCAGTTTGGCCGTATCCCCGACCGACGGTGGCGGAGCCGGGTCCTTCAAAGCCGCCCGCAGATCGGTGTATTTCCATTCCTCGATCCGGCGATGGGGAAGCCCCAGCTCCGCAAACGCCGCAATCGCCCCGCGCCGCGTCCGCGCGACATCTGGACCGCCCGGCAATGCCGCCAACGCGCCCTGGAACTGCTCGACCAAAGCGAGTTCAGCCTTCGTTTTCATCACCGCAATCGACATTTAGGCGGCCTTCCCTTCGAACTCGGCATAACCGGTCTTTTCCAACTCGCGCGCAAGGTCTTTGTCGCCGGTCTTCACGATCACACCATTGGCCAGCACATGCACTTTGTCGGGCACGATATAGTCGAGCAACCGCTGATAATGCGTAATGACCAGCATTGCCCGTTCCGGCGACCGCAGCGCATTGACGCCATCCGCCACAATGCGCAGCGCGTCGATATCGAGCCCGCTATCGGTCTCATCCAGCACGCACAGCGTCGGCTCGAGCATCGCCATCTGCAGAATTTCCGAGCGCTTCTTCTCGCCGCCCGAAAAGCCGACATTCACCGGCCGCTTGAGCATTTCATAGTCGATGCTGAGCTTGGCCGCCTTATCGCGCACGATCTTCATGAACTCAGGCGTCGTATACTCGGCTTGCCCGCGCTTCTTGCGCACTGCATTTGCAGCCGTCCGCAGGAACGTCAGCCCCGCAACGCCTGGAATTTCCATTGGATACTGGAACGCGAGAAACACGCCCTTGGCCGCCCGCTCATCCGGCTCCATGCCCAGGATGCTCTCGCCATTCCACAAGATGTCGCCATCCGTGATCTCATAATCGGGCCGTCCCGCCAGCACATACGCCAGCGTTGACTTCCCCGCCCCATTCGGCCCCATGATCGCGTGCACCTCGCCCTTAGGCACGACAAGGTTCAACCCCTTCAAGATGACCTTCTCGTCATCCGTAATCTTCACATGCAAATTCTTGATTTCCAGCATCACTCAATCCTTAGCTTCACTCGTCGGTTGGGTTAGTGCAGCGCAACCCAACAACTTATCCTCAAACTTTATTCGGTCTTTTTCGGTGTAGGTCGCAATCAACTCGATCGGACCGATGATATTCGCATTGAAGTCGCCCAACTGCTCCGCAGGTATCCAGTACTCTTCATGCTCCAGACCGCCAGCCACTTGCCGCTTAAATTGGTCGAGATACGATTTGCGGACCTGAAAGCGCGTCACATGCCCGACTTTATCTCCAAACTTCGTATTCCAATCCCGCGCGATCTGCTCGGCATATCCCTGGTTCGTTACCGGATAGAAAATCGGCTGATCCGGCAACCGCGGCGGCCAAACCTTCCAACCGGATTGCTCGACCAACGCCAGCTCTTTCGAGCCCGTCGGCCTCCATAGCGTCACGACCTCAACACCCACAGCCCCCTCCCCCCACTCCATGGCCGGGCTTGACCCGGCCATCCAGGGGCCGCTTGCTCAACCCGCGCAACACACTCCACTTCACCACGCCAAATCCTCGTACAAATCCCGCCATTGCGGATTGTCTTTCTCGATCAACTCCAGCTTCCACTTCCGCGGCCACCGCTTCAAATTCGTCTCCCGCTGGATCGCATACGAAATGGAATAAAACATCTCACAGTGAACCAGTATCCTAACGCCATACCGCTTCGTAAAGCCTTCAACCAAACCTTCCCGATGCTCATAAACCCGCTTACTCAGATCGCCCGTCACACCGATATAAAGTGTTCCGTTTCTTTCGCTGGCCATGATGTACACCGCAAATTGCTTGGCCATC
>JBEBJA010000253.1:0-8757 GCA_040080145.1 Hyphomicrobiaceae bacterium
CATTCCCAACCGTCGCATCTACCACCCAGTCGCCCGGATTGATCGACTGCCCCAATATCAAGTGCGCCAGATCCGTCACCCGCATCATCGCCAGAACGTCCCCAAATCGACATCGGGCGGCAACGCCGCCCCGTCTACCAGATGACGCGCAAACACACCCGTAAACCAAGGCGCATGCAGCGACCCCTTTGACCCCAACCCGTTGAAATACGCGAGCCGGTCATGCCCAGGATGCACCCCCATCACCGGCTTGCTCTCCGCAATGATCGGACGCACGGCTGCCTCGTGAGCCACCACCGTATACGGCACCTTCCAGAACGCCCGCAGCTTGCGCTCGATCTCCGCCCGCGCCCCCTCGTCCGGCACCTGATCCAATCGCGCCCAATCATACGACGCCCCGACCCGGAACACATCCGGCTCAGCGGTCGGCGCAATCCAGATCCCGCGATGAAAACACTGCGGCGGCACGCTCCCCTGAAACCGCACCGTCAAAATATCCCCCTTCGCCGCTTTGAACGGCACCCGTGCGAAATACGGATTGCGCGCCGCCGCATACCCCTCACACGACACGACCCTTAGCCCCCGATGCCCGCCAACCCTCACCTCATCCGCGCCTAAAACAACATCTCGTTCCCAATCGACCGCCATCGCAACCCACGGCAAAACCGCCCGCGACGCCGCCAGATACGCCGCCACATCGAGCTGCGCCGCCCGCATGCCAAACCCGCCCTCGCGTGCATCCGCCAGCTCAGGCCCAACCAACGGCTCCGGCCCTGGCGTCACCAGATAGCTTTGATACTCCGGCCGCAAACGCCTTGGCTCCCATGCCACCCGTTCGGCTTCGCTCCGAAACAACCGCACCGCCGTCCGCTCATGAAAAAACGTCGCCGCTGTTTCCCGCTCGATGTCAGCATAAAACGCCCGCGCCTCCGCCAGCAGCGCATCGCAGTTCGTCGTCAAAACCAGCCGCATGCCGGTGACCGGCGTAATCAGCCCCGCCGCAATCTTTGAGCACGTCACGGCCGCGCACGCATCCACCAGCAGCACCCGCTGCCCCGCCTCCCGCAACCGCCACGCCAGCGTCGTCCCGGCGATCCCCTGCCCAACGATGATCGCGTCCCAAATCTCGGGCTGTTTCATGAATTCCAACCGTATTCGTTCCAACAATGTTGCAGCGCGCAACTAAGGTATACTAGTGTAGCGCACCTGACGTTTGGTACCCGCGAGCGACTCGTCTCAAAACCAAACGTCAGGAGCTAAAGCTACACTAGAAACATAGACTTGCTAGTGTTCCTTATGGTTCTGACATTTGCTCAAAACCTAGCCGAACCGGGAAGCAAATGTCAGAACCGGAACACTAGGCTCCCGTCATCGAACTGCCCAAAATGCACGCAGCGGCCAAACCGTCGCGTCTGCTCCGCCATTCATCGAACGAACAGGACCCGTCCACCATGCAGCTTAAAGGCAAGACCGCCGTCGTAACCGGCTCCACCAGCGGCATCGGACTAGGCGTCGCCCACGCGCTCGCCGCCCAAGGCGCAGCCATCATGTTGAACGGTTTCGGCGACCCTGTGGAAATCGAAACCATCCGCGCCAGCATGGCCGCCAAACACGGCGTCAAAGTCGCCTACAACGGTGCCGACATGTCCAAGGGCACCGAAGTCGCAGCCCTCATCACGGCAGCGCAATCCGAACTCGGCGGCGTCGATATCCTCGTCAACAACGCCGGCATCCAGTTCGTCGCCCCGGTCGAGGAATTCCCGGTCGACAGGTGGGACGCCATCATCGCCATCAACCTTTCCTCGGCCTTCCACGCCATTCGCGCCGCCATGCCCGGCATGCGCGCGAAGAACTGGGGCCGCATCATCAACATCGCGTCCGCTCACGGCCTCGTCGCCTCGGCGCAGAAGTCCGCCTACGTCGCCGCCAAGCACGGCATCATGGGCCTCTCCAAATCAGTCGCCCTCGAAACCGCCACCACCGGCATTACCTGCAACTCGATCTGCCCCGGCTGGGTCTTAACCCCGCTGGTCCAAAAGCAGATCGACGCCATCGCCGCGCGTGAAAACATCACCGTTGCCCAGGCTCAGGCAAAGCTGCTCGCCGAAAAGCAGCCCTCGCTCGCCTTCGCCACGCCCGAAGACATCGGCGGCATCGCCGTATTCCTGTGCTCGCCGGCCGCCAACCAGATCCGCGGTACCCACATCTCAGTGGATGGCGGCTGGACAGCGCAGTAACACTCGACTTAAAGACACCATCACTTCAGAACCGGCCCACCTCTCAAAAGCGGCGCGATCGACACATGAAAAAAGTATACCCGGACGCAAAGTCCGCCCTCGCAGGCGTCGTCAAAGACGGCCAGACCATTGCGGTCGGCGGCTTCGGCCTCTGCGGCATCCCTGAATCGCTGATCGCCGCCGTGCGCGATTCAGGCGTCCAGAACCTGACGGCGGTCTCCAACAACGCCGGCGTCGACGGCTTCGGCCTGGGCATCCTGCTCCAGACCCGCCAGATCAAAAAAATGATCTCGTCCTACGTCGGCGAAAACAAGGAGTTCGAGCGCCAGTACCTCGCCGGCGAACTTGAACTTGAATTCACCCCGCAGGGCACGCTCGCCGAACGCCTCCGCGCAGGCGGTGCCGGCATCCCCGGCTTCTACACCAAGACCGGCTACGGCACCCTCGTCGCCCACGGCAAACAGGTCGCCGAATTCGACGGCCAGCACTACATCTTAGAGCGCGGCATCAAGGCCGACGTCTCCCTCGTCAAAGCCTGGAAGGGCGACAAACAGGGCAACCTGATCTACCGCAAAACCGCCCGCAACTTCAATCCGATGGTCGCGACCGCCGGTAAGATCACCATCGCCGAAGTCGAAGAACTCGTCGAAACCGGCGAACTCGATCCCGACCAGATCCACACCCCGTCGATCTTCGTGCAGCGCATCGTGCTGAACGCCCATCCCGAAAAGCGCATCGAACAGCGCACCATCACCAAAGCTTGAGCGGAAAGAGCACATCTCAATGGCCTGGACCCGTGAAGAAATGGCGCAGCGCGCCGCCAAGGAACTCCGCGACGGTTACTATGTGAACCTCGGCATCGGCATGCCGACGCTGGTCGCCAACTACATCCCCGAAGGCATGACGGTCATGCTGCAGTCCGAAAACGGCCTGCTGGGCATCGGCCCCTTCCCCAAGGACAATGAGGTCGACGCCGACCTGATCAACGCGGGCAAACAGACCGTCACCACGCTGCCCGGTTCGAGCTTCTTCTCCTCTGCCGACAGCTTCGGCATGATCCGCGGCGGCCACATCGACTTGGCGATCCTGGGCGCGATGCAGGTCACCGACCGCGGCGACCTCGCCAACTGGATGATCCCCGGCAAGATGGTCAAAGGCATGGGCGGCGCGATGGACTTGGTCGCCGGCGTCGAGCGCGTCATCGTCTTGATGGAACACACCGCCAAGAAAAAAGACGGCACCATCGACAAGAAAATCCTGCCCGAGTGCACGCTCCCCTTAACCGGCGTCGGCGTCGTCTCCATGATCATCACCGACCTCGGCGTCATGGAAGTCGGCCACACCGGCCTCCGCCTAATCGAACTCGCCCCCGGCGTCACAAAAGAACACTTCGACGAGATGACGGGCGTGCCGGTGGGTTGAACCTGTAGGTTGGGTTAGGCACACGTCGCGCCGTAACCCACACTTTACATCGTCGCCAAGAAGTTGGGTTGCGCGCCTTGCCCGCCTGCGTAAACAGCAAGGCCCATGCCCGTGCTTGAGTGCTTCCGGTTCAGATTGAATCAAGTCCTCTCTTCCTCCATGGCCGGGCTTGACCCGGCCATCCAGGAGCCACACGGAAAGGCCTCGCATCGCAGCCCTGGATGGTCGCCTCAAGGGTGACCATGGAGTAATTGGGATGCTTCAATCTAAATCTCAAAAGCTCTAAAGCGGCTTGTCTAACTTAAAGCGGCGGTCACAGACCTCCATCGTCATCCCGCGGGCCCACATTATCGGCGCATACTGGTTATTCTTGATCTGAAGACGGGCGAACGAATAGGCGTCGCCATCGTTTGCGCCGCAGGCGAAGATCGCATAGGCATTGAGATAGCGCGTGTCTTCCGGCAACTTCGCTATGAGAAACTTCATTCCGGCTTTTACGCGGTTCCAATCCATTGCACTATAATCGCGTAGCTCTCCCATCTCGAGGATCTTCCAGAAGTGGCGGGCGTAAATCTCATCGCGTTGTGCAGGAGCAGCTAGGTTCGAGGCGGATCGGACGAAAGCTTCATGATCTTTCCAACTTGCGCCCCACTTGGGATGCAGCCGGGTGGACACATTAAAGGACGTTTCCCAATAGTTGGGATGTTGCTTTATCGATTGCGCGACGATCCGGGTAATGTCCGCCATGGGCATTTGAAGATCGAGGGCGGCGAGAATAACGGTCGAGAACCAAACCGGATTGCTGGCTGCCAACGACTTGGATTCCATGGCCACGTCGTAGCTTTTCTGAACGCGTTCACCAAACAGCGCCCATCCCTCTTTCTCGACACTGTCGCTATAACCACCCCCGCGCGCAAACCAAGCGAACGTCCGCCAATACTTCGCCTCCACAAGCGGAGCGCATTTGGATTGCGGATATGCTGCCCGCCAGGCATTAATTTTCTTTAGAGTAATAGGCCAAGCGTTGGGTGAATGAATCCCTGAGAAGGCTTCGGCGAAGGAAATGATGTAGTGATGGATCATCAGCGATCCATCCTTGACCGTCGACTGCGGGGCCATCGCATGCTCGCAGGCGGTTTCGAAGTCCAGCGAAACGTCCACAAGATCCTGAACCAGCCGGGACATGACGAAACCGCTCCACTCTCCGTCCAAGCTCCGGTAGTGCGTGTTGGGCGTTGGCTCGGGTCTAAACATGTCCCTCATGCGTGACGCCATGATGGAGGTGCCCGGGTCGATAACCGTGGCATTCTGCGCGACCGCAACCGCTGACGACAACGCCAGCGCGCAACAGGCAATCGCAGTCAGACGGACACGATGCAGGGGCGAATAATCGAAAGATGAAATGGGGCGCGTCACGAGCATCTCCAATGCCTATTGGACAGGAAGTTGTCTCGCATTTTGGATGGCATGAGTTAAAAAATCATCCGCCAACAGCTGATTGAAAGTTCGCAATGTAATTAATATTAATAGCGATTTTACGAACGGTTATGCTGAACTACCGCCGCTCGACTTCGCCGTGCGCAATTTGCAGACTTAAAATCCGGCCAGGCATCCCAAAAAAATGGTGGGGCTGGGGAGGCTGCGCTTCCCAGCCGAGCGCGAGGCTGGCCTCGCACGGGCATCGTTGCATGATGCCGCCGCTTATACGACGGCTTCCAAGCCTTTAGCCTTGATGAGGGACAGCAGTTTCAGGGACGGCCCCGATGGGCGCTTCTGGCCGCGCTCCCACTCGCCGACGAGCTTCACCGCAACATTGAGATGACGCGCAAAAACCGCCTGACTGACGCCTTCGCGTTCACGCAGCGCGACGATTTCCTCAGGTGACAGCTTCGCCACTTCCGTCAGGCATGTGGCGTCGAACTCGCGCATGGTCGTCTTGCCGATGACGCCGGCATCGTGTGCGTCCTGCATTGCTTCGTGAACCGATGCCAGAATCTTGCTCTTGTAGGTCTTAGTCATCGCACATCACCTCTGTCCATTTTCCACCATCGAGCAGCGTGGCCACGTCTTCGTCAGACCATTTAAGAACTTCGCCAGCGGCCTTGCGCAGTTCATTCAGCTCTATTGTCCTGCTCGCTCTTGGCAAAGCCGTGCAGGAACACCGCTCGCGTTTCGATGCGGAACGCAACCAGAGTGCGATAACCGCCTGACCGTCCTTGGCCGGGTCGCGCGACACGCTGCTTGATGATGTGCCCGCCAAGGTCGGCATCGACAAGGCCGCGTGCCGCCCGGTCGATAGCCTCCCGCAGTGCGGCATCTGAAATGCGTTCCTTGTGAGCGAAGCGTCCGAAGGATCGCGTCTTGAAAATCCGCACCAGCCTCCCTTTGCTAACGCGAACAACGTACTACCCCACGGGTAGCAATGCAAGTGCGTTGCAAAACAGCTTTGCTAATTTGAGAGCCCTGCCCTGAAACCCTACCTCCCGCCCCCCGCCTTCCCATACGCCGCCAGATGCTCGGCCTCCATATCGCCGCGCGCAATCGCGGTCTGCACCGCGCACCCGGGTTCACTGCGATGCGCGCAATTGCGGAACTTGCATTCGAGCGCCAGCGCTTCGATGTCCTCGAAATTCGGCTGCTCGACCGCTGTCTCGGTCCACAATTCCAGCCCGCGCATGCCGGGTGTATCTATCAGCGTGCCGCCCTGCGCGCGCATGAACAATTGCCGATGCGTCGTGGTGTGTCGCCCCCGGCTGTCGTAGGAGCGAACCTCCTGTGTCGCCTGCGCGTCCCGTCCGAGCAAAGCATTCGTCAACGTCGATTTACCCACGCCTGATGATCCGATCAGCGCAATCGTTTTGCCACCGTCGAAATACGCTTCCAGCACGCCCGCACTTGCCTGATCCCGCGCGCTGATCGCATGGATCGTAATCCCCGGCTCCACCGCCTCGATCTGTGCAACGGCCCCCGCCACATCCTTCGACAGATCAACCTTGTTGACCACGATCACCGGACAGCTCGCGCCATTCCGCACGAGGGCCACATACCGCTGAATCCGCTGAATATTGAAATCACCATCCAGTCCGGTGACGATAAAAAACGTATCGACATTGGCTGCGATCAGCTGCGGCCGGGTCTCGCCTGCGGCTTTGCGCACGAGTTCTGCCGCGCGCGGCAGAACGGCCTCGATGCTGGCCGGGCCATCGCCCGCCGAGAGCCGCAACGCCACCCAATCCCCCACACCCGGCAAATCCGAACGCAGGTTGGCTGAATTGCGCAAACGCCCCGTCATCTCGGCTGGAACCTCGGCCTCGTCCGTCGCGACCTGAAAGTGCGTGCGATGCTCGCCCACCACGCGCCCCGGCACGAGCCCGTCGGTCTTCGCCGCCTCAAACTTCAACCGCCAGTCGTCATTCCAACCCAACGCCGCGAGCGTCATGTATTCTCCTTATCAATCCGGCGGACGATGGCATGGACTGCCCCAAACGGATACACTTAAAGACCCAAAATCGGGTGGGCCTGGGAGGCTGCGCCTCCCGGTGGGGTGCGGGGCCGGAGTGCTCCTAAGCACGACAGCAGCAACGCTGCGACCTACCGCCCCAAATCCGCCCGGCTCGCAGCTGACTGTGACCGGCCAAATCAGGTACAAGCGTGTGAAAAGCGGCGAGCGGAGACGAACGAGTGACGAAACGGACCTATACGCGCGCAGCTTGGCTAGCGTTCATGATCGCGGCACTCAGCTTGGCGTCGCCCGCCCGCGCGGAGACGTTTGCGGCTTTTCTGGAGGGCGTGTGGCCGGAGGCGAATGCACAGGGCGTCCCGCGCAAAATCTTCGACCAGGCGACCGCCGGTCTGACGCCGGACCTATCGCTGCCCGACCTCGCGATTCCCGGCAAGGAACACGCCCCCGAGCGCGGACAGGCCGAGTTCACGCAACCGGCTCAGAATTACATCCGACCCGATTCGCTGGCGAGCTTGGCGAGCCAGGGCCGCGCGCTGCTGGCCCAACACAAAACCACGCTCGAACGCATTGAGCGCGAGATCGGCGTCGACCGTTATGGCCTGCTGGCCATCTGGGGCCGCGAGACGGCGTTCGGCACCTATAAGCTGCCCAATGACGCCATCCGCGTGCTGGCAACGCAGGCCTATACCGGCAAACGCAAGGAGCAGTTCCGCGCCGAGTTCATCGCCGGGCTCAAGATGCTGGCGGCCGGCATCCCGCGCGAGGACATGAAGTCGTCGTGGGCCGGTGCCGTCGGCCTCACCCAATTCATGCCGACGGAGTTTTTCAAGCACGCCGTCGACTTCGACGGCAACGGCCGCATCGACCTCGCCCGTTCGGTGCCCGATGCGCTCGCCTCCGCCGCCAAGCAGCTCAAGGAAAAAGGCTGGGTCCTCGGTCAGCCCTGGGGCTACGAAGTCGTCGTGCCGGCGTCCGCGAGTTGCGCGCTGGAAGGCCCCCCCGGCATCCGCAAACTCTCGGACTGGATCGCGCTCGGCTTCAAGCGCACCGGCGCAAAGATGTTCCGCCCCGCCGATCTCGATCACGAGGCCTACCTGATGATGCCGGCCGGCACCCACGGTCCGGCTTTCCTCGCGCTCGAAAACTTCCAGGTCATCCGCCGCTACAACACGTCCGACCTCTACGCCCTCTTCGTCGGCAACCTGTCCGACCGGATCGCTGGCGGCGGTAACTTCGATACCCCCTGGGGCACGGTCGCACAGCCTGCGACCAAGCTCGTCGCCGACCTCCAGAGCCGCCTCATGGCGCTGGGCTACCCGATGGACAAAATCGACGGCAAGATCGGCTCCAACACCCGCCGCCAGATCGGCATCTTCGAAACCGATGCTGGCCGCAAACCCGGCTGCTGGCCTACCCCGGACGTTTTGGCGGCGGCGATGAAAACGGCAGCAAAATAAAGACCCTCCACACGCAATTCACTCCGTATTTGTGTGCTTTTGCGGCCACGCCTGCGCGCGATGCCTTCACCTTGGTCCGATGAAACTCGGAAATTTGCTGTCGGCATGGTTATTTAGCCGTACCGCACACGGCGGAAGACTCGTGCCTACCGGCCCCAATCCGTTCCTGATCCAATCC
>JBEBJA010000037.1:0-8749 GCA_040080145.1 Hyphomicrobiaceae bacterium
AATAAGCCCTTACTTTCTTCTCCCCCTGGGGAGAAGATGCCCGAAGGGCAGATGAGGGGTGCCTTCACTCGGCTGGCTTTGCAGAAGTGCCCCCTCACCCCAACCCTCTCCCCAGGGGGAGAGGGGGCCACCGTTTCGCCATGTTAGCGCCTATGCGCCTTCGCGGCCATGACGAAAATGGATAGACTGGGAACCATCTGTTTGACCCGGAACACTAGGTGCCTCACGCAGCTGTTCCTCGCTGCGCTCGGGCCGCTCCGGCGGGGGCGGCGCTCGCGCCGGGTCGCTTTGCTCCCTACGGCCTTTGGCCGTGATCCCGCATTCCTGCCTTAGGCTGTTATCGCATCACCTTTGGGGCGAGCCGTCACGACGCCGCAGGGCGGCGCGGTGGCGCACTTGGCGGGGGTTTGCTAAGAGGCAGGCAGATTTTTGATACAAGGTGCGACAGTCGTGACTTTCGCTTGTCACGTGACTGTCGTAACCGCTTGGTATGGCGCGCTGTAACCTCTGGCGGGTAACCGTTGGGGCGGATATTGTCGATGTTCACGTCCGCCGGTCGATGCGGGCGCTAAGAGGATGGGGACTTCATGGCTTTGACGCGCGACGGTGCCGAAGTTGCGGCAATTGACGCTGGCAGTGCCGAGCGGAATGCGCGGCTGAAGCAGGCGGTCCATCGCCATAAGGCCGTGAGCCGCGAAGGGATTTCCGAGCGCGTGTTCACGGCGCTGTTTTCGGGCCTTGTCTATCCCCAGATCTGGGAAGATCCGCTCATTGATATGGAAGCGATGAAGCTGCAGCCGGGCGAGCACGTGGTCGCCATCATGTCCGGCGGCTGCAATATCTTCAGTTATGTCGCGCTGGCACCGGTTCGGATTACGGGTGTGGATTTGAACCCGGCGCATGTGGCGTTGAACAAACTCAAGCGGTGTGCCGCCGAAAAGCTGCCGGACTATGCGACGTTCCATAAGTTCTTTGCCGAGGCCGATAGCGCGGACAACGCGAAGGCATATGAAACGTACCTGAAACCGCATCTGGATGCGGAGACGGTTGCTTATTGGGACTCCCGCGATGCGCTGGGGCGCAAGCGGATCAACTATTTCGCGACCAACATTTACCGGCATGGGTTGCTGGGCCGGTTCATCGGGGCAGGCCATAAGTTGGCCGGGATGCATGGCCGCAATCTGCGCAATCTGTTGAAGGCAAAGAACCGGGCCGAGCAGCGGGTGATTTTCGAAGCCGAGATCGCGCCGCTGTTCAAGAAGCCTCATATCCGCTGGTTGTGCGAGCAGCCGTCGGCCTTGTTTGGCCTAGGCATTCCCCCGGCGCAGTTCGAGGCCCTCAAGGGCAAAGAAAAGTTTATGGCGGATGTGCTGTACAAGCGCCTCGAACGGCTCGCGTGCGACTTCGACTTCAAGGACAACTATTTCGCCTGGCAGGCCTTTGGCCGCCGGTATGCGAGCGCGGGACCGCTGCCGCCGTACCTGCAGCGCGAGAATTTCGAGGCGCTGCGCGAACGGGCGAAAACCGTCGATGTGCTGCATCGCTCGTTCACCGAATATCTGGCGTCGCAGCCAGCGGGGTCGTGCGATGCCTTCGTGCTGCTCGACGCGCAGGATTGGATGACGGATGAACAGTTGACGGCGAACTGGACCGAAATTGTGCGCACATCCAAACCGGGCAGCCGGGTCATCTTCCGTACAGCGGGCGAGGACACGATTTTGCCGGGCCGCATTCCCGCCGAGATCCTGTCGCGGTTCAGTTATGACGAAGTTGCTTGCCGCGAGATGACGCTGCGCGACCGGTCGTCGATCTATGGCGGGTTCCATCTGTACGTGTTCAAGGGCTGAGGCAATTTTGATGGCCGGATCGCCTGACAGTCATGCCGACCATATGGACGGCATCTATCGCTATCAGCGCTATATCTATGATGCGTCGCGCAAGTTCTACCTGCTGGGCCGGGATGCCATGGTGGAGGGTTTGCAGCCGCCCGCCGGTGGAACCGTGCTTGAGGTTGGGTGCGGGACCGGGCGCAATCTCATCATGGCGGCCAAGCGCTACCGCCAAGCGCAGTTCTATGGTTTCGACATCTCGAAGATGATGCTGGAAACAGCGCAGACGAATGTCGATGGGTCGGGGCTGGCGAAGCGGGTGGTGCTGGCGCAAGGGGATGCTTCGGCATTTTCGGGCGAGGCACTGTTTGGCGTGGCACAGTTCGACCGGGTTTATATTTCGTATGCGGTGTCGATGATCCCGCCGTGGCAGGCCGCTGTCGAGCAGGCGTTTGCGGCGGTGAAGCCGGGCGGATCGCTGCATATTGTCGATTTCGGTCAGCAGACCGATTTGCCCACATGGTTCAAAGCCGGGCTGCACGGTTGGCTGGCGAAGTTCACGGTGACGCCACGGGCAGAGCTTGAGGCGGAGCTTCAGGCGCTCGCGCAGCGGACCGGGGCAACGCTCGCGTTCAAGCGGCTGTATCGCGACTATGCGCAATTGGCAGTGGTGATGAAGGTGGCGTGAGTTTCAGCGCCGCTGAGGTGGATGGCGCTTCGCGCGTGGGCTATCGCCCGCACCCATTTGGGGGAACGTGTTCCTCCAAACCCCCTCCCTTTTTCAGACTAGCCCATCCAATACTTGATACCGAAGAAGCCGGGGGCGAGCATGCCGGTGGCCCAGACGATCGCCGAAAGGATGTTGGCGATTTGGAACGGGATTTGGGGCATGGCGTACATGCCCGCGACCACTGGGACAACGGCGCGCAGGGGGCCGAAGAAGTGGCCCATGAATACGCCATAGGCGCCGTACTTTTCAAAGAACGATTTGCCGTGCGGGATCATTTGGGGATAGCGCGAGAACGGCCAGATTTTTTCGATGTCGTTTTTAAAATACAGTCCGATGAAATATGAGATGCCGTAGCCGATAATCGAACCGGCAATGGCGGCGATCCAGACCGGCATGAAGTGGATGCCGCTGGCGCCGATCAGGCCGCCGATAGCAAGCAGGATGACGGTTGCCGGTAACAGGAGCGACAGGAACGCGAGGGTCTCGCCGAACGCGAGCAGGAACACGATTGGCGCGGCCCAAACTTCATGGGTGCGTACAAATTCGATCACTGCCTGGGTGAAGTGTTCGATCACGCTGTTGCCTTTCCGAATGCCCCGATAACGTCTGGTGGCCGATATTGTTGCATTGTTGCGGGGGCTGAGGATAGGGGTAAGAGGTGCGCCCGCGTCGCGCGGAGACGGTGCAATACGCCAAGAGGCTATTGCACCCTACGGGTCGCGCTCAGGTCCGTTTGCAGCGGCGGCCCATCTCGTTGGTGAGTTCGCGGCTGACTTCGGTGGCGAACATGGCACCGCGGGAGATCTGGGCGGGGGTGAGCTTGCCGCCCGCACTGCGCAGTGAGGTTTGTGCGCCGTCGGCCTCGCGGCGGCCGCGATCCAGTTCGTCGCAGTTCATGTCACGCTTTTTGGTTTTCATGGCGAAGAGGCGAACGCCTGACGCATAGGCTTCGGGCGTTGGGTGTTCCTTCATCCAGGCGCGCGAGTTATCGGCGGTCAGCTGGCGGAGCAGCGCTTGGCGGCGGCTGACGCATTCAACGCTGTCATCGACGCAGGAATATCCGCCTTTTGCCAGTTCGGGCGGCGGGCTTGCGGTGGCACAGGCGGCAAGCAGCGGCAGCGCGGACAGGGTGAGCAGCGCCGAGGCGAATTTGCGCCCAATAGTCGAGGCGAATTTGCGCCCGATTGCCGAGGCGAATTTGCGCCCATTGCGCGTAAACATCGTCGTGATCGTCATCTAACGTGCGCCCCTTGTCGAACCAGCCTGATGGACCTAGAAGCCAGCCATGGCGTTGTGAAGGCAGCTTTCGCCCTCTTTTGTGCCGATTCGCCCTAATTCAATGAGGAAATTCCCGATGGTCCATGCCGTTCGAATCCATGCCTATGGCGGTCCAGAGGTTCTGACCTACGAGCAGGTGGATGTGCCAGCCCCCGGACCGGGCGAAGTGCGCTTGCGGCAAAAGGCGGCTGGCCTCAATTTCATTGATTGTTATCAGCGGTCTGGTGCTTACAAGCTGGCGGCGCTGCCGGCGGTGCTGGGAATGGAAGGGGCCGGTGAGGTGATCGCTCTAGGCGAGGGTGTCACCGAGGTCGCACGGGGCGATCGTGTCGCGTATGCGATGTCAGTGGGCGGCTATGCTGAGGAACGCAATATTGCGGCGGCGCGGGTGGTGAAGGTGCCGGACACCATCGACGATGCGACGGCGGCAGCCATGATGCTGCAAGGCATGACGGTGCGGTACCTGTTCCGTGAGACGTTTCCGGTGACAGCCAAGACGGTGATGCTGTTCCACGCAGCCGCCGGTGGCGTCGGGCTGATTGCGTGCCAGTGGGCGCGGGCCATCGGGGCGACCTTGATCGGGACGGTGAGTTCTGACGAAAAGGCGGCACTCGCGATGGCGAACGGCGCGACGCATGTGATCAACGTCAAGACCGAGAACTTCGTCGAACGGGTGCGCGAGATCACCGGCGGCAAGGGCTGCGACGTGGTATTCGATGGCGTTGGAAAGGACACGTTCCCGGGTTCGCTCGATTGTTTGCGGCCGCGGGGATTGTGGGCGACGTTTGGCGCGTCGTCTGGTGCCATTCCGCCGATCGAGGTTGGGATCTTTTCGGCCAAGGGGTCGCTATATATGACGCGGCCGACGCTCGCGACGTACATCGCCAAGCGGGAGGATCTCGTGGCGAACACGACCGAGCTGTTTGAAATGATTACGTCGGGAAAGGTCAAGATCGCGGTCAATCAGCGGTATCCGCTGTCGGCAGCGGGCGATGCGCACCGCGATCTCGAAGCGCGGCGGACGACGGGATCGAGCGTGTTTGTGCTGTAAGGGCCGTAGAGGGGGGGCGATTGCCCATACGCGCTAACATTGCGCTGCGAAGGCCCCCACTCCCCGGGGGAGAGGGTCGGGGTGAGGGCATTGCGGCGCACGTCGGCAAAGCGAGGAAGAATGCGAAGCCTAGGTTTGCGCGAATGGGGCAATTGCCCGATGTGAAGGTGTTGGGTTACGCTGCTGAGGGCAGCTAACCTCACCTACGGTCTGTATGCTGTTTTGGTTGTGGATAACTTGTGGACACGGCGCTCAGTCGTGCTCGCTGAGGCGGGCGGGGTCGATGGCGAGCCCGGTCACGGTTTCCAACGCGCGGCTGGTCAGCACCTTGGCGGCCAAGGATTTGCGCGACAATTCGACCATGGGATCGACGGGCTCGGTGAGCTGGGCTGCATGCGGGGCGGGGCCGTTCAGCATCATCATCGGGCCGAAGCCGTGGGAGCCGCGGATGGGTTCGTTGGCACAGGCGGTGACGCTCAGAGCGACGCCGGAAATCAAGGCAACGCGGATCAATCTGACCCCGTTTGGCAAGACATTCATAGCGTTTTCCCCTCGTCAATGGCCGATCAACTGGGCCATGATGAACCGTAGTCCACCTTGGCTGAACGCTAGCTGAATGCGGCCACGATTACTGACTGTTCTTCGCCATGTTTCGAACATATCCCCGGCAAACGGCGAGAAAAGCCTTGATACCGCCACCAGTCTGCCCCCCTGGAACGAACTTGGCAAGTTGTTGTTTGGTCTCATGGAACGCAAAAATATGCTGCGCATTCTGAGTGCTGGTAACGATCACAATCCGGACGTTTGCGGGAAGGGAGATTGATGACAGGGTTGGAGCGCGCTCAGCCGTCTGCAGCGTCTTACAATGGCGGGTTGCCGCCTCAACTGAAAATCTCCTTCATCGAGTTCGTGGCGCTGACGGCGGCGCTGATGGCGATAACGGCGTTGTCGATCGACATCATGCTTCCAGCGTTGCCCGCCATCGGCAAAGCGTTAGGCGTGGCGAGCGAAAACGACAGGCAACTGGTCGTGATCGTCTACATGGTTGGATTTTCGTTCGGGCAGCTGTTTTACGGGCCGTTGTCGGATCGCTATGGCCGCAAGCCGGTGCTGATGACCGGGCTTGCGATTTTCGTGGCCGGCACTGTGGGCGCCCTGGTGTCGGGGTCGTTTTACGGGCTGCTGGCGGCGCGGCTGGTGCAAGGCATCGGAGCAGCGTCGCCGCGTGTCGTGGCGGTCGCCATCGTGCGCGATCTGTACAGTGGGCGTCACATGGCGCGGGTCATGTCGTTCACGATGATGGTGTTCATCGCCATTCCCGTATTTGCGCCGTCGATTGGGCAGGCTCTGGTGCATCTTGGCGATTGGCGCTCGGCCTTCTATGGGCTGCTGATCATGGGGCTCGCGGTGACATGGTGGGCGGCGCTGCGTTTGCCGGAGACGGCGGGGGCAGCGCTCGATAGCGGGAGCCCGAGGTCGCTATGGCGGTCGTTCACGGCAGTCGTCATGCATCCGCAGACAATGGCCTACGGGCTTGCAAGCGGGCTGATGTTTGGCTGTCTTCTGGCATACGTGGCAAGCGCGCAGCAGGTCTTCGTAGAGATCTTTAAGCTGGGCGATGCGTTCCCGGTCGCGTTCGGGGCGGTCGCGTCGACGATGGCGGTGGCATCGTTTGCGAACGCGAGGCTGGTCGAGGGCCTGGGGATGCGGCGGGTGTCGCATACGGCGCTGGCTGGGTTCGTGGCGGTGTCGCTGGTGCTCGTAGTGGCGGCCCGGTTCGGCGGGGTGAGCTTGACGGTGTTTTCGCTGCTGCTCGCTACGGCGTTTTTTTTGTTCGGGATGATCGCGCCGAATTTCAATGCGCTCGCGATGGAGCCGCAGGGCCGGCACGCCGGTATGGCGTCGTCGGTAATCGGATCTTTGAGCACGGGCGTCGGGGCGGTCGCTGGCGGGTTCGTCGGGCGTGCATTCGATGGCACAGTGCTGCCGCTCGCGCTGGGGTTCGCTGGATGCAGTCTCGCGACGCTTGCGATTGTACGGCTGGTCGAGGGTCGGGCCGGCATGTTCGGGCGAAACCGGGTGTGAGAAAACTTATCCCCGCCCCTGAAAGGTCATGAGAAATTAGCCCTATCGCACCACGCGAGGGTTCCGGTTGACGAGCTGGGTTAGTTTGGGTGGTTGCGGGTTCGAGCGACGTATTCGGCAACCCATCAGCTGGCCCGGATTGCATTGCAGTAGTGCGTTTTAGCTTTGTCGCGGTTCTTACGCCGAACCGCACACCCTTCGGCTAAACCGCTCCCGCTACGACGTCCGGAAACGGATCGACTGGACGGCACTGTGGTCACGGCGCTCGATCGCGGGAGAGGTGTGCCGTGCTTGTCGGAAACGGCTCGCAAGGCAACGGCCTCAAGATCCCCATAAATTTGAACGGCGAGGCCGCCGGATGATAAGAACAACATTCAATCATCCAAGGACCTCTCCCGCATACCCTCTTTTTGATAACTTCGGGCCCTGAGGGTTGCGGAGGGATTGGTGCGTTGGCTGTCGGTTGGACTATAGTGGGACGAGCGCCTGACCCAACCTGTGGATGTGCCATTTAGTGGGTGTCGCGGGGTGGTGGTGGGGTGCTATCCGTCATGAGTGCAATCAGGGGACGCGATAATGGCGGCGGCAAGCGGCGGGCAGGCGGCGAAGGCAATTGATGTGCGTCCAGGGGAATGGGCGTCGCTTGGCTGGTCGTTTGCGATGTTTTTTGCAGTGCTGGCGTCGTATTTCACGGTTCGGCCAGTGCGCGAAATGATGGGGGCGAGCCTGGGTAAGGGTGAGCTCGGCCAGCTGTTCACGGTCGTTTTCCTTGTCATGGTCGCGCTGATCCCGCTGTTTGGATATGTGGCGACGCGGTTTCACCGGCGGCATGTGCTGCCGGCGATCTATGCGTTTTTCATTGCAAACCTGGTGGTGTTTGCAGGCGCAATGAACGTGACGCCGGGGGCTGTTCCTGCGTGGCTTGCAGCGACGTTTTTCGTGTGGGTGTCGGTCTATAATCTGTTCGTCGTGTCGCTGTTCTGGTCGCTGATGTCCGACCGCTGGTCAAGCGACGAGGGCAAGCGGCTGTTCGGCGTGATCTCGGCAGGCGGGACGGTTGGCGCATTGGCCGGGCCGCTCATCGCCGGGCAGCTCGTGGGCGTGATCGGCACGGCAAATTTGCCGTTGGTGTCGGCGGCGTTTCTTGCCCTCGCGCTGGTTGCGAGCTTCAAGTTGAGCGCGGACGGCGGTGAGCCAAAGTCTCAGGGTGAGAAGCCGCCGGCCACGCTGGCGCAGATCGTCGAAGGCGCGACGCACGTCTTGCAGTCGCCCTATCTGGGCCGGATTGCGCTCGTTATTCTGCTCGCCAATCTGGTGTCGACGTTCTTTTATCTGGAGCAGTCGCGGCTCGTCAAAGAGACCATTGCCGGCAAGACGGCACAGGTCGAATTCTTTGCGTCGCGCGATCTAATCGTGTCGGTTGTGACGGCGGCCGTGCAACTGCTTGGGACGGCGGCGATCCTCAAGCGGTTCGGGCTGACGGCGGCGCTGGCGGCGTTGCCAGCCGTGTGCATCGGCGGGTTGCTGTTGATTGGGACTGTGCCGACGCTGGCGATGGTCGCGGGCGTCATGGCGTTCGAGCGGATCGTCGCGTTCGGGCTCGCGGGACCGGCCATGCGGGTGCTGTATACCGTGGTGGCGCCAGACGAAAAATACAAAGCGCAGAACTTCATCGACACGGTCGTCTATCGCGGCGGCGACGCGCTGTCGGGCTGGATGTTTGCAGCGTTCGGCGCAATGGCGCTGTCGCCATGGATGATGATTGCGCTGACACTC
>JBEBJA010000155.1:0-8635 GCA_040080145.1 Hyphomicrobiaceae bacterium
TCCATTTGACATCAAGCGCACGTCCACCCCACTGTTGTCCCGGACAAGTGCGCCCTTGCGCACGCAGATCCGGGATCTTTACCTATCGTTGACCGGTAACTTCCGCTACTGGGATACCGACGTCACGAACGGCCCCAACAACTGGTGCAATGGTATCGCCCTGCAGTGCGACGAGCACTTCGTGTTCTCGGGCAAGTTCACCTACTAATCGTCTCCCTGACGATGCTCCACGTGAAAGGGTCCGGTTCGCCGGACCCTTTTTTTATGCTCCATTTGACATCAAGCGCACGTCCACCCCACTGTTGTCCCGGACAAGTGCGCCCTTGCGCACGCAGATCCGGGATCTTTACCTATCGTTGACCGGTAAAGCCCCCGGATCGGCAAGTGCAGGGCCGTCCGGGGAAACAGTGTGTTGGCTTGTACGGCTTCAATCTGCATCGGACGCACGCTATTGGCCGCGTTTTCCCCAGCAACTATCAGCCAGGCGCTTCGTTCTGGTGCCGCCACGCTTTACGCTCACCGCGAAACAGTGAGTCTTGATCGAGCGCCATGATAGCCATTATCGCCATTCTGATCATTGCCACGATCGCGATCGCCTCGCTGGTCCTGGCTCCACAGGTCGCGGAGCGGCACGTCATTTTTGACGCTAGCCCCGATAAGCCGTGTGGTTTCGGCCCCGACATGACCTGGATCGCGGTTCGAACCAATGACTATGCCGCCGTGATCGGCGCTGTTGGCGGCGAGGAACCCATTGCTGCAAACTGGAATTCCGGCATCGGCACAATTTATAACACCGAGTTTGGGCCAAACCGCATTTTCGTCTCGTCCCCCGTCGATGGCTGGGTCTTCGTCATTGGCACATCCTTGCCCCATCCTCAGGGTCGCGCCTTCGTCGACAAATGCACCCCGCTTCTCATGCATTTGGGCGAACACTTCAAAGACGTCCAGTATTTCGCCTCATACCCAGAACTCGACCTGTTTGCGTGGGCAAAACTGGGGTCGGGACGCCTTATTCGGGCCTTTGGCGTGGGCGACGAAGGCGTCATCTGGAACCGCGGCCGCACCACCCGCGAAGAGCGGACTCTGGGCCTGAAGCTGTTTGAATTGCGCGGCGTCCGTGGCCGCAAAGGCGACGCGGGCGGCGAACTCTTGATGCACCCGACCCAAGAACACGTCATGCGCTTGGCCGGTCAGTGGAGCATCAATCCCACCCTCCTTGATACGGCGGAAACGTCTGAGGGTCTCGGTGCCGTGTGCCTCGCCCCGTCAAGTTGGCGTTCCGAGCGCCAGCGCAAGACCGCCTAACAGCATTATACCAATCCGCATAAGTACTGACTTATGCGGGCTGGTATCCGCGCGTGGGGTTGGTGGGGCGGCCACGCGCAAAGCAAAGAGAATACCAGCCCGCAGCCTGTCAAACTAAGAGTCTGTCCGGAAAATAGCTTTGCGATTTCAATGAGTTGATTTTTCGTCAGCCCGCCAGAAGAATCCCGAAGGCCGTAGCCTTCGCTACGGACAAGGGGTTCGACGCCGCGGATGACAAAAAGGAACCATTGAAATCATGAAGAAACTTTCCGGACAGACTCTAAGAGTCAAAACTTCTGCGGGCTGGTATTATCAGACAACCCGGAACAGGCGCCTTGCGCACCTGCCCCATTGTCCATGCCTGTCTTAAGCCGCCCGCCTCAAGCGCGGCGCACTCTGCAGCGGCTTGCGAATTGGGAACGGCAAGATCTCAGCCGTTTTCTTTGGCGTCTTCTCGATGTAAATCCGCAGCGTCGGCTTCTTGGCCGTGACCGGCTTCATCTTGACTGGGAACAGGCTCGGACCGCGCTTCTTGACCACTTTGCCAGCCACAATCGGCTTCGGCTTGAGATTGGCGCGCGCCTTACCAACGGGTTTGGGTTTCTTGCCATTTTTCCAGCGGTGAACCTTGGCCACATATCGCAACCGCATGGCGAACTTGAACTGCGGCGATTGGCGAACCGGTACAACGACATCCACCACCGCGACGGCCAAAACCACCGCGTCGGCTACGGGCTCACTGGCTAAAACCGGTCGCACCGCTTCGATGACCACTGGTTTGACCGCATCACATTCGGCAATCGGGTCAGCCAGAACACGCAGCGTCAATTCGGCTTTGCGACCAAACAAGCGCGACAGACGCAATAAGATAGTCTCTAAAAATCCAGACACGTGGCACCACTCCCTGCTCACATTTCAGATCACACCCCATGATGAAATCTGACATGCCAGGGTTAATGTCGTTCTAATCGCTGACCAATTTCAGCACGTTACTGACGTTTATTCAGCTGAACCGCCGAAAACGATGACGAAAGTCATCATCTGGACCAACAAGACCGGCCAGCGGAATTATACGTTCCGATGCGCAGGCCCGACGATTTCCGCCATCTGCCGGGCGATGAGTTTGTCGAGATATCCATCGAACGCGACGGTAAAAGTCGACAATCCACGCGGGTCGCTCGCCCAGTGCTCCATCTCGCTAGCAAATGCTGGCGGAGGAACATCGCTACCATCTGCGATTAGGATCGTCGCTTCGAATGCCGCCTGCGAAAACGGCAGGAAAGCAATATTGACCGTCTCCACCCTCCCGTCGGGATGACGCCGCGGCACACCTGAGACGGCCGCACACACCACCAGGTCGTGTGCGCCAAAACTCACAACAGCGCCAATCACGATCCGCGACGCCTCAAACCCTGGCGGCGCGCGATAAGTCCAGCGTTGCCCAGCAGCAAAATCCATGACGGCCTCCTAACGACCCCAGAACCCGCGTACGCAATATTCACGGCAGCATTCGGACGGGCCAGTCCACACAGGTCATGGAGCCTTCGTGGTCTTGCCCCCAGCACCCTCGGTCGCCTCGATCCGCGCAGACCAGCCACCAACCGCCACGCCCACCCCCTCGCCACTGATCAGTGTTGGCACCGGCACCGGCCCGAAATCTCCCCGGTCGGCTTTGACGATGTTGCGTGACGGATGAAACTTATACGAATGACCCTCGCAACCCCGCGCGTGAACATCCCCGCCGGTCCGGTCCATTGCCGCAATCGAACAACTCGCGATCGCGGAAGCATTCGCAACGGCACCTGGTTGCCGGCTCTGGTTCTTGGACGAAGCGCCAGCGCCCCGCTGCAAGCTTTTGGCAGCGCCCTCGGGGCGCGCATAAAACACAGCTTCCGTCATGAAGCCCCAGAACCCGACGAAATGCCAGCAGACCACCCCTGCAACAAACCCCGTCAACCCGGACCAGATGAGCCCAAGCGGCTTGGTCTTGGGCTTCCCGCCCCCGGCTCGTCCCCGATTTTGAATCGCTGGCCTGCGCCCATCGTCACGCACGTGCTGAATGCTAGAAGGCGCGCCCAACGCCCCAAGACTCAAGTCCGCTCCATCCATGTCACGTCCCCCGTAAGCCACGGCACTGCCCTTTGCTGATTCGCTCAGCTAGAGCTTGCGGACGAGCACAACGCGAGACAAGCAGCCGCAAACACCACATCGCGTTAGCGGGTGGTTTGTCCACAGATCAAAACTGTCCAGAGTTGATTTAGCCTGGAGCCGAACGGCGCGCGTGCCGCCGCGGCACATCCCGATCAGATATTGCGCGCGTTAGGAATGATCCTCGGGCGTGGCAGTCCTGGGTTCGGATCCTTAGCCGGCGCATCGCTCTTGTGCGTCGCGCGGACGGGCGGCATGTACATTTTGTCAGCAGTACACAACTTGCGCTGATCTTCGTTGCGCGAGCACGCAGCGGGCTGACCGTCCTTGCTGAAGCAGATCCGGATTTCCGTCAGCCGGTTGCCGGTACCGCCGCAATCCACCCCGATCATGTTCCGCTTCAGCCACGGATTGACTTTGATGAAATCGGAAACCAGCTCGTTTGGAGCCACAAAGCTCGTCTCGAACGGATTGCGATAAGCCTCTGGGATCGTAACCTTCGTGAACAGCTTGCGCGCGAGATCGAAATACTGTGCCGGCTCAAGGCCCGAACACGTCCCGTGCTTGCGGTACTCATGAATGGCGAGCTTGTCGCTCGGCATGATGTCCATCATGCTGTTGATCAACGGACGCGGCACATACGCCCGCCCACGAACCGGACAATCCTGCGGCCAACCCTTCGGCGCATATTGCGGCCACAGACCATGGAGCACGAACGAATAGCGCTTCCCATCCTGGCGGTCACACTGTGGATCATACCCCTCGCGCCGCGCACCCGCGCAGTAGGACGGGCTCCACGACAGCACCAGCGCGTAATAATCGAACTGCCCGGCGACGTTGCGGCCCTCGCTGGCTCCCCGATTGTAGCCATACGGCCGCTGGGCCATCGCCGCGCTCGTGACGGTCACAATAACCGCGAGCGCCAGCAGCCCGTTTCGAACGACGTTGCGCAGTTCCATATATTGTCAAACTCCGGGAGCCAGACGCCACCCCACTGGCGCCGAATCAAATGCAACTGCAAGTTAAGCGATCGTTAACCTTTGGGCAACGGGTCCGCGCTGATTCATGTGAAAGTCACCTGATCGCATGAGGCCGGCGGCCATAGACCATGGTCTCGGACGAGTGGCGGCTCAAACCGGCCAGAAAAGCGTGTCTCATGCCTATGGCATTGCTGCCGCACACTTTTACGAAGAAGGGTCCAAGGTTGTGACGTCTGACGGTACCCCAAAACTTGTTCGATCACTCCGCAGTTGGATTGACGCTGCCTACGACAAGGCCCGCGACGGCGGCCAACAGGCGCGCGAACTTTGGCAGGCCCTCAGTCTTGCCCATCAATTCGTTGCGTGTGCGTCCCTCGTGCTATTGCCCGCGATGCTTGTCATCGGCCTGTGGGTAAGCCAGCGCATCGAGGATAGCGTCACCCAGCGGGCCGGCGCATCGGCCGCGCTCTACATGGAGAGTTTTGTCGAACCGTTGATGCAGGAACTTGCAACCCGCGAGTCCCTTTCTCCCGAAAATTCAGCCGCGCTAGGCCGCCTCCTGAAAGAAACGCCATTGGGCCACCGCGTCTTGACCTTCAAAATCTGGGGCCCCGGTGGCATCATTGTGGCAAGCAGCCGGCCCGAACTCGTCGGCAAGAAGTTTATTCCATCCATTGGCCTGCAGGACGCATGGCGCGGCTTGGCCAAAGCCGAATTCAACAATCTCAAGGACGCCGAAAACCAATTCGAAAAATCGACAGGAATCCCCTTGTTGGAAGTCTACATTCCGCTGCGCGCCCGCGGTTCCGACAAAATCATTGCAGTTGGCGAGTTCTACGAGAAAGAGACCGAGCTGAACGCCGAATTGACACGAGTTCAGCGTATGTCCTGGTTCGTCGTCGCAGGCGTGACGCTATCCATGCTGTCAGCGCTTTTTGCCATTGTCGCGCGCGGCAGCCGCACGATCGAGCATCAGCGCCAGGCCTTGGAACAGCGGATCGGCGAACTGACCCAGCTTGTCGCTGAAAACCGGGCGCTCAGAACCCGCGTCGTCCAGGCATCGGCAACCGCAAGTGAAAGCGCGGAAGAATATCTGCGGCGGTTCGGTGCCGACCTTCACGATGGCCCCGCCCAACTCGTCAGCCTTGCCATCATGCGGCTCGGCGACATCGACGAGACGGTACACGCCCGTTCCAATCGCGGCAAAAACCAAGGCGCAAGGGCCGTCGCCCCCAAGCCGACGATGACCGTCCACACGGTATTGACCACGGCCCTGAGGGATCTCCGCAATATTGCAAGCGGATTGGTCTTGCCCGAAATCGAAAGCCTTTCGCTTGAGGAAACGCTCGCGGCAGTCGTCGCACGGCATGAAAAGTTGACGGAAACCACTGCCGAGCTAAACTGCGACAATCTGCCGAAAGAAATTCCGGCCCCGCAAAAGGTGTGCATCTACCGCTTTGTCCAAGAGGGACTGTCAAATGCGTTCCGCCATGGCGGCGGAAGAGGCCAAGTGGTCCACGCCCGTATGAAGGAGCATATACTCGTCATCGTTGTTTCAGACCTCGGCCGCGTCGGCAGCAGTAGCCGGGCAGCGCCAAAGGGGCCGGGACTAGGATTGAGGGGCCTCACCGCCCGCATCGAATGCCTCGGCGGCACGCTTGAATTCGAAAGCCACCCTGACGACGCGACACGCCTGACAGCTTATATCCCGTTGGAAAACATGGTGCCCGATGAACGCTAAGTCCCCAAAAAACGATACCATTCGGGTTGCAGTGGTCGATGACCACCCGTTGATGCGTGAGGGGATCGTGCAATCCCTCGGGCGCGAGCCCGACCTCGAGATCGTGGCCGAGGGCGCCAGCGCGGCCGAGGCCATAGCGATCGCAACGACCCTCCTGCCGGATGTTATGCTGATCGACGTCAACATGCCGGGCGGCGGACTGGAAGCACTACGCGAAATTTCAGCCACCTGTCCGGCTGTTGCGACCATCATCATCACCGTTCGCGAGGATGAAGAGACCGTTGGAAACGCTCTGGCAATCGGCGCACGCGGCTTCATGACCAAGGGCGTTACAGGTGCATCGCTCGCCCAGACGATCAGGGAGATCAACGGTGGCGCGGTCTACATCACACCGTCGCTTGCGGCGCGCCTGCTCACCACCGGCTCTAAAAGCCAGCAGGAAAAATCCACCCAATTGGCCAATTTAAGCGACCGCGAAGCACAGATTTTGCGATTGATCGTCAAGGGCATGATCAACAAACAGATCGGTGCCGAGCTGGGCTTGCGAGAAAAAACCATCAAGCACTACGTGACGAACATCTTGCAGAAGCTGCACGTTCGCAACCGCGTCGAAGCAGCCTTGATCGGCCAGCACCGGCTCCCCAATCGTTGAGATGGCTTACTGGTCCGCCAGCGCCGCCAAAATCCTGACCCAGCTCCGCGCGCCCTTCTTGAAACTCTTGACGTTGTATTTCTCATTCGGCGAATGGATCCGGTCATCGTCGAGTCCGAACCCGATCAGCAGGCTGTCCATCCCCAGCGCGTCCTGAAACGATCCGACAATCGGAATCGACCCGCCACACCCCATCAGCACCGCCGGACGCCCCCATTCTTCCTCCAGCGCCCGGGCCGCAGCCTTGACCGCCCCCGTATGTGGATCGAACGCCGTAGCAGCACTCCCTCGCGTGCCGATGAACTCGACCTTACAGTCCTCCGGCAGCTTTGCCCGCACGAACGCATGCAAGCTCGCCAGCACCGCGTCCGGATCCTGCCCCGGCACCAGACGGCACGTCACTTTGACCGACGCTTTCGATGGAATAACCGTTTTCGACCCAACGCCCTGATACCCGCCGGTAATGCCGTTGAATTCAATCGTCGGCCGCGACCAGATCTGTTCGAGCGCTGAATACTTCCGTTCTCCGGCCGGGATGTCCAAGCCGACCGAGCCCAGGAAGGCCGCGCCATCGAAGCCAAGCTTTTTCCATTGCTTGAGTTGTTTGGCGCTTGGCTTTTCGACCCCGTCATAAAACCCCGGCACCAGCACCTTTCCCTTGTCGTCGTGCATAGCAGCCATCACCCGCGCCAGCGCCCGTATCGGGTTCATCACCGGCCCGCCATACATCCCCGAATGCAGATCACGCGACGGCCCCGTCACCACGATCTCGGTCCCGGCGAGCCCGCGCAGCATCGTCGTGATCGCCGGCGTATCTTTGTCCCATTGCCCGGTATCGCAAACGAGCACCAGATCGGCCTTGAGCTCTGCCCCGCACGTCTCCAGGAACCCCGGCAGCGATGGCGACCCGCATTCCTCTTCGCCCTCTAACATCACCGAAACCGCAATCGGCAACTGACCAGCGACCGCCTTCCAGGCGCGCACCGCCTCAAAGAAGGTCATCAACTGACCCTTGTTGTCCTGCGCCCCGCGCGCAACGATGACCTTTCCATTTCCCCGCTCGGTCGCAAATCGCGGCTCAAAAGGCGGCGTCGTCCACAATTCGATCGGATCGGCCGGCTGCACATCGTAATGACCGTAAAAAAGCACATGCGGCATCCCCGGCGGCACGGTCTTTCGATCATGCGCCACCACCATGGGATGCCCCGTCGTCGGCCGCACGCTGGCCGCAAATCCGATCTCCTTCAACGTCGCCGCGCACCAGTTCGCCGCCGCAAGGCACTGCTTCGTATACGCTGGATCTGTCGAAACGCTCTCGATCCGCAACAGGTCAAACAACCGTTCAAGCCCCGCGTCCGAGTTCTGATCGACAGCCTTCAATACTTTCGGCAGCTGCTGAGCGGCAGTCGTCATAACCTTGATCCTCAAGACTTGGGGGGAAGGGAAAGCGGGGGGAAGGGGGGCTGATGCAGACGACTGTGCGCCATGCCCGTTTGTCCGTCAAACCCATCTCCATCTCTAGAATGCGTTGCTGCCAAATTGAATTAGCGAGAAGGGCCGCTCCCTCGGGAGCCATCGCAAGCAAGCTGGATTGCTTTCACCACCACGCTCGCGATTTCAAACGAGGAACGAAACACCAATCAACACGTTATGTGAGCAAGCAATGTCCCGAAATGAGCCAGTGACTGGCCGGAACTAGGATTGAGACGCAACATGATGAAAATATCGAGCACACTGATTGCTGGTCTTTTGAGCGCATCCCTCTTTGCTCTACCGGCAATGGCACAAAAAGACGGCGGTGGCGGTGGC
>JBEBJA010000084.1:0-1768 GCA_040080145.1 Hyphomicrobiaceae bacterium
GCGCTGCGCGCGTAGGGCTGCCGCCCTACAACCCGCTCGGAGGGTGTCCCTCCGAACCGCCCGTTTTTTTGACCCAAAAAGGGAGGGGGTTTGGGGGAACACGTTCCCCCAAATGGGTGTGGGCGATAGCCCACGTGCGCTCGTCGCTCTGTTTGTCATAGTGCCGTTCGTTATGCTTTTTTCTGCTGCCGCCCCTCACCCCGACCCTCTCCCCGTGAAGGACGGGGAGAGGGAGAAGGTCATTCGTCGTCCTTGGGTTTGCGGTAGCCGGGGAGTTTGGATTGGCGGGCTTTGTAGCCGTCGATTGCGCCTGTCAGACCGAAGCTTGCGGCTTCGGGTCCGAGCTGGTCGGCAAGGACGCGGCGCTTGATGGGTTCGACCATGCCGGGCGTGAGGTCGGTCAACTGGAATGGGCCATAGGAGATGCGGATCAGGCGGTTCACTTCGAGTGCGAGTGAGCCCAGGATGCGGCGGACTTCGCGGTTCTTGCCTTCGCGCAGGCCGATGGTCAGCCACATGTTGCCGGCCTGGACGCTGTCGAGGTGGGCCTCGATGCCGCCGTAGCGGACGCCTTCGATGGTGACGCCGTCTTTCAGGGCGTCAAGGTCTGACTGGCTGACGCGGCCATAGGCGCGGACGCGGTAGCGGCGGAGCCAGCCGGTGGCAGGGAGCTCCAAGTGGCGGGCGAGTTCGCCGTCGTTGGTCAGGAGAAGGAGGCCTTCGGTATTGAAGTCGAGGCGGCCGATGGAGACGACGCGGGGCATGTCGGGCGGTAGCGCGTCGAAGACGGTGGGGCGGCCTTCCGGGTCGGAATGGGTGGTGACGAGCCCGCGCGGCTTGTAATAGCGCCAGATCTGGGCGGGTTCGGCGGCAGGCAAGGGCTGGCCATCGACGACGATTTTGTCGGTGGGGCCAACTTCGATGGCGGGCGTATTGAGGATGCGGCCATTCACGGCGACGCGGCCTTCGGCGATCCAGCGTTCGGCGTCGCGGCGTGAGCACAGGCCGGAGCGGGCCATGGCCTTGGCGATGCGCATGGGTTCGGACGGGCTGCCGGAGGTGTCGCTGGATGCTGGCGCGCGGCCCGGTGCCGAATTGGGCATCGGCTTGACCTTGAAGCCGCGTTCGCCCGACGCCGTGGGCGTGGACCTGGGGGCTGGGTTGCGGGTGCGCTCCTGCTCTGGGCGGTCGCGCGTGCGCTGTTCGGGGCGGCGGCCTTCGCTGCGGTCTTGGTGGCCAGAAGGGGCGGTGCGTGCCGGGGCGCGGGTGTCGTTGCGGTCCCGATTTGGGGCTTCGCTGCGTTGCGGGCGCTGGGCGTTCGTGCGCTCTCGTTGTGGGGCTTCGCTCTGTTCGATATGGGGTGCCGCGCGGGCTGCGCGGTCGCGTTCGCGCTGGCGGGTGTCGCCGAAGCTGCGATGGGCAGTGTGGCGTTCGCTGCGTTCGGGACGGGCGGCGTCGCGGTCCGGGCGGTCGCGCCGGGTCTCGTCGTTGCGTTCGCGATAGGGGCGGGTGTCACGGCCGGGTTCACTGCGGTCGCGTTCTGGGGGGGCGTTGCGGTCGAGGCGCGCGCGTTTGAAACGGGTGGGTTTGGTGGCTTCGTCGCGAGCGCCGGATTCAAACGTGCGTTTGCTGCCCTCAAAGCGTTTGCCGCCTTCGGCTGATCGGTTGGCGCCTTCGGCGCGGCCAGGACGGCCTTCGAACGGGCGTTTGCCGCCATCCGAAGTGCGTGGGCCGCCAAAGCTGCGTTTGCTGCCGTTGAAGCGGGCAC
>JBEBJA010000193.1:0-8543 GCA_040080145.1 Hyphomicrobiaceae bacterium
GATCGAAGATTGGACGCCCTGCCGGGCAGACGCTGCACCTCAGTGCCGCGCCGTTGAATTGAATAAACAATATCACACGCCGCGTGTCAACGGCTGTTTCACAAAAACTTCCGATTCCTCTGCGGAGTCAAACTAAGTCGCTGATTGAACAGCGTAAATTGTGGATAATTTTTTGATGACAAGGCGCAGAATCGTTCGCTGGGAGGGGGCCGGACCTTGCCCAATGATGCATTGCGAGTTCGCAGCGCATCATTTTGGAACCGAATCGGGATTGGGGGAAGCCTTGGTTCAGCCCCGATTCAACGCCTAGATAGCGATCAGGCTCTAGATTGCGATCAGGCTTGGGCCGGTTTTCAATCGTGCTGGCTGTTGGGCGTCGCGTTGTCGTATATAGGTGCTCTGACGCGCCAGGATGCGGCGTTCACTTCCCGCAAGGGCTGGCACTTCAGGGGAATGAGTGTTCGTGGTCGACAGGCGAAGCATACCGAGCCAAGTCAGGCGGCGCTCTGTCCCAGCCGCAGAACGGCCGCGCGGCTTGCCCCATGTCTATCGGGGCGGGTCGCGGAGTGGCCGGAAGGCGAATTTCGAGAAGGACTATGGGTTTGGCTCTGGAGGCGGCAGGTTTCGCTGGCTGCTGAGCACCTGCCTCGCGGGCGGGGTCGGTGCGATCGCCATTCTCGTCGTCATTTATGGGTC
Source organism: Hyphomicrobiaceae bacterium (assembly GCA_040080145.1). Taxonomy (GTDB): domain Bacteria; phylum Pseudomonadota; class Alphaproteobacteria; order Rhizobiales; family Hyphomicrobiaceae; genus JANXVY01. The sequence goes on from JBEBJA010000193.1 coordinate 697, forward strand.
GACTGATCGAAGCGAGCAGGGCGGCTTGCTGCCAGCATTGAAGCGGATGCGAGATGGAAAGGCTGAGACGGCCTTGCTATCGCGCCCTGCCGACGGGCTCAAATGGTCGGTGCCTAAAGCAGACAAGTTGCAGACGACCATGGGCGCGATGTCGACCCGGTACGTGATCCATGAGTCGCTCAAGGTCAAAAAGGCCAATCGCGAATATATTCATGCCAAGCCATATGCGCGGATTGTAGCGCGGCTTGCGCCAGTTTCGCAGGAGTACGCGGACGTCATTCCTCCGTTCAATCCGTTCAAGCTCTACGCGAACGAAGGCGGGACACAGACGCGAACCGCAACAGGGGAGGGAGCTGCCAGCAATGACGTGACGATCCGAGTCGTCGAACTGCTGGGCGGTATTCTGCCGGGCGAAGACGGCCAGGAACTCGACGCGCAGGAAGTCAGCGACCTGGTGACCCGGGGACGTGATACGCCTGCCACTGAGCAGACCCCTGCGGCCGATCTCACTGCGGGACAGGCAGCTGCTGGCGTTCCACCTTCTGCCGATGACAAGAAGCGCCGGTTGGTTGAGGACGCGGTCCCATATCATACGACGCGGCTCGTCAAAACGAAGTTCGAAGCTGACGAGACAGCCGGAGATGACTTTGAGAACAAGCAGATCAGGGTCATCAAGATCGGCAAGCCGGAGGCGCTAGCCAGAGTTCTCCAGCAGGCCGGAGCCGACGCCTGGCAATCCAAGGCTATGGCCGAGACTGCAAAGGCGATTATTCCCGACGGTCAGCTTTCAGCCGGCCAAGAAGTCCGCATCACGATGGTGCCGTCGCTCACACATTCGGGCCGCAGCGAACCGGCGCGCTTCAGCGTGTTTTCTGAAGGCCATGACCACAAAGTCACCGTCACACGCAGTAGTGCCGGTGAGTTCGTCGCAAGTGCTACGCCATTCGAAGAACAGATGGCCGAGAGTTCGGGCGACACCAATCAGCCCCAGCTTTCAACGCTGTACTCGAGCTTTTATGCGGCGGGGCTCATTCAGAACATTCCCACCGAAACGATCCAGCAAATGCTGCGGGTCCACGCCTACGAGACCGACTTCCGGCGGCGCGTGCGCGTTAATGATGCGATCGAGATGTTCTTCGATCTGCGTGATGACAGTTCACCTGAGAGTCCGCCGGGTGAGCTGCTGTTTACAGGAATCGGTGGCAGCGGCGTCACTGGCCGGTTCTGGCGGTTCCGGACGCCCGACGGCGCGGTCGATTTCTATGACGAGCAGGGCAACAACGCGAAAAAATTCCTGATGCGCAAACCGATCCGCAGCGACGACGTGCGTCTCACGTCGGGCTTCGGGTTGCGTTTCCATCCACTGTTCAACGACCGGCGCATGCATACCGGGATTGATTGGGCGGGGCCGGTCGGCACGCCGATTGTAGCGGCTGGTACCGGGGTCATTGAAGAAGCGCTTTACAAGGGCGGAAACGGCAAATACGTCCGCATCCGTCACGCCAACGGTTATCAGACTGCATACAGCCACATGAGTGCGTTTGCCCGCGGGATCGAAGCGGGTGCAAAGGTCCGCCAAGGGCAGGTCATCGGCTTTCTCGGCAATACCGGCTACTCGACAGGACCGCATCTGCACTTTGAAATTCTGGTCAACAGCCGGTTCGTCGATCCGCTGTCGATTCAGGTGCCGCGCGAACGGCAGTTGACCGGCAAGCAGCTCGCCGATTTCCAGAAGGAGCGCGCGCGCATCGACGACCTCATGCGGCGGCCGCCGGTTATGACGCAGGTCCGGTAATCCTGTACGAATTGGTCTGCTCATTCACTTGAGTTTGATGGACAATTCCGCGCGACGATCATCATACCTCGCGCGAACGAACACTGTTTATGTTAACCATGTTGCAACTGCATCGTGGCGAGATGGAACGTGACGGCCTAGGCCGCACTTATGGTGAATGATGACTTTCGCACGGAGCGTAGATTGATGACTAAGACTGTTGGACTGGCCTGCTTGAGCGCGATCACAATGATCGCGCTGCCGATGACAACCGCATCGGCTTTCCATCCGTTCGATGAACCGTCGGGCTATCAGATGCCGGATTGGTCGAAGCGGAAGGCCGCGAAAACGGCAACTGCGGGCACCCCATCCCGGCCGGCCACGCAGATCCAAACGAACTCATTCTTTGGGAACGACGACGACGAAGACCAGCCGGTCAAACCGCAGCAGCGCATTGCAAAGCCGTCGGCCGTGCAAAACCCGCCAATGCTTGACGGCGGTGGACGTCCGGCAATCTCAGCCGTTGCACCGCCAGTGATTTCCTTTGCCAGTTCGGGCGCTGGCTCGATCATCATCGATACCAGCGGACGCGCGCTCTACTACACGCTGTCGGCAACGACGGCTTACCGCTACCCGATTTCGGTCGGCCGCGAAGGCTTCACATGGACGGGAACGGAAAAGATCAGCCGGGTTCAGTCCTGGCCGGACTGGCGCCCGCCTGCCGAAATGAAGCAGCGGCAGCCGAACCTTCCCGATGTCATGACGGGTGGCGTTCGCAACCCGCTCGGGGCGAAGGCGCTTTATCTGGGCAATTCGCTGTACCGCATTCACGGTACAAACGACGTTAAGTCGATTGGTCAGGCTGCCTCGTCTGGCTGCTTCCGCATGATGAATGGTCATGTGTTGCATCTGGCCAACGTCGCGGGCGTCGGCACCACGGTCAAGGTCGTGAACAAGCTGCCTTCAAATGTCGCTGGCAACGAAGGCGGTAACGGCGGCAAGCGGCGCTCAGCCCGCGTTGCCACCGCAAGTTCCAACTAGGGTCCGTCCGGCTTTGATGGAATCACAGACGGACCCTAGCTCTATGTTTTGTCGTGCTTCTTTCGGGAAAACCGCTCACACTTTTCCCGGAAGCACTCTAGGTAGCCGTCTTTACCGGCCAGCCATTGATTGTGAGGGCGCCATCGCGGACGGAGACATGAACCGTGTCTCCGTCTTTAATGCCGCCGGACAAGATCTGCTCCGCCATCGGGTCCTGGATCTGCTTTTGGATTACGCGCTTTAAGGGGCGTGCGCCGTAGGCTGGATCGTAACCGCGATTGGCGACCCAGGTGCGAGCGGTGTCGTCCAAGACGACTGTGATCTTGCGTTCGGTCAGCAGCTTGGCAAGACGGCCCATCTGGATGTCGACGATCTGAGCCATGTCCGCACGCTGGAGGCGGTGGAACAGGATGATCTCGTCTAGCCGGTTCAAGAATTCCGGACGGAAGCGGGAGCGAACTTCAGCCATGACTTCGTCACGGACGAGGCCGGTTGCCTCGCCCTCCTTCTGGGCGACAAGGAATTCGGCCCCCGCGTTCGATGTCATGATGATGAGCGTGTTCTTGAAGTCGACCGTGCGGCCCTGACCGTCGGTCAGTCGCCCGTCATCCAAGACCTGGAGCAGGACGTTGAACACGTCGGGGTGGGCCTTTTCGATTTCGTCGAACAGGATCACCTGATAGGGACGGCGTCGGACGGCTTCGGTCAAAACACCGCCCTCCTCGTATCCGACGTAGCCGGGAGGCGCTCCGATCAGCCGCGCGACCGAGTGCTTTTCCATGAACTCGCTCATGTCGATGCGGACCATGGCAGTGTCGTCATCGAACAGGAACGCCGCCAGCGCTTTGGTCAGCTCGGTCTTGCCGACGCCGGTCGGGCCTAAGAACATGAACGAGCCAAGCGGACGATTGGGATCTTGGAGCCCCGCTCGCGCGCGGCGGACCGCCGTTGCAACGGCAGCGACTGCCTCGACCTGGCCGACGACACGCGCGGCGAGCACTTTTTCCATCTTGAGGAGCTTATCGCGTTCGCCTTCCAGCATCCGTTCCATCGGGATGCCGGTCCAGCGCGAGACGACGCCTGCGATGTGATCGGCGGTGACGGCCTCTTCCAACATCGGGGCTTTGCCGTCGCCCTTTTCCAGGGTCGCCAGCTTCTTTTCGAGGTCCGGGATGACGCTGTAGGAGAGCTCGCCGGCGCGTCCGTATTCACCGGAGCGCTGCACGCGATCAAGTTCCATGCGGCGCTGTTCCAGCTCTTCCTTGAGCTTTTGGGCCTGACCCAGCTTGCCTTTTTCGCCTTCCCACCGGGAGGTGAGCGCACGCGACTTCTCGTCGAGATCGGCGATCTCGCGGTCAAGCCGGCCCAGACGGTCGCGGGACGCGGCGTCGGTTTCCTTCTTCAAGGCCTCGCGCTCAATCTTGAGCATAATCATCCGGCGGTCGATTTCGTCCAACTCTTCGGGTTTGCTGTCGACCTGCATGCGCAGGCGCGAGGCTGCCTCGTCCATCAAGTCGATGGCTTTGTCGGGCAGGAAGCGGTCGGAGATGTAGCGGTGGGACAAGGTCGCGGCAGCGACGAGGGCGCTGTCGGTAATCCGAACGCCGTGGTGGAGCTCGTACTTCTCCTTCAGGCCGCGCAGGATCGAGATGGTATCCTCGACGGTCGGCTCGTTAACGACGATTGGCTGGAAACGGCGGGCGAGGGCTGCATCCTTTTCGATGTACTTTTTGTACTCGTCGAGTGTTGTTGCGCCGACGCAGTGGAGCGCGCCGCGCGCGAGAGCAGGCTTTAAAAGGTTCGAGGCATCCATCGCGCCTTCGGATTTGCCCGCACCAATCAGGGTATGAAGCTCGTCGATGAAGAGGATGATGCCGCCGTCTTCGGCTTCGATTTCGCTCAGAACAGCCTTAAGACGCTCTTCGAATTCGCCACGGTATTTCGCGCCTGCGATGAGCGCACCCATGTCGAGCGACATGAGCTTCTTGCGCTTGAGGCTTTCGGGCACATCGCCTTGAATTATGCGCATGGCGAGGCCTTCGGCGATGGCGGTCTTGCCGACGCCTGGCTCGCCGATCAGGACCGGGTTGTTCTTGGTCCGCCGCGAGAGGACTTGCATGGTCCGGCGGATTTCTTCGTCGCGGCCGATAACGGGGTCGATTTTGCCGTTGGCCGCTGCCTCGGTCAGGTCGCGCGCGTAACGCTTCAATGCGTCATAGCTTTGCTCCGCACCGGCGCTGTCTGCGGTACGGCCCTTGCGCAGGTCGTTGATGACGCGGTTGATATTCTCAGCGGTGACACCGGATTCGGCGAGGATGCGTCCGGCATCGGTATTCATTTCGATCACGAGCGCCAGCAGCAGGCGTTCGGCGGTTACGAAGTCGTCCTTCGCTTTGCCGGCCAGCGTCTCGGCTGTGTTGAAGACGCGGGCGAGTTCGGGAGTGACGTAGATCTGGCCCGAGCCGCCGCCGGTTACTTTGGGGCGCTTGGCGAGCAAGGCCTCCGTTGCGCGCAAGGCGTCGGCGGGGCGACCCCCGGCTTTGGCAATCAGGCCGCTGGCGAGACCTTCGGCATCGTCGAGCAGGACCTTTAAAAGGTGCTCGACGGAAAACTGCTGATGGCCCTCGCGTAGGGCCAAGCTCTGGCCCGCCTGAACGAAACCTTTGGACCGGTCGGTAAATTTATCAAAATTCATCGTCTTCTCCACCTGCGGACGGCGCCCTCGTTTGATAGATCATCAAGCGGCGGCGTCGGCTGTGCTCTAAGTCATGCGAACCCGATATAGCATCCGCGTGTCTGACTTAGGGTCGGGCTATCGTCAGTAAAAGGCCTTGAGCGGCATCAATGCGCGAATGGGAGACGTATTACATGGTTGATGCGACAATAGCCGGATTGTATCGCTATCCGGTCAAGGGGTTGAGCGCCGAACGGCTGAGCGAGGTTTGGGTCGAGGCAGGCGAAACGCTGCCGTTCGACCGGGCGTATGCGATTGAGAATGGGCCGGGGGCTTTCGACGAGGCCGCGCCCCGGCATCTGCCCAAGGTGGCCTTCCTGTGCCTGATGCGGGACGAGCGCTTGGCGGCGCTCAGGACGGTGTATGATGGTGACACCCTCACGATTTCGCGGGACGGCAAGGTTCTCGCAAGCGGGGCACTGGGCACCGCCAATGGACGGGCAGCAATCGAGGGTTTCATCGCACGTGAACTGGCGACAGAGCTGCGCGGACGTCCGCGAGTGGTTTCGGCGCCCGGACACAGCTTTTCGGACGTGAAGGAAAAGTGCCTCCACATCATCAATCTGGCTTCTGTGCGGGCGCTGGAGCAGTCAACGGGGGGCGCAATTGATCCGATGCGGTTTCGCGCGAATGTGCTGATTGACGGACTAGAACCGTGGGCGGAACTCGGCCTGCTGGGACGTGAGGTCACGCTCGGCACTGCGCGCGGTCTGGTTTTCAAGCGCACGGTGCGATGCGCGGCGACCAATGTCGACCCGGCGAATGGCTTGCGCGGCGGCGATTTGCCGGACGAAATATTCCGGGCGCACGGACACAGGGACTTCGGGATTTATGCGACAGTCACGCGCGGCGGGATCATGCGGACTGGCGACACGTTCGAGATAACGTAAAGGCCAGGAGCATGCCCCTGGCCTTTATTTAGACTGTTCAGTTGCAGGCGCGCGAATTACTCGTTGCCCGGCTCACGATCCGATGACGGGGCCGGGGCGGCGGGTGCTGCGGCAGCATCTTCGGCTGTGGCGGCATCACGGCGTGGACGGCGGACCGGGCGACGCAGAAACTCGGGCTGTTCGTGCTCTGCAACCGGGGTAGGTACTCGTTCACGGCGCGGCGCACGGGGAGCGCGGGGTGTTGGTTCAGCACGCGGGATCGCTGGCTGGCCGGCAGCGATCGAATGCTCAGGAGCGAACGGAAGCTCGGGACGCACCACCGGCTCACGTAACGGCTGGGGTGCTTCTGCCCGATGCTCGGCACGGGGCTCCGGACGCAGATCCGGTTGCAGCTCGGATTTCAGTTCAGGCCGAGGTGCCGGGCGATTTTCCGGTCTGAACTCCTGGCGGAACTCGGAGCGGCTTTCGAAACGATCCTGACGCTCCGGACGGTCGCCGCGATCACGCTCGAAGCGATCCTGGCGGTCTGCGCGTTCAACGCGCGGCTGCTGGTTGTTTTCGCGCCACGGGCGGTCGCCGCCTGCACGATCACCAACCGGGCGTTCAAAGCCGCCTTCACGCGGCTGGCGGTCACCGAACTGCTGGCCGCCCTGGTTGCGGTCGTTTTGGAAGCGATCGCCGCGCGGCTGGTTAAAGCGGTCGTTGTTGTTGCGGTCGCCATTGTTATAGCGCTCGCCGCCACCTTGATAACGGTCGCGCGGTTGGTTGTTATTGCGGCGCTGCTGTCCGTCGTTGTTATTGAAACGCTGCGGACGGTCTTCGAACCGGGGATTATTGTTTTCCGGACGCGGATTTTCGAAGCGCGGCTGCTGCTCGGCCTGACGCACCGGCACGTCTACCGGAGGCAAAGGCTGCATATCGCGACCGTAGGTTTCGCCCTCGTCCTCACCCTGATCGTCGGTGCCGTCTGGCGTTTCGCCGGGTTGACCGGTTCGGCGCTCTCCGCCTTCGCCCGTCTGGGCCTGGCTTTCGCGATAGGCGAGAATGATGCGGTTATAGTGCTCGGCGTGCTGGAGATAATTCTCCGCGAGAACCGGGTCGCCCGACGTCGTTGCATCGCGCGCGAGGGATAAATATTTCTCCGCTATACCAGACGCAGTGCCCGAGACTTTTCCGTCCGGCCCGTTGCTCTGGTAGGTCCGCGAAATCGGGTTCTGACCCTTGCGGCTCTGATTGTTGTTATTGCCGTGGTTGTTATTCTGACCGCCCCGGGTGCGACCCCGGCGATGTTGCTGTCCTTGCCTCATGATCTCCCGATCTCGCTGTGTTCGTAATTGGACGTTCAAGTTTATCTGCAAGTTTATCTGCAAGTTTATCTGCAAGTTTATCTGCAAGTTTATCTGCAAGT
>JBEBJA010000086.1:0-36025 GCA_040080145.1 Hyphomicrobiaceae bacterium
GCTTTGCAGAAGAGCCCCCTCACCCCAACCCTCTCCCCAGGGGGAGAGGGGGCCACCGTTTCGCTATGTTAGCGCCTATGCGCGGAGGCGGCCATGACGTTTGTTGTGTGTTGGAGTGGGAACCAAGCGTTAGAGTCGGAACGCTAGCAAGTCTATGATTCTAGTGTAGCTTTAGCACCTGACGTTTGGTTTTGAGACGAGCCGCTCGCGGGTACCAAACGTCAGGTGCGCTACACTTGCGGCCCTGGATGGCCGGGTCCCTCGGGTCAAGCCCGAGGGCAGGCAAGCCCGGCCATGGAGTGGGGGTGGAGCGTTCACGGACAGAGCGAGGTAGTTAGGCTTTTTTGACGCCTTGCAGCTAAGGTTGCTTGATATTCAGTGACCCAGAGAGACCTGCGATGAACCGTCCTACGTGCTCGATCGTCATTCCGTCGCGCAATTGCCTCACCTATCTGCCCGCAACGCTGGCCACTATTGATCTGCAAGGGCGGGACGACCTTGAAGTTGTGCTCGCTGACGACGGGTCAAGCGACGGCACCGCCGCGTGGGCACGCAACCGTCCTAAGTCGAGCTTTTCGCTGACGGTCCTGGAAACCGGCGGGATCGGTCCATCGCTTGCCCGCAATGCGGCGTGCGATGTTGCACAGGCGGACTTGATCGCCTTTCTGGATGCCGACGATCTTTGGTGGCCCGACAAGCTCAATCGGCAAATTGCGTATCACCAGACGAACCCGCAGACGGGGCTGTCGTTTACCGACTACATTCATGTGACGCCGGATGGACGTACGCTTGGAACCTGTTTTGAATATTGGAAGTGCGAATGGACGAAGGCTGCCGACGGAAGCTATTTCGAGATTCCAGACGCGGAAGCCAAGCTGCTTGGAACCAACCTTGCCGGCACGTCGACGGTGGTTGTGAACCGGGACGTATTCAAGCGTGCCGGCGGGTTTAAAAGCGGTTGGCCATCGGCGGAAGACTGGGACCTTTGGTTGCGCCTTGCAGCCGAGGCACCGGTCGCTTGTTCTACGTCGGTCAGCATGTCGTATCTGATGCGTCCGGGGAGTGAAACGTCGAACCGGGCCAAGCGGGTAGCCGCGCTGCTTGCAATCATGGCTCGCTATGAGGGACGCCAGGAACCAGCTATTGTCAGCGCATTGAGTCGGGCGCGGGCGCGCGTGCATGTTGGCGAAGCAGAGATTGCGCGCGATGCCGGCGACAGAGCAGGCGCGGCAGCGGCACATATGAGGGCAATGATGGCAGATCCCGATTGGCGCACCGGACGCGCCCTTGCTGCCGATATATGGGCTGCCGTTCGCGCGCCGCTGCGGACGCCGTTGCGGACGTGAAGCTGTTTGATCAAACGCTCCCGGCGACGGTCGAGAATGTTTCGTGGCTGCGGCGCGCAATCAAGCGGGAGTTCGTCGGCCTCAGGGTTCATATTGATTTGATGAACGATGTTCTGCTCGCAATAGCAGAACTGGCCACGAATGCCGTCGTTCACGCGGCGGTTCCGCCCTCGCAGATCGGCATCAGGATCGACCTGATCGGGGCGTCGCTGCGTATCGAAATTTTCGACGATGGCGGGCCTTTCACCGATTTCAAGCCGAAGTGGGACCTGGCGGCGCGCAAGGACATCGTTGCATCCGGCTTCAACGGTCTGGGTTTGGCGCTGGCCAATGCACTGTTGCGGGACGTGACGTATGAACCCGGCACCGATGGCGGGTTCAATCGCTTTACAGGCTGGCGGCCGTTGCAGCGATCGCGCCCAACCATTCTTATTGTCGACGACGACGAGACATTACTGCGGCTTTACACGTCGGTTTTGAAACGGCGCTACCGGATTCTTTGCGCAACTTCGGTTGCTTTGGCGCTTGGACTTGCCCGGACAGAAACGGTCGATCTGATCTTGTCGGACTATCATCTGGGCGACGAGGTTGGAACATCGCTGCTGAGCGCGCTGGAGCGGGACGCCGAGCGTTTGCCGGTTCCCGTCATCATGCTGTCGGCGGATCGCAGCGTCAAGAATCGCCAGTCGGCCGATGGGTTTGGCATCGAAATGTTTCTCATCAAGCCGATCGCGCCGATAGAACTGCGCGACGCAGTCGAGCGGGTCATGACACGCTCACGCAAGCGGCTGACCGGCATGTTTCGCTATTTCGGTGCCAACGTCGAACGCCTGGCCTCCAAGCCCGACGAGGCCGGACTGAACAGGTTCGGCGTTGCTCACCGTTATGCCGCCGCCAATGCAGGAGGCGGGGATTTTCTGCTCCATCTCGTGACAGACACGGGCCAGAACCGCTTCGTGCTGGCCGATGTGATGGGGCATGGTCTTAAAGCCAAGGCAGGCGCCATCGCCTATGCGGCCATGCTGCGTTCGGTTCACGCGATGCTGCCAGCAGGCGCAGACCCTGGGCTATTCCTCACGAAGCTGTCGAACATCGCATGCAGGGATGCGGCGTTGTCGGAGGTCATCGCAACGCTCGTCGTGGTCGATCAATGCGCGGATGGGGTGTTGGAAATCGCGTCGGCGGCGCATCCGGCACCCGTGGTGATCGGGCCGGGTACCGCGCAGGTGATTGATGGATCAGGGCCACTCATCGGACTTATCGAGAACGCGGCGTATCCGGTTGCGCGCGTTCGGTTGAACGAGGGCGAGCGCCTCGTTCTGGTCACTGACGGGGTGGAGCCAAAGTATCTGGCGGGTGGGGGGACGCTGCCAGCCGATCTCGTCAGCTGCATGCAGACTGCTTCGGGCGAGACGGTTACCGCTGCAGGCGACGCTGCCGAACGCTGGGCGCTGGCGGTCCATGGGCCATCGCCGCTGGATGATTGGACCATCATGCTGATTGGCGCGCGGCCCGACGGGGGCTGACGAGAGGAAGATCGGTAAGGGACCGCTCTCAGCAAGCATAGTACCCCTCCCGGTGTGCACTCCCTTTCCTGCGCAGCAAGGCTACGCCCTGACGGGGAGCGGGGGCAGGTCACCGTTCAGGTTCGCGCGTATGTTCGTCATACCAGCCCGCAGAAGTTTTGACTCTTGGTTGCGCAGCCTGCGGGCTGGTATTCTCTATACTTTGCGCGTGGCCGCCCCACCAACCCCACGCGCGGATACCAACCCGCAGAAGTCAGTACTTATGCGGGTTGGTATCAGTCCTGCATCGCGATAGGCATCGAGGATTTTGGGGAGTTGCTGGCGGTCGGAAAAGCCATCGTTGACCACGGTCCAGCACTTTGACCGCATGTGTTGTTGCTGATCGCTGGAGAGGCCGGCCCAACTGGCGACACAATCGGCGGCATCGGCAATGCTGGCACCGTCAAACAGCCAGCCGGTCTCGCCGGGACGGACGAGGCCCGGCAGTCCACCGACGGGCGTGGCTGCAATCGGGATGCCGGCGGACAAGGCCTCAAGCGCTGCCATCGGCAAGCCTTCGGCGCGTGATGGCATCATCAAGAGCCCCAGCGACGCCCACACGGCGGTGAGATCGGTCACGAGGCCGTGGAAGACGACGTCGCGGCCGAATTCCTGTTCGAGTTCCTGGCGCATCGGGCCGTCGCCCCAGACATGCCACTCGGCGAGGCCCTTGCAACGGCGGGCGATTTCGCAGAACCGGTCGGGCGCTTTTTCGTGGGACAGGCGGCCGACGAAGCCGACGCGGCGGGGCAGGCCGCCCGGCTTTGGAGACGGCGGAAGGAGGAGGAAGTTTTGAACGAATTTCGACTGGTAGGGAAGCGACTTCTGGATCGCTTCGCTGACGGCGATGCGTTCACCCAGGATGGAGGTCCACTCGTCGAGGGTCTGGTACATGTTGACCGGGAACGGCGCGCGCTCGCCGGCATGGAAGGTGGCGACGACTGGGGTTTTGGTCAAACGAGCCGCGAGCCGGCCAAGGATGTTGGCTTTGTAGCCATGGGTGTGGATCACGCCGGGCCGGGACGTTTTGATCGCGCGGATCAGGCCACCCAGTGTGCCGTCGAGCGTTAATATGGAGACGCCGGCAGCATTGAGCTGTTCGAGCCAGGGATTGCCTTTGTGACCGGCTAGCAGCACGACGGTAGCGCGCTGACCTTGGCGCGCGATGCCTTCCGCGAGGGTCGCGACGTGCCGTTCAATTCCGCCCACGGTGCGGCTGTCGATCAATAGCCAGATCATCGTCGTCGCCCTTAGTTGAGAAATGCGTTGGCCATAGCTTTGCGCTCGAGCCATTTGGAGAAGCGGGGCAGGACCTTGTGGAGGCGGCGGGCTTCGCGCGCGAGTTCGGCTCCAAGCGTTGGGCTCTGCATCTCGTTCAGCACGACGCCGAGCAGATTGACTTGAGCGTTCGCGAGCGCGTCCTGGCATTCGGCCAACTCGGAACGTGCGACCCTGCCGGCCATGCAAAGCACGATCGTTGCATCGCAGGCGGCAGCGGCGGCCGCCCCGTTGATGTAGGCCGTTTCGAGGGTCGGGACGGGGCGCGCGTCGACGACAACGGCTTCGTAACTGGCCAGGTCCTCCGCGAAGGATTGGCGCAGGCGGTCCGTGTTGCCAAAAGCAAAGCGCTCGTTTGGGGTAAAGCGTGCAGTGAGCCGGTCGAAGCCTTGAGGATCATGGACGATGGACTGGCCAGCGTTGCCTTTGCATGGCTGCCATACGGACTCGGGCACCGTGCCTTCCGCCTGCCGGGTCATGTCGACGAGCAAGGTGCGGGAGCCTGTGAGGGCGGTTACGCGGGCGATCTGTTCGCACAGCGAGGTGACGCCAGCGGCCGGGCGCGGGCTGGTGACTGCGAGGATGCGATTGCCCCGTTTGAACGTGGCAAAGACAATGCGCTCCACCATGGGCGTCCAGCACTCGACCATGACTGACCTCGATAGGCGGCGTATAGCCGTCCATTCTATTTTGCTACGGTGGCGGGTCCGGTCGTCGTGGTCGTGGTTGTGGTCGTCGTCGACAGCCCGTTATAAATGCTCGTGAAGGACGACACTATGGACGCAATGTCCTTAATAAAATCTAAGGTTTGCTTGCGTTCGTCCTGACTGATGTCTGGGACATAAACGGTGTCGCCGGAGCGGACGACGGGCAGCATGCGCGTATCGGCGGTTTTGGCGAAACTCAGCAGGTCGAACATGCGCGCCTGTTCCGTGCAGCAGCCCATGTTGACGACAAGGATCTTCGACTGCATGGCAACCGTCGTGGGACCGCCTGCCTCGGCGAGCAGGTCGAGTATGGTCATTTCATCAGAGAAGCGATAGCGGCCGGGCTTGGCGACAGCCCCCAGGACGCGAACGGTGGTCTCCTTGGGATCATCAAGCCATTCGCGATTGCGGTCGGGAACGAAGATCACATCGCCCGCTTTGATCCTTGGCAGCAAGTGATCGTCGCCGGTCGCAAAATAGCGGGCGAGATTAACATGTGAAACGCGAGCCTCACCAATGCGCCGGTGCGACACGCGGACATTGCGCAGGTCGGCCTTTTCTGTTGGGCCATCAGCAGCGGTCAGAATGTCGAGGAAGCGCATTTCGGGCGTGATGGCGTAGCGGCCAGGCTTGGCGACTGCGCCGATGATGTAAATGGAGCGCTCAGGCGATTGGCGCGTCCATTGCGCTTTGTTGTCTGCTGGGTCTTGCGGGAGTTCCGGCACCATCACGACATAGCCGGCCGCGATCTTCGGTACGCGGTCGAGCATGCCACCCTTGGTGATGAACTCCTCCAGATTAAAAATGACCGGCTTTGCCTTGTCACCTTCTTTGCGCAGAATCTGGACGTGGGCGATGTCGGCTTTGTAGGTTGGGCCGCCGGCGTTGCCCAGCAGGTCAAAGATCGACATATCGTTGGACCATTCGTAGCGGCCCGGCTTACCGACGGAACCCATCACCTGAACAGCGCGGTTCGACGGGATTTTGAGCCACGACGGCTCGTTGGCGTTTTCGGTCTTTTCAGGAACGAAGATGGCGTCGCCCGCCACGATTTGGGGCAGTTCCTTGAGGCGGCCTTCGGTATAGGCGTGCAGATCGACCATGGCGACCGTGCCGTTACCGCGCAGAATGCGGATCTGACGGACTTCGGCAAATCGGGAGGGTCCACCGGCGTTGGCCAGAATGTCGATGAAGGAAGCACCTGCCTTGGTATCGTAAGCACCGGGCTTGGCGACTTCACCGATGATGTACACGGTGTGCTTGCCGACCCTGATTTCCTCGGTTTGCTTGGGTACGAAGATCGTGGCGCCTGGGGCGAGCGCCGGCATGAGCTTTTTGTCGCCCGAGTCGAGGTATGCCTGGAGATTGAAAACGAGTGGATCGCCGTTCGACAAGATCTTGATCGATTCAACGGTTGCATAGCGCGTCACGCCGCCGGCCCGCAGGAGCATGTCGACGATGGTCGCGGCCGGTTTGTAGGAGTAGACCGCTGGCGTATTGACCTCGCCGAAGACCTTGATCGAATTGCGCTCTTCGCCACCATCGCCGGACTGGGCGAGCGTGCGGCCATCGAACTCGATCTGGACGTTGCCCGTGACAGCCGATGCCGGGATAAACAGGTGGTCACGGGGCTGGAGGCTCGGCAAGAGGCTCGGGTCGCCGGTTGTGAGGTACTTCTTGTAGTCAAAGACGATCTCTTTGCCGTCCCGCACAATCTTGAACCTGTCGAGCTGTGCGCCTTGGGAGAGGCCGCCGGCTGCCGTGATGGCGGCCTGGACGCCTGCGTCGCCGGGCAGGTTGTAGGTGCCTGGCGCTTTCACGTAGCCACCGACTTGGAGGATCAGGCGATGTTCTTTCAGCACGACGCGAAGCCGGTCCAAGTCACGGAAAGCCGTGCCAAGTTTGCGGCGGACCAATTCGGTCGCCTCCTGCGTGGAAAGCCCGCTGACGGGCACGCCGCCGACTTCAGGCAGAAGGATCTGACCCTGATTGTCGATCTGGAAGTCTTTGTTGAGGCTCGCTTCACCTGGAAGAACGATTGAGATGATGTCGCCGCTCCGCAGACGGCCAGACTGAGCGCTGGCTGTGGCTTCGGCGAGGGTTCCCGTCTCCGTGACTTTGGGGTCCTTGGCGTGCGCAACAACGAGCCCCTGCCCGAGCAGCGCCACCAGGGCCACCCAGAAACATATCATTGCTCGCAGGACCTTGCGCATCAATCAGTCCCTCTGACGCGGACGGCCGCCAGACATCTGCTTGCGCATATCGGCTTCGACGAGGGACAGGAGTTCGCCGGCACGCGCAACGCTCAGCATCGCGTCATCGGGCAAGCCGCCTTCGTGCTCGCGCGTGGCCCGATTGATCAGGTTGCGAACATCCACCAGACGGCCCGGATAAAAGCGATCCGCTCCACTCAGCGTCAACGCATGATAGCGGTCCCGCAGATGAAGCACCGGACCCCAACCCGTATAGTGGCGCTCCGCCAGACCGCCGCTGGCGTATTCCGGCCAAGGCGTGCAACCAGCAAGCATCATGGTCAGCGCAATCACAACGGCTGCGCGGACCACCGGCTGGGGCACGTTTGCCTGGGCAGGACGCATGCCAGCAATCGAGCCGTGAGCCCGGATCACGGGGACACGAGGTCGTTGAGACGCAAGTACGTCAGCAGCTGCAATGGCTGTCCGGCAAGCTTGTTCAATGTCAATTTATGCTTGGTCTGGAGCAGTCGCTTGTATAGAAAAACGATTGCGCCGACGCCGGAACTGTCGATGAAGTCGACATCGCTCATGTCGATGGTGACATCTTCGCCGCACTCAGACAACTCTTCGAACACCGGTCGCTGCGTTTTCATTGCCGCCGCGTCCATATCCCCAGAAACTTTGAAAACTCGTGCCATCGCTTTCCCCCGAGCCTAACCCGACGTGGCAAAAACTGCCCCTGCGCGAATCGCAATAATTACGGTTAACGGTCTGATTGGCAGCATTCATAGGGTTGCGCAAGCCCTACCTCACGACGCGGAAATCGACGAAAAGCTATCCAGGCGTGCACTGCTGATTTGCATCGGTGCTAGGCTTTCGCGAGGGCATGGCGGGGTCAGAGGATCGGCGTCGCGCGGCCGTTTGCCATTGGATTTGTTGATGACGAGCATGGCTAGACGATGCGGGTGTGCACGGTGCCGACCCCGGCGATTTCGCCAACGAGTACATTGGAGCGAACGGCGGGGCCGACGCCCTCGGGGGTGCCGGTCATAATGAGGTCGCCGGGGGCTAAGGCGACGAGGCGGGACAGTTCGGCGATGATTTCCGGCACGGTCCAGATCTGGTCGGCAAGGTCGCCGTTCTGGCGGGGAGCACCGTCTATGGTGAGGGTTATGGCTGCGGATGTAGGATGCCCCGACTGGGCGGTGGGTAGAATTGTGCCGACCGGGGCCGAGGCATCAAAGCCCTTGCTCAAGTCCCACGGACGCCGGGCGGCTTTAGCGGCGTCCTGCATGTCGCGCCGGGTGAGGTCGATGCCAACGGCATAGCCGTAGACGTGATCGAGGGCGGCTGCGGTGTCGATGTTAATGCCGCCTTTGCCGATGGCGACGACGAGTTCGACTTCATGGTGGAGGTTTTCCGTTGCGGACGGATAGGGTGTATCGGCGCCGTCAAGGACCAGAGCATCGGCTGGTTTCATGAAGAAGAAGGGCGGCTCGCGGGTGTCGGCCCCCATCTCGCGGGCGTGGGCTGCGTAGTTGCGGCCAACGCAGTAGATGCGGCGAACGGGAAAGCGGTCGCCTCCCAGCACAGGAACAGATGGCTGTTTAGGGGCAGGAATGACGAAATTGCTCATGACGGGCTCTCTGCTTTTGAATGCGGGCGGCGAAACTTATCCCCGGTCGTGCGAGCTGTGAGATTTTGGGATCACCTTATTTCACGAGGGCTGGTTCTAGAGCTGCTTTTACTGGGAAATAAGGGTTTTGCGAGGAGTCCCGCAACCCATCAGCTGGCCGGGGCTTGGAATGCAGCAGTTTACTCTGCGACTGGCGGATTAAGATGGTCCGCTAGGTGTTCTCAGCCGCTTCGCGAAACACGGATCAGGGCTTGCTGCGGAAACGCGGCATCGGTCCACATCTCCGTAATACGAAAATGGCGAGACCGGCGGGGAAACCCGGCCCTGATCCGTCACCCTCAGTTTTATCGCTCCGGGCTGGAAGGCTGCGGGGGGATTGGCGCGTGTGGGTGGGACCCCTGGGTCCCGTGCGCATGGGATGACAACTTTCTCGCTTGATCGCTGAATGGCCAAGGCGTGTTCCGGGGGGAACTTCGCTGCTGGCGAGCGCGGCCTAGGGTCTGATCATCAACCCCGGCAGTGAGGCTCAGCGGACCATGACGGCAGCAAACACAACCTTCAAAATCGCAGGCGGCAAAACCGGTGTCCTCCTTCTCCACGGGCTTTGCGGAACGCCTGCCGAGATGCGTTTCGTGGCCATGGGCCTTGGCCGGGCAGGCTACACCGTCCATTGCCCGCTGCTGGCGGGTCACGGCGGCAGCCGGGCGGACATCGTCAAGACGGGCTGGCTCGATTGGTACCGCAGCGCCGAGGTTGCCTTGGCCGACCTGCGCAAGGAGTGCGACACGGTGATCGTCGGCGGGCTGTGCCTTGGCAGCATCATCGGACTGCACCTCGCCATGAAGCAACCCGAGCAGGTTCAAGGCGTCGCGCTGTTCTCGCCGACGCTGTGGGTCAACGGGTGGGCAATGCCCTGGTACACCAAGCTGTTCGGTTTGGTCCGCCACAAGTGGCTTGCAAACCTGATGCAGTTTCCCGATGCGGCGTCGTTGGGCATCAAATGTCCGCGGGTCCGGGAGTTCGTGCGGCAGGCGCTGGCGAATTCAGACGGCAACGAGTTGGGCACGAACGGAACGCCGGCCGCGATGCTGCTTGAACACCGCTGGATGGTGAAGGCGGCGATGAAGGGCCTTAAGTCAGTCAAGCAGCCGATCTTGATCGTGCACTCGCGGGAAGACGATCACGCCAACCTCAACAACGCGACGTACCTGCAGGGTGCACTCGGCGGCATCGTCGACATGGTGGTGCTGAACGACAGCTATCACATGATCACGCTCGACAAGCAGCGCCAGGTCGTCGTCGACCAAACGCGGTCGTTCGTCGACCGGGTGGTCAACCAGATCCAGATTATTGCGGCGGGCCCCGCGCCGGTCAGCCAATTCCGCAATCAAAAGCTCGCCATGGCCTAACCCGTTTCGCCGCCCTCGTATGCCCCCCCCAACAGAGAGAGTGTCATGTCCGATGTTACCGCGAAGATCGCTGCCATTTTGAAGCGCTACATGAGGGATCCCGCCGCGCCGGTTGTCGAGTTCACGACGCTGAACGAACTCGATATCGACTGGATGGATTTGCCGATGATCTCGCTTGATATCGAGGATGCGTTCGGGGTGCAGATTCCCTACGACGACGAGATCGATGCCGCAGCGACTGTGCGGACGCTGGTGGTCTGCGTGGGGGCGGGCTTAGCGGCGAAGGCGTTGCAGCCAGCGCCCCGGCCTCGCGTCAAGAGCACCTGGCTTTCAACAGGCGCCGAACGGCGGCGGTGAGGGTATACCGTCGCGCAGAAGTTTTGGCTCTTTGGTTCGCTGGCTGCGCGACGGTATTGTCTTTTGCTTGCGGGTGGGCGCCCCACCAACCCCACGCGCCTTGGAACGATCCGGGAGCTTCACGTTCCGCAGAACGTGTGTTCGACGATCTGCTCGGGACGCGGCGGGTCTGCCAAGTGGTGGTGGTCCAGCTGGTCTTCGAAGGGATGCGCGAGGACCGTCAGGAGCGTTCTAAAGGGACCCAAATCGCCGTCGGCGACCGCGGCAAGGAGCGCTTCCTCAACGCGATGATTGCGCGGGATAAAGGCTGGATTGGCAGAGCGCATCATCTGACGGCGTGCTGCGGGGTCGCCACTGTCCTGGGCCGCGCGCAGGCGCCATTTCTGCAGCCAAGCGGCGATGGCTGCCTGATCGGTAAACAGTTGGCGCAGCGCGATCTCGCTGACGGGGTCAGGGGTCACATCGCAGAGGCGGCGGAACGTCAAGGTGAAGTCGGCCTTGCTCGCGGCCATCGCGTGAAGCAGGTCCTGGCCCAGAGCGTGATCGCCGCTGGCGTCGCTGGACAGGCCCAGCTTGCGACGCAGGCCGGTGGTGTAGGACGCCTCAAACACCGTCGGGAAGCCGCCGATAGCAGCTTGGGCGTGTTGAAGCCCGGCTTCCTTGCCGTCCGCCAAGAACGGGACCAGCGTTTCAGCGAAACGGGCTAAATTCCATTGAGCGATGTAGGGCTGGTTGCCATAGGAATACCGGCCCATCTGGTCGATGTAGCTGTAGACCTGAGCTGGGTCATAGGCGTCCATGAAGGCGCAGGGGCCGTAGTCGATCGTCTCACCGCTGATCGCCATGTTGTCGGTGTTCATAACGCCGTGGATGAAGCCGGTTAGCTGCCATTGCGCGATCAATCTGGCTTGGCGCTCGATGACTGCGTCAAGCAGCGCCGCATATGGGTTAACAGCGGCGGCGGCGTCTGGATAGTGACGCGCGATGACGTAATCGGCGAGCGCCTTCACGCCATCGGTGTCTGCGCGGGCGGCAAAGTACTGGAATGTGCCGACACGGACATGACTGGCGGCGACGCGGGTCAACACGGCACCGGGCAGATGGGTTTCGCGAACCACCGTGTCGCCAGAGGCGACAACCGCAAGCGAGCGGGTTGTCGGGATGGCAAGCGCTGCGAAAGCCTCGCTGATGAGGTATTCCCGCAGCGCCGGTCCAAGTGCCAGGCGGCCATCGCCGCGACGGGAAAATTGCGTTGGTCCCGCACCCTTCAGTTGGATGTCGCGACGATGACCATCTGTAGCGATCAGCTCTCCAAGCAGAATAGCGCGGCCGTCGCCAAGCTGGGGGACGAAATTTCCGAACTGATGACCTGCGTAGGCCATGGCAACCGGCTCACTACCTGCTGCGATATTGTTGCCCGCCAGGATCTGGATGCCTTCGGGCGAACCTAATGCCACGGGATCTAGCCCGAGCAGCCGCGCCAATTGCGTGTTGAGCTGGATGAGCTTTGGCGCGGACACGGCGGCCGGACGCTGGGACTGAAAGAACCGCTGCGGCAGCCGCGCATAGGTGTTGTCGAAACGGATCACGTTGGAAGCCTCGCGGAGTAATGCCAAGAGCACGTTCGCAGTTTCATAGCATCTAATGCTAGGTTTGGACGCGTACTAGGTCTTTGCAATTCGTGACTGATTCACGCATTCAAAGGCGCTGCGTGCTTCCATCTCAAACGATCAGGCTTTAGGGTACTGGATGCCGCCGTCTGGGCGGGGCAGATGCCGCCCCCGCGGGCCGCCTCGGAATTGAAGGCGACATGGCAGACAGCAACGAAGCGTCACGTATCGAAGCAGGGGTGGAGAACCTTGGCAAAGCAGGCTTCTCTATCAACGTCGGCATCTTGCCACTTGACCTCATCGCAAGCCTTGTCGCCGAACAGCGGCGGCGGGAAGATAACGGCGAGCTGGCCTTGGCCGGGTTAGGACGCGGCGGCTCGCACAGCTCTGGCGGCAGCCAGAGACAGGTGGAGTCGAGCTGGTTTGACAACCAGTCGGCGGCTGAACGGCATTTCTCGGCATTTGCGGAGCGCGTGCGGCTCGTGATCAATCGCCGTCTGATGCTTGGACTGTTTGAGTTCGAAGCACAGTTTCTTCATTATCCCCCCGGTGGATTCTACCGGCGGCATGTCGATGCCCTGCGGGGCGAGCGCAACCGCGTCGTCTCGATGGTCGCCTATTTAAACGAAGACTGGTCGCGCGACGATGGCGGTGAGCTGTCGGTTTGGGCAGAAGGCGGCGAGGGCGAACCGGTTGCGGAGGTTGTGCCGTTAGCCGGCACCGTCGTGCTGATGCTCTCGGAGCTCATTCCCCATGAGGCAAAGGTCGCGCGACGGGATCGCCGCGCCATCGCTGGCTGGTTCAGTGTCAACACCTCGTCATCTCAGCGGATCAATCCGGCCAGACTCTAAGACCGGGCGTTGCTGAACGGCCTCGAACGATGCGAAACTGCTAAGTTCGACATGGCGACTTTCAATCTCCCGGCGGGCTTTGACGCGAAGGCCAAATTGCTCGGTGCGGCCAATACGGTCATCGACACCGCCTGGAAGCCAATTGCCCAGCAGAGCGAAGGGCTGCTTACGTCCTCCCAGACCGTCGACATCAGCGACACGGCAACGCTTTCGTTTGCCAAGCTCGACGGCAACGTGCATCCAGCTTCCGGCGTATTTGTTCGCGATTTCCGGATGGCTCCCACTGACGATGGTGCCCGCGTTCGCTATACCATTCGCCTTCTGCTTGAGACGCGCACGACCGAGGGCCGCGTTGCCAACTTCAAGGATGGCAAGGCGGTTGGGCTGACAAGCTGGCAAGATGTACTGGCTGCTGCCCGTGTGGCCGATCAGCCAATCGACTTGCTGCTGTCCAACTCGAAGACCGAAGCGGTGAAGAAGTTTTTCGCCGATCTCAACTCGACCACGGGCTACCAGTCAGACGACATCGGCAAACGGTGTGATCGCACCTATGACGAACTCGCGCGCCACTTCACGGTCACGGATAAGGTCGTGTCTTCATGCGGGTCCAAGGACAGGCGTGATGACGTCCGTGGATTGCGGTCCGTTGCTGCCATGACGCTGAATCAGGCGGCGTCCTTGCCGTAGAAGAGGACCACGACGTGTTCGGCTTCTGCGAAAAACAGCCAGCGCTCCGTGGCGACGCCAACGGCTGCGGATGCCGCCGCGATCAGCGCGAGCAACACCGGCATGCCAGCGCCGGTCAAGAGCGACAAGACAAGGCAGCCAGCAGGGATGGCAAACAGGGCGAGCATCACCAACCGGCGCAACTTGAGTGCGTGCTTGCGTGCAACTTCATAGCCCATTTCACGCATGACGAAATTGGCGCGCGAATGGGGCGGATCGAGGCTTCTGACTTTGCCGTAGCCGCCAAGTCCGGTTGCGGATTCAGCGGTGTAGGTGCGGGCTGCCGAGTCGATCGATTCCCAATAGTTGGACTTCAGGAACCAGGCTACCGCAAGGGCCACCAGTGCGGCAGCGGTTGGCAAGACCGGCATCGTTCCCAGCAGCAGCGTGCCGATCAGATTGTGCAACACGCCGCCGGTCGCGAGGCCGAGTACGACATAGATTGGCGCGACGAGCGGCATGTGCCATGCGCGAACCGTCGGCAAAGATGCGTAGATCATGCCTGTGCACCACAGCGTGGCGACAGCACTTGCAATCGTGGCCAGCGCAAGCAGTCCGGTGAGGATGGGTCCGCCAAATCCGTACATCCAGGCGAGTGCGAGCAAGCCCGCGATGGGGTAGGTGATGATTGCCAGCACACCTTCGCGCGACAGCCAGGATGTGCGCCATTGCGACATGGCTCGCCACGCCCGCTCGGGACGGCCCAAGTGCAGGGTCGACGACATCAGCCCGACGGTGATCAGGGCGAAGGCCGTGCCGAAAGCCACCAGCGCGGGCGTCATGCCCGGTGGTATGATGCGAACGAGGAGCGCGGAGACGGCAAGCCAGACAAGTAGTCCGTAGCCTGCGCCTGAGGCGGTTGTGAACAGTATTACCGAGTAGGCTGGATGCACGCCTCTCACTCCTTCAATACGAAATCAGTTTGACAGGACGCGGTCGGCCCAGGCGAAGAACTTTGCCGACACCGTTCCGGCTTCCGTGCCTTTAGGTTTGATGGCGGCGGTCACCGGCATGAGTGCACCGGCGGCTGTCGCGTCGCGCTTGGCGCGCGGGGGCAGGTATTTGTTCGTTGGCTTGAAGCCCATGTCCGGCAGGAGATCGAACCCTTGGCGTTGTGCAACAAGTTTTGATACGTCGCTTTCTGGATCGCCCAAGTCGCCAAAGTGGCGGGCACTCGTGGGACATGCCTTGACGCAGGCGGGGACGCGGTCTTCAGGCTCGAAGGTTTCGTTGTAGATCCGGTCGACGCAGAGCGTGCACTTTTTCATGACGCCATGGGCATAGTCGTATTCGCGCGCGCCGTAGGCACAGGCCCATGAACATAGCTTGCAGCCGATGCAGGTGTCGGGATCGACGAGGACGATACCGTCTTCGGCGCGCTTGTAGGATGCGCCGGTTGGACAGACGGTGACGCACGCGGGGGTTTCGCAGTGAAGGCACGAACGCGGAAAATGCACCGTGCGCCCGGCCTCGCCTTCGCCCACCTCGTAGTTATGAATACGATTGAGCCAAGCGCCGTGCGGATCGGCACCATATGGATCATGATCGCTCAGCGGCGCTGAATAGCCAGCGGTATTCCATTCCTTGCAGCTCGTAGCGCAGGCCTGGCAGCCCACACACGTATCGAGGTCGATGACGAGACCGAGCTTTTTGCGCGTCGTTTCTGGTAGTGCAGTCATGGCGATGGCTCTTCGAGAGGGTGGGAATTCGTCAGACCTGCGCGGGCCACAGACATGTCCGTGCGCGGAATTGCGGTTGTGACGGGGCACGCGATCGGTTCGAAACGAGGTGAACATTCCTGAGCTTCGTCTGCGCGCGCTTTTTCGATGCGGACGCGCAGATCATACCAGGCGGCTTGGCCCGTCACCGGGTCTGAGTTGGAGAAGCGGTAGCCTCCGGCATTTTCTGGAAGCAGTTCGTTGATCAGGTGATTGAGCAGGAAGCCGGTTGTCGATTCGGGTGCGTCGTTTGTGAGGCCCCAAGTTCCCGAGCGCTTGCCGATGGCGTTCCAGGTCCACACGGTATCGGGGTTGACACCGTCCATCAGGCGCACCTGCGCACGGACCCGGCCAATGTTGCTGATGATCCAGACCCAGCCGTCGTCGGCGACGCCCAGCTTTTTGGCACGGTCGCGGTGGAGATAGAGGCGGTTGTCGGCAGTGATCTGGCGCAGCCAGGCATTCTGAGAGCCCCACGAGTGATACATGTGCATCGGGCGTTGCGTGATCGCGTGCATCGGGAACGTATCGCTATCGAGGGCTGCTTCCTCAAACGGGGGGTACCAAAACGGCAGCGGATCGAAATAGGTCTCGATGCGCTTGCGATGCCCCTCTGGCGGCTGGATCGCGCCATGTCCGCGAGCTGCGGCGCGAAACGATTGCATGGGCTCCAGGTAGAGCTGGAACACGATCTGATCCGCCGACCCGGTAAAGCCTACAGACTTTGCCCATTCGAGATAGGACTTGTTGGCGTGTTTGTAGAACCGCTGGTCGGAGTCGAGATGGTGGGTGTGGAAGCAGCCGTTCGCGATGTAGCGCTTTAACTGGTCGGGGTTGGGGGCGCCTTTGCCGTAATTCTTGCCGTCGGCGCCGCGGAAGCCGGCGAGCGGGCCAACGCCGGGTGTGCGCTCGTGATTGACGATGTAGTCGGCATAGCCGCCGGGATACTTCGGCGCGCCGGCTTCGTCGACGAAGCCGGGCAACTTCAGACGCGCGCCGATGTCGATCAGGACCGTTTGGAAGGCTCTGACATCGCGGTCTGGTTCGACGACGGGCTGGCGGATGCTATCGGACGCCGCGTCTGGATCGGAAATCGGGCGGTCGAGCATCGAGATGCAGTCCCAGCGCTCCAGGTAAGTTGTATCGGGCAGGATAAGATCGGAATAGCCGACCATTTCAGAGGCATAGCTGTCGGCATAGATGATCTTGGGGATCTTGTATTCGCCGGTTGCTGGATCTTTTGCGGTCAAGCTGTCGAGCACTGAAACCACGTTCATCGACGAGTTCCAGCTCATGTTGGCCATGTACATGAACAACACGCCGATGCCGTAGGGATCATGCGCTGCCGCATTGGTTATGACCATGTGCATCAGGCCGTGGGCAGCGATGGGTGCGTCCCACGAATAGGCTTTGTCGATCCGCTCCGGGGTGCCGTTACCATCGACGAGCAAGTCGGCGGGGCTCATGGGGAAACCGAGCGGGAGGCCAGTCAACGGCGTGTTGGGCTTTACGGTTCCGCTCTTGCCGGCCGGGCGGTTGGGCGGCGGGGCCGTCTTGGGGAAGGGCGGCTTGTAACGGAACCCGCCGGGGCAATCTATGCTGCCGAGCAGGATCTGCAGCACGTGGAGCAGGCGGCAGGTATGGAAGCCATTGGAGTGGGCGGAAATGCCTCGCATCGCGTGCATCGACACCGGGCGGCCAATCGTCTTTTCGTGGTGCTGGCCGAAGGTATCGGTCCAGGGGATGTCGAGTTCGATCTGCTCTTGGAAAGCCGTGTGAGCCAGTTCGGCAGCAAGCCGCCGGATGGTGTTGGCGGAAACGCCGGTGATCTGCTCGGCCTTTTCGGGCGCGTACTCGGGCGACAGCAAGCGTTCGACGAGGAGGTGAAATGAGGGTCGAGCGGTGCGGCCATCGTCGAGCTTGTATTCACCCGACAAGGCGAGCGACTGCCCGGCGCTGCCGGCAGCCGTCAGCACGCCGGTGATCTTGTCATAGGCCAGCGGCTTGCCGTATTCGTCGCGGGCAAACATGCCGTCCTGAGCGGAGCCCGTATCGCCGGTTACCAGCCAAGCGGCATTGGTGTAGCGCCCGATGAAATCGAGATCGACCTGTTCTGTGGCCAGCAGCTCGTGGATGATGGCGGCGACCAGCATGCCGTCGGTGCCGGGGCGGATGCCGACCCATTCATCGGCGATGGCATTGTAGCCGGTGCGGACGGGGTTGATCGACACGATCTTGACGCCGCGGGCCTTGAGCTTGCCGAGCGCCATCTTCATCGGGTTCGAAGCGTGATCTTCGGCGACGCCAAACAGCATGAAGTACTTCGTGCGGTCCCAATCGGGTTCACCGAATTCCCAGAATGAGCCGCCGAAGGTGTAGAGACCGGCGGCCGCCATATTGACGGAGCAGAAGCCGCCGTGGGCTGCGAAATTCGGCGTGCCGAATTGCTGGGCAAACCAGCCCGTCAAAGCCTGGCTCTGATCGCGGCCGGTAAACAGAGCCAGCTTTTTGGGATCGGTATTGCGGATCTCGCCGAGCCAATCCGTGGCTAGCGCCAGCGCCTCATCCCAGGATATTTCCTTGAACTCGCCCGAGCCGCGTTCGCCAACCCGCAACAACGGGGACTTGAGACGTGCCGGCGAATAGTGCTGTTGAATGCCAGCGGAGCCTTTGCCACACAGCACACCCTTGTTCACCGGATGGGCTTTGTTGCCCTCGATGTAGCGAACGGTTCCATCCTTGAGGTAGACCTTGATACCGCAGCGGCAGGCACACATGTAACACGTTGTCGTCTTGATATCGTCTGCGGCAGGGGTCGAAAGCGCAATCGGCCGGTCGTCACTCTTCATCGCCCGAAACCTCCCCAGGGTTATTTATACGTTCGCCGGACGCGGATGTCCCTGCAGACGACGAACGATGCGCATTCAACACGCCACCTACCCACCATCATCGCTGATCGCGAATATTGCAATATGTCTATGTGTTTTTCGTGCCGTGGGCCAAATGGTCGCAAAGCGAATACTGCGCCACAGTTGCGTTGCCGATCTGCCAATCGAGCTAAGAATGCCGATCCTTCATTACATAACGCGCACCATCGTACTATGGGACTGCTCGTGGAAAATCGCTCGTCTTGGCACTGATTGCATGATTTGCATCGCACGATAGTATAGCGGGCACGAGGGGGTTGCACTGATGACCGCGAGATCGCACGGGCTGGGCCTTGCTGGACCAGCAGACGCTGCCAACGACGGCCGGGCACGCACGAACGTATACTTGCTCTGCGCGGCTCAGGCGCTGACGGGAGCCAACGCTGCCGTTATCTTCGCCACCGGATCAATTGTTGGCCAGACGATTGCGCCGGACGCCTCGCTTGCGACGGTGCCGATTTCGGCCTACGTCGTCGGACTGGCGATGGGTACGATACCGACAGGCTGGATTTCAGCGCGCTACGGGCGGCGCGCCGCCTTCCTCACCGGCTCTGGCTGCGGCGTGCTATGCGGCCTGTTGGCGGCGCACGCAATTCTGAATGGATCGTTCGCACTGTTTTGCATTGCGACGTGGCTTGGCGGCCTTTACGGAGCGGTGGCGCAATCCTACCGGTTTGCGGCAGCCGACGGGGCGAGCGCGGCCTTCAAGCCTAAAGCGGTTTCCTGGGTTTTGGCAGGCGGTGTGTTTGCAGGCGTACTAGGACCGCAGCTCGTCGAGTGGACGATGAACATCTGGCCGCCTTATCTCTTCGCGGCCAGCTATCTGTTTCAGGCCGGTATCGCACTTATCGCGATGGCGGTTCTGGCGTTCGTGGATGCGCCACGTCCGCCCCCCGCTGATTTTGCCGGCGGACGACCGCTTTTGGAGATCGCCCTCAAGCCGGCTTTTGCTGCGGCAGCGCTGTGCGGCATCGTCTCATATGCCATGATGAACCTGCTGATGACGTCGGCGCCACTGGCGATGAAGCTGTGCGGGCTCAGCGTCAGCGATTCCAACTTTGGCATTCAATGGCACATCGTCGCCATGTATGGGCCGAGCTTTTTTACCGGGTCTTTGATCGCAAAATATGGGGCGCATCGCATTGTGGCGGCGGGACTAATGCTGGAGGCGGCGGCAGCAATTATCGGGTTGAGCGGCGTTACCGCACCACATTTCTGGGCGGCACTCGTGCTGCTCGGGCTCGGCTGGAACCTGGGATTCATTGGTGCGTCGGCGCTGGTGCTGGAGACCCACCGTCCTGAAGAACGCAACAAGGTCCAGGCCTTCAACGACCTGCTCATCTTCGGTACGATGGCAGCGGGCTCGTTCTCTTCGGGTCACCTACTGTCGGTCCACGGCTGGAATGCGGTCAATCTGGTCGTATTCCCACCCGTGATCTTGGGGCTGGTGGTCATCCTGCTCAGGACGCGACAGGGGGGGTGCGAAAAACTGAGGTCCTGAAATTTTATACTGGACAAATCCAGTTCGCAGCTTTTTTGAACCACACCCATTTTTTGGACAAGGCATATCTGCTACTCCAAGTCTCACGCCTGCGCGGGTTAAGGATGCGCGATTGTTGGGGCAACGGAGCCACAGTCGCAGAAAACGATACCCACGAACGCCAAACACAGCTTGTAGCGTTGGCCCGATCGCTCATAGCTAGGCGCTTAGATATGACGCGATGCGGCCGGCATCGGACCTAACGGCAAGAGGAACTGCATGAAACGCTCCATCGTCAGCTTGGCAGTGCTGGCCACCAGCATCGTGTTCGCCAGCCCGCCTGTCATCGCGCAGTCTGGGATTACCGAGAGCGGTCCGGTTTTTGAAAGTGACGTCAAGAGGAAGGCTGACCAGGATGCGGCCGAACTTGCCGAGCGACGCAAAACCTATGGCGACGTGACCTATCCGAAATTCATGCAAGGCGGTGACCGGCCCGACATCAAGCCGGTCGCGCCGCCGATTGTGTATTTGGACCAGAACGAAGAGGCGGGCTCAATCATTGTCGATACGAAAGCCCACAAGCTGTACTTCGTATTGCCCGGTAAAAAGGCCTATCAGTATCCCATCTCGGTTGGCCGCGACGGCTTCACCTGGACCGGCACCGAGCGGATCAGCCGCGTCGCAGCGTGGCCATCGTGGACGCCACCGCCGGAGATGCACCAGCGCATGCGCGGCCTTCCGGTCACGGTTACGGGCGGTCTGCTCAATCCGCATGGTGCTCGGGCACTGTATCTCGGCAATACCATTTATCGCATCCATGGAACCAATAACGACCGGACCATCGGGCGGGCAAACTCGTCGGGCTGCTTCCGCCTGAGGAACGAGCACGTCGTGCATCTCGCCTCAATCGCGAAGGTCGGGGCCGTCGTCAAGGTGCTGCAGGCCTATGCGGGTGGCGTCAACGAAAGCGCGCCGCTGTCGTCGCTGTTCAGTTTCGCCAGCAGCGAGCAACCGGCCGCTGCTCCAGCGAACGCGAAGAGCAAGAAGCCACTTGCGTCGAAGCCCGCAGCGATGCCGGCAAAAAAGGCTGCTGCTGAGTAATACCGGCCCGCGGAAGTTCTGGCTCTTCGTTTGATGGGCTGAGGGGAGGTATTCTCTATGCATCGCGCGTCATCGCCCCGCGATGCATCGCATCGACGCGCCGTCGATCTGGAAGATCGCCATGGGGCGAGGCAACCCACGCCGGATACCAACCCGCTTAAGTCAGTACTTATGCGGGTTGGCATAAGAGGCTGTTTCTATATCTTTTATTCTGCGAATAGTATCTGAAATTTGGTTAGCATCACCGTCTTTGAACCGTTGCTCGCTCTATGCCTGTGTGTAATATCGGTCGCAGGTGTCCCGGCAGAAATGACAATGCTCGTGTGCACCGAAGAATTGTGCATCTTTGGTTCCCCTTGGCATGACCGGCAGCTCAGTCTTCGCGTCGTTTCCGACTACAACTTTCCCACGTAGCGCTGCTACGTCCCAGCGTTTGGGAGTGGCGGCAGTTTGAATACTGGCCTGTTGACTACGCTGCCTATGGTCAGTGTCGTGGAACGCATTGTGGCGGTTCGGTTCTGTTTTCTCCATCACCTCTTGAGGGACATGCATGAGCCGTCATACGGCAGCTCTGACCTCGCAGTGGCGGCATCCTGGCGGTTCTGGGCGCGTGAGCCGGGCGCATCGCAGTAGAACAAGAAATACCAATAGCAACAGCACTATCAGGGTCATGACTGGCCGATTGGAGTAGTAGAAATGATTGACGGCGGAACCCTGACTTGGAACTACATCGCGTTCTTTTTCGCCGTGGGATTTCTGGCGCAGATTGTCGATGGCGCTCTGGGCATGGCGTACAAGGTCACGACCTCGGCCGTGCTGCTGGGTCTGGGCCTGCCACCGGCGGTCGTCAGCGGCTCTGTGCATGCGGCGAGCTCATTTACGAGCTTCGCCTCGGGGCTTGCCCACTGGCACCTCGGCAACGTCGATCGCAAGCTGATGTTGCGCCTCCTCGTGCCGGGGGCGATTGGCGGGGCCTGTGGCGCTTTCCTACTCTCGAGCATCCCAGGGGCGCTGCTTAAGCCTTGGATCAGCGCCTATCTCATGGGGCTGGGAGGCTACATCCTGTGGCGGGCGATGCAGGGCCCTCGAAAGTCCGTTGCGGGTGTTCCAAGGGGTGTGGTGCCGCTTGGCTTTGCCGGTGGACTCTGCGATGCGGTCGGTGGAGGCGGCTGGGGTCCCATCGTGACCACCACGTTGGTCGGCAACGGCGTGTCTCCGCGCTTTGCGATCGGCTCGGCCAATGCCGCAGAGTGCTTCGTTACGATCACCATCGCTGGCACGCTGCTGGCGACAGTTGGCCTCTCGATGTGGCCGATCATTGCCGCGCTCGTCGCCGGCGGTCTGGTTGCGGCCCCGCTCGCTGCGCTCGCCACGAAACACCTCGACGAAAAGATACTCATGATCGCGCTCGGCTTGGTCATTCTGCTCATAAGCGGCCGGACGCTGGTTCTGGCCTTCTTGTGACATTCTTCGTTTGCTGGGTGTCGCTTCTGCAAAGTAGCGCCGGTCGGCGCGGCAATCCCACGCGCGGATGCCAAACCGCATAGGTCAGTACTTATGCGGTTTGGTATTATGCGGTTTGGTATTACTGCCACATTGAAAGTGATAGCGTCGATACCTAGAGTGCTTCCGGAAAAGTGGGAACCGGTTTTCCGAAAAGAAGCACGACCAAACAGAGGCTTAGGGTCCGACTTTGATTCCATTAAAGTAAGACGGACCCTAGGGCCTGTCGTCAGTTATCTTTCGGGCTGGATGAGGTAGAAAACTGCCGTCTGCGGCGTCGCTTCGCTTGCCAATACTGGCCGTATTGGCTGCGCGAAGCTCCTGGCAGCCGTTGTTCTCGACCTCAACCAGCATTCCAAACCATAACTGACGACAGGCCCTAGCGACTGCCGGGCTCGACCTTCGACAGGACGTTTTCCGATAAACCTTGATCTACAATTCGAAATTGTTTGGCTATTCTTCCTTGTAGCCAACTTCAGGAATGCCCTGTTCATTGCCGTAGTACTTGAACGGCAGGAACTTGCCGCTCATTGCGATCTTCACGCGGTCCCCCTTGGCGTGCGGCAGCCGCTCCATGGTCATGTCGAAGTCGATGGCCGACATGATACCGTCGCCGAATTCTTCCTCGATGAGTGCTTTCCACGCAGGACCGTTGACAAGCACGAGTTCGTAGAAGCGGTAGATCAATGGATCGGTCGGCGGCATTTGAACACCAGCGCCGCGATAGGGTACCTCGTTCAGCATTGCCTCTTCGGCAGCCGACAGCTCAAACAGGGCCGCCGCCTTCTTTGCCAGCGGCTTGACAAGCTTATGCTGACCAAGCAACGCACCGACCACCAGCACGGGCGACATACCGCCGATCTCGTTGCAGATCTGCTTCCAGCTCCAACCTCTTGTGCGTTTGATATCGAGGATTTTTTCGGTGAGGTTTTCGCGCTTCATGATGTGCCTCTCTTCTGGCCTGCTGATAAAAAAGGGGAGCTGACGGTTTCCGCGCTTCCTGAAACCAGGGCCGGCTCTGGAATGGCTGGGTAGACAATCGGCGGATGGCGCACATTCCAGTTCTTGCCTGCGATTTCCTGATCGAAGGTTTTCGATCGGCTGACGAGGAAATCAATAATGTGATTGCGAACCGGATAATACGCGGGATGGCGATGCACGTCATTGCGTGCGCGCACCTTTGGCAGCGGATTGGCGACGATCTCGGCGATCTTCGCCCCCGGTCCGTTGGTCATCAACACGATCTTGTCGGCGAGATAAATGGCCTCGTCGACGTCGTGCGTGATCATGAAGACGGTCTGCCCCGTTTCCTGGCAGATCTTGCGAACTTCATCCTGCAGGCTACCGCGCGTCAGTGCATCGAGCGCTGAAAACGGCTCGTCCATCAGCAGGATTTTCGGGTCGATCGACAGCGCCCGCGCAATCCCGACGCGCTGCTTCATACCTCCTGAAAGCTGCGCTGGCTTTCGCGCTGCCGCATCCCCGAGCCCCACGAGCGTGATCGCGGCCATCGCCTTCGCCTCGATCTTGGCGCGCGACCACTTCGGCCACCGCGACGACACCGCATAGGCCACGTTGCCAAGCGCCGTCATCCACGGCAACAGAGCATGACCTTGAAAAATCACTGCCCGGTCAAGTGATGGCCCATCAATCTCCTTGCCGTCGACAATCACGACACCCGAAGACGGGACCTCAAGCCCGGCCAGAATGTTGAGCACCGTGGTCTTGCCGCAACCCGAATGACCGATGACGGCGACGAACTCGCCGCGCGCCAGCGGCAGCCACAGATCGTCGAAAATCGTGGTCGTGCCGCCACCCGGTGCCGGATAGGTGCGCGAGATTCCTTCGATGGCGATGTAGCGCTCGCTCATGGCTTACTCCGGAAAGGTGACAAGACGCCCGAAGCGGGCAAGCATCTGGTCGAGCAGCATGCCGACGAGACCGATGACGATGATGGCAACGATCACGTTGGTGATCGAAAGATTGTTCCACTCGTTCCAGACAAAGTATCCGATACCCGTACCGCCCACGAGCATCTCGGCGGCGACGATGACCAGCCACGCGATGCCAACCGAGATACGCATGCCGGTGACGATGGTGGGTGCTGCCGCCGGCAGAATGACGGTGAACGCCTTTCGAAACGTGCCTACTTCAAGTGTGCGGGCGACGTTGATCCACTCCTTGCGCACGTTCGCCACGCCGAACGCGGTGTTGATCAACATCGGCCAAATCGAGCAGATGAAGATCACGAAGATCGCCGACATTCCGGAGTCCTTGATCGTATAGAGCGCGAGCGGCATCCACGCGAGTGGCGAGATCGGCTTCAATACTTGGATGAAGGGATCAAGCGCCCGGCTCATCAACGGCGACATGCCAATCAAAAAGCCGAGCGGTATGGCAACCGCCATGGCGAGAAAATAGCCCATCGCGACCCGCAGCATGGAGTGCCCAAGCTGCAGACCAAGGCCGACGTCATTTGTGCCGCGAACGTAGAACGGATCCTTGATGTGCTTCCACAAGGTCGCGCCGACATCGAGCGGACCCGGCATCGCAGACTTGCCCTGCGTTGCCGATATGCCCATCAGCTTCGCGTATTCGGGCGTCATTTTCTGCCCGCTCCCTCCGCCCGACACCGCGAGGTGCCAGACGAGCAGAAAGACTGCAAAGAGGACCAGCGAAACGACTCGCGCCCGGAGCTCCAACGATCGCGTCATAGGTGACCTTTCAACCGCTTTTGATGGGGAAACTTGCGAGATATTCGGCAGGTTTTGCCGGATCGAACGTCTTGCCCATCACCGAGAAGGTCTTCGTGGTTGCGGTCGGCGGAGTGAGGCCCGCCTCCTTCATCAAGCGCACGGCGTCGGTCTGAAGGAACACTTCGCGCGCAATCCCCTGATAGTCGACATCGCCCTTCAACTGGCCCCAACGCTTCATCTGCGTCAGCATCCACACTGCAAAACTTTCCCACGGGAACGGATCGAAGGTCACGCGGTTGGGATCCTGCTTCACGTTGCCCAAGCCGTCCGCGTAGGTCCCGGTCAACACTTGCTCAAGTACGGTCACCGGCGCATTCAGATAGTTGGCGGGTGCGATGGCCTCGGCGATCTGCTTGCGGTTTTCAGGTTTGGACGCAAAGGCTGCCGCCTCAATAATGGAGCGGAGCAGCGCTCCGTAAGAGTTGGGCGCCTGCGTCACGAATTCCCGGCTCGCGGCGAAAGCGCAGCACGGATGGCCATCCCAGATTTCCTTCGACAGGATGTGGTTGAAGCCGACGCCATCGAAGATGGCGCGCTGGCATACATTGTCGGGTGCAAGGAAGCCGTCGATATTGCCGGCTCGCAGGTTGGCGACCATTTCGGGGGGCGGGATCGAGCGCAGCTGCACATCGGTATCGGGATTGAGCCCGTGCTCGGCGAGGTAGTAGCGCAGCAAGTAGTTGTGCATCGAGTAGTCGAACGGAATGGCGAACTTGAAACCCTTCCATTGTTTGGGATCGCGTTTGTCTTTGTGGATCATGGCGAGGGTGATCGCCTGGCCGTTGACGTTCTCGATGGCTGGCACCGTGAACGGCACGGCTGTCGATCCAAGCCCAAGCGACATCGCGAGCGGCATCGGCGAAAGCATATGCGCGGCGTCGTATTCCTTGTTCAAGGTTTTGTCGCGGATGACCGCCCACCCGGCCGTCTTGACCACTTCCACGTCGAGACCCTGCTTGGCATAAAATCCCATCGGGTGGGCCATGATGATCGGCGTCGCGCAGGTGATGGGAATGAACCCGACTTTCAAATTCTTCTTTTCAGGAGGGCCTCCCGCCGCCAGCACTTCGCTTGCCAACCCAACGGGAAACACTTGGGCAATAGCTGCCGCGGCTGTTGCACCGCCCACTGCTTTCAAGAAATTGCGCCGTGCAAGATCGTTGGGAAACAAGGCGCGCATGACGGCCGATTGGACCACACGTTCGAGCTGCTGCTCTTCGCAGGACTGAGCGACTTTGCGGGCTTCGGCCGCGGAGGCGACGTCGTGCTCGGATTGCGTCGTGTGTTTGCCGCAGGTGCAGGCACCTTTTGAACCATTGAACGGATCGTTGAACATCGACATGACCTTCTCCTCAGCTTCAGGTTTGCGGCGAAGTGAACTCAAATTGATTGGCCGTTTCCTCGGCGATAGCCCGCCGGCCCCGCATGTGTGCGCGCGCATTGTCGATGGCATCGACGGCCACCAGTCTACCGGCGCTGCGGTATTCGACGGAAAACGGACCGGCGCCTGGTTCGCCCACGACGTGAACGGTCCCGGCGGGATCGAACAGCCCCGCAATCTGCAGCTTGGTGCGGTATTGATCGGACCAGAACCACGGCACAGGGTCGTAGGCGACAGGATTGCCCATGATCATCGCAGCCACGGACTTGGCCTGATCAATGGCGTTCTGCACGCTTTCGATTCGCACGCTGCGATTGAAGCGACGGCTTGGGAAGCGTGTGCAGTCACCACAAGCATAAATGTCCGGCGCCGACGTGCTGCCATAAGAGTCGACGAGAATTCCATCTTGAACGGCTAGACCGGCTGCGTCGGCAAGTTCGCTATTGGGGCTGGCGCCCGCCGCTAGCAATACAGCGTCCGCTGAGATCATTCGGCCGTCGTTGAGCGCGATTGACTTAACGCGGCCTTCGCCGACAAGGGCTGCCACGCGCGCGCTTGTTATAAGCTCGACGCCGTGGGAGCGATGAAGGGAAGCGAAGAAGGCCGATACCGGCTCTGAGGTTACACGCTTCAACAGCCGGTCTTCTGCCTCTATGACGGTTACGTCCTTGCCGGCCCCACGCGCGATGGCTGCGACCTCCAGGCCGATATATCCACCGCCCACGATCGCGAGCCGTTGGACGAGCGAGAGGGCGGGCCGCAGAGCTTCGACATCGGCGGCGGATCGCAGCAGAAATACATTAGCAAGTCCGGCTCCGGGCAACTTCAAGTCACGCGGCCGGGTGCCCGTCGCAAGCACGAGGACGTCATAGGAAAACTCACCGTCCCCTACCTCCAGACAGTGGTCGCGTGCATCAATCTTGACGGCACGGCATCCGGATTTGATCTCGATTGCGCGCTCATCATAGTAGGCCTGCGGCTTAAGGTGAAGCCGCTCGACGCCCATGGCTTCCTTGAGGAAAGCTTTCGACAGCGGCGGCCGCTGGTAGGGAAGGTGCGGTTCGTCACCGAGCAGCGTTATGCGCCCCTGGTGTCCGTGGTCACGCAAGCTGATGGCGACCTGCGCCCCCGCCTGCCCGGCGCCTATGATTACGACATTGCGATTCATAGAGATGCTCCACGCGACGTCAGTTGGGCAACTCGGCGAGCATCTTGCGGAGTTGCTTGGTCGCGGGCGTCACGATGGCCACGAAGTAGGCTTCGCGCAGGCGGCGTTGGGCCGTACCACTGGCGACGTAGCCACGAGCACCTTGATGCAGCATGGCGGCGTTGGCGGCAGCGACCGTTGCGTCGCCAGCGGCAAGCCGGGCTTCGAGCACCTGCCGCCAGTATCCGGGATCGGTCTCGAAGGGAGTTTCGCAGAGTTTTCCCACCAGCGCGCGCATGGCTGCCAGCTGCTCTTGGAATTGCTCGGGCTGATCGGGAATGTAACGATTGACGTGGCCCAGACCCGGCTTTGCTTCGTCCATGAGTTGGATCGCGCCCTCGATCAATCCGAACGCCATTCCTGCCTGAAGCAATACGAATCCGGCGCGGATCCGCTTGAGGTATTCATCAATCGGATCGGCGACGATCACTTCGTCGGGCAGGAACACATCACGCATCTGCACGCCATACGTCCGCGTGCCGTCAAGCGCTACGAATTGCGTGTTCTGCGACAACGTCAGCCCCGGCGAGTCACATGGCACGATGCCCATCACGAAGTGGCCGGGCTTGTCGTCGCGCTCGAATACGGCACCGAAGTGATGGTCGGGACCCAAGTTCGATACCCACGGCAGCGCGCCCTTGATCTTGTAGCCGCCTGCGACCCGCGTGCCCCGTAAACGCAGCGGCTCGATGCCGTAGAAGTGCTTCATCGGGTTCGACAAACCGGTGCCGCCAAGCGCTTCCCCCATGGCAACCTTCGGCAAAAGGGTGGACTTGAGGTTCTCGTTTGGCGAGCATGCGATGTACCAGCCGAGCGCATCCTGGCACCACATGCAAAAAGCCGTCGACAGGCAGACCTCGCCGACCACCGACATCGCGTCGATGGCCGCCGCGAGGCTGAAGTCTCCGTCCGCGTTTGGCAAATGCAAGTTGTATGCACCTGCACTTCCAAGCCTGCGCATCACTGCTTCGGGATAGAGCCCCTCCCGATCAATTGCGCCAACGAGAGGCAGCAGATCGTTGGCCGTTATGGAGCGAACGTCATCTATTGGCGAAGGTGCAAACAGAGTGCGCACGTGCAGGTTCATCAAAACGGCTCCATCAAGGAACGAGGATGAGTGCGATCAGGGTGGGGATCAGGCGAGAGCGACCTCGAGGCCGACCGGACGCGTCATTGTGTTGGCGACCGGCGACCAGTGGCGGGCGTGGGCGACGAGGGCTGCCAATTCCTCACGGGGGCGGTCTGCCTCGAAGGTGACCTTGGCGCGGATGTCGGTGAATCCGACCGGCTTTTCCGACAAATCGCCTGTGCCCCAGACCGCAGTGATGTTGAGGTCGCCCTCGAGTTCGATTTCGAGTTTGTAGACCGTGATACCTCGGGCTACCGCATTGGCGTGGATGCCAACCGCAAGGCAGGAACCCAAAGCCGAGAGCACCGCTTCGGACGGATTTGGCGCGGTGTCGTCGCCGAGCAGCCCGGGCGGCTCATCCACGATGTAGGCGGGCAAGTTGCGGATGAAGTTGAGGTGGCGGAAACGCCCCTCGGCCACGGTCCGGCATTTCAGCGTCTTAATGACGTTCGGGTTTGCTTTGCCGGCGGCGATCAAGCTTTCAAGCCCTGCCCTGTCGATTGGTGCCAGGCAGCCGGTCGCGGCGGTGGCGGGCTCGGGCGCAAGGCAGGCCGTCACAACCGTCTTGGCTTGGGATGTCATCGTGTTTGCTCCTCTGGGAACGAAAGGCGTCGGACGCCGTTAAGAAAACAGACCGTTCTGTATTTGCAAGCGATGTGCCAGAGTTCTTGCTGGCAGAAAGTCATCATAAAAGCAGCGGCTTAGTGTTAGCCGGCTGCCCCCCCTGCTCACTCTCGTTGCCGATTAAATCAGCAGATCAAAGCGCTGATGATGCCGATTGAGGCAAACGTGTGGGCCAGCAATGAAATCCCAAAGGCGACTTGCGTTCGACCCCTCGTGCAGGATAGGTGCAGAGGGGAGCTTATGCTGCTCATACCCTTGCGGGAGCTGAAGATATGCCACCCGTCGCGACACGCTCGACGATAGATCAGACACCCAAGCAGCGGCTTATTACGGCGGCGACAGACTTGTTTTGCCAGCGTGGAATCAATGCCGTTGGTGTCGATGCGATTGTTGAAAGTGCCGGTACTGCAAAGACGACGCTCTACAAACTATTTGGCTCGAAAGATCATCTTGTCGAAGTCGTTCTGGAGGCCGAAGGCAGCGCGTGGCGCGAGTGGTTCACAGCAGCCGTTGAAAAAGCGAGCGACACCCCGCAAGGCCGCCTACGCGAGATCTTCCCCACACTTTACGTGTGGTTCCAGGAGAAACGGTTCTATGGCTGCCCGTTCATCAATGCCGTCGCCGAACACGACAAATCAAGCGATAGGTTGCGAAAGCTGGCTCTTGGACACAAGCGTCAAGTGCTCGATTTCGTCCGCTCCATCGCGATCAAGGCCAATGCCCGCGAGCCCGACAGACTCACCCACGAGATCGCGCTCTTGATGGATGGGGCCATTGTCGCTGCCATGATCACCAAGGACCCGCGGGTCGCCGACGTCGCACAGGCGGCGCTGGTACGTCTGCTCGATGAGCAGTTTTCCCGATGACGAATGCACGTATTTTGGTTTTCATTGCGGCGTCGCGCGGATACCAAACGGCATAGGGTCAGTACTTATGCGGTTTGGTATAACTGGACTGCAACGGAAATCGAACCACGGGTTTGAACACGCGGGACGGGCGAAGCAATACGTACGAAGCACCTATGAAGCTGACCGATCCGATGATGTTGGTCACGAACGGTTCCATTACGAAATCTGCAAGCCTCGGCTGGTGTTTTGCGTTCACCAGACACGCGCTGCCCCGCTGCAGATAAACGAGAAAAACCGTGATGGCCGCAGCGTCGAACCAGCCGAATTGGAACAACGGCGTGTGACCTCCCGCCAGGACTGTCAGCATCGCAACGAAGCCAACCGCAACAATCCATGTCGAAACGACGAAATTCGGCAGCACAACGGCCCTGAAAATCGTGTGGGCGCTGTTAGACGCGCGAAGGTGTGCCAAACAACATTGCAGATGTCCCGCGGTCCACCGTATGCGTTGCGCGATGAGGTCCCTCCATGTCGCAGGAACGACGGTCATTGCCACCGCATCCGCATCAAGGACCAAGCGCACGCCACGCCGGGCGAGTTGCAAAGTGTGATCGGCATCTTCAGTCCGTGTGCGCAGCGAAAACGGCACCTCCAACAGCAATTCGCGCCGGTACAGCGTAGCGGCACCAGGCAGGATCGAGATGGCGCCGATGACATGTTGTCCCGCCCGTTCGAAATTCAACCCGGCGGCATACTCCTGCCGTTGCAACCGCTCCAGAACTCTGTCCCCGCTTTCTGCCGTAAGATAGAACGCCACCGCGCCCGCGTCGTGCGCATGAAGGCTGCGGGCCGCCGACTGCAGTCCGCCCCGTTCGATCCGGGTATCGGCATCTATCGTGGCGATATACGCGCCGCTGGCTGCCCGCACCCCGGTGTTGAGCGCCTCAGCCTTCCCGGCGTTGACCGCCAGTTCGATTACCATCCCGCGCTCGAACGTCGCGAGGCAGCGTCGCGCGATCTCCGACGTCGCATCGTCCGATCCGTCGTCGACGACGATGATTTCCCACGGCACCAAGTCCTGCTGGAACAGCGACAACAGCGTCGCCTCGATCGTCGCCTCCTCGTTCAGCGCCGGGATCACGACCGAAACGCGCGGTGCCCAGCCGTCAGCAACTGGCTGAGCCAGCAGGCGTCTGTCATCTCGGCTCCGCCATGCGCCTACGATGCCCAGGACACACAACACTGCGAGGCGAAGCCACATGACGACGAGGACTAGCTCGGCTGCGATCAGCATGTACGCGCGTTCCCCGACCGGCCGCCTCGCTTAACGGAAGCGTTCGACGATCCAGCGTTCCGTTGTCCAACCCTCGTTTGGGTGTTTGAATTCGTTGATTTCCATTCCGGGATAAGACGCAATCGGATGCACGCCCGCCCCGTCACCGATCACGTAGCCCTCGCTCTTGCAGCCTGAGCGGGCGAACTTGTTGTCCCGGTCGCACGGCTTGCTTTCGGACTTAGGCCAAACCGCGAACAGCATGTGCCGCTTGCCCGCAAACGCTTTGACCTCAGCTTGGAATTTTACGGCAACCTTACCGGGTTCGCTGTCGAGCTTGATCGTTTGCACCGGAAAATCAAAACTTTCGACGTCCTCGTCTTTCAGCACGATCCACTTGGGACCCCCGGCAACCGCGACGGACTTCGACGCGGTGGTTTTCATCAGTGCTGTCCTGATCGCGGGTGCAGCGTCGATCGTTCGCGTCAATTCGGTCGCGGTCCCCTGCTCCATGAGCGCATCGGGCTTGGCATCAGCATAGAGAGAGAGGCCGGCCAGGACCCCCTCACCACTTGGAAAAGCCTTGGCATTCGCTACCGCCGCTCCGCAATCAATCGTGATCTCAAACACGCCGGCGCTGCCGCTGACATGGAACTTCGGCTCCGTGAGCGCGCATTTGCGGACCTCCTGCGCAGCCGCGCTTTGCATGCCAAGAACCGTCAAAAGTGACGCAAGCACACCGTGCCGAAGCAGACAGCGCATCAAAACAAGGTCAGTGCCGTTCCTGGGCAAGTATCGCAAGTGCATCTTTTTCCTCCCAATAGTTGCGCTCTTTGATCAATGCGACGAAGTTCGGGCTGTGCGACTGCAGTTCGGGAAAATACTCCGCGACCTTGTCACGGAAGCGATAGAGCTGGGCGATGATTTCTTCATCTGTGCGCGTCGCGAGGTCGCCGAATTCACCCAACGCATCCTGCAGCAGACGGGTGCTCGGGCCGTACTGAACGGCGATGGAGAAAATCACAGCACGCAGCGCGAGCGAGCGCGCGGAAACATCGAGCTTCACCGGATTTCCAGCCTGGCCTGGCCGCAGCGCATAGCCAGCCTTCAGCCGCGCGGCCAGCCTGTCGTACCCGTCTCGCGTCACGAAATCGGTCTGCAATGTCGCGAACGCGGCGGAACTCGCAGGGTCTGACGCCAACGACGTCCACGCAGCGATAAAGCGCGGATCGCGCCGAGTCGGCGCATCCTTTCCACCGGCCGCTGCAAGCGTGTCGTGCATGGGTTTGG
The DNA here is from genome assembly GCA_040080145.1 of Hyphomicrobiaceae bacterium. GTDB lineage: Bacteria > Pseudomonadota > Alphaproteobacteria > Rhizobiales > Hyphomicrobiaceae > JANXVY01. The sequence goes on from JBEBJA010000086.1 coordinate 32,918, forward strand.
CCCAGCGGTCGAGGAAGGCCATGAACGCATCGAGGTTCGCACCAGCCTTGATCCGGTAAGTGCCGTAGTATACGCCGCCGAGGAAGTCTGTCCCCATATGGGCAGGGCTTTCGCCTTCGTAGCGTCTGGCAAGGATGTCGATAGGGTAGGGCTGAGGCGGAAGGCTCTTGCCACGCGCAAGCCGGAGCAGCCGGTCCTGTAGCAACTGCTCGTCCTGGACCTGCAGCAGCGCCTTCTGCGCCTTTTCACCATTCCGCCAGGCAATGAAACCGGCGGTACCCACGCCCACCGACAGCACAGCGGCAACGGCGATGCCAGCGATCGTTCGCGCAACCACGGTCTTAAGCGCCTTCGCGCGCTCGTCCTGTGCCTTCTCGCTGGCGGCAAGCGCTTCTGCCTTGGCCGCCTGGGCGGCACGCATTTCCTCGATCTGCTGGCGCTCCCAATTCTGCCGAAGCGCTTCGGCTAGTTCGCTCGCCTCGATGAAATTGCGCTGCGCGGGCGTCAGTTCCGGCGCGTTGGCCGGTCGCGCGGCACGCCATTTCTGGATCAGCTCTAGTTCAGATCCGCGCACGAGTTGATCGCCGGCCCGGCCTCCTGCTTGCCAGCGCGCTGCCATCTCCGCGATGTGAGTGTGCTGTCTGATCCATACGATGTCGACAGTCAGCGTGGCGTGCAGCCGGGCGAGGCCTGCACCCCAGCCCGCCGCCGGCACAGACGGATCGGGGCAGAAAAACACATAATTCAAATCCCGCAACGCATCATGGGGTTTTGCTCCCGCGAGCGGCTTGCCGATCACCGGCACGATGCGCTTGCGGTGCGTCACAGATTGGTCGACCTCCCAGTGACAGGCGCGCGATTCCGCGGAGGACGGCGTCAACAGGAAGATGATTGTATCGGCCTCAAGGATCATTTGTCCAAGCCGCTCTTCCCATCGCTCGGCCCCGAAGATCCCGTGGCGGTCGATGATGACGGTGTGCCCAAGCAGCTCAAGCGCCGGCACCAACTGGTCCGCGATGTCCAGGTCCTTGCGCGCGTAGGACAAGAATACTTTCAGGCCGCGGGCAGCCTCTAAGCCGCCAGCCCGTTCCACCGCCGCCCCGTCAGCCATCGAACACCCCGCTCACGTCGAATGAGGGAAACAACGAATGCTGGCAAACACCGAAAGAGCGTTTCATCGTAGTACGGCTGGATGTCATGCGCAACGAACTCGGCGGTCATGTGAGTGGGTTTTGGAGAACACGCTCTGCTGCTGGTCGCTGCCGCCACTCCAACGAAATCGGTTTCGACAATCGACGTTGATCGGTAAGTTTTTCAGCGGCCTGCTAAGTCAAAGGCGAACGATGGCCGCACCAGAAGCACATCGCCACGTGTCTAAATTATCACGAGAGAAGATATTTCTGACGCACAATGACATCGGCTTGAGCCATGGAGATAAAGCCGAAAAAAGCGAGATTTAACTGAAGGTTGTGGAAGCATGATGACGGTCGTCGTCGATGCTAGGAATTCAGTGCCGCATGTAAATCTGTAAATACGATACCTGTGGAAAAAAAGGCGGCATTGTGATTTGTTTTAGAGCACCCAGGGGGTGTTCATGTATCGCGTATTTTGCCGTCTGATTTTCGGACTCTGTATTTTTCTAGTTGTTCCGGCCTGCACGAATGTGTTGAGCAGCGATAACCTCGCGCGGCCCGTCGCATCACGCGGGGATAGCCGGCGCCATCCTGCCAGCATGTCGTATACGCTTGCCAAGGACTTGGTGCTGATGCGGGTGCGCGTCGAGCCGGCGACCGCGCGGATCCTGGTGTGCGCCCAGGCCCCGACGCCAGTGGAGGACGATCGCTATCAATACCAGATCACGTGGCGCAACAGCCCGTTTTCGGCCGACACGATCCGGCTCGAAAAGTTCGATAACACCAACATTCTGAAGAGCCTCGAAGTCGAGTCGCTCGACCAGACGGATCAGTTCCTCTTCGAACTGGCCAAGGCTGCGGGTTCCGTGGTGGCGGTGCAAAAAGAAGCCGACGCGACGACCGATTGCACCTCGGCTACAAACCTTATCACGATCGTCGACACCTTGGTTGATCCCTCCGACGCGCAGGACGTGCGGACCAAACTCGCCAAGATGAACCGCTTGGTGATGGTGCACGTGAAGCGCTACGCGGACAAATGCGCTCAACCGGCGTCTCCGCAAGCCCAGCAACTCGACAGGGGGACCTGTGAGGAATACCTGCGGCTGTACTCCGATTACAAGCGGCATCAGCGGCAGCCGATCGAGATGCGCTGGCAGGTGCCGGACGTGCCGCCGGGGCACGAAAATCCAGATTGCTCGGCGGGGATCTGCTACCGGGCACTCCTGCCCTATACGTTGAGCGTCTCGGTCGGCCGCAGCGCCGTCGACTCGCAAATCTTCTCGCTGCCCAACAGCTCCCCTGTCATCGCCATGGATGTGAGCCGCGGCATCGCGATCACCAAGACGACCCGGATCGGATTTGACGAGCATGGCCAACCGACCCGGTTCTTCATCAAGAAGGGCCAAAGCGACGGTAAATACGGCGCCGAAGCCGTCGAACTCGCGCTCCTCCCGCAGACGATCATCAACGCCTATTTCGGCCAGATGAGCGCGACGCTGGGCGATCTGAACAAGTCTTTGACAAAGCCCGGCTCCGTGCAAGTGGAGCAGAAGGATGCCGCCCTGGTATGGGAAAAGAAGCTGGCCTGGGCGACCCCTGAAGAGCGCAAGGCGGCGGACGACGCCGACAAACTGGCGCTTGAGGGAGCCAATACCGCTCTGAACTTCAAACGCAATCGCGAACGGGGGTTTTTGCTGAGTTCGAGCAATGCTGCCTACACCGCTGGCAACAAGCTGGCAGGGAACTAAGGGGCGAGCATGAAACCTGCATTGAAAGCCTTGCGCCCTGTTGTTGCCGCGATGCTGGCAGGCCCGTTCCTGGCGGCTTGTTCGAGCAGCGTGCTCGAAACCGGTTCGCTCTGGGTCACGGGTGAGGGCCAGAACCCAGGCGGTATTTCCTACACGCTCGCCAAGGCCGTTCTTCAGATCAAGGTGCGGATGTGGGAACGGGAAGCCCGCATCGCCGTTTGCGTGTC
>JBEBJA010000137.1:0-35822 GCA_040080145.1 Hyphomicrobiaceae bacterium
CGCAGCATCCGCCCCGGCCAAAACCGCCGAAATCGCCAAACCTGCAGCGCCAGCCGCAACACCCGCAGCATCCGCCCCGGCCAAAACTGCCGAAGTCGCGAAATCGGTACCCGCTGCACCCGTCGTACCGCCAGCCGTCAAGACTGCGGACGCAGCCAAATCGCCCAACGCCGCAGAACCGGCAGCTGCCCCGCCCAAAGGCGTGACCAGCTACTTCGGCACAACCCCGCCGCCCCCCGAAGCCGCCGCTAAAATGAACCCTGCCTACAAGCCGGATCCCGTTCCAGCTCCCACAAAGGTGACCGCCGCATCGCCAGTTCCAGCGCCAGCTCCTGCAGCCGCTGCAGCACCCTCGTTACCCGTTCCAGTCTCGCCCAAAGGTGTCACGTCGTTCTTCGGCGTCACCCCTCCTGCCGTTGAACCGGCAGCCAAAATGAACCCCGACTACAAACCGGCAACTGCTGCTCCAATCGCCGATGCCGCACCTGCCGCCGCGCAGACCACAGCCACACTGCCCGAAGTGGCCAAACTGCCAGAAGTCAAATCGGCCGCTCCTGTCGCGGTTCCCGCAAAGCCGATCGACGCGGCCCCCGTCAAATCCGTTGCCGTCCCAGCAACACCCATCGCGCCGATCCAACCCGGCGTGACCAGTTACTTCGGCACCACGCCCGCCCCTGCCGAAAAGACCGCCATTCCCAATCCTGAGTACCGCCCGGCACCCGCTCCGGTAAAAGAGCCATCGCTGGCCCAGGCCGCCCTGAACGCAGTCACCGCCCTCATTACCCCGACGCCGCCCCGTCCTGCGGGCGTGACGAACTACTACGGCTCAGCCCCCGCCAACGTGGAAGCACCAGCTCGCCCCAATCCAGACTACAAGCCGACTGCAGCATCAACTGCAGCATCAACTGCACCAGCAACCACCACCGCTGCAACGCCCCCCGCTGCCAAATCGTCCGCAACAACGGCCACCGCCGCGACAACCCCTGCGGCACCGGCGAATGCGCTCGTCCCGGACGCCGCCACGTGCGCCACCAAAGTCGCCAACGCCGTCAAAAAGGGCCGGATCATTTTCCAAAGCTCGCGCGCCGAACTGAAAGGCACGAGCATCGCCACACTTGACCGGCTCGCAACCGCCTTCAAAGCCTGCCCCAATGCGAAGCTGAAAGTCGAAGGCCACACGGACAGCACCGGCCAGCCGGACGCAAATAAGAAGCTCTCTCAGGCTCGCGCACAAACCGTTGCCGACTATCTGGCCACAAAGGGGATCGACAAGGCCCGGGTAGCGCCGGTCGGCGTCGGCTCAGTTCGCCCCGTAGCCCCAAACACAACCGCGCTCAACAAAGCCCGCAACCGCCGCATCGAATTCGCCGTCGAAAACCTCTGACGTGCTTCCAGCTTAAAAAGCAGAACCAACACACGGCTTCCCCGGACGGCTCTGCACTTGGCCGATCCGGGGTCCTTACCAGTCAAAGACCAGTCCTTAGTTTGCCAGCTTCGAGGCAGACCCGATAGTGAACTTCGGACGAACCTCTCCGTCGTTTTGGCGCTGTAGCGCGAGCCCCGTGCCCCCCTGCGGCCACAATTTTCCTACGACTGGAACATTCGCCCCCCGGTCGCGTTCAACTGCAGGCACTCATCCCGAACACGGCATCAACCATTGTTTCAAAACAGGAATTTCGCCGCTTTTGCGATTATTCTTCCAAGAGTTAAGCAATTGGCATGGGATTCACCATTAAGAATGGCGCTCCAAATTCCCTTGTCCCCAGTCGTTTGGAGTTTTTGAATGTCACGTTTCCGGGTCGGCTCAGCCGAACTCAACTGCCCCACAATCTTCTGCCACAAGATGCTGGCCAGCTGCGCTCTGCTCGCCCTCATGAGCAGCGCACCTGCCATCGCCACCGGCGCACCACCATCACCAATCGCGGCCAGCGAAGAAAGGCCGGTGGCAGCCCCCAACGCCGCCCCTAAGGTGTCGCTGCCCTACAAGCTGATTACAACGCCCGTTCAAGGCGAGCCAACATCAGCCACGCCTGCCCAGGCTCAAAAGGTGCCGTCAAAGCCGGCAGTCAATGAGCCTTCCGTATCCAGCCCGGCCAGCCCGCCGGAAACCAAACCGGACACCGCAGCAACGCCCAGCACCGCCCCTGAGCCGAAATCGGAAGCCGCGACTGCCCCCGCCAAACCCGAACCGCCCAAGATTACCCTCAACATCGACATCGACCTGACCAAACAGCGCATGACGCTGACGGAATATGGCAAAGCCGCCGGCTCCTGGCCGATCTCGTCGGGCGCCGAAGGCTACCGCTCGCCAACCGGCACCTTCCGCCCGGTCTGGTCCTCGAAAATGTGGTACTCGAAACAGTACGACAACGCCCCGATGCCGCATTCCGTCTTCTTCAACGGCGGCATCGCCATGCACGCCACACAATCCGTCGGCCGCTTGGGCTCGCCCGCCTCGCACGGCTGCATCCGTCAAAGCCCAGCCAACGCCGAAAAAACCTACAAGCTCGTTGCCAAGCACGGCAACAGCCATGTCAAAATCGTCGTCCACGGCAAGCCCAAGGACTACGACCCGCGCATTGCCCGCCGCGACCGTGGCAACGATCGCGACATGGCCGCCGCGCGCTACGCCCCGCGTGACCGCGACGTGCGCCAAGCCACCCGCCGCGTGATCCTCGTCGACGGCTACGGCAACCGCCGCATCGCCGAAATTCCCGCCAGCGACCCGCGCCTAGCCGCCTACCACAACCGCCGCGCCTATGGTGGTTACGGTTCCGGCTACGGTTCGGGCTATGGTAGCGCGTGGTAAGAAATTGCAGGCTCAACCCGCATTAGCGCTTCATGATTTCCCCATGAAGCCTTAATGTCCCGGTATACCAGGGATCGTGACGGCTCACCCGGGCCGCCACGATTTTTCGTCTGATTGCGGGATTGGTTATGCGCGTAAAGTTGACACTCCTGGCAGTCGCGATCGCCGCAGCGGCAGCCTACATGGCCCTACCGGTCCTCTCGGGCAGCAGTTGGGACCAGATGATTGCCAACATCGCCGGCAGCGCCAAAAGCATGCGCGAGAACACGTTGCGCGTCCCAACTGCAACTGCCCCCGCGACAGCTCCCGCCGGTCCACTCCAGACCATCATCGTCAGTCAACCCGTCGCGCGCGAAATCGTCGAGTGGGATGAAACCTCGGCCCGCTTCGACGCGCGAGAAACCGTCGACCTGCGCGCCCGCGTCAATGGATACCTGCAAGACGTGCTGTTTAAAGACGGCCAGGAAGTTAACAAGGGCGACCTGCTGGCCGTCATCGACCCGCGCCCCTATGAACGCATCCTAGCCCTCGCCAAAGCCGAACTTGGCCAAGCCAAAACCAGAATCGGCAACGCCAGCCTCGACGTCGAGCGCGCCCGGCCCCTCGTCGAGCGCAAAATCGTTTCGGAAAAAGTCTTCGATGATCGCGAAAACCTCCAACGCGAGGCCGAAGCTCAGGCCCGCGTCGCCGAAGAAAAAGTCAAATCCGCCGAACTCGACCTGAGCTTCACCCGCATCGTCGCCCCCGTGTCCGGCCAGATCGGCCGCGCCTCGGTGACGCCCGGAAACTACGTGACCGCCGGCGGTACCTCCGGCGCGACAACGCTCGCCTCCATCGTCAGCCAAGACCCGATCTACCTCTACTTCGACATCACCGAAGCCGACGCCCTCAAATACAAGCGCTTGGCCGAACGCGGTGCCCAGACCGCCGCCAAGAAAGGCGCGCGCGTCGAAGCCGCCCTCCCCGATGAACAGGGCTTCCCGCATTCAGGCATCGTCGACTTCCTCGACAACCGTCTCGACCCCGCCACGGGCTCGCTGAAGGCCCGCGCCCTATTCCCAAACCCCAACCGGTTGTTCACGCCCGGCCAGTTCGCCAAACTCCGCCTTCAGGGTTCGCAAGCCTACGTCGCAACCCTGGTGCCCGACGAAGCCGTCGGTGCCGATCAGGCCAGCCGCTATGTCGTCGTCGTCGGCAACGACGACATTCCGGTCCGCAAGAAGGTCACCCTCGGCCCCCTCGTTGATGGCCTGCGCGTTATCCGCGACGGCCTCGCAGCTGACGATTGGATCGTGACCAAAGGCCTGACCCGCATCCGCCCCGGCCAAAAAGTCATCGCCAAACGCGAACCCCTCAAAGTCTCCGAAGGAACGCCACCTGCCGCAGGCGTCACGCGATAGGAGTTCCCATGCGCCTGTCCCGCTTCTTCATCGACCGGCCGATCTTCGCCACTGTCATCTCGATCTTCATCATGATCGTCGGCGGCATCGCCTACTTCGCGCTGCCTATCGCCCAGTTCCCCGAGATCGTCCCCCCGACCGTTCAGATCAATGCGACCTACCCCGGCGCGAACGCCGAAACCGTCGCCGACACGGTCGCCGCCGTCATCGAGCAGGAAGTGAACGGCGTCGAGGGCATGATCTATATGTCCTCGCAGTCGACCGGCGACGGCACGCTTGGCATCAACGTCACCTTCGACCTAGGCACCGACATCGACCGCGCCACCGTTCTGGTCCAAAACCGCGTGTCGGCCGCCATGCCGCGCCTGCCCGAAGAAGTACAGCGCGGCGGCGTCACCGTCCGCAAAAGCTCCCCCGACCTCCTGCTTGTCGTCCACATGATCTCGCCGGGCGCGAAATACGACCAGGTCTACATCTCCAACTACGCCCTGCTGAACGTCTCCGACGAACTCGCCCGCATCGAAGGCGTCGGCGGCGTCACGCTGTTTGGTTCGCGCGAATATTCGATGCGCGTCTGGCTCGAACCCGACAAGATCGCGGCGCGCGGCATGACCGCCGAAGAAGTGATGGCCGCCCTGCGCCAATCAAACATCCAAGTCGCCGGCGGCGCGGTCGGCCAGCCCCCGCTCGACAAAACCGGTGCCTTCCAGACCTCCCTGCGTTTGAAGGGCCGCCTGCGCGAAGCCAGCGAATTCAAAGACATCGTCCTGAAAACCGGCGCAGATGGCCGCGTCGTCCGCTTACGCGACGTTGGCCGCGTCGAACTCGGCGCATTGAGCTACTCGACCTTCGGTTACCTCTCCCGCGACCCGGCAACCGTCGTCGTCGTCACCCAGCAGCCCGGCTCGAACGCCATCCGCACCACGGCTGCCATCAAGGACACCATGAAGCGCCTTTCGGAGCGCTTCCCGCCCGGCCTTGAATATCGCATCGAATACAATCCGACCGAGTTCATCGAAGTATCGATCCGCGAGCTCTACAAAACCATCTTCGAAGCCGTGCTGCTCGTCGTCGCCGTGATCTTGCTGTTTCTCCAGACGTGGCGCGCCGCCGTCATTCCCCTCGTCGCCATTCCCGTGTCACTGATTGGCACCTTCGCCGTCATGGCGGCCTTCGGCTTCTCCATCAACATGCTGACCTTGTTCGGCCTCGTGCTTGCTGTCGGCATCGTGGTCGACGACGCCATCGTCGTGGTCGAAAATGCCGAACGCAAGCTGGCCGCGGGGCTTTCCCCGTTAGAGGCATCCCGCGTCACCATGGACGAAGTCGGCACCGCCCTCATCGCCATCGCAATCGTCCTGTCCGCCGTCTTCATCCCGACCGCATTTACCGGCGGTATCACCGGCCAGTTCTACCGCCAGTTCGCCGTTACCATCGCCACCGCGACCATCATCTCTGCGTTCAACTCCCTGACACTGAGCCCGGCCCTGGCCGCAATCCTGCTCCAGCCCCACGCCCAAAACGAAGGCCACAGCCAGCCAAACCTCCTGATGCGCCCGGTGACAGCATTCTTCAACGGCTTCAACCGGGCCTTCATCGCACTGGAAAACGGCTATGCCGCCATGGCGCGCCTGTTGATCCGCTTCTCCACCGTGGTCCTGCTCGCCTACGCCGGACTGATCGCCTTTGCGGTCATGATCGTCACCAGTTCGCCCACCGGCTTCATTCCCAAAATGGACCGCGGCATCTTGATTGTCTCGTTGCAGCTCCCCGACGGCGCATCGCTCTCCCGCACCGACGAAGTTGTCCGCCGCGCCACCGGCATCATGATGAATACCCCCGGCATCAAAGCGACCTCGGGCTATGCCGGCCGCTCCGGCGCGACCTTCACCAACGCCACCAACCAGGGCGCAATCTTCGCCGTCCTCGACGATGCCGAAGCGCGCCACAAACTTGGCCAGACGGCAGATAGCCTCGCCGGCAAACTGCGCGCCTCGCTCGCCGAAATTACCGACGCCAGTTCGTTTGTGTTCATCCCGCCGCCGGTGCGCGGCATGGGTGGCCAGACCGGCTTCTCCATGCGGCTGCAAAACCGTGCCAACCTTGCCTCCAGCGAATTCGCCAACCTCGCCTCCGGCTTCATCCAGGCCGCCAACCAAGTCCCCGGCCTCGCCAACGTCTTCACGACGTTTGCAACCGCCACCCCGCAACTGTTCATCGACGTCGACCGCACCAAGGCCCAGATGCTGAACGTGCCGTTGTCGGCCATCAACGAAGCCTTGCGCGTTTTCATGGGGTCGGCCTACGTCAACGACTTCAATATGTTTGGCCGCACTTTCCGCGTCACGGCCCAAGCCGACGCCGAGTTTCGCATCGACCCGGCCAACGTCGGCCGCATCATGGTCAAAAGCACGAAGGGCGACATGGTCCCGCTCGCCAACCTCGTCACCATGCGCCACATCGCCGGTCCCGACCGCGTGCCGCGCTATAATCTCTACCCCAGCATCGAAGTCCAAGGCGCGACCAAGCCCGGCGTTTCCTCCGGCGAAGCCCTCCGCCTGATGTCGGAACTCGCGGCAGCCAAACTCCCCCAAGGCATCACCTACGAGTGGACCGACCTGTCCTACCAGGAAGCCAAAGCCGGCCGCGCCGGTTACATGATCTTCGCCCTGTCCGTGCTGTTCGTATTCTTGGCACTCGCCGCCCAGTATGAGAGCTGGACGCTGCCGCTCGCGATCATGCTGATCGTGCCGATGTGCCTGCTGTCGGCGCTGTTCGGCGTCCGTCTTCACGGCCAGGACATCAACATCCTGACCCAGATCGGCTTCATCGTGCTGATTGGCTTGGCGGCCAAAAACGCGGTGCTGATCGTCGAATTCGCCCGCCAGCTCGAAGACCAGGGCCGCAGCCGTGCCGACGCCGCCGTCGAAGCCGCGCGTTTGCGCTTGCGGCCAATCCTCATGACCTCGCTCGCCTTCACTTTCGGCGTTGTCCCGCTTTACATCTCGACGGGAGCCGGAGCTGAGCTGCGCGTCGCGCTTGGCACCGCCGTATTCTGGGGTATGATCGGCGTGACAGTGTTCGGCTTGATCTTCACACCGGTCTTCTACACCGTCATCCGGGCCCTGAGCCGCAAACCCGCCGCCACCGCCCCTTCCACCGTCCCGATCGCTGCGGAATGAGAATGAGCACTGTCAAATGGGGCTGGTAGCCGCGCGTGGGTTTGCCCCGCTTCACGGGGGCGATGACGCGCAAACACGTGCGAGCCGACATCACAACGTCTTCGTCACCAAATGCCGGCCAACATGCCCATCGCGCATCCGGCGGCGCATTTGCAGCGCCTCTCGCACCTTCATGATGTCATGATCGGGCAGTGAAACCTGAGTCCGCCAAATCCATGCTGTGCGAATCTCGACCTTCTGTCGGCCGTAGTAGTCGCGATAAAACTTGATGGTTTTGCCCGCATCAATCTGATCGAGCACGTAGCCGATATCACGAGCCATAATCACCCTCCACGACGACTCCAGCTGCAATCTCCCTACAGATTACCGCCGAAATCGCAAAAATCCCCTGTCTGAGAACATCGTTCAAAAGACTTGGGAAAGCGTTAATGCGCGCAACTTTTCAGCACACACCCAAAATGCCACCGCCGCTACAGCCGACGCGCAACGCAAATCATCTCAAAAAAAGGCAGGAGATTGCTCTCCTGCCTTTCGCAATGCGACGAGACGAAACGCGCAGCCCTTATACCCATCCGCAGAGTGTCAAACGAAGAGGCAAAACTTCTGCGGGCTGGTATTATTCCAACCCGAGCTTACGCTGCCACCAGCCCTTGCGGGTCGGCTTTGCAGCTTCATCTTCGGCAGCAGCAGTCGCCGCGCCCGAATGTGGCGTAACCGTCACCCGCTCAAGCACAGGTTCAGACGACGCAGACGACACCCGGCGCGGAGCCTTCACGGTTGGTGCGTCAACCACCGGCTCGACCGGAGCTGGCACCACGACGGTTGGTTCCGCAGCAACAGCTGCTGCGGCCGCCTCAGGCCGCACGACCGGTGTTCCATCCTCATTCCCCTCGGTCACCTTTGACTGAGCATGCCGGGGTTCGTTCCGTTCGCGGCGGCGCGGCGCACGCTCTTCGCGCTCATGCTCGACCTTCGGCTCTGGCATATCCCCAGGGCTTGCAGGCGCTTCGCTCGCATGAACGGCGTCCGGCGCGCGCTCGTGAACGGTTTGAGCGGCGTCACCATTGGTGTCTAGCGCACCGCGATCATCCGCGTCCGCCTGATACCCCCCGTCACCGGCCTGAGCTTCGCCGCCACCTTCGCCCGGACCATTGCGATCATTGGCGGCAAACGGTGCCCGTTCGCGGTTCTGACCACCCCGGCGTCCGCCACGACGGCCACGCCGACGTCCCCGGCGGCTGCGGCCTTCGGCATCGACATCGCCTTCACCTTCGCCACGCGGCGCACGGTTGGCCACAACGCCCTCGCGGTCCGTATCCTCCGGCCCGCCATCACCACCAAGGTCTTCAGGACCTTCGTCGCCAGCACCGACCTCGACGACGTGACTGTCATCGAAACCCCGGCCTGCACCATTCCCGTTCCCGTTGCCGACAATGCGTTCTCCGCCACGCTCGCCACCCTCGCCCATTGGGCGCTCGTCCCGGCGATTGCGGCGTCCACGGCGGCGGCGGCGGCGGCCCTCTTCCGTCTGCTGACCCGACGGCTCCGCACGCGGACCGTCCAAACCACCGCCCACTTCTTCTTCTGATTCGTCAAACGGAACTTCAATGATCGAGGCCTCGACCGGCTCATCACCGTTCTCGCCGTCAAAGCCCCACTCCATATTGACTGCATTCGGCGACCGCCGCCGCAATGCCGGCTCGGCAATCGAAGCCGCGACTTTATCAATTGTGAAGTTCGCACCCTGCAACTTGTCACTGCCCTGCACGGTGATCGACAACCCGTGACGGGCTTCCATATCGGTCACGTAGGCGCGCTTAGCATTGAGAATGTACAGTGCAACCTGCGGCGTCGTCGTGGCGATAAGCGCCATCCGCGTCCCCGACATCAACGTATCTTCCAGGCCGCGCAACACAGCGAGTGCAATACTCTCGATCGAACGGATGATGCCGGTTCCTTGGCAATGCGGGCACTGCGACGTCGACCCTTCGAGCACGCCGGTCCGCAACCGCTGCCGCGACATTTCCATTAAGCCGAAGTGCGAGATGCGGCCAAGCTGGATCCGCGCCCGGTCGAACCGCAGCGCATCCTTGAGGCGGCGCTCGACGTTGCGGTTGTTGCGCTTTTCCTCCATGTCGATGAAGTCGATGACAATCAGACCGGCCAAGTCGCGCAGCTTCAGCTGCCGCGCGATTTCGTCTGCAGCTTCCAGGTTCGTATTGAGCGCTGTTTCTTCAATCGAATACTCGCGCGTCGACTTGCCGGAGTTCACATCGACTGCAACCAGGGCTTCCGTCTGGTTGATGACGAGGTAGCCGCCCGACTTCAACGTCACTTGCGGGCTGAACATTGCCGCAAGTTGCTGCTCCATGCGGTAGCGCGTAAACAGCGGCTCGGCACCCTTGTATTCGATGACGTTCTGCGCGTGGCTCGGCATCAGCATGCGCATGAAGTCACGCGCCTCGCGGTGCGCAACCTCACCCGCCACGACAACCTCTTCCACGTCCTTCGTGTAAAGGTCGCGGATCGAGCGCTTAATCAGATTGCCTTCTTCATACACAAGGCTCGGCGCGGTCGAAGCGAGCGTCAGTTCGCGCACGCTCTCCCACAGCCGCAACAGATATTCGAAGTCGCGCTTGATCTCCTGCGACGTGCGCGAAGCGCCAGCCGTGCGGATGATCAGGCCCATGCCTTCCGGCACCTCCAGCTCGTTCGCGATCGCCTTCAAACGCTTGCGATCACCCGGCTGGGTGATCTTGCGCGAAATACCACCACCGCGCGCGGTGTTGGGCATCAGGACGGTGTAACGGCCAGCCAACGACAGATAAGTTGTGAGAGCAGCGCCCTTGTTGCCGCGCTCTTCCTTGACGACCTGAACCAGGATGACCTGGCGGCGCTTGATGACTTCTTGAATTTTGTAGCTGCGCGGACGCCGGCGCGGACGCTGCGGCATCTCCTCGACGGGGTCTTCCCCGCCAACCGGCTCGACGCTGTCGGCAATGGCTGGAGCCGGCGCGTCATGCCGACCATGATCGTCGTGACCCAGATCGTCGTTACCCAGATCGTCCTGCCCATGGTCGTGATCGTGATCGTCGTGCGGCTGACCTGCATCGGGATCAAAACCTCCAACCGTCACCGGCGGCGGCGTTTCGCTGATGATCTGTTCGACGCCTTCTACGGCGCTCGCAATCGTCCGATGCGAGACCGGTTCGTGCTGACGCGGCGCATCGTCGTGCCCGTGATCATCATGATGATGACCGTCCTGCTCGACGCCTTCCAGCACGTCCGGCGCCAGATTGTCGTCATGCTCGCCGGCAAACTGCGCCTCGCCGGGTCCCGCCTCGCGCGGCCCCTGATCGCGCTGACGCTGCTCGCGACGGCGCGCCAAGCGCTCCGCATGGGCATCGACTTCTGCTTCCTCAGCGGCCTCCTGGGCCGCCTCCTCTTCCAGCAGCGCCTGCCGGTCGGCGACGGGAATCTGGTAGTAATCGGGATGGATTTCGTTGAACGCGAGGAACCCGTGCCGGTTTCCGCCGTAATCGACGAAAGCCGCTTGCAACGAAGGCTCGACCCGCGTCACCTTGGCGAGATAAATATTACCCCGCAGCAACTTGCGCGCTGCAGATTCGAAGTCGAATTCCTCTACGCGGCCGTTCTTGAGCACCACGACCCGGGTTTCTTCCGGGTGGGTGGCATCGATAAGCATTTTGTTGTTGTTGGACATGTGTCTTGTTCCTTGGCGCGCCGACGGGCGGTCCCACCGATCCCGACTGAGAAGCCGGGGGCGACATGCTGCCTGCTGCGGGCGCGCGTCTTGTTTGAAAAGTCGGGTGAATGGGCTGGCGCATCGCTGGTCCACGTGGCGGAACGTGTCCGCATTTTGGGGCGACGCATTGGCGGTAAAGTGGTGCGGCTGGCATGATCGACGGCTGCACGGACGCCTTCACGGACCCAAATGGGTCCGGAGACTGGTGTCGCGCTGCCGTGCAGACCTTGCATTTCAATTCTTTCGGGTCGTGACGAGAAGAGGCTACAACCTTTGAGCGCGACCGATGCGCTGAGCGGCTTAAACACGTTCCGCGTTATCTCGTTTGCCATCGAACGGCAGCGCGACACACGCAGGGTAAAAACTCAATTACGGCCGGCACTGACATCCTGCAGGTTCCTGACCCAGCCTCTGCCTGCCTGCATTGCGGATCGCCGGCGTCTCAGCCTAACTTGAGCGTCAGGTCGCATCGCAGTTAAGCTGCGCTCGCCATCCTGGTACTCAAGGCCGTTCGCCTGACGCCCCACCGGTTGTGGCACTGCGCAAGCACAGCAACCCGGAACCGCGACCGCATAATCCGGCAACCACGCGAACGCAGCAACCAGATCGCACGAAGCATGCCTTGTTTACGTCTCCCCCTGCCGCTGCCGACAGAACCATCGAAAACATGTTTCGATTACAAGACGCGGCAAGGTTTCCGCGCGCCGAAACATTATGCTGCCAACCGCGTCGTGGCAAGGGCGTATAATTCCCGGCAGTGTCTCAGTTTGAAATCCTGACTTGCTCCCTCCCCCTTGTGGGGAGGGTTAGGGTGGGGGTTGATGGGCTCATCATCGGGTTCCGAGTGACCCCCTCCCCACAGGGGGAAGGGAGAAGTTTGGCCCGATATTTCAAACGGAGACAGTACCTAATTCCCGGCTCGATAAACACCCGAGGTAGAATCAGCACACATGTCTCAGTCAACGAGTCTAAGTAGGGGAAAGGAGGCAAAAACAGGTTAACGCGGGGCAACGAGCCGGTTAATATGCTTCCCACAACGCCGGAAATGGGAAAGAATGGTCACACCGGAAGCTCAGCCAATCGCCCACAGAGGCAACTTTTGCGCGTGGCAACAAGCCACCGTCGCAGCGTTTTGTCTCGCACTTTGCTGCCTCCACTTACAACCAGCACTTGCGCAAACCCAAGCCACGTTCATCGCAACGCACGCAACCATTGCAGGCGACGCTGCCTCAACGAAGTTCATCCTGGACCTGAACGCCAGCATTGCCGCCGAGGTCTATACGCTGGCCTCACCCTATCGGGTTGTCATCGACATGCCCGACGCAACCTCAAGCATACCACCTGAACATGCAGGCACCGGGCTGATCACCTCCTATCGCACCGAGCCGCTCCCCAATCGCGGCACGCGCCTCATTCTCCACACCACCGGACCCGTCGAAGTAACCGGCGCCGATTGGCTGGCGGTTACCGGCAAGCAACCGGCAACAGCCGCCCGCCTGCAACTTTCTTTGCGTCCCACGGAAAAAGCGGTCTTCGGCCTAGGCAGCGGAGCGAGCCTTGCGCAGACAGCCACACGCGCCGCATCGCCCCCCCCGCCATCACAGCGCCAACCCGCACAACCAGCCATCACCACACTCGTGAAAACGCCGGTAAAGCCAGCCCTGTTCGACGACGCCGCAACTGAAACGCCAGCGCCCCACAGCGCCAAACCCGTCGTGATGATCGACCCCGGTCACGGCGGCATAGATCCCGGCGCCATCGGCCCCGACAAAGTAACCGAAAAGACCATTGTCCTTGCCGTTGCCAACCAGACCAAGGCGGCCCTCGAAGCGACCGGCCGCTATGATGTCCGCTTGACGCGCACGACTGACGTCTTCATCCCACTCGACAGCCGCGTCGCGCTGTCCAAGCAAGCGAAAGCCGACATCTTCATTTCGCTCCACGCCGACACCATCGACGACCGCCAATTGGCGCGTTCTGTCCGCGGAGCCAGCGTCTACACCCTATCGGAAAAAGCCTCCAACGAAGACGCCCGCCTGATGGCCGAGAAAGAAAACGCCGCGGACCTCATCGCCGGTGTAACCCCGAAAGCGGCAGAATCCGGCGACGACGTAAAGCCCATCCTCTTTGACCTCTTAGCCCGCGAAACCGCGACATTCTCGCGCTTGCTGTCCCGCTCGGTTGTGAACGCGCTGCGCAAGAACCACCCAATCGCCCATGAACCCGAGCGGGCGGCAGCGTTTCGCGTTCTGCGTCAGCCCCACGCCCCGTCGGTCCTGATCGAACTCGGCTTCCTCTCCAACCCCGACGAAGAACAGATGATGGCCAAGGCCGCGTGGCAAAAGCAAGTCGGCTCAGCGATCGCAGCCGCCGTCGCTTCCTATTTTTCCCGGAAAGGCAGCACGATGGCGACAACGCCGCTCAATGGTGATTTTGGCGGACTGCCGCCATAATTTACCGCGATGGTAGGTGTTCCTGACCCACAAGAACCGCGCACGGCAAGCGAAACACTCTTACCCTTCGAAGGCTTGCTGCGCTGCGAAAAAGCGACTACCACTCTCGAAACTTGAGCGTTCTTTTCTGCTTTCTTTTTCAGCAACTGAACGTCCCTAGCAAAGTAGTTCGATGCGCGCTCCAACGCCGATACCGCCGCCGCAGACCCGTAAGAAGAAAAAGAAGCGCAACCGCAGCCTCTTGCTGAGCATGCTTGGCTATATGTTTGCAGCCGGTGTCGTGCTGTTCTTGGCGGCCTCCGCGGGTGCTGGCTACCTGCTCTACAAAAACTCGAAAGACCTCCCCGACTACGAAAGCCTCGCCAAATACGAACCGCCCGTCATGACGCGCATCCACGCCCATGATGGCTCGCTCATCGCCGAGTTCGCCCGCGAGCGCCGCATCTACGTGCCGATCAACACGATCCCGCAGCGTGTGATCGCAGCCTTTCTCTCCGCTGAAGACCGCCGCTTCTATGAACACGGCGGCATCGACTTCACCGGCATCGCCCGCGCCATCGTCAACAACGTGAGCCACGGTTTCAAGGGCGGCCTGCAGGGCGCGTCAACGATCACTCAACAGGTCGCCAAGAACTTTCTGCTGACCAGCGAACAAAAGCTCGAACGCAAGATCAAGGAAGCGATTCTCGCCGTCCGCATCGAGCGCGCCTATTCAAAAGACCGCATCCTTGAGCTCTACCTGAACGAAATTTACTTCGGCATGAACTCGTATGGCATCGCCGCCGCCGGATTGAACTACTTCAACAAAGAACTCAAAGATCTGACCATCGAGGAATCAGCCTATCTGGCCGCCCTCCCGAAGGGCCCCAACAACTACCACCCGTTCCGCAAAGCTGAAAAAGCCACCGCCCGCCGCAACTGGATCATCGGCCAGATGGCCGAGAACAACTACATCACCCAGCAGGACGCGGCCGCCGCCAAGAAAATCCCGCTCAACGTCAACATCCGCCCGACTGGCGCGCACATCTTTGCTGCCGAATACTTCGCCGAAGAAGTCCGCCGTTCGCTGCTCAACCAGTATGGCGAAGATAAGCTCTATTCCGGCGGCCTCTCGGTGCGCACCACACTCGACCCGCGCGTCCAGTCTTTTGCCCGCTCCGCCCTGCAATCAGGCCTCATCGCCTTCGACCGCAAGGCCGGCTGGCGCGGCCCCGTCACCAAGATCGACATCGCTGGCGACTGGGGCGTCGCCCTAGGTGGCCTCGACATGCCCAACGATATCCAGCCCTGGCGGATGGGCGTTGTCCTCGACGCGCAGAAGGCCAAAGCAACAGTCGGCCTGCGCCCCATGAAGCAGCAGGACGGCCAGTTCGTCGCGGGCCGCGAAGCCGTCGAAATCGCACTCGACGAAGTCAAATGGGCAAGGCATCCCTACAAAAAGGACGAAAAGCGCTCGGAGGTCAAAGCCGTAACCGATGTGCTGTCCAACGGCGACGTTATCTACGTCTCGCCGAAAGACCCCAACAATCTGGCAGGTAGCTGGTCGCTCATGCAGATCCCCGAAGTTGGCGGCGGTCTCGTTGCGATGGACCCCCATACTGGCCGCGTGCTGGCCGTTGCCGGCGGCTTCTCCTACGCCATCTCGCAGTTCGACCGCGCCATGCAGGCCCGCCGTCAACCCGGCTCCTCGTTCAAACCTCTCGTCTATGCCGCCGCAATCGACAACGGCTACAAACCGACCAGCATCGTGCTCGACGCCCCCATCGAAATCGACCAAGGCCAGGGCAAAGATGCCTATGCCCCCAAGAACTACGAGGAAGGCAAGTCCGGCGGCCCCTCGACGCTGCGCACCGGGATTGAGAAATCGCGCAACCAGATGACCGTGCGCTTGGCCCAGGACATGGGCATGCCGCTCATCACCGAATATGCCAAGCGCTTTGGGGTCTATGACGACCTGCTGCCCGTGCTGTCGATGTCGCTTGGTGCCGGTGAGACCACCCTGATCCGCATGACAACCGCCTACTGCATGATCGCCAATGGCGGCAAGCAGGTCCACGCCACCTTGATCGACCGCATCCAGGATCGCTACGGCAAATCCGTCTGGCGTCACGACGACCGCGCCTGCGAGAACTGCAAGGCCGAAGGCTGGGCCAACCAGCAAGAACCCGACGTGCCCGATGATCGCCGCCAGATCATGGACCCGCACACCGCCTATCAGATGACCACCATCATGGAAGGCGTCGTCCAGCGCGGCACCGGCACCGTGATCCGCGAAAAGTTCCTGCCCAACACACCCGTTGCGGGCAAAACCGGCACCACCAACGAAGAAAAAGACGCCTGGTTCGTCGGCTACACGCCCGACATGGTGGTCGGCGTGTACCTTGGCTACGACACCCCGCGCCCCATGGGCAAAGGCAACACCGGCGGCGCACTCGCGGCCCCCGTGTTCGGCGACTTCATGAAACAGGTCATGGGCGACAAGCCACCCTCGCCGTTCCGCGTGCCGCCCGGCATCAAGCTCGTCCGCGTCGATTCCAAAACCGGCCTGCGTGCTCAACCCGGCGAAACCGGCCCCACCCTCATGGAAGCCTTCAAACCCGGCGAAGAACCCGACGACCCGGGCTCGGCCTTGGGCGTTGGAACTGCCGATGCCGGTGTTGCCGCCCCGTCAATCGCCACCGGCCGCGGCGGCATCAACTAACCTCACAAACGTATGTTGGGTTAGGCGCTTCTTCGCACCGTAACCCAACGCTTTCCATCAATTCCCTGGCTCGAAAACCTTGGCCTTGTCGAGCTTGTACGTCCACGCCAAGTTGGCGTTCTTCCAGCCGTTGACCGTCCTCCGCCCGTCCTTGGACAGGTCCCCCTCGAATCCTTCGATCTGATTGTAGACGTTGGTAAAACCCGCCGCCGCCAGCAGATCGACGCCCTTCGCCGAACGGTCGCCGGAACGGCACATCAAGATGACCTTGTCAGCCTTGGTCAGCCCCTTTTTCGCGAGCAGCTTCTCGACCGTCTGGCTGAAGACTGGATTACCATCGAGCTTAAACCGCCCTGCCTTGTCATCCCATTCGCCAAACTGGCTCATATCGACGAACGGCACAACGCCATCGACCGCTTCCGTATAGCCAACAAACTGAACTTCGGCCCGGCTGCGCACATCGACGAACAGCACCTTTGCCCGCTCCGCCTTCAAAGCCTCCGCCGCTTCAGCCACAGTCATATACAAACCAAGTTTCGTTTGCTTGGGTGCCGACACGTCGTAAGCTGCAGCCGCAAACGGCAACAGCCCAAGACACAATCCAGCAACAAAAATTCGCGCTGCAGCAAGCATGTTGGGTCCTTCAGGGCAAAGGCAAAATTGCCGGAGCCACAACATATACAAAAACCAGAATATATCAATTGAACCAAAACGGGGCGGGGCTAGCGACAACACAACCGCCGCAAATGTTTACAGCCCACCTCCGGACGCCTATATCGCCAGCTCAGATTCAAACGAACAGGACGACCACCATGCGCGCCGAACCACAAAAACTGGTCGACAACATCAACGAAGCGCTGGCCCTGCTGCGGAGGCATCTTTGACTGGGATAACGCCCCCATCAAACTCGCCGAACTGAATGCCAAGACCGAGGATCCCAACCTCTGGAACGACCCCAAGAAGGCGCAGAAAGTCATGCGCGAGCGCCAGCAGCTTGAAGGCGCGATCAACATCTATAAAAAGCTCGCCCAAGATCTCGATGATGGCATAACGCTCGTCGAAATGGGCGAAGCCGAAAACGACGCCGCGACCATCGCGGAAGGCGAGTCCACCCTCAAAGCGCTCGACGCCGAAGCCCAGCGCAAGAGCGTCGAAGCCCTGCTGTCTGGCGAAGCCGACGGCAACGATTGCTACGTTGAAATCCACG
The DNA here is from genome assembly GCA_040080145.1 of Hyphomicrobiaceae bacterium. GTDB lineage: Bacteria > Pseudomonadota > Alphaproteobacteria > Rhizobiales > Hyphomicrobiaceae > JANXVY01. The sequence continues at coordinate 17,519 of JBEBJA010000137.1, forward strand.
CCGGTGCCGGCGGCACCGAAAGCCAGGATTGGGCCTCCATCCTGACCCGCTTGTACATGCGCTTCGCCGACCGGCGCGGCTACAAATACAATTTGATCGAAGAAAGCGCTGGCGAAGAAGCCGGTCTCAAATCGGCGACCCTCGAAATCAAAGGTGCCAACGCCTACGGCTGGCTGAAAACCGAATCGGGTGTCCACCGGCTCGTTCGCATCTCGCCGTTCGACAGCAACGCCCGCCGCCACACGAGCTTCACCTCGGTCTGGGTCTACCCCGTCATCGACGACAACATCGACATCGTCGTCAACGAAAGCGAATGCCGCATCGACACCTATCGCTCATCGGGTGCCGGCGGCCAGCACGTCAACACAACCGACTCGGCCGTCCGCATCACCCACATCCCGACCGGCATCGCGGTGGCGTCGCAACAGGAACGCTCGCAGATCAAGAACCGTGCAATCGCTTGGGACATGCTGAAATCGCGCCTGTACGAACGCGAACTTAAAAAGCGCGAAGACATCGCCAACGCCGAAAATGCATCAAAAAAAGACATTGGTTGGGGCCACCAGATCCGGTCGTACGTGCTGCAGCCCTACCAGATGGTCAAGGACATGCGCACTGGTGTCCAGACCTCGGACACCAGCGGCGTTCTCGACGGCGACATCGACCTCTTCATCGAAGCCAGCCTCGCCCAGAAGATCAAAGGCGGCGCCCCCGTCGAAGTCGAAGACTTGGGCTAACCCTCCCACTGTTTCCCCGGACGGCTCTGCACCGGCCGATCCGGGGCCTTAACCCGTCAGAGCGGGGTAAGGACTCCTGCGTATCGAGGATGACAATTCTATCGCAACTTAAACTTCGTCAACCGCATGAAAGCGTCGACCATGGCGACGTCATGATACTCGTCGATGCGAACGATCACCCCGTTCGCGACATGGATGCGCTGACGCTTGGAGCCCGACAGCGACTCCCCACTCCCCCGGTGCCGCAAAACGAACCGGCTCTGCACCCGCGCCACGCCATCGCGCAGCTCTATCAAATCCGACGCATAAAACAGGTAATCGAAGTCCGCTAGAATATCGTACAGCACCGCCCGCACAGCCTCTTTGCCTGCAAACTCAGCAAACTGGGGCGATGCCTCTTGAAACGTATATACGTGATAGACAATCCCGTCGGCATAGGTCGACAGCATCGACTCCACATCCTGCACGCGCCAGTACATCAGCGCCCGTTCGATCAGCGCAACGTCGGCTTCCTGGCACACAGCGGCACTTCGACCGCGCACGTATTCAAAGTCGTCATTCATAGCAAATAGCACCCAGCGGCTGGCGTCCCCGTCCTGAATTGACGATAGACATTCAAAATTCGTTCAAGTTTCGCGCCAACCAGCGCTGTTTCCAACCATGGCATTCGGTTTGAGCCACACCGGCACTGAAGTGCCCAGACTTTAGGCAAGCTGGCAAAAATAAAGCCATTGCAGGACCGGCAGCGGATGGCCCCGCATGAACTCAGCCGATACAGACCACACTTCTGTGACGGCTCGATGGCTATCGGCACGAGAGTCGCCAAATCGTGCCCGCAAGCTGCATCGTCGTTTCTGCCATCGGCGCGAGCCAATGCATACCCAGCCATCAGTTCCCGGGCCAAATGGAATTTTGGTATTGTGTCATCCAAGGGTGTGTGGTCCATCAGCATTCTCCAATGCCGCCCACGCGCTCAGTCCGGAAGGTAAGACCGTCTGACAGCCCCTGCATCAGACCTTCGTCTGATCATCGCTTAGTGTTCCGGTTCTGACATTTGCTTGCCCGCGCGGCTAGGTCTTGAGCAAATGTCAGAACCATAAGGAACACTAGCAAGTCTATGCTTCTAGTGTAGCTTTAGCACCTGACGTTTGGTTTTGAGACTAGCCGCCCGCGGGTACCAAACGTCAGGTGCGCTACACTAGTCATGATTGAAAGCTACGATGCCGCTCGAATTCCCCGATCTCAAACTGATCACCACTCAAGGCTTTGGCGAGTACGTGCTTCTCGACAGTGGTGCCGGCCGCAAACTCGAACGCTTCGGTGCCGTGACGGTTGATCGCCCCGAACCCCAAGCTCTCTGGCAGCCAGGACTGCCGCCCTCCGCCTGGAGCAAAGCCCATGCCGTCTTCTCGGCCTCCGGCGAAGACGACGAGAAAGGCAAATGGCGGGTTGATAAGCCGGTCCCTGAAAGCTGGCCTGTGCGTATCGACCTCGGACCGGCCTCTAGCCACCGCACCGTCACTATGCAATGCCGCCTCTCAGGCCTTTGGCACCTTGGTCTGTTTCCCGAACAGCTCCCCCATTGGCAGTTCATGCTCGAGCGCATCGCAGCCGTCAAAGACGAGACGCCCCGCGTCCTCAACCTGTTTGGCTACACCGGTGCCGCCTCGCTGATCGCAGCCGCAGCAGGTGCCGAAGTCACCCACGTCGATGCCTCAAAAAAAGCGATCCAATGGGGCAAAGACAACCAAGCCTCAAGCAAACTTCCCGACGCCAAAATCCGCTGGATGCTCGACGATGCGACCAAGTTCGTCGCCCGCGAAGTTCGCCGCGGCAAAACCTATCACGTCATCCTCGTCGATCCGCCCAAGTTCGGCCGCGGCCCGGAAGGCGAAACCTGGGACATCTACCGCCACGTCGCCCCCCTGCTCACCGATTGCGCCAAGCTCTTGGCACCGCGCGACGCCAGCATGATCCTGACCGTCTACGCCATCCGCGCCTCGGCTCTGACCTTCGCCCAGCTCTTAGCCGAAACCCTCAAAGGCAAACCCGGCTCCTACGACGTCGGCGAATTAGCCATCCTCGAACAAGCCGGCTCCCGCGCCGTCCCAACCTCCCTCTTCACAAGATGGATTTCCAACTAAATCCCCTCTCCCCGCCCCTTCGCGGGGAGAGGGTTAGGAGCCTGCCCCTGCGAAGGCGGGGGTGAGGGGCGGCCCAGTAACGAGGGCGAGGGAGGCCACAGTTGCGAGCGCCAACGGCGGGAGGGGTGACGGCCGTCACCATCTCAAATACGCCATCGCGGCCAGCGCCGGAATCCCGGCACCCTGGAACAGCTTTTGCAGCTTGCCTGGATCAATCTCTTGCCCGGTCATCGCATCGTGCCGGTGAATGCCGCCCGCGATGAACAGCCCATCGACACCCGCCCCCTGCGCCGCCTTGAGATCGGTCCGCAGCGCATCGCCAATCCCCAGAATGCGATCGGCCGGCACGTCTGCCTGACGCAGCCGCCGCGCAACATCAAGCGCCGTCCCGTAGGCACTCGCATGCGGTTTGCCAGCCCAGAACACCTCGCCGCCCATATGCGCATAAAGATCCGCAATAGCCCCCGCGCAAAGATACAGCTTCCCCCCCACATCGACGACCAGATCCGGATTGGCGCACACGAACGGCAACCCACGCTCCAGAGCCGTCTCCAGCACGTTCCTGTAACTCTCCGCCGTCTCGGTCCTGTCGTCGGTTAAACCCGAGCAGACGATCACCTCTGCCTCCGCAAGGCTTGTCTGCCGCGCCGGCAACTTGTCAAACAGCGCCGCATCCCGGTCGCGCGGCCCGATGCAATAAACCGCGCTGTACCCCTTTTCAGCCACGTGCGTCAGCGCAATATCCCCCGACGACACGATGGCGTCGTAGGCCGTCTGCGGCACCGCGCGCGACACGAGCATCGCCGCCACCTGTTCCTGCGGCACCGGCGCATTCGAAACGAGAACTACCGTCCCGCCCTGCGCGCGAAACCGCGACAACGCCTCGCAAGCCTGCGGAAATGCTTTCAATCCATCGTGAACCACGCCCCAAACGTCGCACAACACCACGTCGTACCGGGGAAGCAGTTCGCCCGCATGCTTGAAAATTGGCGGCGTCATGAAGGTCCTGACGAAAAAACAGAGCCAGGTGGCCCCGTCGAATAAGGCTGAACTTAGTAAACGCGGCCAACGCCCAGCTTAGATCGGTCGGCATTCACGAATGCCAATGTTTAACCCTGCTCAAGGTTTACGGCGCGCCGCATAGTGCCGCGGCGTCACGGCGTTGGCGCTTTGCACTGCAATAAGGTACGAGAGCGCTCAAACATACCAGGATTTCAACCGCAGGCACCCGTTTCGCCTGCCGGTTCTCGCATCCGCGCAACACGCCGGACGCAATCTGGCCCAGCGCAAATGGACGCGAAATGCCCTTTCCCCAAATGAATGCCAACCTCGCCCGTGCCCTCGCCGAGCGCGGCTACGAAGAGCCAACCGCCGTACAAAGCGCCGTGCTCACCCCCGAAGCCGAAGGCCGCGATCTGCTGGTCTCCGCCCAGACCGGCTCGGGCAAGACCGTCGCCTTTGGTGTCGCACTGGCAACCACGCTGCTTGGCGATGCCGAACGCTTCGGCGCACCCGGCCTGCCGCTTGCGCTCATCGTCGCCCCGACCCGCGAACTCGCCCTTCAGGTCCAGCGCGAACTCGAATGGCTTTACGGCCCCGCAGGCGGCCGCATCGCATCCTGCGTCGGCGGCATGGACATTCGCCGCGAAGCCAAAGCCCTCGCTAGCGGCTGCCATATCGTCGTCGGCACGCCCGGCCGCCTTAAAGACCACATCCAGCGCAAACGCCTCGAACTCTCCGGCCTCAAAGCCGTCGTGCTCGACGAAGCCGACGAAATGCTCGATCTGGGATTTCGCGAAGACCTCGAATATATCCTCGGTGCAACGCCCACCGAACGCCGCACGCTCCTGTTCTCGGCCACCATCGCCCAGGAAATCGCAACGCTCGCCAAGACCTTCCAGCGCGACGCCGTGCGCATCCAGACCATCAACCACCGTGAAGCCCACGCCGACATCGACTATCGCGCCATCCGCGTCGTCGGCCACGAAGTCGAACGCGCCATCGTCAACGTGCTGCGGTTCTACGACACCGGCGCAACGCTCGTGTTCTGTTCGACCCGCGAAGGCGTCAAACGCCTCCACGGCAGCCTGCTCGAACGCGGCTTCGCAGCCGTCGCTCTATCGGGTGAGCTGAGCCAGGCCGAACGCTCCGGCGCACTCCAATCGTTGCGCGATGGCCGCTCGCGCGTTTGCGTGGCAACCGACGTTGCCGCCCGTGGCCTCGATCTGCCAAATCTCGACCTCGTCATCCACGCCGACCTTCCAAACGACCGCGAAACCCTGCTCCATCGCTCAGGCCGCACCGGTCGCGCCGGCCGCAAGGGCATCTGCCTCCTCATGGTGCCGCCGATGAAGCGCCGCCGTGCAGAAATGCTGATCCGCGCCGCCAACGTCAACGCCACCTGGGGCCCGCCCCCTTCTGCCGACGAAGTTCGTGGCAAGGACCAGGAGCGCATGCTGAACGACGTCATGTTCGGCGAAGACATGACCGACGAAGATCTGGTCATCGCCAAAGCCATGCTCGAAAAGCGCACCCCGGAAGACGTGGCGCTTGCCCTCGTCCGCGTCCTGCGCTCGCGCTTGCCTGCCCCCGAAGACGTCACCGACCCCGGCAGCGGCACCTTCAAGGACCGCAAGCCCGCCGACCGTTGGGAAAAGGATAGCCGCGGCCCCCGCGACGGCAAGCCGTTCGAAAAGCGTAGCACCTACAGCACCCGCGACTCAGACTACGTCCCCTCCGGCGACGCAGATCGCGGCCCCCCGCGCGACCGCTTGAAGCCCGAGGAAACCGTCTGGTTCCGCATCAACGTCGGCCGCAACCGCAATGCCGAACCGCGCTGGATGATCCCGCTGATCTGCAAAGCGGGCGGCATCACCAAGGCCGAAATCGGCTCGATCCGCATCTTTGACAACGATAGCCGCTTCCAGATCGCCAAGGACAAAGCCGAAGCCTTTGCCGAGTCTGTCAAAGGCAAGAACGAAAACAACACCACGATCACCCAGGCCTTCGGCCCGGAAGACCGCGCGAATTCTACCCCGCGCCCAGAAGGCGGCAACGACGATCGCCCGTTCAAAAAAGCCCCATACCAGCCCGCTTTCAAACCTAAGCGCGACTTCGGTGATACGCGCGGTTCAAGCGAGCCTCGCTTCAGTGAACCCCGCCCTCAAGATGATCGCCCGGCCCGCGCCGATGGCGACCGTCCCGCTCCCCGTAACGACGGCGAGTGGGAAAAGAAGCCGTTCAAAAAACCTTTCCACGCCAAGAAGGACTTTGGGAAAGACGGCGGAAAAGGCGATTGGGTCAAAAAAGATTGGGGCAACAAGGACGCTGCCAAGAAGGACTACGCGCCAAAATCTGACACCAAACAGCCTTACGCCAAGCCCTTTGAAAAGCCCGCAGGCGAACCCCGCGAAGCCGCCGAAAACCGTCACACCCCGCCGCGCTCCGAAGGCGACGCCCCGCGCCCCTTTAAGAAGCCCTTCGCCCACAAAGGCAAACCCTTCTCCGGCGGCGGCGACAAGCCCTTCGTCAAACCCTACAAAGCCAAGAAAAAACAAAAGGCGCAGTAGAGCCCTTTCCTCTCCCGGTACGATAGAGGATGCCCGAAGGGCAGGTGAGGGACTTGACCGATGGCAGTAATAACCATCGTCGCGCCTTTCCCCCCACTCCCCCTGGGTAGAGGGTCGGGGCGAGGGGCTTGCTCGCAGTAAAGGCCCCCTCATCCGGCCCATTGCCACCTTCTCCCCAGGGGGAGAAGCAAGTGCTGCCCCCCCAAGCGCACACGCCTACTTCCCCGCAGCCCACGGCGACCGCCACTCTGGCGGCTGCTTCGTTCCATCCGAGAACGCCGAAAACACCGTATCGGGCGCGGACGTATTATGCCGCGACGGCACCAGCCGCCCGGTCCAAACATCCGTTGCAGCCTTCGCCCCCGAGAACCCCATCACCGGCTCTTCCCGCCACGACTTAGCGCCTGCTTCAAGCACCGCCGTCCGCGCCACGTCGTTGTTGAACTCGGTCACATACATCGACCGCATCGTCGCAAATGGCCGCCCCGCCACACCCTTGTCGAAAGCGACGTCAATCCGCTGACGCTCGCGATCCAGCTTCGAAATCGCGAGCGTCGCCGACCCGCCGCGCGCAAACTGCAGCGTGAATGTCTTGGTCTTGGGATCGAACGCAATCTCCTTCAGATCGACAATCGGCCGCGTCCCGCCACCGGGCGCTGAAACATCCTCGACCGGCCCGACCATGAACGAGCTGCCGTATGCGCTCCACCCTAGATGCTGCGGCGGCAAGGGACGTGCCCGCCAATACCCATCGGGGGGATACACGACCAGCACCTCCTCGGCCCGCTCGTTCGCCCGCACCCAGACCTGCACCACATGGAACTTGGCGTCGACCTTGTCGCCGACCCGGAACGGCACTGCTTTATCGCGCCAGAACCCGCCGAACTCATACCCCGTCACCCAAAGCTCGACATCTTCATATATCGTCACCTTGCGCGGCAGCTTCGGTGGCCCCGTCGTGCCCGGATCGGCTTTGATATCGCACGCCGTCCAATCGGCCGAAAAGTTATCCCGCTGCAGCGTATCGATATACGCTGGATGCGCCGCCTCGATGCGAAACTGCGTCACTGCCGGGTTCGTCATCGACAGCGTGACGTTGTCCTTTTCCGCGCACAACTGCGCCTCGCTCGTGTTGGCAACCTCCACCCCCAGCATCCCGACCGACGCCGCCAGAACGGATGTTCCCAAACCCAAAAGCAACGTCATCCCGGCGAAGGCCGGGACCCAGACATGTCTCATCACGAACGTCCCTCCTGCACCGCGTAAACATCCCCAGAATTCGCCTCATGCGGCAGATGCGCGATGTGGCTCGCCATTTGCGCAGCCGATACGGCCTGGGCAAACGTCATCACTTGGCTCTCCCCCAGTGCGATATTGAACCGATACACCCCGAGTTCTTCAAGCCTCGCGAGGCACGCTGCCGCTATACCGCGCTGGATCGTCGTGAACTCGAACGACAGCACCGCCACCGGCCTCGATAGCCCGGCGAGCACATCCGCCTCAAACCCTTCGACGTCGATCTTCACGAAGGCCGGCTCGCCGTGTGCCGCAATCAGCTCGTCCAGCGTCGTAACTGGCACCGTGATCTGCTTGTCCCAGACCTGCCCCTCCCAACCGCCGGCCCCGTCGGCTGCCTTGACGAAATCAACACTCGCCGTCGTCACGGTGGGATTGGCCGAATTGATGTGCAGCGTGAGCCGCCCGGCCTTCGCCCCGCACGCCGACGAGACCAGCGCAACGCCGAGATCGTCGCGATAAATCGCCTCGATGGCGCGGGCGCAATCGGGCTGCGGCTCCAGCGCGATCACCCGGGCACCGACGCGCCGGAACGACCCGATCCGGTCCCCCACATGGCTGCCGATATCAAATGCCAGATCACCCGGCTTGAGCAGCGTTGCATACAACCGGTCCATAGCTGCATCCCGCGCCGGATCGCCGTAATAAACCTCCAGCGACCGCCGAAGCGCCGCGAACGCCGGATCAGCCTTTAGCGCTGCGATCACGCTATTTCTCGCCGGATCGGCGTTCGTCATGAAGTCCCCTATCACCGTGTAAGGCGCTTGTTCCAGTAGCCGGGCCGCCGTTTGACGTGGGCAAACGCATAGATGCGAACGCTATCACCTTCAACGCGATAGATGATCTGATACGGGAACCGCGAAAGCAAACATCGCCGGAACTTAGAACCGGCACGCGGCCAAGAATTCGGCCGCTCCGCAATCCGCTGCTCGGTGAACATAGCTTCTTGCAGTATGCGTTCACCGATTTCGATGGATCCCGACGATTCCGCAAGAGAGATGGCGGCGTCCGTCAGTTCCTGCTCGGCTTCCGGCAAATAAACAACCTTCATAAGCGCTTGAGCCGCTCGCGAAGCCTTGCATGCACCTCTTCCGCCGGCACAAACGTCGTCTCTCCGCGCTCGGCCCTGTCGATCCGCCGCTCGACTTCCTCGACCCACGCCGCTTCGATCTCCTCGGGCGTGCCGTCGCTCCCCTCGTCCTCGAACTCTGCCCGCAGCCGCAAAAACAGCTCCTCCCGCTCCGCAAGCGAGAGCTTGCGGGCTTCCTCGATGATCGATGTCACGCGCTTGTTCATGGTCCCACCCTACCACTCAGGCCCGGCCCGCGTCATCTCCCCAAAACCACATCATTCATGATCCGCCCCGGCAGCAGCGTGAAAGCTCCTGCGATCACCAGCGCACCGATAAACATCGACACCATTCCGAACCGGTGCCGGGCAACATCGCCCCGCCGCGCCGCGTGAACCGCGAACGGCAACGTCGCAATCACCTGGATCGACAACAGATGGATCAAACTGAACCCGTTCCACTGATTGATGTCGTTGATCCAAAACGAGCTGCCAGCGATCACCAGCATCGCCGCAACCCAAGCGTAGCCCAGCGCCCGATGCCACGACCCACCCTTCGGCCTTATCAACTGCAAGCTCCCCACCACGAACGCAAACATCGCCGCGAACGCATGCACCTGGATAACGGGCTTGGCTGACAGCAACGGCTCAAGCGTCATGCCCCCAGCACCTTCGCCACTTCATTTGGCGTATCGAAATCCTCAGGAATGCCCGCAATCCCCTCCCGCTTCATCCACGCCCCGAGCGCTGGATTGGCGGTCAGCACGCAGAACGGCACCGCCAGTAGATAGCCTGCCGTCAGCGGCAAACTCCAGATCAGCGTCGCCGGTGAAATCACCCAAAGTGACCCGCACACGATGACCCCGAACAGCATCTGCGGCCACAATTGCATAACCGCCGTCGTCCACGAAATCCCGTAAGCATCGCGCGATTGCCCGCCCCAGACCACCGACTTGCCCAGGATCAGCAGCCCGGCCATGAACACCGTCGTACGGATCGTCGACACCGCCCCTTGCAGGAACGAAAACACCAGCTCGACCACTGCCGAAATCGCAAACCGCACCGGACCGCCAAAACGCGCGACCTCGCCCTTGGTCAGCATCGCATCAATCAGCCCCGCCATCTTCGGCGCAAGGTACATCACAAAAAACACCACATAGAGCCACTTCGCGGTCCCCACCGGAAACCCCGGCACGGTTTGGAAATGCATGGCCGCAACCGGCAACAACGCGATCATCACCGTCCACGCCGGCAACCCCACGAACATCAGGATCGCCCACACGAGCTGAAACCGGCTCATCGGCAGCAGGCCGGGAATATCAAGCAGCCTCGTGTATTGCAGATTGCCCTGACACCAGCGCACATCGCGCGTCAAAAAATCCAGCATCGTCGGCGGATTTTCCTCCCACGACCCACCCTCGACCGGCAACACCCGAACCTCATATCCCGCCCGCCGCATCAGCGTCGCCTCGACCTGATCGTGCGACAGCACATGCCCCGAAAACGGCCCGCTGCCCGCAATCACCGGCAGCGCGCACGCATCCCGGAACGGCGCAATCCGCACAATCGCATTATGCCCCCAGAACGGCCCGCAATCCGCCGTCCACCACGCCTGCCCCATCGTATACGACCGCATCCCGTGGCGCATGCCGAACTGGAAAATCCGCGCGAAAGCGCTACCCGACGGCATCCCGACCACAAGGCTCTGCACAATCCCGAGCTTGGGATACGCCTGCATCATCGCCACGAGCTTCACGATCGCCTCGCCCGACATCAAACTGTCGGCGTCGAGCGGCAGCATCAGTTCGAATACCCGCCCCTCGGCTTGCGTAAACTCGCGCACGTTCCCGGCCTTGAACCCGGTGTTGACCGCCCGCCGCCTATAGACAATCGCCGCACCCGGCTCCTCCGCCTGCCACGCCGCAACCAGCGCCTCCTCGGCTGCCGCCACGTCCACCTTGTTGGTGTCGCTCAGCAGAAAATACGAAAACGCCGCCCCCTCGCCCGTCGCATCGACGCTCGCCTTGACCGTGCGCAATCGCGTGATCGCCCGTCCGGGCTCCTCGTTGCGCAGCGTCATGATGATCGCAGTCTTGATCGTGAGCGGCGTCTTAACCTCACCCGCCGCCATGTACGGCGCAACCTCGGCAGCCGCATCCCGCCCGCCATGCAGCAGCCACAGCCCGATCACCGCATTCCAGAACCCGAGCACGGTCCACGGCGTCCCAACCGCAAAGCACAGGAACATTACCCAGCCCACGATTGACCACCCGCCCGCGCCGAACACCTGCGCCGCCAGCGCCAGCAGCGCGATGTAGGTTGCGACGTTCAGCACCATCACGATCTGCCGCCGCCGCTGAAGTTCGGCATTTGCCTGCAGCCCTGCAGGTGTCATAACGCTGGCACGCGGTTCTGCTCCCATCGCGCCGTCCTGCACCTCAAGTCTCTGCGTCATACCCGTCCCAATTAAATCAATCCGCCGCACCGATAGGCTCCCATACCTCATGAACGACCCAGCGACCACCCAGAAGCGCCGCTCGACGGCCCAGCGCCACGTCTCCCGCGCCCTCTGGTACGTCCGCGCCGGTCATGCCGAGCTGCGGATAGCGTCGTTGCCTCACTTGAACCCCGATCAAGCCCGCGTCCGCACCCAATACAGCGGCATCAGCCGCGGCACCGAGCGCCTCATTCTCACAGGCGCAGTCCCCCCCGCCGAATACGAGCGCATGCGCGCCCCTCTCCAGGAAGGCACCTTTCCGTTCCCAGTCAAATACGGCTATTGCGCGGCTGGCATCGTCGAAGACGGCCCCGATGAGTTGCAGGGAAAACCGGTCTTCTGCCTCCACCCCCACCAGGACGTGTTCATCGCCCCGCTTTCCATGCTGGTCCCCCTGCCGGACGGCCTTACCACCCGCCGCGCCACGCTCGCCGCCAACATGGAAACCGCCCTCAACGCCTTATGGGATAGCGCCGCTGGCCCCGGCGACGCCATCGTCGTCGTCGGCGCCGGCATCTTAGGCCTCCTCGTCGCCTCGCTCGCCGCCAGCATCCCCGGCACCGATGTCACCGTCGTCGACCCCGTCACCGAACGCGCACCACTCGTCGCCTCCCTCGGCGCGAAATTCGCCGCTCCCGACGGCGCACCCACCGGCGCGGACGTCGTCTTCCACACCAGCGCCTCCGCCCACGGCTTCAATACCGCCATCGCCTGTGCCGGCCTCGAAGCCACCGTCATCGAACTCAGCTGGTACGGCGAAAAATCAATCCCAGCGTCCCTGGGCGGCGCATTCCACAGCCGCCGTCTGCGCCTCATCTCGTCCCAAGTCGGCCAGGTCTCCCCCTCGCGCCGCCCGCGCTGGACCTACCGCCGCCGCCTCGAAAAAGCGCTGCTCTTACTGCAAAACCCCGTTTACGACGCTTTGGTCGCGCAAGACATCCCCTTCGACGACCTGCCATCCCGCCTGCCCGAAGTCCTGACCGGCACCTCAACCAGCCTCCCGCCGGTTATCCGCTACCCTCACTCTTAAGGAGCTTCGCGAATACCCACCCATTTTCGTCATGGCCGCGAAGGCGGCCACCCACGACAACAATCTGCTAGGCAGAGCTGAGTGTCAGACCACACCCATGCTTTAAATTCACACAAACCGTTCTCCAACCAACTAAGAAAGCACCATCCATGTTCGCCGTAGAAGTCCGCGACCGCATCATGATTGCCCACTCCCTCCCCGACCCGTTCTTCGGCCCCGCCCAGAACATGCACGGCGCGACCTTTGTCGTCGACGTCGCCTTCTTCCGCGAAAAGCTGACCGCCCAGAACGTCGTCGTCGACATCGGCGCAGCCCTCGACGTTCTCAACAAGACCCTCAAGCCCCTCGCCTACCAGAACCTGGACACCCTCCCCCAGTTCAAGGGCATCCTCACCACCACCGAATTCCTCTGCAAATACATATTTGATAACATCGCCAAAGCCGCCGATACTGGCGCTCTCGGTCAGGATGGCAAAGGCCTCGCCAAGATCCGCGTGACGCTCTCCGAAACCGATCTCGCCCGCGCCGTATACGAAGGACCCGTGCGTTGACACTTCCAAAGCCAAGTGCAGCAAGCGCTAGAACCATCTCCTTCGCGATCCCCGGCGACATCGACCTGCCGACCGGGGGCTACGCCTACGACCGCCGCGTGATGGCGTCGTTGCCCGACTACGGCGTCCAGGCCGATCTGGTCGCCCTCCCCGGCAGCTTCCCCTTCCCGTCCGCCGCCGATCTGGCTGAAACCAAGCGCCTGCTGTCCGCCGCCCCCGCCAGCAACACCCTACTGATCGACGGCCTGGCGCTTGGCGCAATCCCATCAGACCTGATCGCGAGCCTCAACCGGCCCGTCATCGCCCTCGTCCACCACCCGCTCTGCCTCGAATCAGGCATCACCGGCAGCCAGGCCGCGCACCTCAAAGCCACCGAAACCGCAGCCCTTGCGCTCGCCCGCCACGTCATCGTCACGAGCTTTGCCACCAAGCGCATCCTCGTCGCGGACTTCGGCGTGCCCATGACCAAGATCACCGTCGCCGAACCCGGCACAGATCCGGCGATGCGCGCCTCCGGCACCGGCACGCCGATGCAATTGCTGGCCGTCGGCGCGGTCTCCAAACGCAAGGGCTACGAAATCCTCGTCGAAGCCCTGAAACCGCTCGCCCCCCTTGACTGGCGTCTCACCATAACAGGTGCCACCGACCGCGACCCCTCAGCCGTCGCAAGCCTCGAATCCGCCATCGCGGCCGCCGGCTTCCACGACCGCATTCGCCTGTCGGGAACCGTCGTCCCGGCAACGCTTGCCAAATACTTCGACACCGCCGACCTGTTCGTGATGGCCTCCCTGTTCGAGGGCTACGGTATGGTCCTCGCCGAAGCCATGGCGCGCGGCTTGCCCATCGTCTGCACCACGGGCGGCGCCGCCAGCGACACCGTCCCCGACGGCGCGGCCCTCAAAGTCCCCCCGGACAACGCCGGCGCCTTGACCGCCGCCATCGAAAAAGCGCTCAGCGACAAACGCCTGCGCCGCCGCATGGCCGACGCCTCCTGGGAGATGGGCCGCACCCTGCCGCCCTGGACCGAAACCACGCGCCGCGTCGCAGCCGTCATTATGGGATTATCACTGTGAGCGGATTTTCCCCCACCTGGCTTGCGCTTCGCGAACCAGCCGACCACCGCTCGCGCAGCCAATCCATCGCCAACACCCTGCAAACGCGCTTCCTCCAGCGCGAGACGATCAACGTCATCGACCTCGGTTGCGGCACCGGCTCAAACCTGCGCGCCACCGCGCCGCTCCTGCCCCACGTCCAACATTGGACCCTCGTCGATTACGACCCCGCCCTGCTCGCCGCCGCCAAGGAAGCGCTCATCGCCTGGGCCGATACACACGCTCAAACGCCAGACGGCCTCAACCTGCAGAAGGGCCCCCGGACGCTCACAATCAAATTCCACCAGGCCGATCTCATGACCGCCCTCGAAGCGGCCCTCGACGTTCCACCGAAAGCCGACCTCATCACCGCCTCGGCCCTGTTCGACTTGGCCTCGCCCGCCTTTATCCAGAAATTCGCCGCCGCCGTCGCCGAACGCCGCGCCGTGTTCTACACCGTCCTGACCTACAACGGCATCCAGCGCTGGACGCCGCGCACCCCGCTCGACCAATCCATGAGCGGCGCATTCAGCCGCCACCAGATGACCGACAAAGGCTTCGGCCCCTCCTGCGGCCCGACTGCCCCCGTCGAACTCGCCGAACAATTCCAAACCTACGGCTACACCGTCGAAGAAGGCGACAGCCCCTGGCGTCTCGGCCCCGCCGATGCCGCCCTCATCACCGAACTCGCGACCGGCTTTGCCTCCGCCGTGCGCGAAACCAAATCAATTCCCGGCGCCGAAATCGACGCGTGGCTCAAACGCCCCCACACCGGCGCCGAAGTCGGCCACACCGACACCCTCGCCATCCCCGGCCCCCGCCCCTCCACCCGCGACGATGACTGACACGCGCTCAAATGTCATCCTCGCGCTTGGCACGGCCGCAATTTCGTAGGGTGCAATAGCGCAGCGTATTGCACCGTCCTGACCCTGCCGCGACACGGTGCAATACGCCAAGAGGCTATTGCACCCTACTATCCACGTCCCGCTCCGGCCCTACTGCCTCTTCTTCCACTCTCCCAACGCCACGATCTTCAACAGCGCCTCATCCTTGGCAATCACCGCCAGATCCTTACATTGCGTCTTGGCCTTCGTGCTGCACTCGATCGTCACCGTGTAGGGAATATCGCCGAACCTCTGCACCGTGTACTCGATGACCAGCCCCTCCATACCCTCTTCCTTCGAAGCATCGAAGATCGAGATGCGCGGCTTGGCCTTTGTGCCCAGCGTCGCCTCGGCACCTACATTGGCAGCCCCGATCCGGAACTTGGCGTCGCCCTCGACATTGATCCGCCGGTCCGCGTTGATCGCGATGTTGATCCCCTCATACGTATCCACCAGATGATACCAGAACGGCTGGGCAGGGTCCGACACGATGGACCGCGGCTTGATCGGTTTGGCATCCGGCCCGGCGACATTCTTCACCACTTGAGGCAGCTCGCCAAAGGCCAAAATCGGCAGTTTCAGATTGAGCCCGGCCGCTGCAGGATCGTTAGCCGCGCCCGACGCCCTGAACGCGGCGATCTCAGGGTCCGCCCAATCCACCTTCATCAGGTTCTGGCCGCGCCCGGTTTTCTCTTGAACCAGCAGCTTCTCTTGAACCAGCGGCTTTTCCTGCGCCACCAGCGCCGAACCGGTCGCCACGAGAACCCCAACGGCCACAATGCCACCGGCAACCGCGCCAAATCCCAGCACCCGCATCTACTCACTCCCGTTCAATCCAGAACCCCGTCAACCTGTTCCTACACTGCGAACCCAACGAAATTGCGAGCGAATAGAAAAATTCGCAAGCTCTTACCCATCTCGTCCTTGCCGAACGGTGACACATCTCCGCCAAACCGCACGTCCTGCACGTTGCTCAGTTGCCGCAGCGGGGAAGTTTGGGCATAGTCCCGTTACTGTAGAGTTGAGGGGTTCTGATGGCGTTGGCTCGGCTTCCATGCGCGCTGAATTTGGCACGGACCGGGCGCACGCGGCGCGACCCCATATTCGCTGGCATTTTCGCAGCGTTCGCAATGTTCACGGCAGGGTCTCCCCTCGCCGCCAAGTGCCTCTACACCAACCCCGACAGGCCGCTTTCGACGCTGCCGGGCGACGCCAAACCGGCTGAAACCGCAAAGCTTCCACCCGCCGAACCGGCCAAACCCTCGACCACCGCGCCCGGTTTTGCCTACTTCTCACCCGGTGCCCTCAACCCGAAGGACAAAGACCGCGGCCGCACCGGCGACCGCAAAGTCTACCTGCCTGACATCGTTTACCCCGTGCGTCTCCATACCGGTCTCGAACCCGCCCCCGCCGGCAAACATGCCTTCATGAACTCGCAGATCTGGGGCTATGGCGGCGGCGGCTGGAACGGCAAGGGAGCCGCTGGCGGCAGCGAATGCGACCCGCGCAACTTCGACCCCATGATGCAGCGCGACAACTACTGCGAAGTTCGCGGCTGGGCCATGCCCATGTGCCCGTCGGGCCAGGGCCACCAGGGCCAGGACATTCGTCCCCCCAAGTGCGAAGATAACAAATGGGATGTTGTCGCCGTCGTCGACGGCATCATCACCCAGGTCACATCCAACACGACTGTCCGCCTGAAAAGCAACGACGGCACCGAATACTACTACCTCCACATGCACCCGGACTCGATCAAGGTGAAAGACGGCAGCGCCGTCAAACAAGGCGACGTGCTGGGCCGCATTTCAAACTTCATGAACGGTGGCCGCCAAACCACCCACCACCTGCACTTTCAAGTCTCCCAGTCGGTCCGTATCGGCAACGAGACCCAGCGCGTCTACGTCCCCGTCTTCTCATCCCTCATCGCCGCCTACCGCCGCTCAAAAGGGCTCGATTCCGGTATCGACGCCAACGGAAACCTGATCGCCGACCCCTTCCGCGAAATCACCGGCACGCCTGTCGACGCTCCCGCACCCCCGTTCGTTGCCTGGCCGATCCCCAACGTCACCGGCTTCGACGGACAGGCGCTGGCCCCGCTTTCGGTCGTCCAATACTTCAAAACCAAAGACCCCAAGACGGTCGTCAAATACGCAGCGACCGGCTTGCCCGGCAGCTTGTCGCTCAATGCTTCCACTGGTGCCATCAAGGGCACCTTCGACGCCAACGCCTCAAAGGGCGGCACCAACGGCGCCTACACCGTCACCGTCATGGCCGACGACGGCAAAGGCAACACCGCCCAGCAAAGCTTCACCATCCAAGCCAGCAAATCACCGCCCGTCATCGGCACAGCCACCCGTGGCAAGTTCTTCAAAGACGGCGGCCGCGTCCTGATCGATGCCGGCGCTGCCTTCCTGAACCCAAGCGGCTTCGCGCTAAAATATTCCGCAACCGGGCTGCCTCCCGGCGTCATCATCAATCCGCTGACCGGCCGCATCAGCGGCAAGCTATCCAGTACCGCATCAAAAGGCGGCACCAACGGCGGCGTCTACTCCGTCACCGTCACCGCAACCGATGGCAAGACGGCCCCGGTCAGCCAACGCTTCACCATCACCGCCGAGCGCCAGACCGACCCCAATGCCGTTGTACCCGACTTGCCCCCGCCCGTCGTTTCGGCGGCCCTCCCATCAATCCAAGGCTTCAACGGCCAAGCCATCACCAACATCAACGCCGGCGGCGGCTTCGACGTCTGGTACGGCGCAAGCCCGCTGCGCTATTACGCCATCAATCTGCCCATCAACCTCTCGATCGACTCAGAAACCGGCATCATTTCCGGCGTCCTCGCCGATAGCGCGTCCAAAGGCGGCGACAACGGCTCCTACACCGTCAAAGTCACAGCCGATAATGGCGAAGGCGGCACCGCCTCGCAAAGCTTCGTCATCACCGCCCGCAACGCCCCCCCGGTCCTCGCCACCCCAACCATCAACAAGACCTATAACGAAGGCGAATCCGTCGACATCAGCGTCGGCAGCGCATTCGCAGCCCCCGACCCGGCGGTGCTGACCTACGCCATCACGGGCCTCCCGCCCGGCCTCACCTACAGCCGCACGTCAGGCACCGTGTCGGGAAAGATTGCCAGCGGTGCCGCATCCGGGGGCAATGGCGGCGTCTATACCATCCAGGCCACCGTCAACGACGGCAAAGGCGGCACCGCCTCTCAGACCTTCGCCATCACCGCCGTCACTCCGCCGCCCCCGCCACCTCCAGCACCCGTGAAACCTGCTCCGCCACCCGAGCCGGAGCCCGCCAAACCGTCGCCACCACCAGCGCCGGAACCCGAACCCGCCAAACCGTCGCCACCACCAGCGCCGGAACCCGAACCCGCCAAACCGTCGCCACCACCAGCGCCGGAACCCGAACCCGCCAAACCGTCGCCACCA
>JBEBJA010000094.1:0-35797 GCA_040080145.1 Hyphomicrobiaceae bacterium
CCCCTGCCCTCTCCCCAGGGGGAGAGGGAGCGAACCATCATTATGTCAGCGACAGTGGGGGCGTCCCCCTCGAACGGGGCAAAGGCGCAGGCGGCGGCTTCAACGAGCGGCAGAGCCCTACGCATGGTCGCGCCATCACCCCTTCAACGCCTGCCCCAGCCGCCCAGCCAGATCCTGGATATACTGGCTCGCCACGCGCCCCGACCGGCCGCCGCGAGTAATCGCCCATTCGAGCGCATCACGCTCCATCTCGTCGGCGGCGATCGTCAACCCATGATAGGCCACATACCCGCGCACCATCGCGAGATACTGATCCTGCGTGCAGCTATGGAACCCGAGCCACAACCCGAACCGGTCCGACAGCGACACCTTCTCCTCGACAGCTTCACCCGGATTGATCGCCGTCGCCCGTTCGTTGTCGACCATATCGCGCGGCATCAGATGCCGCCGGTTCGACGTCGCATAGAAGATTACGTTGTCGGGCCGCCCTTCGATCCCGCCTTCAAGCACGGCCTTGAGCGACTTATAGCTCGTATCGTCGTGGTCGAACGAAAGATCGTCACAGAACACGATGAACCGGTGACGGCTCGCCCGCATCGGATTGAGCGCGCGCGGCAAGCTGTCAATATCTTCACGATGGATTTCAACCAGCTTGAGATCCGGCTTGCCGTTGCCAAGGTCCAGCGTCTCACGCACCCGCGCATGCGCCGCCTTCACAAGGCTCGACTTGCCCATGCCACGCGCGCCCCAAAGCAGCGCATTATTAGCCGGCAGTCCACGCGCAAACCGCTCCGTATTTTCAAGCAACTGCTGGCTCGCCCGCTCGATACCTTCCAGCAGTGCAAACGGCACCCGGTTCACCTTATGCACCGGCTCGAAACGGTCGGGATGCGAGGTCCACACGAAAGCGTCGGCCACCTCGAAATCGGCCGCCACCGGCGGCGGCGGTGCCAACCGCTCCAAAGCCTCGGCAATCCGGCGCGACAGCACCAGCAAATCAGTCTGATCTGTGTTCTTTGTCATGCGCCCGTGTACGCCCTCGCGTCCCCCCTGCCCACGCGAACCATCGCCGCAGCTAACTCTCCCCGTCTTAATGGGGAGTTGGTTAGGGTCATGGTGAGGGGCGGCAGCGGGAGGAGTGCGTTAGGGGGCCGCTGGAAAATTGCGCGTGAAGCCAAAACTCCAACCCTCAAATATCCCGTGGCCGTTCGCCCTTTTTCTTTGCCGGCGCAACCGGCGGCCCAGCTTTCGTCGTCTGGCAGATCGACTTCAGCGCCTGCCATTCCCCATCCGTCAACGCGGGCGTTGCCGGATACACTGGCTGGCTTGCAAACAACGCCAATCGCTCCGCCGTGCTGGGATGCGTGCGCAGCATGTCCAGCGCCTCTTCGCCCGGCTTGCGCGTTTTCACTTTCCCGTCGTCGCCTGGCATCCGGGAGGTTCGTTTGAAAAAATCCATGATTCCCTGTGGCGCAATCCCGCTTCCCTTGAGGATGGCAATCGCCTGCAGATCGGCCTGCCGCTCCGCCTGCCGGGAATAGCCAAGCTGCGCCAGATACAGCCCGATATTGGCCAGCGATCCGCCACTGCCACCGAGGATGAACTCGGTCGCCGCCATCAAGCCCACCGCACGAATGATCCCGGTTTCGGGATGCAACTCAAGCCCATGCCCCATTTCATGCGCCAAAACACCGGCCACTTCATCTGGACTATCCGCAGCCTCAATCAGCTTGCGCATAATGACGATCTGCTCGCCCGGTGCCGCAAACGCATTCACGACATCGGTATCGACGACCGACACGTTGAAATCGGCTTTCCGTCCTGCTGCATCCGAAAGCCGCTTCGCCAGCGTCTCCAATGCAGCTTTGCCAGCCGGTTGCGCACAAACGCGCCGCCCCCCGCTCATCGAGCGAACGACCTCCTTCCCCAGCGTGATTCGGGCTCCGGTTGGCATCAACGACGCCAAACTGCGCGCTGGCGAAAAATCCGTGACATAGATCAGCGCGGCCAGTGCCGCTGAAATTCCCGCCACCCACACGAACGGCCGCAATCCCTGCCACCGCCGCGACCGGGCGGTCAGATGCACGGCTTGACCGCCCAACGCGCGCACGAACCCGCCATCCGCGACATACAGCGTCCCGCCCTTCCGCCCGGGCTCATGCAGCATCACATCGCTCGACTTCGCCGTCAGGTGTTCGGCGATTTCGAGCTCTTTCAGCGGCCAGCGCAACGGCGCGCCCCCGTTGGGAAGCGAAACCACCAACACCTCACCCTGAAACGTGATGAGGACATCGTGCGAAACCGCCGTCCGTCCATCGCTGAAACGGCCATCAAACACGCGCGGAAGGCCTGCGGTCTGTCGAATGGTCATGGGATCCGTTTCGCTCACATGCTGAGTTCAATCACTCATACCACGCGCATACCGCGAGCGCACGCTGCCCCACTCCCGCCTTGCGAAGGCCCCGCTGCGATCCAACCTCGGCCTTAGCATGGGCCAAAAAGGTAGTTAACACATCCCCAGACGACACGCAGACGGCCTGCAATCGTGAGCCACGCCGTTGACCCTCGAATCTCCATCCGCTCGCTGTCAATCCCTTGAACAACCAAGACTGTTGCCCGCTCGCCACGACACAACCAAGCACATGCCTCTTTTGAGCCACAAACGAGTACGACGTTGTCCAAACAGAGAATCTCAGGCCTTGAGCCTGCGCTTTTCATTGGCACGGCCTGCTAGGGACAATCTTTTCATTGGAACGCCCCGTCAGGAACAATCTTTTGAACCAAGAACCAAACTCTTTTGAACCAAAAGCGTCAAAGCCGCACGCTTAACCTGTTGAGAGCGGCTATCAGCGTTTCTATGGTCACGCCGGTTCGAGCAGAACACCGCTCGAAGTTTGAGACCTTAAGATCCCGCTGAGAGGAAAGAGAACGATGACCGCGAAGCCGACGTTTGATAAATCCAAGTTGCCCAGCCGTCATGTGACGCAAGGGCCGTCGCGCGCGCCGCACCGCTCGTACTATTACGCCATGGGCCTCACCCAAGAACAGATCGACCGCCCGTTTGTTGGCGTCGTCTCGGCCTGGAACGAAGCAGCCCCCTGCAATATCGCCCTGATGCGCCAGGCCCAGTCGGTAAAGGCCGGCGTCAACGACGGCGGCGGCACCCCGCGCGAATTCTGCACCATCACCGTGACCGACGGAATCGCCATGGGCCACCAGGGCATGAAGTCCTCGCTCGTCTCGCGCGAGGTTATCGCCGACTCAATCGAACTCACCATGCGCGGCCACTGCTATGACGCCATGGTCGGCCTCGCAGGTTGCGACAAGTCCCTGCCCGGCGTCATGATGGCCATGTTGCGCCTCAACGTCCCCTCGGTCTTCATGTACGGCGGCTCCATCATGCCCGGCCAGTACAACGGCAAGGACGTTACCGTCCAAGACGTATTCGAAGGCGTCGGCAACTACGCCGCGGGCAAGATGACCGAAAAAGAACTCTGTGCCCTTGAAAAAGTCGCCTGCCCCGGTGCCGGTGCCTGCGGCGGCCAGTTCACCGCCAACACCATGGCTTGCGTTGCCGAAGCCATCGGCCTTGCCCTCCCCGGTTCGTCGGGTGCACCCGCCATCTATGAATCGCGCGACGCCTACGGCACCGCCAGCGGCCAAGCGGTCATGAACCTGCTCGCCCTCAACCTGCGTCCGCGCGACATCGTCACCCGCAAAGCGCTTGAAAACGCCGCCACCATCGTTGCCGCAACCGGCGGCTCGACCAACGGCGCGCTTCACCTCCCCGCCATGGCCCACGAAGCCGGCATCGAATTCGACCTGTTTGAGGTCGCCGAAATCTTCAAGCGCACGCCCTACATCGCCGATCTGAAACCGGGCGGCAAATACGTCGCCAAGGACGTGTTCGACATCGGCGGCGTTCCCCAGATCATGAAGGCCCTGCTCGACGGCGGGTTCCTCCACGGCGACTGCATGACCGTGACCGGCAAAACCATCGCAGAAAACCTCGGCACGGTCGTCTTCAACACCAACCAGAAGGTCGTCTATCCGACCAAGACCCCGATCACGCAAACCGGCGGCGTCGTCGGCCTCAAGGGCTCGCTCGCCCCCGATGGCGCAATCGTCAAGGTCGCCGGCATGGCAAACCTCAAGTTCTCCGGCCCTGCCATCTGCTTTGACTGCGAAGAAGACGCCTTCGCCGCCGTCCAAGCCCGCAAATACAAAGACGGCGACGTCTTCGTCATCCGCTACGAAGGCCCCCGCGGGGGCCCCGGCATGCGCGAAATGCTGTCAACCACGGCTGCCCTCTACGGCCAGGGCTCGGGCGACAAGGTTGCCCTCATCACCGATGGCCGCTTCTCCGGTGCCACGCGCGGCTTCTGCGTCGGCCACGTCGGCCCGGAAGCGGCCGTCGGCGGGCCGATCGCCCTCGTCCAGGATGGCGACATCATCCACCTCGATGCCATCAACGGCACCATGGACCTCGACGTCCCGGCAGCCGTGCTCGAACAGCGCCGGGCGGCCTGGACGCCACGTCAAACCATCTACCGCAGTGGCGCACTTGCGAAATTTGCAGACCAGGTTGGTCCGGCCCGGAACGGTGCCGTGACTCACGCTGGCGGAAAGGCTGAAGTTGTTTGCTATGCCGATATCTAGGTCGTTGTTCGGCTTGATCATCGCAAGTGTCCTGGCAGCGAGCTTGCCAGGACACGCGGTGATGGCAGCTGAAAGCACCAAGTTCAAGTCGTCGGCAGCCGCGCTCCAAGCGGGGCTGACGGCCTACAAGCGCGGCGACTACGCGGGCGCGGTGCCTGCGCTCGAATTCGCCGCCGCCGACAATCAGTTCATGGCGCAGTACGCGCTGGCGCAGCTTTATTCCGACAATGCCAGTGCCGAGACCGACCACGCCAAAGCGTACATGCTCTTTCAGTCCATCGCCGACGAGTTTTCCGACGCCGATCCCGATGACGACAAGCGCGCGCCCTACATCGCGAAGTCCTTGACCGCGCTCGCGGGCTACTTGCGCGTCGGCATTCCCGAAATCGGCCTCAAGGCTGACGCCGTTCGCGCCGCCGATTATCTCCACCATGCGGCCCTGTTTTTCGGCGACGAAGACGCCCAGTTCGAACTCGTCAAAATGAAGCTCAAAGGGGAAGGCGTCCCCGAAGACATCGCCAGCGCCAAGCATTGGCTTGCCGTCCTCACCCAGCGCGGCCACGCCGGTGCCCAAGCCTTCCTCGCCGACTTGTATTGGCGCGGCAAGTTCATGGCGCAGGACAAAATCCGCGCCTTCGCCCTCATCACCGTCGCCGTCGAGCACGCCCCGCCGCGCGAACGCATCTGGATCGAAGACGTCTACCAGAACATTTTCTGCGGCGCAGGCGAAGGCATCCGCAAACAGGCCACCGGCATGGTCGCCGAATGGCGCACGCGCTATGGCCGCAAAGCCGAAGACAGCCGCCCCGTCGGCCTCGATCCGCTCTACCCGCTTGCCGTCCGCACCTGCCAGAACGGCGACAAGGTGATGCCGCTCAACGTCAAAAACCTGGACGCCAACGCGCAGCAGCCAGGCAAACCCTACACACCCGCTGGCGGCCTTCCCGACAGCGCTCCCGTCACCACCAGCGGCCTGCGCGATGCCGCCAGCAAAACCACCGAAGGCCTCCCCACCCCTGGCCTCGCCTCCGGCCTCATGTCCAACCCCAGCGACGCGCGGTAAACTTTTTCCGATTCAGAGGGAAGCACGTCTCCCTCACTGATTTCCCGGACAAGTGCGCACTTGCGCACGCGGATCCGGGATCTTTACCTATCTTTGGCCGGTAAAGACCCCGGATCGGCAAGTGCAGGGCCATCCGGGGAAACAGTGGGCGGGTTCGTTCTGCTTCAATCTAGAGTGCTTCCGGAAAAGCATGCCCCCGCGAAGGCGGGGGTGGGAACCGGTTTTCCGAAAAGAAGCACGACCAAACAGAGGCTTAGGATCCGACTTTGATTCCATTAAAGTCAGACGGACCCTAAGCCGCAAGCACGCACGTCGGGCACGATGCCTCCACGCGCTTCTTTGAGTCCCAAAAAGAGGGGAGTTCGAGGGGTCACCCGTCACAGCAACGCTATGCTCGGCATAGACGAATGGGTTGTAGGGCGATAGCCCTACTCGCGCAGCGACCAAGTCATGCGGCGCAAAAAATGCGGCAGGCACCTGAGCACCCACCCCAAACCCTGTTAGCCGTATGGAGATTCAACCCTTCGCCGCCGCCACTCCAAACGCATCAAACCTATCCCCCGCCACGATCCCCGCCGACGACGCAAACTCGCTCGCCGCGATCTTCGGTCCGCCAGCCACGCGCACGCGCCTTACCAGTACCGCGCCACCCGTGGCCGCCACCGTCATCCCATCGCCTGAAACGCTGAGCACTTCCCCCGGCTCACCCGCACCGGCATCCTCGACACGCGCGCTATCGTAAATATCGACCTTATGGCCCTTGATCGTCGACCATGCACCCGGTGCCGGGTTCGTCGCCCGGATGATGTTGTAAACGCGCGCCACCGGCATCGACCAGTCGAGCTGCGCCAAGTCCTTCTTGAACCAGCTCTCATACGAGCCCTTCGCCAAGTCCTGCACGATGCGCGGCGCGTTCCCAGCCCGCACCAGATCGACCGACTCCATCATCGCGTCGATGCCCATCGGGAACAGTTTCTTGAAATAAACATCGCCCAGCGTTTCGTCCGGTCCGATATCGCATTCCTTCTGAAGCAGGATGTCGCCCTCGTCCAAACCGTCGTTAGGGTAGAAGATCGTCAGCCCGGTCTTGGTCGCGCCAACCGCAATCGGCCAGTTGATCGACGACGGCCCGCGATGCATCGGCAGCAGCGACGGATGATACTGGATCGAGCCAAACTTCGGCGCGGTAATCACGGCCTGCGGAACGAACAACAGCACATAGGCCATCACGCACAAGTCAGCATTGTACGACTTGATCAGCTCAAGCGACTCCGGCGTCTTCCACGACTTGGGCTGATGCAGCGGCAAGCCCTTTTCCTCGGCAAACACCGCCAGCGGATCCCTGGGCCGACCTTCCTTGTCGGGTGCAGAGAACACGGCGACGACGTTTTCGCCTCGTTCCAGCAGCTTCTCTAAAACCGCCTTGCCGAATGCTTCCTGACCGTGAACGACGATGCGCATGGCGTTTCCTTTCAAAGCATGAAGCTGTCCAGCCTGGACGTCGGCTTCTGCCATTACAACGACGGTAGCAATCCGTAAGGCTCAGCCCCCGAATGGCATAATCTCACATCTGCAGCCGCCTACTGGCGCGGAAACAGCGAAACCGATCCGGCACCGGCAGCACCCGCCTCAGGCGCCGGCTTCTTAACGGCAGGCTCTGTGCAACCAGACGCCTTGATCGCGGCAACTTCGTCGGCCGAATACCCAAGCACCGCGCTTAGAATTTCCTCGGTATGCTCACCCAGCAGCGGCGACCGCGTCACAACCGTCGGCGAGGCCGACAGCTTGATTGGATTGCCCACCGACAGATACTTGCCGCGCACCGGATGATCGACTTCGACGATGGTCCCTGTCGCCCGCAGCGAAGCGTCCTCAGACAATTCCTTCATCGACAGGATGGGCCCGCACGGCACGTTATCGCGGTTCAAAATTTCCATGACCTCGAACTTGGTCTTGGTCATCGTCCACTTTTCGCAACGGCCAAACACCTCGTTGAGCCGCGGCAGGCGCGCGGCGGGCTTGGCAAAGTCGGGATGGGTCTTCCATTCCGGTTCGCCGATGATATCGCAGATCTTTTCCCAAACCGGTGCCTGGGTGATAAAATAAATGTAGGCATTGGGGTCGGTCTCCCAACCCTTGCACTTGAGAATGCGTCCCGGCTGCCCGCCGCCTGAATCGTTACCCGCGCGCGGTACGGTATCGCCGAAAGGAATACCCTCGCCGAACTGGCTGTATTCCTTCATCGGCCCATGCGCCAGACGCTGCTGGTCACGCAGCTTCACCCGGCACAGGTTCAACACGCCATCCTGCATCGCCGCATCGACCCGCTGGCCAAGCCCGGTGTTACTGCGCTGGTTCAACGCTGCAAGAATGCCAACCGCCAGATGCAAACCCGTCCCGCTATCGCCAATTTGCGCTCCCGTCACCAACGGCAAACCATCGCGGAAACCCGTCGTCGAGGCAGCGCCGCCGGTGCACTGGGCGACGTTTTCATAAACCTTGCAATCTTCGTATGGTCCCGGACCGAAACCCTTGATCGACGCCACGATCATCCGCGGATTCAACGCGTGGATCTTCTCCCACGAGAACCCCATGCGATCGAGCACGCCTGGCGCAAAATTCTCAACGAGGATGTCGCAGGCCTTGATCAAACGCTCCAGCACGTCCTTGCCGGTCTTGTTCTTGGTATCAAGCGTCATCGAGCGCTTGTTGTGATTGAGCATCGTGAAATAGAGGCTGTCAGCATTCGGCACATCGCGCAACTGCCCGCGCGTGATGTCGCCTTCGCCCGGCCGTTCGATCTTGATTACATCCGCGCCAAACCATGCCAGCAACTGCGTGCACGTCGGGCCCGATTGCACGTGCGTGAAATCAAGAACACGGATACCTTCCAGGGCCTTCGTCATCAGTCGCTTCCTCTAGTTTCGTGTTAGTATTGGCGTCTACCGGGTGCCCCCTGCACGCTCTGGTGCATTAAGAATAACCACGGGCCGTCTGCGGTCTAGGCAAGATCAACGTGCTTGGCGACATGGGCGCAAAGCTTGAGCGTATGCTCGCGCACCAGCCGTTCGGCAAGATCCGTATCGCGCGCCTTCAAAGCCGCGACGATGTCCTTATGGTCAGTGACGGACCGCTTGGCCCGGTCGGCCTCGACGATCGTCCGCCGCCGGATTGCGCGCACGTGGAAGAATAGCCGGTCGGTTATGTCGGCGATCAGATCGCATTTCCCAAGCCGTATGATCGCGGAATGAAATGCGATATTGGCATCCGAATACTCGCCCATCTTGGCAGCGACTGCATCCTGCGAGAACTGGTCCACCAGACCATTCAGTGAAGCAAGCTCTTCATCACTGGCGTAAATCGTTGCCAGTCGCGCCGCCATACTCTCAAGTGCCGCCCAAACCTTGATCATCTCCATGATCTCGGCCTTGGTCTTGCGAACGATGAAAATACCGCGCCGCGGCTGAATCCGCACCAGGCCTTCCTGATCCAGCTGTGCCAGCGCCTCGCGCAACGGTGTGCGGCTGACCCCGAACTTGGCCGACAGGTCGCGCTCGTCGAGGCGCAACTGAGCCTCCGGCGCATAAATGTCCATCCGCAAGATCGCCGTCTTCAGTGCATCGTAAGCACGCGCTTTCAGGCTCAATCCCGAATCGATTGCATCAAGATGCAGCTGCGTATCATCGCCCGGCACCGGTTTCGTTTGCGCGCCGCTGTTGCTGAACGCTGCCATGAATTCTCTCACAAGCTGAGCGATGTGCCGTCTTTTCGATACCCTCGAAGCGCGCCGCGAAACCGAGCAATTTGCTCAAAACGCTAATGGCATACCGTATACCTCGCGGGAAAACAAGGCCGCGTGCAAAATAATGCTCATCGCCGATGGAAAAATTAGTTTTTGGACGCTGCGGACCATAGCGGAACAGCGCGGGAAGATACAGGTGGCGCATCATCACCTGAGACGCCAAACCGCATCAGTCTTTAACACTGAGCTTGCCGCACCAGCCCGGCAGCGAATTTCCGCCAGTTCCGCTGGTAGTTTCCGGCCGTCCCCCCGATCTTGTCCACCTCGGCGTCAGTAAGCTGCCGTACGATCTTTCCCGGAGCCCCAAACACCATCGAACGGGGCGGAATGACTTTGCCCTCGGGAATGAGTGTGTTGGCCCCGATCAAGCACTGCTCGCCGATTCTAACCCCATTCATGATGATCGAGCCCATCCCGATCAACGACCCTTGGCCAATCGTGCACCCGTGCAACAACACCTTGTGGCCGATGGTGCAGTTGTGCCCGACCTCCATCGGAAATCCCGGATCAACGTGCAGCACGCAACCGTCTTGCACATTGGAACCGGCGCCGATCCGGATGGCATCGTTGTCCCCGCGCACGACGCTGCCAAACCAGATGCTGACATCATCGCCGATCTCGACGTTACCGATCACAACCGCATCGTCTGCAACCCAATACCGGCCCGGTCCAGGCGTCTTGACCTTCACGCCGTCGAGTTCAAAGAGCGCCATGTCGCCGTCTGCCTTTCAAACGTCTTCAAGATCAATATCGAGAATCGCCATCTGAAACTGATAAGAGACCTCGCCGTCTTCATCCTCGCGATACAGCACCGCCAGAAAGTCCTCGTCGCGCTTGCCGATATAAACTTCGGCGCTATCGGTCTTCTTCGGCCGCGCACGCACTTCGATCGAAGGGTTGCTGAACCGCTTACGCAAGAACGCTTCAACCTTCGCCATCTCGTCTTTTTTCACAACCGATCTTTCCTAAGTGCTGGTGATTGATGTCATCTTCTAAGATCCACGCATCGCACGCGGTTCTCGCGTCCTGAACTGGCAAAATCGCAGCGTTTGTCTCAGACGGTAGCCGTCGGCACAACCCGAAAGTTAGCCCTCAGCAAAATTCAGCCCCAGCCCAAAGGGGACAGCAACCGTCCAAACCGTTCAGCCAACAGGCACCCTTCCCTCTGCAGGAAAGGGTTCCGCATCTCAACCCTTATCGTTGCAGCCGCAATCCCCAGGGCTCAAACCCTGATCCATCGCACGCGCTGGTTCGGGACATCCAGCCGGTCCGATCACCTCGGCAGGAACGCCCGCCACCGTCTTGTTTGGCGGCACCTCCTTGAGCACGACGCTGCCGGCCGCCACGCGCGAGCAATTGCCGACCTTGATGTTGCCAAGGATCTTGGCACCCGCGCCGATCAGCACATTATCGCCGATCTTGGGATGCCGGTCGCCCGTCACCTTGCCGCTGCCGCCCAGCGTCACCGCATGCAAGAACGAGCAATTGTCACCGATCACAGCCGTCTCGCCGCACACGAAACCAGTCGCATGGTCCAGCATGATCCCCTTGCCGAAGCGCGCGCCGGGATGAATATCGACGCTGAAAATCCGCGACGCCTGGCTCTGCAGATACAGCGCAAAATCGCGGCGGCCCTCGCTCCACAACACATGTGCAAACCGGTGGGTCACCAGCGCATGGAACCCCTTGAAGTACAGCAACGGCTCCAATTGGCGCGTGCAGGCCGGATCGCGATCCCGCACGGCCGCCAAATCGGCGCGAAACGCGACGCCTAAGTCCGGGTTAGCCTCAAGGACATCCTGAAACGTCCGCGTAATCAGTCCCGCATCGACGTCGGCATGATTGAGCCGTTGTGCCAGACGGTGGCAGACCGAATCTTCCAGCCGCTCATGACTGAGCACAGTCGCAAAGATGAACCCGCCAAGCCCCGGCTCGTCTGCAATGCCGCGCTCCGCTTCCGTGCGGATTTGCGACCAGATCGGGTCGTAGACCTGGATATTGCTCGTCTGTTTGGCCGATCGGGCCTGACTCTTCTGGGTCATATCAGTGAACCTTGCTCTTGTGCCGCCGCACCTGATTTGGGTCTGAGCCTACCCTAAATCCACCCCTGACGCACCTGCACGACGCAAATTCAAGCAAACGTGCGCATCGGCGGGCACAATTTTGAGTACCAGACACCATCCAGTCATGCCAACACTATCCGGCGTCCAATCAACCTGCGTGGTACATGAAAACCGCAACCGTTCGTAGCTCGGGAGCCCCGCGATGACGGCCGACGTGACCACGACTGTCCGCCACTACCGCAGCATCTGGCGCGCCGCCAGGCTTGGCACCCTCTACGCCATTGGCAACAACGCCGGGCTAACAGCGATCATGCTCGCCAATGCAGGCGGCGACAAAGTCATGAATGATCTGCCGGCCGCCAACATGCCTCCTTCGGCTATGGCTGGATTCGCAATTTCGAGCGCCACCTTGATCTACGCCTTCACGCGCGCAGGCACCTACCGCAAAGCTAGCAGCGCCATTGCCCTCATTTTCGCAAGTCTCGTCGTCAGCGCGGCGGCATACCTGATTATACGCGCCGTCGCAGGGTCCATCGCCTTCGACTTCTACAACGTCCTCGCCCAGCAGTTTATCGCGTGGCACCTCATCGCCATAGCATCAGTGCTCGGCGGACTGTGGAGCTACACCGCCCTGTCCTATCAGAACGCCACCAAGACGCCATTTCCAGGCTTTGCGGTCGCGAAATCCTTTAGCGTATGCGTCGCGGCCCGCCGTCAAAGCTATTCCGAACTGAATACCACCAAGTATGCCGTGGTGCCGTTGGCGCTGTTGACGCTTCTAGGCCTGTACTGGTTTTCGCTGACCACCATTTACGCATGGAATGACCAGCTATTTCCCGTGCTGAGTGGTGGAAACATCAGCACGAGCGAAGATTTCGCCGCCATCTTCAAAAACCGCCCGACAGAAGCCTTTCTCTACAATGCGATCGGCATCGTGGCCATTTTCTCGATCTTCCCCATCGGGCTCTTCGTTTCACGGATCGCCCGCCGCATCATGCAGCGCCACGCCGATGCGCTGATCCTGTCGGGCCGCTACGCACCCATCGTGTTCCTGCGCTCGTTTCAAGACGAGAACGTGCGGGTTGCACCCATTTCCTATGTTCGCTGGGTCACGCGTCTATTCCCGCGCCTTGAGGAAGTTGTGCTGCAAACGGTCGCCAAGATGGGTCCGCCCATCGCCATCGGCCTTCCCGGCGAAAAAATGCGCCGCCTCGGCGCAATGCGCGCCTACTACGACAACCACGCTTGGCAGCCAGCCTTCAAAGATTGGGTCGCGCGCGCCCATCTCATCGTCGCCATGGCCGGCACCACGCCCTGGGCGTTATGGGAACTGCGCTACATCATCGAACACGGCCATGCCGGAAAACTGATCCTCGTCTTTCCAGCCACAACCAACGAGTGCTCTCGCTGGGAAAAAATCGCAACCGCCATCGACGGAACGCCCTGGCACGCGGCCTGGACCGCCACCGAACCTGCCAACGTCCGCACACTGGCGTTCGGTCCTGGCGGCAAACTTCAAGCCATAACCAGCGCCGGCAGCACGCAGGCCGACTACGAGTTCGCCGTCCGCGCAACCGTGGTAGCCCAATCCGCCGCTCCCGCACACACGCACGCAAGCCGGCCGCAGGAAACTGCTCGCCCCGTATCCAGCACCACTGGACCGTTCCAGGCGGGTGTGGCAATCATCAGGCCATGAATCCAACCACCGCCGATTTTAAATCCAACGCCCGCGCAGCCCTCGGTGACGCCCAGTTGCAGCGCGCCCTC
Organism: Hyphomicrobiaceae bacterium; assembly: GCA_040080145.1. Taxonomy (GTDB): domain Bacteria; phylum Pseudomonadota; class Alphaproteobacteria; order Rhizobiales; family Hyphomicrobiaceae; genus JANXVY01. The sequence continues at coordinate 13,355 of JBEBJA010000094.1, forward strand.
GGCGGACTGCCCGGCGGACTCGTTGCCCAGCGCGCCGCCGCCAAAGCTGGTCTGCCGGAGTTCGAACAACTCCGCACCATCGGCCGCGACGTCAAAAACCACATGCTGGCCAACCTCGACGTCTACCTGGCCCGCTATGAGCAGAAGGCGACGGAGAACGGCGCACAGGTCCACTGGGCCCAGACCGCAGCGGACGCCCGCGACATCATCCTCAAGATCTGCCGTGACGCCGATGCCAAACTTGTCACCAAAGGCAAGTCCATGGTGTCGGAGGAAATCGGCCTCAACGCCCACCTGGAAGATGCAGGGCTCCGCGTCGTTGAAACCGACCTTGGCGAATACCTGGTCCAGATCCGCCACGAAATCCCAAGCCATATCGTCGTCCCAGCCCTTCACCTGACGCAGGCCCAGGTCGAAGCCGAATTCCGCTCGAAGCACACCCACCTGCCCGCTGACCGTGCCCTGCCCGATGCCGCCGCGATGGTGTCCGAAGCCCGCGGCGTCATGCGCGAAAACTACATTATGGCCGATGTCGGGATCACGGGTGCCAACTTCCTCATCGCCGAAACCGGCTCGTCCGTCATCGTCACCAACGAAGGCAACGGCGACCTCACCCAATCGCTCGCCCGTGTCCACGTCGTCATCACCTCCATCGAAAAGGTCATGGCGACGCTCGAAGACGTGACGACGGTTCTGCGCCTGCTGGCGCGCTCGGCCACCGGCCAGGACCTCACCAACTACGTGACCTTCTCGACCGGGCCCCGCCGCGCCGGAGACCCCGACGGCCCCGAGGCCTACCACGTCGTCATCCTCGACAATGGCCGCTCGGAACTGCTTGGCACCGAGTTCCGCGAAGTCCTGCGCTGTATCCGTTGCGCCGCCTGCATGAACCATTGCCCGGTCTACAACGCTGTCGGCGGCCACGCCTATGGCTGGGTCTATCCCGGCCCCATCGGCTCGGTCCTGACGCCAGCCCAACTTGGCGTGAAGGTCGCCGGCAACCTGCCCAACGCCTCCACCTTCTGCGGTGCCTGCGAGGCCGTCTGCCCGGTCAAAATCCCGCTGCCCGGCCTCATGCGCAAATGGCGCAACCGCGAGTTCGACGCCGGCTACCCAAGTTTCATCGCCAAGCGCTCCCTCGGCCTGTTCGCCTTTCTAGCCACACGCCCGCGCCTCTATCACCTGCTGACGCGGTTTGCAGCCGCAGGCCTCTCCGCTGCCGGCGGCTCACGGCGCTCGTTCCGTTATCTGCCCTTCGCGTCCGGCTGGACCCGCCACCGCGACCTCCCAGCCCCCCAAGGCCGCACGTTCCAGCAGCTATGGTCCGAACGCAAACAAGGGATCGCGCCCGATGTCTGATGCCCGCTCGAATGCCTCCGCGCGCCCCACGGCGGCCCGCGACGCAATCTTTTCCAAAATCCGCACCTCCCTTGGCGTCAAACCGGGTGACGACGCCCGTGTTGCCGTAACGAACGCGCGCGTTGAAGCCCACGCCCGCCACCTCATTCCGGCCCGCGCCCTGCAGGAGCCCGCAGCCCTGCGCGCTCATTTCACCGATTACCTGACGCGCGGCTTCGCCACCGTCATCGACGTCCCATCCCTTGACGCGCTCCCCACCGCAATCGAAGCCTACCTTCGCGGCCACAACAAACCATCCCGCATCCGCATGGGTGCCGATGCGCGCCTTGCAGGCCTCCCCTGGCAGACCGCCCCCGGCATTGAACGACTGTCCGGCCGCGCCGATCCAGCCGATGAAGTCTCGCTCTCCTATGCCGTGGCCGCCGCCGCCGAAACCGGAACCCTCGTCCTCGCCTCCGGCCCTGACAACCCGGTTACGCTGAATTACCTGCCTGAAACCCACCTCGTCGTGCTCGACGCCGCGGCCCTCAAAGGCTCCTACGAAGACGCCCTCGACATCGTCCGCGCCAAACTCGGCCCAGGCGTCATGCCGCGCACCCTGAACTTCGTCTCGGGCCCGTCGCGCACGTCCGACATCGGCGGCATCACCGTAATGGGTGCCCACGGCCCCCGCTTCCTCGCCGTATTCGTCATCGGCTAAACTCCCTCCCCCTTGCGGGGAGGGGCTGGAGTTGGGGGTGGGGGTTGTTCTGCCGCTATATCAAGTCATTCTCACTTCTTCGGTGGCGGTGCCTTCGATTGCGATGCCATGCAGCTGCGGATGCACGTTTCCAACTGAGCATCGCAAGATGGTGCCCCTTTCGTCTGAATCCGGCACTGATTATGACGCTGCCGGCACGACGACGGACAATCGTCCGCCCTTGCGGCCATCACGCCGGTCACCAACATCAGCGAAAACACAACCAGCACCAGACATGAAGTCTTGAACCAGCCGAACGGGTCGTGGCGGCCACCTGGATAATATCGCTCACTCATGACACGTTCCCGCCTGTTGCAGATCGCCGTCAACCAGTCACTATCGGGACCTGTCTGAACATTGCCTGAACCGGCAGGCAGCGTACCCCAAGGCTTTCGGGGGATAAGGCTTTCGGGAGATAAGGCTTTCGGGAGGCAAGGCAACTACGGCGGCAAGCCAACGACGCAAGCAAGCCAATTACGGCGGCAGCGTTAAAACGCGAATTCCGCAAAGATCGGATCGACCTTTCCCTTCCAGCGTCCGTGATACAGCTCCAGGAAATCGTCGGCGAGTGTCCGGCCTGTCGCAACCATGGTCTCCAGCGGCGCAATATAGATGCTTTCGTCCTGGCTCTTGGCGTTCAGCACCCGCCGCGCGCGCAACCCCGCAGCCGAAAGTGCAAGCACCCGCCGCGCCACGTCGCGCACCGTCCCAGACCGGAACGGCGTCGCCAGCGCACTGGCCGGCACCCCGTTTCGCAGCGCTTCACGCTCCTCGTCCGTCCAGTTTTTGATAAGATCGTACGCCCCATCCAGCGCCGTCTGATCATACAGCAACCCAGTCCAGAACGCCGAAAGCGCCGTGATCCGAGCGCCGCCACCGCTGTCGGCCCCGCGCATTTCCAAAAATTTCTTCAGCCGCACCTCAGGAAACAGCGTCGTGAGGTGATCCGACCAATCATCAATCGTCGCCTTCTCTCCAGGCAACTGCGGCAGCTTCCCCTCCATGAACGTCGTAAACGACGCCCCGGCGACATCAATATAATTGCCGTCGCGATAGACGAAGTACATCGGCACGCCAAGCGCATAGTCGACATAGCGCTCATATCCCATGCCCGGTTCGAACACGAACGGCAGCATCCCAGTCCGGTTACGGTCCGTATCGCGCCAGACTTCGCTGCGCATCGACTTGAGCCCGTTCGGCTTGCCTTGCGTAAACGGCGACGACGCAAACAGCGCCGTCGCAATTGGCTGCAACGCCAGCGATACCCGCAGCTTTTTGACCATGTCGGCTTCGGATGCAAAATCCAGGTTCACCTGGATCGTCGCCGTCCGGTACATCATATCGAGTCCGCCCTTGCCGACCTGCGGCATGTAGCGGGTCATCACCCCATACCGCTGCTTCGGCATCTTCGGCACATCGGCCAGCGCCCACTTCGGCGAAAATCCAACGCCGAGAAATCCGATTCCCAGCGTCTCCCCCATCGCCAGAACTTCACGCAAGTGCTGCGCCGTCTCCGCCGCCGTTTCGTGCAGATTGACCAGCGGCGCGCCCGAAAGCTCGAACTGACCACCCGGCTCCAAACTGATCGACCCGCCGATTTCCCCCAAAACCGCTTCCGACTTCGGCCGCCGCAGCGCAATGAGGTTTTCCCCCTCCATGATCGGCTCCCAGCCGAATCGCGCCATCATGCCTTCCATCAGCGCCCGGATTCCAACCTCGCCCGCATATGGCACGGGCGCAAGACTGCCGGTCTCGAACACGAACTTCTCGTGCTCGGTCCCGATCCGCCAGCGGTCGCGCGGTTTCTCGCCCTCAGCTATCCAGCCGGTCAATTCAGCCCGGGACGAAATTTCCCGGCTTGGCGCTGCTGCCTCGCGTGTCGACATGCCTGAGGCCCCTAATACGTTGGATCGGCGATGACATTAAACGACGCCGCTGATTAGTTCGAGATTCCAGAACTATTGTGACGCGCTTATAAGCTCAATCAAAAATCGTACAAGTGTCCTCGCGGCTAACTCTACCATCCTCGACCATGAACCGCATTCACCAGCGCCAGCGCCGCCACCGCCGCCGTATCGGCTCGCATGATCCGTGGCCCCAGCGACACCGCCAGCGTATACGGCTGCCTCAACAGCGCCGATCGCTCGGCTGGATCAAACCCACCCTCCGGCCCGATCAGCACCGCAACCGGCGCACCCTCTGGCAACTCATGCAACTGAGTGACAGCACTACCAGTTTCCGCTTCCTCGTCGCAAAACACCAGCTTGCGCGTCACATCCCAACCCGCCAGCACCGCGTCGAACTTCACCGGTGCCGCTACCTCAGCCACATGCAATATACCGCATTGCTCGGCCGCCTCGATGACATTCGCCCGCATCCGGTCCAGATTGACCCGCTCGGCCACCGTTCGCCGCGTGATCACCGGCCGCAAACAGCGCACACCCATTTCCACGGCCTTCTGCACCATGTAATCCAGCCGCGCATGCTTGAGCGGCGCAAACAGATACTCGACATCCGGCCCCGCCGTCTGCGGCCTCACGCACGCGCCAACCACGAACCGGCAATCCCGCTTGCGCACATCGCGCAGTTGCGCGTCCCACTCCCCGTCGCGGCCATTAAAAACCCGCAACCTGTCACCTTCCCGCAACCGGAGCACGTTAAGCAGATAGTTCGCCTGTTGACCCTCGCACACGATTTCCGCAGCCTGAGCCAAAGGGGGCTCGACAAACAACCGCTGCGATGAAAAATCATGAATAGCCATAGGTCTTGGTAGCTGACTGCCCGCCAAGCCTGCAACACCAACCTCAGCGCGCTTGCCACATTGCAGCGCACACTCAGCTTCGGTACCGTTTCAACGAGCGCGATTTTTTCGCCCAAATCCTCGAGATCCAATGACGGCCAGCAGTATACCGCCCGATACCAACACGCCTGCGCCTAGCGCGCCCGCCCAAATGGTCGCGGATACGCCCGCCGCTGCCTCCCCCATGCCGGTCGCCGATGCCCCCCCGCACAACTGGGTCGACCGCTTTGCCCCTGCTGCCATCCAGCCCTATCTGCGTCTGGCGCGTCTCGACCGGCCCATCGGGACCTGGCTGCTGCTGTTTCCCTGCTGGTGGGGCGTCGGCCTCGCCGGCGTCGCCGACCGCAGACCCTATCCAGACCTCTGGTTCCTGCTGCTGTTTCTGACCGGTGCGTTTTTGATGCGCGGTTCGGGCTGCGCCTACAACGACTACGTCGACCGCGACATCGACGCCAAAGTCGCCCGCACCGCGAGCCGCCCGATCCCCTCAGGCCAGGTCTCACCCAATCAAGCGCTGACCTTCGCAACCATGCTCGCCTGCATCGCCTTCCTGGTCCTTGCTCAATTCAACTGGTTCACCATCCAGACCGGCGTCGCCTCCCTTGCCATCGTCGCAATCTACCCCTTCCTGAAGCGCTACACCAATTGGCCCCAGGTCGGCTTAGGCCTCGCCTTCAATTGGGGCGCGTTGCTCGGCTGGTCGGCCGTCAAAGGTTCCATCGGCTGGCCCGCCGTGCTGCTGTACCTGGGCTCGATCTGCTGGACCATCGGCTACGACACCATCTACGCCCACCAGGACAAGAAAGACGACCAGTCCATCGGCCTGAAATCGACCGCCATCACCTTCGGTGACAACTCGCCGATCTGGATCGGTGGCTTTTACGCAGCCGCTGTGACCCTCTGGCTGATCGCGGGCTTCGTCGCAGGCGCGCACCTCATCTTCGTCACCAGTGTCGTTCTCGTCTCGCTCCAACTGTCGTGGCAGGTCGTGACGCTCGACGTCGACAATCCCGCCAATTGCCTGCGCCGGTTCCGCTCGAACCGCGACGTCGGCATCGCCCTCTTTCTCGGCCTCGTCACAGACATGGCACTGTCATGGTTTGCAGGGCTGAGCTGAATCGTGATTAAGAGTCCACGCTATACAAAGGAGCCCCCGGATATGTCGAACCCCAAGACACAGTTGCCCCACCTCGTCCTCGGCGGCGAACTCGTCAATCTTGAAACCCAAGAATTTAAAGACCTGAAGGCCGTCGACATCGTCGGCCTCTATCCCAACTACGCCGAAGCTCACAAGGCATGGAAAGCTGCGGCACAGCGCACCGTCGACAACGCCCACATGCGCTATTACGTGGTCCACCTCCACCGCCTGATGGATCCAGCCCACCCCACGAAAGAATCCTGATGCTCACGCAACCGGGAAGTGCGACAGCGGCTGCCAAATCAGCCACCAGCAAACGGCTGCTTTCGCGCTTCCTGCACGATTGGATTGCGCCGCGTTGGGCCCAGATCGGGTACGGCCTGCTCCTGACCGTCGTGCTTGCCGCCTGCACCGGCGCCTATCCGCTCATCATCAAAGCATCGTTCGACAATCTGAAGGACGGCAAAACCGACAGCCTCCACCTCATCCTCGGGGCCATTGTTACCGTCACGGCTACCCGCGCCCTTTTCCTTTATCTCCAAACCGTCGAAACCAACCGTTTCGTCATGCGCGTGTCGACCGACATGCAGACGGCGGCATTTTCTCATCTGGTCGCGGCCGACTTCGCTCGTTTGTCCCGTGAAGCCCCCGGCAACCTTATCTCACGCCTGACCAACGACATCGGCTTCATCCAGAACGCCGTCCAATCTACCTTGACAACTGCCGTCCGCGACACCCTCACCGTCGCGACCCTCATTGGTTCGATGATCTACATCGACTGGGGTCTGTCACTGATTATCCTCCTGATCTACCCGCTCGCTGGCCTCCCCATTGCGCTCGTCTCCAAGCGTTTGCGCACCGTCGCCAAGCGCACCCAGGCTGAACTAGGCGATTCAACCGCGCTCCTGTCTGAAAAACTGTCGGGCGCCCGCCTCATCAAATCCTACGGCCTCGAAGGCTACGCAGCTGACCGCGTCAATTCGAGCTTTGAGCAACTGTTCAAGTTGCGCCTGAAAGCGATCCGCGCCCGTGCCCGCATCGACCCCATGCTTGAAGCCTTTGGCGGCATCGCCGTCGCCGGCGTCATTGCGCTAGCCACGTGGCGCATCTCCAGCGGCGTCCTGACCGTCGGCGACTTCATGGGCTTCGTTTCCGCCCTGCTGCTTGCCGCCCAATCAATCCGCGCCGTCGGCTCGCTGCCGTCCAAGGTGCAAGAAGGTCTCGCCGCCGCCGAAAGTTTCTACGCGCTGATGGACGAAAAACCCCGCGTCGTCGACAAACCCGGCGCAGCGCCGCTCGCTGTTCCCACAGGCAACATCGTTTTCGACCATGTTGCCTTCGCCTACGGCGCGACAAGCGAAAAAACCGCAATCCACAATGTAACGCTCGACATCCCAGGCGGCACGACCGTCGCCCTCGTCGGCCGCTCGGGTGCCGGCAAAACCACCCTCATCAATCTGGTGCCGCGCCTGTTCGATACCACCAGCGGCCGCATTCTCATCGACGGCCAGGACCTCCGTGACGTGACAATCGCGTCCCTGCGCGGCGCGGTCTCGATCGTCAGCCAGGACGTAACCTTGTTTGACGACACGATCCGCGCAAACATTGCGCTCGGCAAACTCGGCGCGAGCGACGACGAAATCATCGCAGCCTCGATTGCCGCCGCCGCCCATGACTTCATCATGGCCCAGCCGGCCGGGTACAACACCGAGATCGGCGACCGTGGCATGCGCCTTTCAGGTGGCCAGCGCCAGCGCCTCGCCCTGGCCCGCGCCATCCTCAAAGACGCGCCCATCCTCCTCCTCGACGAAGCAACCTCCGCTCTCGACAGCGAAAGCGAGCGCCTCGTCCAGGATGCGCTGGCCCGCTTCACCAAGGGGCGCACCACCCTCGTCATCGCCCACCGCCTCTCAACCGTCCGCGACGCCGGACTGATCGCCGTCTTCGACGAAGGCACCATCATTGAAACCGGCAGCCACGCCGCCCTCATGGCCCAAGACGGTGCCTACGCCCGCCTCGTCCGCGCCCAAGCTCTGCAAGATTGAAGGTCTACTTTTTTTGGTTAGGTCAAACGGCCTTGCGCGTAGCCCTACAACTCCCATCGGCTTAAAAAGCGCAATTGGGGCGGTCACTCCGGTTTACCCGGAATTGACCACCCCAATTCGCTTAAATCTCGATCAAACCCGATATCAGGATTTCGTCTTCATGCTGGCATAGATCGCCTTGCCGGGAACCGGACGCGCCCGGCTGATGCATTCATTGCGGAATTCCGGATTGGCCTTTGCGCAATCGCCGATATTCGTCGTGCCATCTTTAGCAATAACAAAGCCTTTGCCCATAACCGGCGCAGCAACCGGCTTGACTGCAGCAACCGGCTTCACAGCGGCAGCAGGTGCCGCAGCAGGCTTCGCGGCAGCCTTGACAGACCCAACCGGCGAATTAGCAGCCCGGCTCTTGATGAACTTGGCGAGTTCCTTACCAGTCATCGGACGAGCGCGGCTGATGCACTCGTTGCGGACGGCAACAGGAGCCTTGGCGCAATCTGCAACATTCGTCGTTCCATCCTTGTTGATCTTGAAGCCTTTTGGAGCACCAACGACCGCCGCAGGAATGGCAGCTTTCACCTTGACGAGCTTTTCCTTCGCAGCGGTGGCCACAGCAGCTTTCAAAGCCTTGGCGGCGTCAGCACCTTTCGCAGACTTCGCCTTGGCGGCTTCAAGCGCCTCTTTCTTCGCCATCTTCGCGTTATAAGCAGCAGCCTCGGCATAAAGCTGTTTGCCGGAAACGGGACGCGATTTGCTGATGCACTCATTGCGGAATTTCACCGCCACGTTGCCACAATGAGCAATATTCGTCGTCCCATCGGCAGCAATCGGGAACGGCGCTTTCACAGCAGTCTTAGGCGCGGCATAAGCGGGCATCGCACCGAACAGAGCGACACTTGCGGCAATCATGACAAAACGGGACATTGTACGCATCTCCACACATTGAACGAGGCCCAACTGCATGTGACAGCCGAAAGCCGATTACACCCGTTTGAAAGTTGTCAATGCCGCCAAATACGGGCCAAAACCGACGCATTGAATTGACCACCAACATACAATTGCTATGGTTTCAATTTCACTAATACGTCTAAAATAATTTCATGAAGTCATTATTTATAAAGCCTAACTCGCATTATCTTTTATTACCATCCCTTTCACAAATGCCATTATCCTCCCAAATAAAAAGGGCTGGATCGACGAAGCGATCCAGCCCTTGGCCCGTTCAAAAAAAGCGCCGGCGTCTACTTCCACTCAACCTTGACGACCTCATAGCTGCGCGCGCCCTTCGGCGTCGTGACTTCAGCTGTCTCGCCCTTGCTCTTGCCAATCAGCGCGCGCGCGATCGGCGACGAAATGGAGATCTTTCCATCCTTCACATTCGCTTCGCTATCCCCGACGATCTTATACTTGACCTTATCGTCGGTATCTTCATCGACCAGCGTCACCGTTGCGCCAAACTTCACCGTACTGCCCGACAAGGCAGCCGTATCAATCACCTCGGCGCGCGAAAGCTTATCTTCCATATCCGAGATCCGCGCTTCGTTCTGGCCCTGAGCCTCTTTCGCGGAATGATATTCGGCGTTTTCCGAAAGATCGCCGTGGGCGCGCGCTTCCGAGATCGCCGCGATAATGCGCGGGCGTTCTTCGGCCTTCAGGCGCTGCAGCTCGGCTTCCATCGTGCGGAAGCCTTCCACCGTCATTGGAACTCGCTCCATCGACATATTCACGTCTCCCTGCCGGTCCGGCTCGCAGCCGCAACCAAGTCTTAACTTCAACCAAGACTTAAATTCAACCAAGCCTTGAACTTCGCCTACTATGTCGGATTGGCGAGGCCCGCGGCAACAACGATGTTTGCCGCAAGCTGTTCCGGTCATAATTCTGCTGTGCGCAGATTTAAGACGCCCGCTTGGAATAACTCTGCAATGGCGCCACCTGAACGCTCCCAGCCTTTAGGGCAGCAATCGCGCGCGTGACCGCCACCGCGCCGGCAAGCGTGGTGTAGTACGGGATGTGATTGAGCAAGGCCGTCCGCCGGATGTCCTTGCTGTCCGACAACGCCTTTGCCCCCTCGGTCGTGTTGAAAACCAAGGCAACATCGCGGTTTTTCATGGCATCCACGATATGCGGGCGCCCCTCCAGAACCTTGTTGACGGCTTCACAAGCAACCCCGTTGGCCTCCAGATGCCGCTTGGTCCCGCGCGTAGCGATGATCTTGAACCCCATCTCCTGCAAGGTCTTCAAGGGTGCCACCATTCGGTCCTTGTCGCTGTCACGCACCGACACGAACACCGTCCCAGAAACCGGCAGCGGCGTACCCGCCCCGATCTGGCTCTTGCCGAACGCCATCGCAAAATCACGGTCAAGCCCCATGACTTCGCCCGTTGACCGCATTTCCGGGCCTAAAACCGGGTCAACTCCAGGGAACCGCGCAAACGGGAATACCGCTTCCTTGACCGCGATATGGTCGATCACCACCGGTTTCAAGTTGAAGCTCGCCAGTGTCCGCCCAGCCATGATCTCGGCAGCAATCGCCGCCACCGGCAGCCCGATCACCTTGGCGACAAACGGCACCGTCCGGCTCGCACGCGGATTGACTTCCAGGATAAAGACCTGGCCATCCTTGATCGCGAACTGCACATTCATCAGTCCGACAACCTTCAACGCCAGCGCAAGCGCCTTCGTCTGCCGTTCGATCTCGGCAATGATGTCTTTGCTCAATGAATGCGGCGGCAACGAACACGCGCTGTCGCCGGAATGGATCCCGGCTTCCTCGATGTGCTCCATGATGCCGGCCACGAAAGTATCCGTACCATCCGACAGGCAATCGACATCGACTTCGACGGCTTCCGTCAGATACCGGTCGATCAGTAACGGCTTGTTATGCGAGACAACAAGTTCCGACGGCGATGCCAGCGTCGCCGACAACCGCGCAATATAGCGCTCGATGGCCGCCCCGTCGTAGACGATCTCCATTCCGCGCCCGCCCAGCACGTACGACGGGCGAATGACCACCGGATACCCGATGCGGTCGGCGATGGCGCGCGCCTCTCCCGGTGCCCGCGCGATTCCGCTCTCGGGCTGCTTCAACCCGAGGCTATCAATCAACACGTTGAACCGGTCGCGATCCTCCGCCAAATCAATGGCATCCGGCGACGTCCCTAGAATAGGCACACCCGCTTCCGACAGCGCCTGCGCAAGCTTCAGCGGCGTCTGCCCGCCAAACTGCACGATCACGCCCAGCAGCTTACCCGCATTCTGCTCGACCCGGATGATTTCCAGCACGTCTTCCGCCGTCAACGGCTCGAAATACAGCCGGTCTGACGTATCGTAGTCCGTCGACACCGTTTCAGGGTTGCAGTTGACCATGATGGTCTCAAACCCGGCCTGGGTCAGCGAGAAGCACGCATGACAGCAGCAGTAGTCAAACTCGATCCCCTGCCCGATCCGGTTCGGCCCGCCACCCAGAATGACGACCTTCGTCTTCCCGCTCGGCTTGGCTTCGCACGCAGGCAATCCGGCAGCCAATCCGGTCTCATACGTCGAATACATATACGGCGTGGGAGCGGCAAACTCAGCCGCACACGTATCAATTCGCTTAAACACCGCCGTCACGTTGAGCGCGATCCGCTGGCGGCGAACATCGGCCTCTTTGCATTTGGAAAGCTTCGCCAACCGCGCATCCGAAAAGCCCATGGCCTTCAGATCACGGAACAGCTCCGCCGACTTTGGCAGCCCGTGTGCAATCACGCGCGCTTCCATATCGACGATTTCCTGCAACCGCGCCAGGAACCACGGATCAATTTTGCACGATGCATGCACCTGCTCGTGATCGACACCGAGCCGCAACGCCTGCGCAACCTTGAGCAAACGGTCCGGCGTCGGCCGCGCCAACGCTTCACGAATCACGTTCTTGTCGTCGCCCTGACCCAGCCCTTCAAACGCAATATCGTCCAGCCCGGTCAGCCCGGTTTCCATCGACCGCAGCGCCTTCTGCAGGCTTTCGGCAAACGTCCGCCCGATGGCCATCGCCTCGCCGACCGACTTCATCGACGTCGTCAGCGTATTGTCCGCGCCGGGGAACTTCTCGAACGCAAACCGCGGAATTTTCGTCACGACATAGTCGATGGTCGGCTCAAACGCCGCCGGCGTCGCCCCACCTGTGATATCGTTGTCCAATTCATCCAGCGTGTACCCGACCGCCAACCGCGCCGCGACCTTGGCAATCGGGAACCCCGTCGCCTTCGACGCCAGCGCCGACGACCGCGACACGCGCGGGTTCATCTCGATGACGACCAACCGCCCGTCGGCCGGATTGACCGCGAACTGCACGTTCGACCCTCCGGTTTCAACACCGATCTCGCGCAGCACCGCCAGCGAGGCGTCGCGCATGATCTGATATTCCTTATCCGTCAGCGTCAGCGCGGGTGCGACCGTAATCGAATCGCCCGTATGCACGCCCATCGGATCAATGTTTTCAATCGAACACACGATGATGCAGTTGTCCGCCTTGTCGCGCACAACCTCCATCTCGTACTCTTTCCAGCCAAGCACGCTCTCCTCAACCAGCACCTGACTGGTCGGCGACGCGTCGAGCCCGCTTTCGATGATCTGGAAATACTCTTCGCGATTATACGCGATGCCACCGCCTGTGCCGCCCATTGTGAAACTGGGGCGCAAAATCGCTGGCAAGCCCACGTGATCGAGCGCCGCCGCCGCTTCGCCGCGATTATTCACGATCTTCGACTTGGGCGTCTCAAGGCCGATCTTCTTCATCGCCTCGCGGAACAACTGCCGGTCCTCGGCCTTGTCGATCGCCTCGGCCTTCGCGCCGATCATCTCGACGTCGAACGCCTTGAGAATCCCTTGCTTTTCCAGCGCCAGCGCCGTGTTCAGCGCTGTCTGCCCGCCCATCGTCGGCAAAAGCACGAGCTTGTCGTTGGGACGCTCGCGCCGCTCGGCCGCAATGATCTTCGCCACGATCTCGGGCGTGATCGGCTCGATGTAGGTTGCATCTGCCAGTTCCGGATCGGTCATGATCGTGGCCGGATTTGAGTTCACCAGAATGATCCGGTAACCCTCCGCCTTGAGCGCCTTGCAAGCCTGCGTGCCCGAATAATCGAACTCGCACGCTTGACCGATCACGATCGGTCCAGCCCCGATGATAAGGATGGAATTGATGTCTGTGCGTTTTGCCATGGTGCGCGTTCTTAGATGGGCAACTAGCGTTTGGCTAGACCCAACTCACCCCCATCCCAGGCGGCGAGTTGTCCTGCTATGCACGATGGTGCGTCACACAGCTTGCCGTTTCCCCTCCCCCCTGACAAAGTAGCGCCATGAACAAACTCCTCACCCCAGCCCAAATCCGCCAACTCCCCGTCTCCGACCGGCTCCGGCTGATCGAGGAGCTGTGGGACAGCCTGGATGAAGAAGCGGATGAACTTCCGGTACCGGAGTGGCATAAGGCCGAGTTGGATAAGCGGCTTGACGCACACGGGGCCAACCCCGGCGCAGCCAGACCATGGGACGAAGTGAAGGCCGACATCCTTTCCAGCCTCCGCAACAAATGACTTTGCGGGTCCGCCCCGAGGCACAGGCTGATATCCTTGAAGCCGCTCGCTGGTATGAGGACCGGGAACCGGGGGTAGGCGTCGCACTGGTTTCGGAGGCCGAAGCGATCTTTCGGCGAATCGAGCGCGGCCCGCGATCCTTTCGCATCGCCTATCGCGGGTTGCGAATTGCACTCGGCCATCGGTTTCCTTATGCGGCGTATTTCCTATCTGAGGGAGACGACGTGATCGTCTTTGCCGTCCTGCACCAACGGCGCGACCGCAAAGTTTTGGACGAGCGTCTTGAAGGTCAGAGTCATTAATCCGGTGACAGACGCTCAAGCCCCAGCTACCACTAGCTGATACTTACTCAGTACCGGGGCAATCATGCCGGGCAAGATTTTCGTCAACTACCGGCGCGATGATAGCGCAGCACACGCGCTGAACGTCGCCCAATACCTGGAGCGCACGTTCGGCGCGCGAAACGTGTTCCTCGACATCGACCGGATGCGCGCAGGCCAAAACTTCCCGGATGTCCTTCAAGATAAACTTTCCGCCTGCAGAGTCATGATCGCCGTCATCGGCCCATCCTGGCTCACCCTCGCAACCGACGATGGCACCCGCCGCATCGACGATCCCGAGGACTGGGTTCGCCTCGAAATCGCGCATGCCCTCAAACGCAACATCGCCGTTATCCCCATCCTCGTAGGCGGAGCCACGCTCCCCAAAAAATCCGACCTCCCCGACGACCTGAAACCTCTGCTCCAACGCCACATCGCCACCATCACCACCAATGGTTTCCGCAACGAAATGGCGGGCCTTACGCGTGACATCAAAGCAATCCCGCAACCCGCTCCCTGGGCCAAGCTTAGCGCAGCAGCCGTAGCAGCCTGCTTTGTAATCTTCGCCGGATGGTATTGGACCCAGCAACCAGCCACCGCCCCCTGGTCACCAACCGCCATCCAACGCGACACAGACGCCGCGAGCAAGGCCGTGTCGGAGGCCCGCGTTATCGCCCAAAGCGACGCACTGAAAGCTGAGGAAATCAAGGCAGACGAAGACCGCAAACGCGTTGAGGCCCAAGCCGACGCCAAACGAAAAGCCGACGAGTCCGAAAAACAACGCCAAACCGCGGCAAAAGCCGAAGAAGAGCGCAAGCGGAACGAAGCCCAAAAAGACGCCTCACGCAAAGCAGACCTCGAGCGGAAGTCCAGTATCGCAAAATACGGTCCTACTGCATCGACGGAAAGCACAAGGAACCGCGTTATCGCCTTCGCTTATCGAACACCCCCGCAAGAAATCGATCCGGGACTGAGGCTCTTCAAGCGTCAAGCGGATGGAATTTGGACGAATACCTATCCCAGCGGCTTCGTCGAACGTGGCGGGGAACAAACCCGCATCAACCTCGACGGCTGCACGGGAGCGGTCATCGGAAAAGATACGGAACCCGACTTCGTGATTTTCATTCCCGATAAAGGTTGCCCTGGAATGATGTTACGGTTCAAACGTGGCAACGCCCCGTGGATCGTTTTTGGCCACATGGAAAACGTACGCTGATAGCCAAAGGTTTATAGGGGCGCTCACGCGCAATCCCGCTGCCGCTATCCCCTCAAGAAGCACACCGAATCCCCAGCAAAACGCC
Source organism: Hyphomicrobiaceae bacterium (assembly GCA_040080145.1). Classification (GTDB taxonomy): domain Bacteria; phylum Pseudomonadota; class Alphaproteobacteria; order Rhizobiales; family Hyphomicrobiaceae; genus JANXVY01. The sequence continues at coordinate 28,624 of JBEBJA010000094.1, forward strand.
CCACCTCACCCCAAATCCGGCAGTTCCGGAATGATATACTTGTGGTAATTATGCACAGCGACCTTTGCCTCGCTGCGGGCCCAGCCGCGCACGGAAACGCCGGCCTCATGCACCGTCTCGGGCGAGCCTGACACCAGCGGATGCCACCACGCCAGATCGCGGCCCTCCGCCACCCGGCGATACCCGCACGACGACGGCAGCCACGCGAGCGAGCGCACTTTCTCGGGATCAATCTGGAGACAATCCGGCATCATACTGAAACGATTGTGATAATCCGAACACTTGCACTTACCGACATCGAGCAGCTTGCACGACAGCCGCGTCAGATGCACCTCGTCGGAGTCCTCGTCTTCGAGCTTCAACAGACAGCACCGCGCGCACCCATCGCACAGGCTTTCCCACTCGGCAGCCGTCATCTCCTCGAGCGTCTTCGTGCGCCAGAACGGCGCGACGCCGGGAATTTCGCGTGTTTCAGGGGGCTGTTGCAAACTCACTCCTCGCGCGCCGCGCATTTGCCGTGATAAATAGCCTTAATAATGTCGACGCGCGATTCCAAGCGAATCGAGCAGGACCTGCCGCGACGGATAGGCCGCGCGACGAGCGACACGACAACGAGGCAACGGCTTTGAGCGATTGGTTCTTCAAGCAAGGCGGGCGCGACAAGCTCATCAACTGGCTGGGCATCGACAGCAAGATTGACAGCACAATCTCGGCCGGCCTTATCCGCGCCCGCGAAGCCTGGAGCGCGTGGTCGAGCTACTTCGCCCGTTTTCGCCTGTATGGCTGGCGCCGCGTGGTCAACGAACTCGCCTCGGAAGCGTTCACCATTGGGGCCGGCGGCATCGTCGTGTTGTACGCCCTCGCCTTGCCAGCTCTCATGGAATTCGACGAAGGCAAGTTCCTCACCGGCCGCTACAGCGTCAAATTTCTCGATCAGGCCGGCAACGAAATCGGCAAGCGCGGCATTCTGCACAACGACGCCATTCCATTGGACGACCTGCCCCAGCACCTCATCAAGGCCACGCTGGCCACCGAAGACCGCCACTTCTTTTCCCACTTCGGCGTCGACTTTGTCGGCACGGCCCGCGCCCTCGTCACCAACGTGCAGGCCAACTCCGTCGTCCAGGGCGGTTCCACCCTGACCCAGCAGCTCGCCAAGAACCTGTTTTTGTCCTCCGAACGCTCCCTGATCCGCAAACTCAAGGAAGTGTTCCTGGCCTTCCTGCTCGAAGCCCGCTTCACCAAGCGCCAGATCCTGAAAATGTACCTAGACCGCGCCTACATGGGCGGCGGCGCATTCGGAGTGGAAGCAGCCGCCCAGTTCTATTTCGGCAAATCCGTCCGCGACGTCACGCTCGCCGAAGCCGCCATGATGGCCGGCCTGTTCAAGGCACCGACCAAGTACGCCCCTCACGTCAACATGCCAGCCGCCCGTGCCCGCACCAACGACGTGCTCTCAAACCTCGTCGCCGCCGGATTCTATTCGCCTGGCCAAGTCCATCTTGCCCGCCTCCACCCTGCCAAGATCGTCGAAACCCGCGCCGCCTACTCGCCCGACTGGTATCTCGACTGGGCTTTTGAAGAAATCCAGCGCCTCGCCGACGGCAAGAACCAGTACGTCCTGACGGCCCGCACCACCCTTGATGTCTCGGTGCAAAAGGCTGGCGAAGAAGTCCTCGTCTCCACCTTGCGCCAGATGGGCAAGGCCCAGCACGTCAACTCGGGCTCCCTGATCGCCATGGAAACCGACGGCGCCGTGAAAGCCATCGTCGGCGGCCCGGACTACGGCGAAAGCCAGTTCAACCGCGCCACTCACGCCAAACGCCAGCCCGGTTCATCGTTCAAACCCTACGTCTACGCGACCGCCCTCGAAAACGGCTTCACCTCGAATTCAACCGCCGTCGACAGCCCGCCCCAATGCGGCAACTGGTCCCCGAAAAACTACTCAGGCGGCGTCAGCGGCGGCCGTGTCGGCTTGGGCGAAGCGCTTGCCCGCTCGCTCAACACCGTCGCGGTATATCTCTCCTTGAACGTCGGCCGCCAGAAGGTCGTCGAGATGACCCGCCGCCTCGGCATCAAGGGCATCACCCCGTCATGCTCGATGGCGCTCGGCGACCACGGCATCACCCCGTTGGAACACACCGGTGCTATCGCGACCTTTGCCAACAACGGCAAACTCGCCAAGCCCTATTCAATCATGGAAATCTTCACCTCAAAAGGCGACCTGCTCTACTCGCGCGAACGCGACGAACCGCCTGCCCCACAAGTCATCTCCCACAAGGTCGTCGAACAGATGAACCAGATGATGCAGCTGGTCGTCACCCAAGGCACCGGCAAAGCAGCCGCCCTCGACTTCACCCACGTTGTTGGCAAAACCGGCACCTCGTCCAACTACAAAGACGCTTGGTTCGTCGGCTTTACCGGCAAATACGTCGCAAGCATCTGGCTCGGCAACGACGACAACCGCCCGATGTTGAACGTCACTGGCGGCCACGGTCCAGCACCCGCATTCCACTCTCTGATGGCGGTCGTCCATACGTCGATGAACATCCCCACGATTCCCGGCCTGCCACCCCATCCGGTTCAAATTCAGGAACAGCAGCGTATCGCCGACCAGCAGCGCACCGATCCGCAGACCGCCTTATCCGCCGCCACCCCGGGCGAGGCACCCAAAAAGTCGGCCAGCCTGATGCCAGAGCCCACGCGCGACGCTTTGAAAAAGATTGCCGTCGCCATGCGCAAGGCGGCCGGTTTAACCGACCCCCCCACTCAGCAACCAGCCGCGCCTCCAGCTAACGCCCCGTCCAGCTCCGACAAGCCGGCCGCTATCCGTCCTGCCGACCCGGTGGGCAAGCGCGCCGATCAATCTCCCATATCTCCCATTCGATAAGCACACACCCAAATGTTCTGGCTCAGCCTGCACAAACTGAAACGCAGCTTCCTTACCGCCTCTGCGCGCGTGATCGAAGCGGCCATTGTCGCGACCATCATCCTGGCCGGTGGCCTCGGCTCAAGCTGGTACATGGTTGAGGCCGGCTCCCGTCTGACCACCGCCAAACTCGGCCCTTGGATCAGCTGGACCGCCGCCGCCCGTCCCGACGCCGACCCCTACACACGCGCCCACTTCGTCAAGGCCGGCACACTCCCCGTCAGCGCGCAAATCCAGCGCACACTGGTCGCCCGCACCGACCAGAATGGCGACCGCCTTCACTCATCCTGCGAATACATCGTCGAAGGCGCACTTCCGAAAGTGGAATGGTGGAGCCTCGCCATTTTTGACGAACGCGGCCGGCTGATCCCCAATGAAGCCGATCGCTACACATTCACCGGCCAGACCGTCGCGCTCGCCCATGCCGGCAATTTCGCAGTAACGCTTGCCCGCGAAGCCCGCCCAGGCAACTGGCTGCCGACAGGCGGCGCGGGCCGCTTGGCGCTGGTCCTCAACATCGCTGAAAACCGCACGCCCGATAGCACGGCGAAAATCAATGCGGCGCAGATGCCGACCATCCGGAAAATCAAATGCAGATGAGCACCTTAACCGGCTGGCTGTCCTCCCGCGCGCGCGTCCTGCTGATTGCCGTGATCCTGGCGGCGATCCTGCACATTGTCGCGACGCTGATCGCACCCCGCATCGCAGGCGGCACGCCGTTCGCAAAATTGAGCCCCGTGGCGCCGCTGCACAAATTCCTCGTGCTACCACCGGTTACGCCACAAAATCAGCCGCTTGCGTTCATGGCCCCCGACGTCCGCTATGCCATGTGCCGCTATAACACCGCCCAGGGTCCGGTCTCTGTCTCGGTTCGCCTGCCCGGACGCGGCTGGGCCTTAGCCCTCTACACGCCTGAAGGCGACAATTTCTATACAGCCCTTGGTCAAGACGGACAGCTTACCGACATCTCCCTGCAATTAACCCCTGTCGCCGACCGCTTCTTAGGGCTGACGCCGGAAGCGCGCGGCATGGCGTCCGAGACCACCGCGACCCTCGACATTGCCACCGGCTCGGGACTGATTGTCGTCCGCGCACCCGATCTAGGTCTCGCCTACCGCGCCGACACCGAAGCAACGCTCCAGCGCGCAACCTGCACGCCACATCCGTTCTGAAGAACGGCTCAGTCTGGCAGATCAATCTGATCGTGCGCTCGCCCACGGCTCTTAGCGCTACGCTTGCGCGGCGCGGGAGTGTCCATCCGCTCGTACCTGACGCCGGGGAAAAAGATCAATTCCGCTGGCCCGCCAGCCCCCTCTGCCAGTGCCTCATTCGCGCTTAGGCCGCTGGCCCGCTTCATCGTCGCCGCCTGGAAGTCTAGGATCGTTGCCATGGTGGTGCCCCTGTCACGGCAGCGGTTCGCGGCCGGCTCTGATTGGCGCAACTGGCGCCTGATGTGCATACTCTGACTACGCACCAAACCTTCCATGCGCCGGGTTAACAATGCGTTAAAGCTCACGGCCAGATTATCGGACAGGTTTAAACTTCATTGAGGTGTGGCCAAAAGCCAACCATCGAGGAAATGAGCACCGTCCGCGCTTTCGATCTCCAAGATCCACAGATCGCTGTCAAACCGCGCCTCTTGCGCAAGCGCCGTATCCACCACCGCTTCCGCGACGGCTGCACCCTTTAAAAGCGCAACCCAGCGCCGTTCGCGGTCTCCCTCATCTATCCCGGCAGGCGCTGGTCCAAACAGCGTCGCCGTCCCATCCCGCCGCGTCACCTTGATGAATATGGCGCCTGCTTCATCATCGCCATGACGCACGACAAACCCCGGGCATCCCTTGACAGCTGCCTGCCGCAGATATGCCTTGACCCAGATCTCACTCTTCAGCCGCATCGCCAGCTTCCTCTCAACTCGCACTGGCAAACCCTACTTCGCACTTTGACGTTTCCCTAGAGCGCTTCCGGGAAAGGCATCCCCCCCGGCCTCGCCCATAGGCGCTAAGATCAGGTTGGCACCGGGGTTTGCGCTTCGCGCAAACCCCGCAACAACCGTCATGGCCGCGAAGGCGGCCACCCACGACAACTATCAGCGAGTAGGACGGCCCGGCAAGCACGCCGCTCTTGAATTCGCCCAACGATCCAGCAATTTTGCTGCCTGATGTCGTGGGTGGCCGCCTGCGCGGCCATGACGAAAATGAGTGCATGATCGTTTTCGTAGAAGAGGTACATTCCCTTATCTTCGCGCCTTTGCGCGAAGGCGGGGGTGGAAACCGGTTTTCCGATAAGACGCGATACAAAGCAAAGAGCAGTGGCCCGTCTTTCAATCAAAGCTTGATCGACCCGAGTGCCACGAGCTTGGCTGCAAGGTCACCCGAAATCCGCCCCGTCTGGGTCAATCCGTGGTCGCGTTCAAACCGGCGGATCACAATGGCCATTGCCTCGCCCACGGCTCCATCCACCTTGACAGACCCATATTTCAAATCCGCCAGCGACTGCGCGATGAGCCCGATCACCTGCTCGGCATGCGGCCCAGCCTTCAGGCTCCCAGCCGGTGCCACGCCCAGCGCTGCCGTCCCCAGCACGATGGTTCGCAGCAAATCTTCGCTCGGCTCGGCAGTCAGACCCAATCCGTGATCGAACTCATAAGCCATGATCGCCGCCCGCAACACGAGCCGAACGGCCCCGTCATCCCGGCCCGTCACATACCCTCGCGATTGCAGCTCACGTTGTACGGCCCGCGCAATTTCACCCCGTCGCGCCGGATCGGCCACGGGCACCGGACTGCCCCGCTCTTCGTCGACCGGCCGGACAAGGGCCGCCTGCCCATCTGCCGGGGACACAGCCTCGTTGCCCGAGGGGCGCCCACGCGAAACCGGCTGCAAATAAAACACGTTGGCGAGAACCGCCGCGCTCAAAATGGCGAACGACAACAGTCCCGTCTGCAGCCGCAACGTCGTCATGTGCACTCTATCTTGTTGATTGCTCGCGAAAAATCCATATGGATCGGACTATGAAGCGTGGGCGTAAACATGCTGTAAACCCCAAAAGCACCCTGCCAGCCCGAAAGCCCTTGAAACAATGACGTCAATAAGCACCATCAAGGATATTCAGTCCGATTTCGAGATGCTCGACGATTGGGAAGACCGCTATCGCTACGTCATCGAATTGGGCCGCAAACTCCCGCCGCTTCCAGCGCTTGCCAAAACCGACACCAACAAAGTCCGCGGCTGTGCCAGCCAGGTCTGGCTTGTGCGCCACATCGACAGCGCCACGAACCAGCTCTCCTTCGAGGGCGAAAGCGACAGCCATATCGTCCAGGGGCTGATCGCGATCCTGTTGACGCTCACCAACGGCCGCACCCCCGCCGAACTCGCCGCCCTCGACATCCAAGCCCATTTCAACAAACTCGGCCTGAAAGAGCATCTCACCGCCCAGCGCTCGAACGGTCTCGCCAGCATGATCGCCCGCATCAAGACCGACGCTGAAGCGGCAATCTAGTGGCCCGTCGCGCCAAAATCGCATCATGGCCCGAGCCTCGTCCGATTTTGGCGCGACATAAGGGCCACTAGCAACATCATCGGCTTAGTGTGGCGTTTATCGCGCCATAGTTGACACCAGCCGTGCCGCACCATTGGTCAACTATGGCGCGACGCCACACTAGGCTCTACTCCGCCCCTTCGACCCTTGGCCTGTAATCCTCAACGCCCCAATGCCGCAACCGTGACGCCAGTGGTGCCGGCGTTACGTCCGCCCCAGGCAATCCGTAATGCCGCGCCAGTTCGCACAACGCCATTTGCAGCGCGATCTTGCCCGACCGTGGCGGCCACCCACGCGCGCGCTCAATCTGTTCAAGGCCCAGCAGATGCCCGCACACATCGAGCAGCAGCCCCGCCGACATCGGCCCGACCGCACCAAGCGCCCGCCTGACCCGTTGTTGAGCCGCCGCCACATTGTCGCGAATATCAATCCCCAATCCGCCGCCGCTTCGTGACGCTCCCCCACCCGCCGCCGACCAATTGGCCGTCACGCGCGGCGTCATTTGCGCAAACCACAAATCCCCCCGCAACCGCTCGCCCGCATCGAATTGCACCGCCGAAATCATCGGCTGCCCGGCCTTGCCCTTGCGCCGCCGCAACCAGCTGAGCGGGCTCTCCGCGGCATCGACACACGTCTCACCACTGACCGGCAAGTGCGCTGCCGAACTGCGACCTGAAATCCTCCCCTCCCCCGCCGACCGCACCC
>JBEBJA010000160.1:0-8475 GCA_040080145.1 Hyphomicrobiaceae bacterium
GGCCATCCAGGGGCGGCACGCACAAAGCCATCCACTCGAACCCTCACCCCACGCTCCCCTCGAGCGAGATGCCGATCAGCTTTTGCGTTTCGGCCATGAATTCCATCGGCAAGTGTTGCAGCACATCGCGGACAAAGCCGTTGACGACGAGCGCAATCGCCTCTTCCTTGGAAAGCCCGCGCTGCTGGCAATAAAACAGCGTATCGTCGGAGATCTTCGACGTCGTGGCTTCGTGCTCGAAATGCGCGGAGGACGTTTTCGCCTCGATATACGGCACCGTATGCGCCCCGCACTTGTCGCCGATCAGCAATGAATCGCAGTTCGTGAAATTACGCGCATTCGACGCCTTGCGATGCGCCGAAACCAGCCCGCGATAGGTGTTCTGCGAATACCCGGCAGCAATCCCCTTCGAAATGATCCGGCTCGATGTATTCTTACCCAGATGGATCATCTTCGTGCCGCTATCGACCTGCTGCCGTCCATTCGAAATCGCAATCGAATAGAACTCGCCGCGCGAATTGTCCCCGCGCAGAATGCAGCTTGGATATTTCCAAGTAATTGCCGATCCCGTTTCGACCTGCGTCCACGAAATCTTCGAATTGACGCCTCGGCAATCACCACGCTTGGTCACGAAGTTATAAACCCCGCCCTTGCCATTCTTGTCGCCCGGATACCAGTTCTGCACCGTCGAATACTTGATCTCCGCATCATCCAGCGCGATCAACTCGACGACCGCAGCATGGAGCTGATTTTCGTCCCGCATCGGCGCGGTGCAGCCTTCCAGATAAGAAACGTACGACCCCTTATCGGCAATAATGAGCGTCCGCTCGAACTGACCGGTTTCCTTGTCGTTCATGCGAAACTGCGTCGACAATTCCATCGGGCAGCGAACGCCCGGCGGAATGTAGACGAACGAACCGTCCGAAAACACCGCCGAATTCAAAGCCGCATAGAAGTTGTCCGACTGCGGCACCACCGACCCCAGATACTTGCGCACCAGTTCGGGATGCTCGCGCAGCGCTTCCGAAATTGAACAGAAAATCACGCCCGCCTTCGCCAATTCCTTCTTGAATGTCGTTGCAACCGACACGCTGTCGAAAATCGCATCCACAGCAACCGGGCTTGCACCCGTCAGCTTCACGCCGGCCAGAATTTTCTGTTCCGACAGCGGAATTCCGAGTTTCTCATATGTCGCGAGAATCTCAGGATCGACCTGATCCAGACTGTCGAACTTTATCTTCGATCGCGGTGCCGAATAGTAATACAAATCCTGGAAGTCGATCTTGGGATAATCGACTTTCGCCCACGTCGGTTCCGACATGACTTTCCAGCGCTGATAGCTATCAAGGCGCCACGCCAGCATCCATTCCGGCTCGCCCTTCTTGTCCGAAATAAACCGGACGATATCCTCGCTCAAACCTTTGGGCGAACGATCAGCCTCGATATTGGTCTCAAACCCATACTTGTATTGATCGACATCGACCTTTTTGACCTGGTCGATCGTGTCTTGAACCGCCGCCATTCGCTACTCTCCTCTCGCAGACACAGCCACTGAGGCCTGTCCGCCAATCCCAAATTCCGTAAGCGCACCGCGCCCCGCGCTAACGCTCACCTTGTGAATTTCACGCCATGCGCTCAAAAAAGCATCAACTTCCTCAATCCGCGTTGCAGGCCCGATGCTGATGCGGATCGCGCCGCGTGCGGCATCCAGATTACCACCCATCGCCATTAAAACCTGGCTCGCGCCAACCTTGCCCGACGAACAGGCAGAGCCCGCACTCACCGCAAAACCGGCCACATCGAACTTGATGACCGCAATTTCCGAGGCCTTTCCAGCCAAACCGATGGCGCTCGTATTAGCAACACGCTCGGCATCCCGCCCAAAGATTACGGCCTGCGGCGTCAATTGGAGTACCCCCTGCTCCAGCCGGTCACGCAGTGCCGCCAGCCGCGCAAACTCAACAACTCCACCCGCTGCAACCCGCGCCGCCGCCCCAAACCCGGCAATCCCGGCGACATTTTCCGTCCCCGCGCGCCGCCGCCGCTCCTGTCCGCCACCGCAGATGAGCTTGCCGACTTCAAACCCATCGCGAACAATCAAAGCGCCAACGCCCTTCGGGCCGCCGATCTTGTGGGCCGACAACGCCAGCGTATCGACACCCAGCGCATCGAAATCAATTGCAATCCGCCCCGCCGCCTGCACAGCGTCCGTGTGGCAGGACACCCCATGTTCGCGCGCAAATGCCGCCACCTCGGCCACAGGCTGCAAAACTCCCGTCTCGTTATTGGCCATCTGCAGCGCAACGACGGCGCGCCTCAGCGGTATGGAACCCGTCAAAACCTCGGCGGCAAAGCGGCCCGCATCAATCACGCCCGAAGCCAAAACCGGGACCTCAACAACGCGCGCACCGCTAGCCTTGGACGGAGCCAGCACGCAATCATGCTCAAGCCCGGACAGAAAAATCGTATCCCAGCCGCAACCAAGCGCCATCACATTCGCTTCGGTCGCGCCACTGGTGAACACCACATCCGCCGGGCGTGCACCCGCAAGGGCCGCAACCTCGTCCCGCGCCGCCTCGATAATTCCGCGCAAGCGGCGGCCTTCGCCGTGAACCGACGAGGGGTTACCGTCCAGCGCCAGTGTCGCGCTGATGGCTTCTCGCGCCTGCGGCAATAAAGGAGCCGAGGCGTTATAGTCGAGATATGTACGTGCGAAGTTCAAGGCAACGCCGTCCTGATATCATGCAGCCATTCAAAGCCAACACTTGCAGCAGTCACCCCAGTGTGTGCTAGACACCAGTGAAACCCTTGAGGTCGCTTCTTTCGAACGGTTCTAAACTAAAGTGACTATGGAAACCCTGGGCCGCTGAGTCAAGGAAAGCGGCACGCAATATTCTCTCAACACTTGGTTACGCGTGCGGCCCCGTGAAGCGGCCCGCAACACCCACAATCCGCGAGAAGCTGAAAACACATGCCTGAGCTGATTATCAACGGGCCGGCTGGCCGTCTCGAAGCGCGCTACCACCATGAAGCGTCGCCCGAAAGCCCCATCGCGCTCATCCTTCATCCACACCCCCAGTTCGGTGGGACGATGAACAATCAGGTCGTCTACAGCCTGTATTACACATTCGCTCAGCGCGGCTTTTCGGTCTTGCGCTTCAACTTCCGCGGCGTCGGCCGCAGCCAAGGCGTATGGGACGGCGGCCCCGGCGAACTATCGGACGCTGCCAGCGCCCTCGACTGGCTCCAACTCGTAAAGCCAGACGCCAAGACCTGCTGGATCGCCGGCGTCTCGTTCGGCACTTGGATCGCGATGCAGCTCCTAATGCGACGCCCCGAGATCGACGGCTTTATCTGTGTCGCCCCACCGGCCAACCTGTACGACTTCTCATTCCTCGCCCCGTGCCCATCGTCCGGGTTGATCGTCAACGGCGACAAGGACCGCGTCGTCCCTCCCCATACGATCACCGACCAGCTGGTCAATAAAATCAAGACCCAGCGCGGCATCAAGATCGACCACGAGGTCATCCCCGGTGCCAACCACTTCTTCGAAAACAAGACCGAGGATCTGACCACCTGCGTCGGCGGCTACCTCGACATGCGCATGGCCAAGGCCGCAGAAGACCGCAAATCCGGTAAAGACCGCTCGAAAGAAGCCGAGCGTGACCGCCTCCGCGAAAAAGAACTCGCCGAAGCACCCGTTGCCGACGTTGCCGATGATGGCGACGACGACTGAAACATTAAGAATGTCCCTGCCTGAACGATCAAAATAAGGTGGAAACCTTAAAACCCTTCAAACGAGTTGGCGCTAAACTTCCGCGTGCGGATCCGGACTTTCGGACCGGGTTGCGGAGCGAGCCATGCCGTTCGTCTGGGGTCTACTACTGACGTTGCTGATCCTGACGGGAGCGGCAATCCGCTTTTGCGTTGTTTTCCCCCGTCAGCCCTCGAAAGCTGCCGCGCAGCCGTTGGATGACGGCTTGCGCGCCTCCGCTCTTGCTCTCGAAGCGCACATTCGCGCTGTCGCGTCACAACCCCACAACATCGCCCATCCAGCAGCGCTGGAAGCCTCCGCGACCTACATCGAGTTGACCCTGAAGAGCTTCGGCTACACACCGGTCCCACAGACCTACCGGGTCGGCAACGCGCACGTCCGCAACATCGAAGTCATCATCGACCCGCCAGCCCCGGCGCGCGCAACCAAAACCTTCGTCATCGGCGCGCACTACGACAGTGCCGATGATTTCCCCGGTGCCAACGACAATGGCACAGGCGTCGCAGCCTTACTGGAACTGGCGCGCACGTTCCACGACGCAACCATCGCCCACCGCTTGCGTCTCGTCTTTTTCGTCAACGAAGAACACCCCTACGGCAAAACGCCCGACATGGGCAGCTTTCGCCACGCCAATGCGATGCGCGAACGCGGCGAAAACATCGTCGGCATGCTCGCGCTGGAAACCCTCGGCCACTTTTCGGAACAGCCTGGCAGCCAGCGCTTTCCCTTCCCGTTCGGCCTGCTGTACCCCAACCGCGGCAACTTCATCGCCTTCGTCGGCATGCTTGGCGCCCGCACACTCGTGAACCACTGTGTCCACACCTTCCGTGCCGGATCATCATTTCCCGCCATCGGCAGCGTCGCGCCGTCCTTCGTCGAGGGCGCAGACCTGTCCGACCATTGGGCCTACGATCACTTCGGCTACCCCGCCTGTATGGTCACCGACACAGCCCCATTCCGCAATCCGTTCTACCATTCCGCGCGCGACACCCCCGACACGGTCGACTATGCTAACCTCGCTCGCATAACCGCTGCCCTCGCCACCATGATCTCGACCTTGGCAGAGGCGCAACGCACCACGTCCCAGCTCGTACATTCAGCCGCCTAAACAGCCCCGCGCGGTGCCCGCGTCAGCACGCCACCCGTCGCAGGTGACGGCACACCCGTCGTTCCTGGAAACGTAATCGGCAACCCCTTCAACGAACGCACCGCCAGAAAGGCCCACGCCTCCGCCTCAAGGCTATCACCCGACAACCCGGCAGCTTCCGCTGGCACCACGGCATTTTGTACCCGCGAGGCAATCATCCCCATCAGCGCGGCATTGCGCCGCCCGCCGCCAGCAATCACCCACAGCTCCGGCTCCTCGTGCATGTGCTCGCGCGCACGCGCAATGGCAGACGCCGTAAACGCCGTCAGCGTCGCCGCACCATCTGCCACGCTCATCCCCGCAAGTGGCCCGGCATCGAACGCATTCCGGTCCAGCGATTTCGGCGGCAGCGCACTGAAAAACGGATGCGACAGACACACCCGCAGCACGTCCTCATCGACGCGGCCACCAGCAGCCATCTTGCCCTCCGCATCGAGCGCCACGCCCATGTGCTTGAACATCCAATCGTCAATCAACGCATTGCCCGGCCCGCAATCGAACGCCGTGACGTCTCCCTCGCGATCAACGACCGTCACATTCGCCACCCCGCCGATATTCACAAACACCACCGGCCGCTGCGGCAGATGCGCGGCCAGCGCCGCGTGATACACCGGCACCAGCGGCGCACCATTCCCGCCCGCCGCCACGTCCGCCGCCCGCAGATCATGCACGACATCCAGCGCTGTCAGATCCGACAGCCCAACCCCGCTGCCAAGTTGCACCGTCAATCCAGGTTCGGTCACCTCGAACGGCACCCCATCCGGCCCGGTCTCGATCACCACCATCGGCGGCCGGTGCAGCACCGTAACCCCGTGAAACCCGACCACATCAATGTCCGCCCGCCCGATCCCCTGCTTACGGCGGAACGCATTGACTGCCGCCGCGTGCAACTCTGTGATCTCGGTTTCAAGCGCCGCCAAGCTGCCGGGCCGCTCAGCCCGGTCCACAATCTCCCGCGCCTCGGCCAGCCCTGTCGCCAATCGAGCCCGCGTCTCGGGAGAATACGGAAATGTCATCGCCGGCCCGCGCGAAACGACCTTTTCCCCGTCCGTCTGGATCAACGCCACATCGATCCCGTCCATCGACGTCCCGCTCATCAGTCCCAGCGCACGCATCACCTTGCTCATTGACCACCATCCGTTGCATGTATCGCACTTGATCCGATGCTAGGCCGATTTGGCCCCAGCACAAACCAAACAGTGTGCCCATGACGACGTTCAAATCCGACTTCTTGAAAATCCTGACCGAACGCGGCTTCATCCACCAGTGTTCCGACCTTCCAGGCGTCGATGCCCTGGCCGCCAGCGGCAAACTCGTCGCCTACGTCGGCTATGATTGCACCGCCCCGTCGCTCCACGTCGGCAGCCTGCTGTCGATCATGATGCTCCACTGGATGCAGACAACTGGCGCTGGCCGCCCCATCGCCCTCATGGGCGGCGGCACCACCCGCGTTGGCGACCCGTCCGGCAAGGACGAAACCCGCCAACTGCGCACGATTGAAGAAATCGAGGCCAACAAGAACGGCCTCAAAGCCGTGTTCGCCAAACTGCTGACTTTCGGCGAAAACCAGCGCGAAGCCGTGATGGTCGACAACGCCGAATGGCTCGCCCCGTTGAATTACATCGACTTCCTGCGCGACGTCGGCCGCCACTTCTCGGTCAACCGCATGCTTGCAATGGATAGCGCCAAAATGCGCCTCGAACGCGAGCAGGAACTCTCGTTCATCGAATTCAACTACATGCTGCTGCAGGCCTACGATTTCGTCGAACTCTCCAAGCGCTACGGCTGCAACCTGCAGATGGGCGGCTCCGACCAGTGGGGCAACATCGTCACCGGCTCCGACCTGGGCCGCCGCATGGGCGTCAAGACGCCGCTCCACGCTCTCACCTGCCCGCTGCTCACCACCGCGTCGGGCGCGAAAATGGGCAAAACCGCCGCCGGCGCCGTCTGGCTCAACGAAGCGCAGCTGTCCGCCTACGACTACTGGCAATACTGGCGCAACACCGAGGACGCCGACGTTGGCCGCTTCCTCCGCCTTTTCACCACCCTAGCCATGGACGAAATCGCCAAACTCGAAGCCCTCCAAGGCTCGCAGATCAACGACGCCAAAAAAGTCCTCGCGACCGAAGCGACCGCCCTCATCCACGGCCGCGACAAAGCGCAAGCCGCCGCCAAAACGGCTGAGGAAACCTTCGAGCAAGGCAAAGCAGCCGCTGGTCTCCCCGTCTACCAAGCCGCCATCGGCGAGGGCTTGGGCATCTTGAACCTCTACGTCGCCGCAGGCCTCGCCTCGTCCAACAGCGAAGTCCGCAAGGCCATCGCCAACAACTCAGTGTCAATCAACGACACCAAGATCACCGACCCCACCTACATGGTTCGCGCCCAAGACCTCATCGACGGCCAAGCCAAACTCTCGCTCGGCAAGAAAAAGCACGTCCTCCTCAAGCCGCTCTGAGGTCACGTCACTTGTAGGTTGGGTCAAGCACTTGCGCGACCCAACGCTCTACCGCGAACGCCCACCCGCGCAGCGCTCACTTCTTCTTCGCCGGTGCCGTCTGCGAGACCCATCCGCCAGCATCGGCCCCACCGGCCGCGCCACCATTCCCGCTCGCAGGCTTCTCACCCCCAGCCTTACCTTGCCCCGCTTCACCCGGTGAACTCGACGCTCGCACCCGCTTCTCGACCGGTGCCGTTGGCCCCTTCTCGTCGCGCGGAATGACCTTCGGGTTCTGATTGGTCATCTGGAAAAACTCGCGCGTGAAACTGGGTGCCAACAGCGACAGCGGATTGACCAGCACCTGCGGCTGCGACATCGGCCCCTGCACCGCGAATGTGATTCCGAACACGCCATCGCCCTGAACGCCGGACACCAGGTTGCCGATCAAAGGCACCCCGCCAAGCACGTTGTTCAACCCTTGCAACGGAATATACGTGCCACCCAGATTGAGACTCTGCAGCTTGAAATCCGCCTTGCCGACCAAGCTCACGCCCAGCACCGGCCCGCGCAGATAAGCGTTCTCGATCACAAACTGCCCATACCCGACCGAGAACGGAATCTTCATCCGGTCAAAGTCGATCACTTCCCGCTGCGCAGCCTTCTTAGCCCGGCGCACGGGCTTGCCAGCTTCCACCGCATCCGGCGCACTGCCCAACACCTCGCTGACCACAGGGTCGCCCAGAATCTTGAAATCCTCGACCCACACGGTCCCCGTCTTTTCCGCCGGACCGCGCCCATCGACGTTGACCTCCATCCGGCCGCGCCCAACCTGCATGTTGGGATAAAACCCGATCAGCCTGAACGCCTGTCCCGCATCCGTCGTATCCGCCAGCAACCGCCGCGGCTGCCCGGCTTCGGGGACCATCGAAATCGCAACCGCCCCACCGCCATCGAGCGTCCCGCGCGCTTCCAGAAAAGCGAGCTTTTCGGCCCGCCGGGACATCTTCAGCTTGAGCCCGCGCAGTGAGACCTCACCGTGTCCAATGACGTTGTCGATCTCGGCGTCGAGTTCCATCCCAGCGCCCGGCTTGCCCGCCTTCCCGGCCTTGTCAGCCC
>JBEBJA010000121.1:0-1727 GCA_040080145.1 Hyphomicrobiaceae bacterium
CGACGACGGAACGCAGGAGGCTCGGGCCGAGAATATCTTTGATGCTGACGCCGGTTTGCGTGCTGGCAAAGATCAGGCAATCGTGGATGAGGATGCGGCTGTTCATGCGCTGTCTCCTTCTGGCGGGGTGACGGATTGGGTGACGACGGCGCGGATGCGCGGCGGGAAGCGCAGCACGGTGGCGTCAGCCGAGGCCGGGGCGGGGCCGCGTAGTCCGAGTTTGCCTTCGAGCATCGCGGCGTAGTTGGAGCAGACCGCGAGCGCGCCGGAGAGCTTGGCGGCATCCGCTGCCGTCACCGGCAGACCGGACGCGGCGTGGATGGCGAGCTGCTTTTGCAGATCGCGCAGCGTGGTTGAGAGTTTGTTGCTCATGCCATCACCTGCACGGCGATCTCGCGCCAGAGGCGGGCGAGGCGGACGCCGCAATGGGCGATGGCGGCGGGCACGCCGCGCGCCATGAAGGTGCGGACCAGCGTTTCGAGCCGGATCGTGAAGGCGGTGAAGCTGATCCGCCCGCAGCGCCCGAGACGCGACACGTAGCCGAAGAACTCGCGGTCGATGGGGTGAAGGTCGATGGCAACGCCGAAGGCCGTTTGCATGGGGAGGTTCCGTTCAAGGGGAGGGACGCGGGCGGACGCAACGGACGGGGAGACGCGACTAGGAATGAAGTTGACTAAGGCCGAGGTTGCTGAACTCCTGGAGAACCAAAGCGCGCCAATCGGAATGAGGCGGGCATCCAGGGTGAACCGGGTAAATTGGGGGGACGTCGAACCGGTCGAGCCACGCATCGAGCGTTTGTTCGGCGAATGCCTTGGAGACAAATCCGTGGCGGCGTTTGTACCTGAGCAGGTGTGTGAATGCGTGGGAGTAGGCTTTCGACCGCTGATCGAGAATGCCGGTCATGACTTCTCCTTCTTGGGCTTCAGCCAGTTGGGGCAGGTGGGGCAGGTGGCACGAAAGATCGCGCCCACGCCCGGAAGCGCGCGTTTCTTGTCGAACTGAATTTCCTGGTTCCAGACGCAGGCGTGGAAGCCCATGTCGTCCCAGTGGCAAGGGCACTTGAGCGTCTGCTCCATGAGTAGGCCGCGCACCTGAAACTCGACGCGCTTAAGGTTGCCTTTGTAGGTGTTGCGCAGCACTTGGCTGACCACGGCGGGCGAGTATTCGATGCGGCGGGCGACTTCGGTCTGCGGGGCCTGATCACAGGCGGCAGCCAAGGCCACGACCCAATCTGGCATCGCATTGCCCCAGCCGACGACGGCCTCTTGCTGGCGACTTACGCCAAGGACAGTTCTGACCTTGGCTTCGATTTTGTCTGATGGGTGCAACCATCGATTTGACAGGACTTGGCTGACCATCGACGGTGATAGGTCTAGCTGAGCCGCTACGCTCCGAAGGGAGCGCTTCGAGCAGGCGTCGGCAAGCGTACAGACCCAATCCGGGATGGACGTGCCCCAGGCGGCACGGGCTTTCTGAAGCGCGATCATCGGCGTACCTCGCGAACGGTCTGTCCCGGTCCGAATACGCAGTTGAGGTTCGGGTCCCACACGAACGAGGCGCGATAGATACGCGGAGCCATCGGCCCGGTGTGGCGCAGCAAGCGATAGATGGTTGGCTTACCGGGCTGCTCGCGCTTGGCAAGGTGGCCCGACGTAGTCAGGTGGTCGGCGTAATCAGCCGCGACCGCTTCCGGCACGTCGATTTCGCTGGTCGTTGCGTACTTCGCG
>JBEBJA010000228.1:0-1725 GCA_040080145.1 Hyphomicrobiaceae bacterium
CGCGAAGTACGCAACGACCAGCGAAATCGACGTGCCGGAAGCGGTCGCGGCTGATTACGCCGACCACCTGACTACGTCGGGCCACCTTGCCAAGCGCGAACAGCCGGACAAGCCGACCATTTACCGGCTGATGCGTCACACCGGGCCGATGGCCCCGCGCATCTATCGCGCCTCGTTCGTCTGGGACCCGAACCTCAATTGCGTGTTCGGCCCCGGCCAGACCGTGCGCGAGGTGCGCCGATGATCGCGCTTCAGAAAGCCCGCGCCGCCTGGGGCACGTCCATCCCGGATTGGGTCTGTACGCTTGCCGACGCCTGCTCGAAGCGCTCACAGCGCGCCGTCGCCTCGCAACTCGATTTGCCGCAAACCACCGTCCAGATGGTGCTGGCTAACACTTACCGCTGGGACACGGCGCAAGTGGAAGCCAAGGTCAAAACCGTCCTCGGCGTCAGCCGCAAACCCGAAGCCGCCGTCGGCTGGGGCGAGGCGATGCCGGATTGGGTCGTCGCGCTGGCTGCCGCCTGCGATCAGGCCCCGCAGACCGAAGTCGCCCGCCGCATCGAATACTCGCCCGCCGTCGTCAGTCAGGTGCTGCGCAACACCTACAAGGGCAACCTGAAGCGCGTCGAGTTCCAGGTGCGCGGCCTGCTCATGGAGCAAACGCTCAAGTGCCCCTGCCACTGGGACGACATGGGCTTCCACGCCTGCGTCTGGAACCAGGAAATCCAGTTCGACAAGAAGCGCGCCCTGCCCGGCGTCGGCGCGATCTTCCGCGCCACCTGCCCCACCTGCCCCAACTGGCTGAAGCCCAAGAAGGAGAAGTCATGACCATCGTTCCCTTCCACCGTCTCAAGCCGGACCAGCTTTCGTTTCAGTTTCGAAAGAGCATTCCAAATGCGGTTTTCAAAAGCGCCCATCTGACACTCGTTGAGTACCGGCAAGTTTCCGGCGCTCCCGCAAGCCGTGCGTTCGCCGAGGGGCAACTCCCCATTTCAGATGACGGCTTTGGCGAGACCGAACAGCGTCTGTGCATGGCCGAATTCGAGCGCCTCGGTCTCATTCCACCTGCCTAACATCCATCTCGCGTCTCCCCCGTCCGTTGTGTCCGCCCGCGTTCCCTCATTTCACCGGAACATCTGCCATGCCTCACCTGCACCCGCTCGAACGCGACTTCCTGCACTACGTGGCTCGCCTCGGACGCGCCGCCCGCATCTGCGACGACGCCTTCTACAGCCGCCTTGAAACGCTGATCCGCACTTTCCGCGCGCGCGGCCTGTCCGCCGACATGGTGCCGGCTGGCATCCGCCTTGCCCGGTCGTGGCGCGACTTTTTCCGCGCGCAGGTGGCGGCATGACCGGCAAACTCAGCGCCACCCTGCGCGAGCTGCAACAGCGGCTCGACTATCACAGCGAGTACGGCATGCCGATTTCGGCGAAGGACGCGGCCAAACTCGCAGACCAGCTGCGCATGTGCGCCAACTACGCGGCCACGATGGAACGCAAGCTCGGCATCACGGGCTTTTCTGCCGCGCCAGAGAGCGACGGCAAAGTCCTGCGCTTCCCGCCCCGCGTTCGCGTCGTGGTCACCCAATCCGTCACCCCGCCCGAAGGAGACAGCGCATGAACCGCCGCATCCTCATCCACGATTGCCTGATCTTTGCCAGCACGCAAACCGGCGTCAGCATCAAAGATATTCTCGGCCCGAGCCTCCTGCGTTCCGTCGTCG
>JBEBJA010000238.1:0-35190 GCA_040080145.1 Hyphomicrobiaceae bacterium
GCCCCCAATAGTCCGTCCCTTTTTCCCCGCATAACGAGGAACCGTCCGTGAAACTTGATCTCATCATCGCGACCTGCAACCGCCAGGACTTACTAAAGCGCGCTTTGGAAAGCGTCCTGCGGGCCACTCAGCCTGCGGGCCTGGAACTCACCGTAACGGTCGTCGATAACAAGTCGCGCGACAACACCAAGCAGGTTGTGGAGGCGCTGCAACCCAAGTTTGGCGGCCGCTTGAACTACCTGTTTGAAGCCCGCCAAGGCAAGTCGTTCGCCCTCAATGCCGCCATCGCTGCAACAACTGGCACCCACGTCGGCATGATCGACGATGACGAGGAGATCGCAGACGATTGGCTCGTGCAGTGCCTCGCCGCATTCGCGGACGAAAATGTCGATTTCATCGGCGGCCCATATCTGCCGCGCTGGGGTGCCGACCAGCCAGCCTGGCTTCCCATGACCTATAAGGGTGTCATCGGCTGGGTCGAAGTCGCCAACGAACCAGCCGTCTTCGACTGCAAATTTTCCGGCATGCTGATGGGCGGAAATTGCGTTTTTACCCGGGAAATCCTCACCCAGGCCGGCCCCTATTCGACGGTCTTGAACCGGACCGAGCGCCTCTTGCTCGCCGGTGAAGACGAGGACATGTACCACCGCCTACTCTCGCTTGGCGCCCACGGGCGTTATCTTCCCAACCTCGTGATCCACCACTTCATCCCCCCTGAACGGCTCACGAAGCAGTATTTCCGCCGCTGGTGCTTCTGGCGCGGTGTGTCGCTTGGTTTGATGGATAGGCAGCAGGGTCGGCACGATGTCGCCTACCTGGCGGGCGTCCCTCGCTACGTTATCGGCCGCGCAGTGCGCTCCATTGCCCGCGGCGTCGCAAGAACCTTTGGAATCCGCAAAGACACCCCCGACCAATCATTTACCGATCTACTTTCGCTGTTCGATCTCGCCGGTTTTGCCTACGGCAAGCATCTGTACAAGCCCCAGGCGTAATCGCGCCGCTGGCCTGACACGCCTCATTTCGAGGCAACATTTCCAGGTCGAATTAATGGATTGGGAATCATTTTGCCGGATAACTGGATAATAGATCAATAGCGCACAAATAAATAACCATTAACGCATCAAGAGGCAGTGCGGATGAAGGCATTTAATTTCCGCATGCCGCCGCCCGTGGCCTACATCATCAGCGTGATGTTTGAAAAAGGCTTTGCGATCATCACCATCCCGTTGATGGCGCAACACCTCAATCCCGGCGACTATGGCCGTCTCGATGTTGCCGTCAGCTTGATCGAGTTTATCGGGCTGGTAATGAGCTTTGGAATGGGCGACACGCTGGTGCGCTTTGCCGCCACCGCTGCGCACGGCAAAGAGCAGAACCGCTGTGCGGCCGAGTTGATGACCGGCGCGGTGCTGATCGCCCTCGTTTTCGGTGTGGCCGTGCAACTCGCGGTCCCCATGATCGCCCATGCCATCAACATCAATGTAAGTATCCCTGCGCTGCGATGGGCACTCGTGGGTGCAACGCTCAGCGCCCTCGTTGACATGCCGATGGTCTGGATGCGCATCCAGGGCCGCGCGGGTCCCTATGCGATTTACATGGGCGCTCGTTCGGTGCTTCAAGTCCTCGCCATGTGGCTCGCCTTGCGCGCGGGCTGGGGATCGGATGGCATTCTCATCGCCAATGGAACCGCCGTCCTCGCCTTCACGCTCTTCGTTGCGGGCCAGATGGTTTATTCGGTCGGCTTGGCCTTCTCCTGGCGCGCGCTGAAACAGATCGGCAATTATGGCGTGCCCCTCGTCTTTGCATCATTGGCCATGTTCGCGCTGGGAAGCTGCAATCGCTGGTTCCTGTCGGGTAACGTCGCCGACGCCGACATCGGCTACCTCGGCCTTGCAACGAAGCTGGCATTGGCAGCGCCAATGCTGCTGCAACCCTTTGCTTTGTGGTGGAACCCGCGCCGGATCGCAGTCCTAAGCCGCCCAGGCGGGATCGAGGAAAGCACGTGGGCATTCGGCTTGGGCTACAGTGTGCTCATCATCAGCGCCTTGGGCGTGGCGCTAACCGGCCCCGTCTTCATCCATTTGGCCTTGCCCGCAGCCTACATTGGCGCGTGTGCCTATCTACCGTTCGTGATCGGCCTTTGCTTCCTCCACGAACTCAACACGCTCTGCAATACGGGCGCATTTGCCCGCAACAATGGGTACAGCGTCCTGCAGGCGAACGTCGCCGGGGCCATCACCGGCATTGCAGGTTACGCGCTGCTGACACCCGCCTTCGGCATTGCCGGTGTGATCGCTGCAACCGCACTGGGCCAGTTCGTCCGGCTTTGCGTTGCCCTTTGGACCGGCTACGCGCTCGCCCCAATTCCCTATCCGGTCGTTTCGTCCACATTTGTGTTTGCTCTTGCCGCGGTCGCCATCTGGCTTGCGCCGGCTCCGTCCGAACCGTGGATGCGGATTGTCTGGACGGCACTCTCCGTCTCAGCCATTTCAGTGACGCTCGTGGCCGTGGGCCTGTTGCGCATTCCCGGCAGTTTACTCCCGCATCCGTTACGGAGATACCTCAATGCAGGCGTCTCTTGAGGCACTCCGCCCCCAAAGCCAGCTTGGCCAGATAGCGGCGGCAACAGCCGCGACCCTCCTTGTCGGCATGCCGATGCTGCTGTTGCCCATGCCGTTTGCCGCGCTGGCACCCATCGTCCTGGCGGTGCTTCCGCTCGCGGTCATCGTTGCATTCCGCAGCCCGTTTATTCTGTGCCTCATATTCATCGTCTTTTCGTTCTTCCGCATTCACGAGGCCTTCCCCGTATTGGGGCCGCTGAAAATACCAAGCCTCGTCGCCATACCCACCTTGATCGTCATCGCCTGGCACATCTTTCTGTCGCGCGAAATCAAGCCGTTCTGGTCCAAGGAGCTGAAAGTATTCGCCGTCTTTTTTGCTCTCGTGACCATTGGAGTTCCCTTCGCGGTTTCAAAGCCAGCCGCGCTGGCCTATTGGACGGCGACCTATTGGAAAATCGCCACCATGGTGGTGGCCATTGCCTGGCTCGTCCGCACCCCGCGCGATTTCGGCATGGCCGCCCGCGCCCTCGTCGTCGGCAGTTCGCTCATCTCTATCGTTGCCATCTCCAACAAGCTCGCCGGGATCGGTCTGGTCGAAGGAACCCGCGTGACCATCGGCCGGGAAGCCGGCTCAGTCCTCGGCGACCCCAACGATCTTTCGCTCATCTTGATGTTTCCATTAGGGTTTGCGGTGTCTCTTGTGGTCACGCCAGCGTCTGGATGGATCAACAAGATTCTCGGAGCCGTCGGCGTCGTCCTGATGGTTTGGGCGATCGTCTGCACGCAGAGCCGTGGCGGCATCCTTGGAATCTTGTCGATCATGGGCGTGGTGGGCCTGCGGGTCGTCAAATCGAAAGTCGTCCTGATCTCGGTCGGAGTCTGTGCAGCACTGGTACTGTTTGCCGCCATGGGTATCAATAAGCGATCATCGGGTGGTGCAGCCGAGTCCGGTGTCGACGAAAGCGCCATGGGGCGCATTTATGCCTGGGGTGCCGCCTGGAATATGGCCGTTGCCCGGCCATTAAATGGCGTCGGACTCGATAATTTCGTTCCAAACTACTATTTCTATAGCAGCCATTGGGACGGACAAAATCACGCCGTCCATTCGACCTGGTTTAACGTCCTGGCTGAAACGGGATTCCCGGGCATTATCGTCTTTGTCTACATGATCTATACGATCATGCGCTCCGCCACCGTGTCGATGTTCAGGCTCGCGGAGGCTCGTGCGCCACCGCCCGTGCAAGCCATGGCGCTGGCGCTCGTCGCCGGCATCCCCGGCTTCATTGCAGGCGGTACGTTCCTGACCCAGGGCTTCACCTGGCCGGTCTACATTCTGCTTGCGCTGACAACGGCGACTGCGCGCTACACAGCCCTCAATTGCCCCGTTCAGGATGCGGCAGTGGAGGAGAGAAAAAGTGTTATTTAACAATTGGATATCATAGTTTGTAACTGTGTTTGGCTTTGTGCCGGGAGACGTTGAGCGTGACAACTGCAGCTTCAATTCAACAATGGGTCAAGTCGCGCGACGGTGTCCTGGCCGATACCCTGTTTCGGGTGGCGATGACCGTCCGCCACGCCTCGATGCCGGTCATCCCCAGCGTCCATGGCACCCTCTACGCAATGCATCGCGCCGTATCAGGCGGCTGGGCGAATTTCACCCGCATCTTCTGGTATACGCCACTGTTCCAGTCGCGCCTCGAAAAGCCAGCGCCGCGCCTTTACTGCTATAGCGGAATGCCGCTGGTATTGGGCGCGGTCAACATGAGCTTTGGTGATCGCGTTCGCATCTCCGGTCACACGACAATCTCCGGCCGCGGTGCCAGTACCCCAACGCCGCGTCTCGTCGTCGGCAACAATGTCGACATCGGCTGGCAAACAACCATTGCGGTCGGCAGCCGGATTGCGATCGGCAACAACGTACGCATTGCCGGACGCGCATTCTTGGCAGGCTATCCTGGTCACCCCCTGGACGCTGCGGCGCGCGCTGCCGGTGCGCCCGACACTGCCGATCAAATTGGTGACATTGTTTTGGAAGACGACGTCTGGCTCGCGACCGGCGTCACCGTGTCGGCCGGTGTCCGCATAGGCCAGGGCACGGTCGTTGCGGCGGGCAGTGTCGTGACCCGCGATCTCCCCTCGGGTGTACTGGCCGCCGGTGTCCCTGCGCGTGTTGTCCGCGTACTCGCAAACGGGGAAGCTTCATCATGACCTCAGGCATGGTCGTATTCGGCGAGGATTGGGGCCGTCACCCCAGTTCGACACAGCACTTGGTTCGCCGTTTGGCAGCGGCCAATCCGGTCCTCTGGGTCAACTCGATTGGCATGCGCCGCCCGCAGCTTTCGTTGCGCGACTTGAAGCGCGCCGCCAACAAGATCCTGGGCAGCCGCACCCCGCGAACGGCACAGCTAGCGCGCACGGCCACGCAGTTGCCGGACGGTCTAAGCCTCATGTCGCCGCTTGCCGTTTCCTGGCCCGGCAATTCGATTGCCTATGCCGCCAACAGAATTCTTCTGACCCGCCAGATCAAGCAACGTCTGACCGAGCGCGGCATAACACGGCCCATCCTGTGGACCTCGCTCCCAACGGCCCTGCCAGCCGTCGGCCACTTGGGCGAGCGCGCGGTCGTCTACTATTGCGGCGATGATTTCGGATCGCTTGCCGGCGTCGATCACGCCCCCGTTCTCGAAATGGAAGCAGAGCTGGTCAAGAAAGCCGACTTGGTCCTAGCCGCAAGCGACGTCCTCGCGCGGCGCTTTCCCAAAGAAAAAACCCTGTTGGTCCCCCATGGGGCTGACATAGCATTGTTCGCCGAACCGGCCCCCCGTGCCGCCGATTTACCCGCCGATCGCCCGGTCGCGGGCTTCTACGGCAGTCTTGCTGCCTGGGTCGACATCGACCTGCTCGTCGATTGCGCAACGAAACTCCCCGGTTGGCAGTTTGTCTTCGTGGGTTCCATCGAAACCGATGTGACGCCGCTGACAATGCTCCCCAACGTGACCTTCCTGGGCCCGCGCCAACATCACGAATTGCCTGGCTATGCGCAGCATTGGCAGGTCTCGATGCTTCCGTTCCGCGATTGTCCGCAAATCCAGGCCTGCAATCCACTCAAGCTGCGCGAGTACATGGCAGCCGGTCCGGAAATCGTCACCACGGATTTCCCCGCACTCAATCCCTATCGCGATCTGATTTCAGTTGCCCACGGCCGTGCAGCATTTGCCGGCGCGATTGCCGCAAGTCTATCGGCTCCCGATAAAACCCTGCAGCGCCGGGCACGGGTCAAAACCGAAACCTGGGAGGCGCGCGCGGCCGACGTCGCCACTGCGCTAGCGGCCTTGTAAGGCAACACCGTCCGTCTCGACCAAACAAACCGTACCGCCTCGGCCATCCCGTCTGCAATGCCCACCCGAATCACTTTATCAACGATACCAGGGTGCACATTGAGGGATCTTTTGAGTGGTGAGGGTCGCTACGGCGCGCAAGGGCAGTCATTTCAGGCGACGGGCGGTGGGACTGGTGTCCTTGAGCGCCGTCCTGATGCTGACCGCCTGCGGCATGAGCAAACAGGAGTCCTCCCAGCTTTTGCCTCCAGCCGTTGTGGCAGAAGGCAAGTTGCGCGCCCAGGCCGAGGCGGCGGCAGCCAAATCTTTACACAGCTTGCCGCTGGAGACCGGTTCAGTTTCCAGCGCGTCCGCCGTGCCGCCGCTAAATGGCGCAAAGGCACCCGTTGTTTCGTCCGCGGCTAAAACTACCGGCGGCAACGCAGCGGCGGAAGAACTCTACATCGACTTCCTGCCGGGCTCCGTGACGCTGTCTGACCGCGAAAAAGCCAGCATCAAGGAAGCCGTCGCCGTTCGCTTGTTGTCTGGCGAAGTGCGTTTGCGTATCAGTGCTGCGCGCGGAGGCACAGGAAATCAATTCGATCAGGCAATAATCGCCGATAAAAGAGCGCGTATCGTAAACGGAATCCTTCCTATTCGCATGGTAGAGTCCGTAGAATTCGATCCAAATTTGCCGGAAGAAACCGTGCGGATTGAGTTTTATAGGCCCGTCAAGCGATTGAATTGAGTATCAGTGACCCGCTCCCTGTTAGACATCATCCGGCTACTGTTGAATGCAGCATGGCGGCGGCGGTACATGATCTGCGTGCCGTTTATTCTGATGATCCCGATCAGCATCGCCGGTTCGCGTTATGCGCCCAAGACCTATGAATCAAAAATGATCCTCCTTCTTCAGGAGACGGGGAAAGACAATCCCTTCCTGAAGGATTACGTCGTGAACTTGGAAGTGAAAGATCGCTTCTCAGCCCTTCAAGCGCTTCTCAAAAGCGAACACGTCCTCTTGAATGTATTAAAAGATATTCATGGTCCAGAGATTGCTGCCGATCAGAAGAAGGCGGCGCTGATGATGCGCCAACTTGCCTCGGAGATATCGGTAACGCTCGTCGGCGGAGATTTGATCGAATTGAAACTGAAGAGTGGACGGCGCGAGGGGTTGGGCAAGATGCTGTCTGCCATTTCTGTTCACTTTCTTGATCGCCTCCTGTCTCCAGAAAGAAGTACGTTGGGATTGACGGAAGACTTTCTGAGAGCCCAAAAAGAGCGTCGCCGCAAGGCTCTTGAAACGGCGGAAGCCGCATTTGCCGAATTCAAGGCAGAAAACGCCGATAAACTCCCGGCTGTCTATGCAACGACGGTGCAGTCGCTGGGGGCAATGCGCCAGAAGTTCGATGAAAAATCCATGGAGTTGAGTGCTGCGGACGCAGCGTTGAAAGACATGCGGCGGCAGCTTTCCAGCACGAATCCTATCGTTGGACGCTTGGAAGAATCGATGATCCAGGCCTCCTCTGAACTCACCTCTTTGCGGTCGCACTACACCGATGGCCATTCGGAAGTGCAAGCCGCCGAACGCCGCCTGCAACGGCTCCAGGAAGAGCGTCGCGTCTATATGGAAGGCGTCAAGAATATCGATCAATTTGAAATCGAGCGGCTTTGGAATCTCGCTGCCGGGCAACGCGACGCGAATGATAAAAGTTCGCCGCCGCCACTCCTGGTCTCGCAGCTTCTCAGGCTCCAGGAGGCCCAAGGCAAACGCGCAGCACTGAAGAATGAAGTTGAACAGTTCAAGTCCGGCATCATTCAAATTCAAAAGACGATGACCGAGTATGCGCCAATCGAGCGCGAGCAGGCGCGTCTCGAAAAGGAAGTCATGGCCGCGCGCGAACTCTATGATCTCTTCATGAAACGCTACGATAGCGCTTCGACGAGTCATGCGCTTGGCGTTTTTTCTAATCCTGAGCGTGTGAAGATAATCGACGCGCCGCAAGATCCTACTATTCCCAATACGCCTCCGCCGATCATCTTCATGATTGCCGGAATTATTGCAGGCCTGGTCTTGGGCGTTGCCCTGGCTGTCGTTTCAGAAATGCTCGACCAAACCATTCGGACGGGAGCGGATATATATGCGCTCACAAGTGTGCCGGTCATCACAAGGCTGCCTCGCCTTCCGGCAGCGAACCTCGTGTAGCGCACCCGGCGTTTGCTCAGAACCATGCCGCACCGGCAAGCAAATGACAGAACCGGAACACTCGTGTTGCGACTAATGTTTCAATTTTTATCATAAAATTGAATGACATTGATAGCTCAGCTTACGCTTAATTTAAGCTTGCGAGTGTAACTTGTGGCCTCAGAAGAGATAATCGCGTCCAGGTTTGAACCAGTTTTATATTCGAGTTAGTCATGCAGAAGAACCTGAACGCTACAACCGTACATATAGTGCAGGCCATGGCTC
Source organism: Hyphomicrobiaceae bacterium (assembly GCA_040080145.1). GTDB lineage: Bacteria > Pseudomonadota > Alphaproteobacteria > Rhizobiales > Hyphomicrobiaceae > JANXVY01. The sequence goes on from JBEBJA010000238.1 coordinate 8,349, forward strand.
CCGGCGGGATCGAGACGCTTGTGCTTGATCTGGCACGCGAGCCAGATGCGAATGTGCGTGTCTTCAGTTTCGAGGGCTCGCGTGAACAACTGACCGCCCATTGGCCAGCGCTTGCTCCTATTGCTCACCGGATCGAAGGGTTCGGGGCTGGTGCGGGTTTAAAGCCATACCTCATAGTCCAGCTTGCGCGCCGCCTGCGTCAACTGAATGCCAAGTCGGTATTTCTCCATCACGTCGGCCCGCTCATTTACGGCGGCCTGGCAGCGCGCCTCGCAGGCGTTGAGCGCATCATCCATGTCGAGCACGATGTCTGGCACTACGCGCAACCGCGCCGCCGCATGATTGCGTCTGTCATCGAGGCAATCGTCCGGCCCCACCACGTCGCCGTGTCGGCCCATGCCGCCCGAGTGCTGCGCTCCATGCTGCCATCGCCCGCCGTATCCGTAATCCACAACGGGATCGATTTGGAACGCTTCAGGCCTGGTGACAAGGCCATTGCCCGCGCAGCCTTCAACCTCGATCCGGCCTGGCGGATCGTTGGAACGGCTGGCCGCCTCGTGGCCGTCAAGGGCCACGAAGTCCTGATCCGCGCAGCAGCAGCGCTACCCGTTGATTGCCATGTCGCAATCGCGGGTTCTGGCGAAGAGCGGGAAGCGTTGCAGGCGCTGGCTGTATCACTCGGGCTCAGCGGTCGCATCCATTTTCTCGGCCACGTCGATGCGGTGGAAAAAGTCCTTCCCGCTTTCGATGTCTTTTGCCTGCCAAGCCACAACGAAGGCTTCCCGCGCAGCATAATCGAAGCCCAGGCTGTCGGCCTTCCTGTCGTTGCGACCGATGTCGGAGCGCTGGCCGAAGCCGTTTGCCCGCTGACGGGGCGCATCGTCCCCCCAGGTAACCCCGGCGCATTGGCGAAAGCCTTGCGCGACGTCCTCGCTATTCCTCCCATGATTCCACCCCGCGAATTCGTCGCGGACCGCTTTTCGTGGACCCAAACCCTTTCCTCGTATCGCAAAGTTTCGGAGTTGAGCCATGTTGCCTGAAGCAATCGTTGCAGTGGCCGGCGCTGCCGCAGCCTATCATCACGCCGCCTATCCGCTGGCGTTGCGCGCACTCGCTGGACGCGCGCGTACCAATACCGGCTCTGCCCCCCAAGCGAGTTTTGCCGACGCCGGGTTGCCGCGCGTTGGGCTCATCATTCCCGCGCACAACGAAGCAAAAGTGATCGCCCGCCGGATCGAAAACTGCGCCGCCCTCGACTACCCCAGCGACAAGCTGGAAATCGTGATCGTGTGCGATGGATGCGCCGACGCCACCGCGGAACTGGCCCGCGCCGCTATTCGCCAGCAATCAACCGGCATTCGGATTCGCATCGAAGAGCTGACCGAGAACGCCGGCAAGATCGCCGTGCTGAACCAGACCATTCCGTCGATGGAATGCGATATTGTTGCGCTGAGTGATGCCTCGGCAATGCTGGAGCCGGATGCGATCCGCCGCGCTGTCCAGCATTTCGCCGACCCAAGCATCGGCGTTGTCTGCCCGGCCTACAGAATTGGTGAGAACAGCAGCGAAGGCGAACGCGCCTATTGGGCGTATCAAACGCGCATCAAGGCTGACGAAGCGGTCCTCGGCGCGCCCATCGGTGCCCACGGTGCATTTTACTTGTTCCGCCGGAACGAATGGCAAGACCTTCCCGCTGACACGATCAACGACGACGTCATCATTCCAATGCGGATTGTCGCGCGCGGCTTCCGCGCGGTCTACGACACGTCGATCGCCACAACGGAAGCGGAAACCACCCAGCCCGGTCAGGAATGGCAACGCCGCGTCCGCATCGGCGCGGGCAACCTGCAACAGGCAATCCGTCTCGCATCTCTTGCAAATCCGGCGCGTCCCGGGCTGGCATTTGTGTTCCTATCCGGCAAGGCACTCCGCGCCGCCATGCCGTTCCTCGCAGTCACGGCCGAGTTGACGATGATCGCGGCCGCATTGACCGGGAACACCGTGATGACGGCGCTGCTGATTGCGCAGGCCATGATCCTCATTGCAGCCCGCCCTCAGGTATCCATCCAGTGGCCGGCTCTGACGCGGCCAGCCCTGTGGCTCAACTATCTGGTGGAAGGCTACTCCGCCTCGTTCGTCGGGGCGGCACGCTACCTGGCCGGCTATGAACGCAGTCCTTGGCGCAAGGCGACAGCTACCGTTAACGCGACGTCGAGCGACAGCCAATTTGATCCGGCGAGTTATGTGCCGCCACTGGTTCTCATCAGCAAGCGCATTCTCGATATCGTCTGCGGTCTCGGCGCGCTTGTCGTGATGCTGGTCCTCTTCATCCCCATTGCGATCGCGATCAAGCTCGAAAGCAAAGGACCGCTGTTTTATCGCCAGCTTCGCGTTGGCAAGGTCACGCCGACAACGACCCATCTGTTCTATCTCATCAAGTTCCGCACCATGCGCAGCGATGCGGAAGCCAAGTCAGGTGCCGTCTGGGCCACGAAAGACGATCCGCGGATTACGCGCGCTGGCCGCTTCATGCGCAAGACCCGCCTGGACGAACTGCCGCAATGCATCAACGTGTTGATGGGCGAAATGAGCGTAATCGGTCCACGCCCCGAGCGTCCTGGCTTCTTCAACAAACTTGAGGACGCAATACCCTTCTACGCCGAGCGCACCTATGGCCTGAAACCGGGCATCACCGGCCTCGCTCAGGTCAATCAAGCCTACGACAGCTGCATCGAAGACGTGCGCAACAAGGTCCTCTACGACCACGCCTATGCAGCCCGCCTCGCAACCTGGAAAAATTGGCTGACCACCGACTTCGGCATCATCTTCAAGACGGTCGCCGTCATGGCGACCGGTAAAGGTCAATAAATCCACGACGTCGTTCAGCAAGGGGGGAGCCATGCATAGAACAGCGCTTACGCAACCAGACACCGCATTGATTGATCGCGACTTCGTCGCTCAATTGATCGAAGCGGTTGGCGTCGAAGAATACTGCATGTTGATCGGCTCATTGACGCAGGAAGTTGATGCGCAGATCTCCGTTATCGAGGCAAGAGCCGCCGAGCGGGAAACCGAAGCCGTAAGGCAATCGGCCCATCGCCTTGCCGGTCTATTGTCCCAATTCGGTGCCTTTCAAGTGGCGAATGTCGCTGGCCGTATATGGGAAACCAATAGCTTGGACGAAATTGAGCGCCTTGTTGCCGCGATGACGAAATTGTGCCGGGCCTCCATGGTCGCCATTACACAAACTGCCACGGCATAAACCGTCGAATTTTGCGCGTATGTAACCCGTAACCGAGTCAAACAGCACATGCTTCGCGTCCATAAATTGCGCAGGTTGAGGGAGCCGGTCATCTATTTTGGCTTGTCCATGATCATCTTGATCTGGACAGGCGTGATCTTCGAGATCAGACAAGGCTTGTCGGCATTTTTCATCATTGCGGCTGTCTTCGTTTCGCTGCTGATCGCGCTTGCCAGCCTTCGTATGGCACATGCACATCAATTGCTGACGTTGAGTGAAGTCCGGCTGCAAAGAACCAAGCGGCAGATCCGCGAGCAATCGCAGCACCTCAAGTTGACCCTTGAAAACATCAGCCAGGGCATCGCGATGACCGACCAGCGTGGCTGGATCGTAGTGGCCAACAGCAAGTTCCTGCAAATGCTGGAACCCTCCAATTCTGCCCAACCCGTGTCGGCCCAACCAAGCGATCTCGCCGGAAGTCTGAAGCAAATCATCAATGAGTCGCAGCCCCTTTTGGTGGCTGGTCCTGGAACGGGTTCAACCAATGCCCGGACATATCAGACTCCCGCGGGAAGAATCTTAAAGATCGTAATGGCAGCCCTCCCTGACAACGGCCTCGTTGCTACGTTCGAGGACATTACGGAACGGCGTCAGCGCCAATTGCAATTGGAAGCCGCAAAACAATCGGCCAATGCTGCCAACCGGGCAAAAAGCGAATTTTTGGCCAGCATGAGCCACGAAATCCGCACTCCGATGCACGGCATCATTGGTATGTCGCAAGTTCTTCTCGAATCGACTATTTCAGTCGAGCAACGAAAGAGCATCGAAACGATTGCCGCCTCGGGCGAGGCATTGATGACCATCATCAACGACATTCTCGACTATTCCAGAATCGAGGCAGGCAAGCTCGAATTGCGACCGGCCGTTTGCAATCTGCGCCACACCCTGGACGAGCTTGTGACTTTGATGTCCGCGCGAGCCAATGATCGCAATCTCGAATTGGAGCTGAATTACCCCGCAGGCCTTCCAGAGCAGTTTAACGCCGATATGGGCCGAATCAGGCAGGTCGTCACCAACATGCTTGGTAACGCCGTTAAATTCACCACGGGTCCGCGCGTCGAAATAAACGTCACGCAATGCGCAACCGGCGAAATGTCAATTGCTGTAAAGGACGCTGGGCCCGGAATTTCGCAAAGCCAGATCGCCGTCATTTTTGATGAGTTCACCCAACTCAACGCCCCCGCTAATCGCAAATTTGCAGGGACTGGATTGGGGTTGCCGATTTCACGGCGGCTCGCCACACTGATGGGCGGCCAATTGACGGTGGACTCGACGCTCGGCGTGGGCTCGACGTTCACGTTTACGATCAACCTGCCGATTGCCGCCCCCCTGGCCCAAGCAGTCCCAGAGCCCCTGGCCGAGGTGCCCAAGAGCCAGATTGTTAAAGGCAAAATGGGGCGTCCTGTCCGCATCCTCGCCGCGGAGGACAACAAAACCAACCGGCAGGTGCTGAGCAGTATGCTCAAGTCCGAAGCCGTCGAAATTATCTTGGCGATCGACGGTTTGGAAGCGGTCGAGAAGTTTAAAACCGAGCGGCCGGACATCATTTTGATGGATCTCTGGATGCCCAATCTCGACGGCTTTCAGGCCACCAATCAGATCCGCGCGCTGGAACGTGACCTTGGTTTGACCAGAACCCCGATCATCGCCCTCACAGCCAATGCTGTGCGCGGTGATCGCGACAAATGCCTCGCAGCCGATATCGACGACTATATGAGTAAGCCGCTCTATAAGCGGGTGCTGATTGATATGATCAACCGTTGGTGCGAACCCAGAAAAGACGGTGATCGCTTTCTTCTCGAGCCGCTCTACTTCCGCGAAAAGCGCCAGCCGTCCAACGCGAAGAAATCGGCAGACAGCCGCGGATCGCAGGCGGCGGCCAACGTCGATGAGCAGCGCATTTCTGTGCTTTCTGCCGATCTCGGCGCGGGCAATTTCGAGCGGGCAGTGATCCAGTTCCGCAGTGACGTGCGTCAGCAGTTGGAGGCCCTTGAGCGAGCCAATGCACATTCAGATATTGCTCAGTTCCGCACAGCTGTCGAAGAAATCCGAAGCTGCTCGCGCAATCTAGGCTGTGTCCGGCTCGTCAATTCATGCGAAAGCATGCTGAAAATGTTGACGGGCGAAGGCGTAATTCCCGCACCCACAATTGCCGAGCTGAACCTCGTGTTTCAGTCGACCGCCAAAGATCTGAGCGGGCTGGTCAAGCCCGATCAAGCCGGCACGGCAGCGCTGAGCGCTTGATAGGCGTCGAACTGCGACAGGAACACCTTGCCGGTCAACTCATCAAGGAAATGGGAACGCTTCAGCCGGTCCATGACGGGGCCTTTTACCTCTGATAGGTGAAGCGTAACCCCGCCATCCTTCAGATTGCGATTGATGGCTTCGAGGCTCTCGAGTGCGCTGGCGTCGATGTGGTTGACCGCAGGGCACATCATGATGACGTGCTTGACCTTCGGGCGGTCAGCGACAAGTTCGCTGACCAGTTCCTCAAGAAATCGCGCATTGGCGAAATACAGACTTTCGTCAATCCGCACGGCCAGCACGGTCTCGCAGGTCGTAACCTGGTGCCGGTCGATGTTTCGGAAATGTGCTGTGCCGGGAACGAGCCCGACAATCGCCCAATGGGGCCGGCTGGTGCGCCACAGGTGCATACCAATCGACACCATGACGCCGCCCACGATGCCGGTTTCGACACCCATGCCGAGCGTCAGCACGATCGTCGCAGCCATCGCTGCAAAGTCGGCGCGCGAGTAATCCCAGGTCCGCTTCAAGGCTGCGAGATCGACCAGCGAGAGCACGGCAACGATGATCGTTGCAGCGAGTGTCGCCTGCGGCAGGTAATAGAGGAATGGCGTTAGCAACAAAGCGGCGACGAGAATGCCAGCGGCGGTAAAAACGCCCGCAGCCGGCGTCACGGCACCAGCATCGAAGTTCACGACCGAACGCGCAAAGCCCCCGGTCACAGGATACCCGCCGGTGAACGAGGCGGCAATATTGGCAGCCCCCAGGCCGATCAACTCCTGATCAGGCACGATGCGCTGCCGCCGCTTCGCCGCCAGCGTCTGCGCAACGGAAACGGATTCCACAAATCCAACGACGCTGATCAACAGCGCCGCCGCCGCCAGTTCCTTCCACAGCGCCGGATCGAGTGACGGCATCGTCAACGGTGGCAAGCCCTGAGGTATGGACCCGACAATTTTGACCCCATGACTGTAAAGCCCGAGCACGTAGGTCAAAAGCGTCGTCATCACGACTGCCCCAACGGGTGCCGCGCGCGTGAGAATTTCAGCGCCTTGTTTGTCCCAACCCCGCGCGAGCAGCCAACCCTTCAAGTGGCGGCGAGACCAGAAGAGGAATGCCGTCGCGCCCAATCCGAGGGCGAGCGTGAAGAAATTGGTGGCACGCAGATTCTGCCAAAGATCGCCGAGCAGATGGACGAGGTTGTGGCCCTCAGCCTTGACGCCGAGCAGGTGTTTGATCTGCCCTGCCGCGATCAGCAGGCCAGACGCGGTTATGAACCCCGAGATCACGGCGTGGCTCAAGAAGTTTGCGAGCATCCCGAGTCGCAACGCGCCCATCACCACGAGCATCAATCCCGACATGAACGCGAGCAGGATCGCCGCTGTCATGTAGTCGATGGTGCCAACGGTCGCGATATGCCCGACAGCCGATGCGGTCATCAACGAGATAACGGCGACCGGCCCCACGGCGAGCGCGCGGCTTGTCCCAAAGAGCGCATATGCGATCAATGGCAGAATGCTCGCGTACAGGCCGACCTGCGGTGGCAATCCCGCAAGCAGCGCATAGGCGAGACTCTGCGGGATCAGCATGATCGTGACAATCAGCGCGGCCAGCAAATCGCTGTGCAGCATACCCCGCGAGTAAGTCGAGCCCCATTCCAGGATTGGAACAGCACGGCGTTGCCACGCAGGCAAAGCCGCCATCCGCGCCTGAGTCGACGCGACACGGTCCTGGAAGGCAGGCTGGTGTGCCTGCCATGATAAAAAGCCCGCCTGTAGCGACGAAAGACGAGCCTGCCATGAAGCGATCAATTCCGCGCGACTTAGATTCACGTCTGTGCCCTTTGACTTACGAATGACCGATGGTCGGCTTGGCCATCCACTCGCGGCCCCTGAGCATTGCCTTCCAATAAATCGGCGGAAGGATGCGTTCTTTCAAAACCCATGCCAGCCGCGACGGCTTCCGGCCATTGATGAGAACGCGCGGAAAGCTCGGCAGCAGCTTGCCGCCATAGCCAAATTCCGCGAGCACGATCTTGCCGCGTTCAACCGTCAGCGGACACGACCCATAACCGTCATAGATCGCATTGCCGCGGCCAATGCCCATGTCCGCCGCAACATTATGCGCAACGACTGGGGCCTGCTTGCGTGCGGCGGCCGCCGTTTTCGCATTCGGCGTCGACGACACGTCGCCAAGCGAATAAATGTTGGCAAAGGTCTTGTGGCGCATGGTCCCCTGATCGACATCGACCCACCCAGCCGCATCGGCCAGCAGACTGACCCGGATAAAGTCGGGTGCACACTGGGGCGGTGTGACGTGGATCATGTCGAAAGGAACCTCGACTGTCTCTTTGGGCTGATCGGGAACGGCCTTCGTGAACCATGCCTTCTTGGCTGGGCCGTCGATGGCAACCAGATTATGGTGGAAGTTCAGTTTGGCGTCGTAACGCTTCACATAGTTCATTAACGCCGGCACATAGTCGGCCACGCCGAACAGCACGCCGCCCGCATTGTAGAATCCGACATCGACATCCTTGAGATTGCCTTGCCGGTACCAGTGGTCCGCCGAGAGATACATCGCCTTCTGTGGCGCACCTGCGCACTTGATCGGCATCGGCGGCTGGGTGAACACGGCGCGCCCAGCCTTCAGATTGCGCACCAGCTCCCATGTGTAGGGTGCCAGATCGTAGCGATAGTTCGACGTTACGCCATTGCGTCCAAGCGTTTCGCTCAGGCCTTCCACTTTGTGCCAGTCGAGCTTGATGCCGGGGCAGACGATCAGCCGCTTGTACTTCACGACCCGGCAGCCTTCCAAGATCACGGCATCTTTGGTGGGTTCAAACGCGGTCACCGCTGCCTTGATCCACTTGACGCCTTTGGGGATGACCGACGCCATCGTGTTGACGGTGACGGAAGCATCAAACACCCCGCCGCCAACAAGCGTCCAGCCGGGTTGATAGTAGTGGGTATCGGCCGGATCAATGATGGCAATATCGAAATCAGGCTTGCGTGCCAGCAAACTCGCAGCGACCGAAATTCCAGCCGCCCCGCCTCCGATGATGACGATGTCGTGTGTCATGTCGGCTTGGTCGACCGGCGTCTTTCCACCGTTGGCGATGCGCCGCACGATGCCCGACATGTCGTACCCGGCAGCCTTCGTCGCCACGAGAATGTCAGGGAGCGATCGCGACTGCGCACCCGCCAGCGCCCACAGCGAAGCCGAGCGCGTCCCCGTCCTGCAATAGGCGAACACAGGCTTGGGCAACTCCGCAATCAATGCGCCAAACTCTTTGGCATCGCCATCAGACAGCATGCCGGGAATGACCGGCTGATAGCGGATCTCAAGTCCGGCCTTGATGGCTGCATCTTTGACTTCGGCGAACAGCGGCTGATCGGGAGCTTCGCCATCCGGCCGATGACAAATCACGGAGCGGAAACCGGCAGCCTTAATAGCATCGAGATCGTGAACGGAAATTTGCGGAGAAACGGTCAGTTCCTCCGTCAGTTTGCGATAATCCATCTGCGTCCATCCCTGAGTAGTTTTTTGCTTTTTGTTGGTATCAACGGTCGCGCCGGGCTCAGTTCGCCTGTCCTCGGCAGTCAGCTATAATTCCCAGTCCATAGTTATTCTTTAACGCCCAAGTGGCAGTTCACTCCATTGGCACAGTGACCGAAAACGCACCGCGCATTTGGCCAGGAACAAAACCGGTGGCCTGATCTTGGGGATAAAGCGCGCGGATTTTCTCCAGCAGTTCCGGCTTCACCTGCGCGCCGTGACAGACAGCACAGGGCTGTTCAGCCATTGGGATGGCCTTCATGAACCGGAGCTGCTTTGCGCCGCCGCTTTCGAAAACTTGCGAATAGGCAAGCGTCTGCACGTCGGTGCCCGCATTCGCCTTGGCCATAAAATCAGCAAGGATGCGCGCTTCGAATTCGTCGGGACCATTCGCTGAGTTGCGGACTTTCAAGGCCGTCCGCTTGATCGTCAACTTATGCTGCTCACCAGCCGCCTTGGCCGCTTGCGGAGCAACAGACTTGCACACGTCCAGTGCGCCTTCGGGGCCCTTCTCCTTGAGCGCGGTCGACAAGGCTTCTTTCAGTCGGCCAGCTAGATCACCGATGGCAGCTTTAGCGGAGGCCGCAGCCTTTTCCTGCGCGGCCGGCACAGGAACTTCTGCCGAGGCGGTTGATATCGCCGCGACGGTCAGAAATGCGGAAAGCAAGGCATACTTTGAGTACGACATGATCACAATCCATTCAATGGAACTTTGAGGAAGCGTTTGCCGCTCTGGTCGGGCTCGGGCAGATGACCAGCGCGGATATTGACTTGCAGTGAAGGAACGATCAGCCGCGGCATCCCAAGCGTTGCGTCGCGTGCTTCCCGCATTTTGACGAACGCGTCTTCGCTGATGCCGTCGCCGACGTGGACGTTGTGAACCCGCTCGTCGGCAACCGTCGTTTCCCATTTGATGTCCCGGCCGTTCGGACCGTAGTCGTGACACATGAAGAGCCGCGTCCCAAGCGGCAGCGTCTCCAAAAGTTTCCGGGTTGATTGAAACAGCACGCGAGCGTCCCCGCCCGGAAAGTCTGCCCGCGCAGTCCCCCCGTCTGGCATGAACAGTGTATCGCCGACAAAAGCTGCATCACCCATCACATGCGTGTTGCACGCCGGCGTATGTCCCGGCGTATACATCACGAACGCCGTCATCGTGCCGATCTGGTAGGTGTCGCCATCCTTGAACAGGCGGTCGAATTGACTGCCGTCGCGTTGGAATTCGGTCCCCTCGTTGAAGACTTTGCCAAACACATCCTGAACCGTCTTGATGTGTTCGCCGATGCCGATTTTGCCGCCGAGTTTGCCCTGTAGATAGGGCGCGGCAGACAAGTGGTCGGCATGCGCGTGCGTCTCGATCAGCCACTCGACCGTCAAGCCGTTGCTGCGAATATAGTCGATCAAGTCGTCGGCGGATTTGTAGCTGATGCGTCCGGCGGCATAGTCGATGTCCATGACGGAGTCGATGATCGCGCACGATGACGAACTCGGATCTTTCACCACGTAACTGATCGTATTGGTGTCCTTCTCGAAGAAGGCCGCCACCTGAGGCTTGATCGTCATGTCGATTGGGTAGCTCATAAGGTGTCTCCATTGAGAAGGACGTGGACGGACCCCACGGATGAGGTCTACCCCGTCAAGTCCAGACGTTAGAGTGCTTCCGGAAAGGTGGAAACGGTTTTCCGATAAGAAGCACGACCAAACAAAGACTTATACCAAACCGCATAAGTACGGACTTGTGCGGTTTGGTATGCGCGTGTGGGGTTGCCTCGCCGCAGGCGATCTTTCAGATCGACGCGGCGTTGATGCGAAGCATCGCGGGGCGATGACGCGCAAAGCAAAGAGAATACCAGCCCGCAGACTACCAAACGAAGAGTCAAAACTTCTGCGGGCTGGTATTAGGGTACGTCTTTGATTCCATTCCAGTCGGACCGACCCTAAAGTGCGATCTTAAGCGCAGTCGCGATCGCCACGGCACCCCAAAAGATCATATTGAAAAAGCTGCGCAAAACCTGACGGTGATCGCTCTCGCCCTTGAGCCCGAAAGCGTTGCACGCCAGATCGCCAGGTAGCAGAAAGACATATGTCATGGAGAGGTCCCAACTGAAGGAAGTAGCATTTCCTGCACATAAGTGCTCCTTGCCTTCGCCGTATGTGACTTTGTCACGCTTGAGCGATAATCACGCTCAACGCTCCCTCGCCAATCCATCAAGCGCCAGCCTGTCGTCAATGACGATGCTGCCGCGCGTTAACGACACCCATCGGCGGCGTTGAAACTCGGCAAGTATCCGGCTGATGACTTCGCGCGCTGTTCCAAGTTCTGAAGCAAGCTGCTGCTGCGTAACCGAAACCCCTGCTGCGCCCTGAGACAATTCGAGCAGCCTCTGCGCAAGCCGGATGTCCATCCGTGCAAATGCAACTTGATCTATGATCTTGAACAGATCGGTGACCCGCGCACTGAACGCCGTAAAGACGAACCGTCGGAACATCGGTGAACGCGCAATCATATCGTCAAACGTCGACCGCGGAATGGCAACCGCGCGAACATCCGTCTCGGCGATGGCCTCGGCGAGATAATCTTCGTAACCCATGAGACACGCTGTGGTCAGCGCGCAGCTCTCGCCGGCGGCAACGCGATACAACACGATCTCGCGCCCGCTTTCCGAAACCTGCTGAACCCGGATGGCACCGTCGAGCAGCAACAGATAGTTCGCGGGGGCCTGACCTGGACCGTAGATACGGCTCCCGGCAGGTAGCACCACAACCGTACTTTGCGATACAAGTGTCTGCTTCAGTTCATCGGGCAACCGCTGGAGCCCTGGAAACTGCACAATCCAACCGCCCGCATGTGCCACGGGTTATGCCCCCACTTTGGAAGCACGGATTGGAGGGGTCGGCATCGTCGCGTCTGCCGTCGGCGCTGACGGCACGCCATCTATGAGCCGGTCAGTCGCCATCGCTCCTGCCCAAATCGCAAACAAGGTCACCCACGAGAGCGTGGCAAACACGGCACTGCCTGAAACCGACGCCACCGAGCATCCACCGGCAAGCATGCCGCCAAAACCCATCAGCACCGCGCCAATCATATACCGGCGCATGGACTGCCCGTCTTGGAACCCTTCAAGCTTAAGTTCCCGGCTTGCGAACGCGGCTAGAAATGCACCAAGCAGCACACCTGGAACGAGGCCGGTATCAAAGTCGATGGTGTGTCCTGGCGGACTTAGAAACAACATGAGGGCGCGGGCAGACGGTCCGGTGAACGTCATGCTCTTGACCGGCTGCGGTTCAAACGCCTGCTGTGACAGCCAGTAGGTGATGAGCCATCCGCTCGCCACGGTTAGCCCAACACCAAGCCCGCCGACCCATCCCCAAAGAGGAATGCGGCCTTTCGCGCCGAAATAGATCGCGGCTGCCAGCCAGACGAAGGCAACCATCAAGCCAATGATCGGCTGCAAGTTGAGCAGCGAAAGTGCGTCGAGCGCAGGTCCGTCGAACGTCCAGATGTTGGCGATCTTGTCCCGCAGCGGAGACAAAATACCAACCAGCGACGCCTGCGCCGTGACCGCAAATACCAGCCCGGTCAGCAGCGACCGCAAGTTCCCTTGTCCAGCCAGCACCAAAAGCCGCCCTGCACATCCGCGCGCCAGCACCATTCCCGCGCCGAACATCAAGCCGCCGATAATAGCCCCGGAAAGGCTAGCGCGCATATTGAGCAGCCGAGCGCCCGACACGCTGAGGACGCCGGTTTGAATGAGGGCCTGTGTCCCGACAACCGCCCCCGAAAACACGAACAGCCACACAGCCAGTCTAGGCCCGAAAGTTCCGCGCCCAAACTCGATGGCAGCCGCACGAAGACAGAATTTACTCTTTTGCGAAAAGACGCCGAAAGACACCCCGATCAGGAACCCGATGAGAGCCGCTGTCCCCCCATCGCCAAAACGTGCGATCCATCCCGAAAAGTCCATGTTCGAAGTCCTGTCGTCTTAGAGTCTGTCCGGAAAAGAGCTTTGCGATTTCAATGAGTTGATTTTTCGTCAGCCCGCCAGAAGAAGCCCGAAGGCCGTAGCCTTCGCTACGGACAAGGGGTTCGACGCTGCGGATGACAAAAAGGAACCATTGAAATCATGAAGAAACTTTCCGGACAGACTCTTAGCCCTGAATAAACCGGAAGGCGGTATCCTTGCGTTCAACGCGTCCCAGACCCGGCCACGGCAGATGATAGCCCAAAAGGGAAATTCTATCAGTGGCCAATTGATCGAGCAGCCGCTTGCGCGTGGCAATAGCCATATCCCGATCCATGTCAGATCCCCACTGCCAGCCCGGATTTGCAAACGACACCAGAGGATGATTGAGCGCATCGCCGCCAATCATCACGCGCTCGCTGCCTGTGCCAACCATTACGCAAACATGCCCCGGCGTGTGCCCGGCGCTGTCAACCAGCGCAATGCCTGGCAAGATCTCGTCCCCAGCCTTGCGCTGCTCGATCCGCTCGGCGATGGCCTTCAGCCGCCGCCCCGTTCCCAACGCCATCATCTTGAACTGCTCGGGTACGTCGGCTTCCCGTCCCGGCTTGCTCCAATACGCGAATTCGGTCCCGGTCATGAAGTGCTTCGCGTTCGTAAACCGCGTGCCGCCGTCGAGCGGATCAATCGCGCCCCAGAGATGATCGGCATGGGCATGCGTGAAAATCACGTGCGTAAATGCTTCCGGCGCAAACCCCGCCGCTTCGAGCCGGTCGGTCAGCTTTCCAACCGACGGCACGAAATCTCCGCCAGCGCCTGTATCAATCAAGACCAGCGCATCGCCCGTCTTGACGATCGACACGTTGACCTGTGACGTGATCCCGTCCACCGGAAGTCCAGCGGACGTGAACAGCGCCTCTATTTCTTTAAGGTCCCGTCCCGGCATCGCAAACGAGAACGGAAAACTCAGCGTGCCGTCAGACAGCACCGTCACGTCGCACGCGCCGCACTTGAACGTGTGCGCGTCGCTCGCTGCGCGGGCAACTCGTGGGTTGCAAATTCCAGAGGTGACGGCCGCCAGAGCAAATCCACCCTTGAGCAATTCGCGGCGCGACGGCCGCGTGAAAGCCAGAGTCGAACGGGTGTTATCGGGCATGCAGTCACCTCCGCGATTTTTGCCTCAGCCGAAGATATCGGCCGTGATACCGGCATACCAGCCGATATTTTCTTCCTGCGTCTGCTTGCGCAATGCAGCAGTCTCACCGGTCTGCGAGATGAAGTTCTCGACGGCGGAAATTTTGCCGTCCTTTGCTTCATAGCGCCCGCCGACCTTGACGGTGTTGTCGGTGTCGATCAGGCTCCAGCAGGTGTTGGCATAGCGGGCAGGGAACGTCTTGGCACCTGCAAGTTCGCCACGCACCATCATCGCCGCCGCTTTAGCTTGGCTGTTGGCCGCGAATGCCGACTTGGGCATGTCGCCAGCAATGCAGGCGTCGCCGATGATGTAGATGTTGGCATCCTTGGCCGACTTCATGTTTGTCGGGTCGATCGGGCAGTAGCCGCTTTCATTCACAAGGCCGGCATCACGTGCAAACGCACCTGCCATCTGAGCTGGAATGACGTTGACGAGCGCCGCACCTTTGTAGGTTTCAAATCCGGTTGTGACCGTATTGGTCTTTGGGTCGACGGATTTGATGCCATCGTGGACTGACGGCGCAAGCCATTCGATCATGCCCGGATACTGGGCGGCCCAGCCTTCCATGAACAGCGCCTGCTTCGAGAACTTATCCTTTGCGTCGAGGACAATGATCTTGCACTTGGTCTTGCCGGCAGCCTTCAGAGCATGCGCCATCATCGACACGCGCTCATAGGGGCCCGGGGGGCAACGGAACGGGTTGGGCGGCGCGATCATGATAATGACGCCACCGTCTGCCACCGCATCGAGCTTGGCCTTCAAAAGTTTGGTCTGCGGGCCAGCCTTCCAGGCGTGCGGCATGGTCTCTTCATGCTCCTTGCCCCAGCCAGGAACGCTGTCGTACTTGAGATCAATGCCCGGCGACAGCACAAGCCGGTCGTACGCGAGCATCGACCCGTCGGCGAGCTTGACCTGCTTTTTGTCGCGGTCGACGCTGGCCGCCAACTGATGATTGAGCTTGATGCCGTGAGCCGACGCCAGTTTGTCGTAGGTGTGAGTGATTTCTTCGAACTTCTTCACGCCACCCAAGTAGAGGTTTGAGTGGAAACAGGTCACGAACTGCTTCGATGGTTCCACGAGCGTGACTTCGATGGCCCCGGCAGAATCCTTCGCGATATACTTGGCAGCCGTCGCGCCACCCGCACCACCGCCGATGACGACGACCTTTGCCTTACCTTGTGCGATCGCAGGAGCGGCAACGCCACCCGCGGCTGCAGTCAAAACAGAACCACCAGCTAACTGGCCAAAACGGCGTCGTGTGATCATTTTAAGTCCTCCCCAGATTGTTTTTTTCTATTTGTAAGTGTTCGCAGTAACGCAACCAACCCACCCCTCGTGGTCGAGAGGCAGGCATTCGTTCAGCACGTCTTGGTCTTGCCGTCGGCTGTCGGCGCATCTCCACAGGCCTTGCCTGGAGCAGGCTCGTCGCTGCTGAGCTGAGGAGGGCCAAGTTGCTCGAAATATGCAGCCAGCGCCGCCATATCGGCATCAGTCAGCTGATCTGCAATCGTCTGCATGATTGGGTTGGTACGTTCCCGCCAGCGATAGGTGTTGAGCGCCTGCACGAAAGTCTCTGCTGGCCATCCCGTGATCGAGGGAATACCGCTGTAGTTGCCTGATCTTTGGTGGCAGGTGACACACTCGTTGGCGAGATATTCACCGTACGCAATGTCGGCCGCCGCCAGGGCAGGAAAATTTGAAAGCAGAACGGCCGTTGCGACGGCAATCCCTGCAAATCTGTTCGAGCCAATCGCCATGATGTTCTCCCTAGTCCACCGGGTATTCCCGAAGGGACCGGCGGCGAATCTTGAGCGCTCGCCTGCCGGTCTATCCATTGAGTTTCCGGGGTCAGTCGACCCTGGGGCCTGATTTCGTGTCCGGCGTCACATCGAGAACGGACGCGCGGTTGGTCACCTTCAACTGCGGCCCGCAGTTTGCCATGCAGGCCTTACGGTTCCAGAAGTGCTTTTCCGTCACGTCCCGGTCATCGTCATAAAAACCATCGGCGTTCGGCATCTTGATCGACGCAAAGGTCTTTTCATTCAGCTCGAATTTCGGGTCCTTGATGACCTCGTTGAGATTTAAAATATAGGCGACCACTGAATAAAGCTCGTCGTTGGTCAGCGACTGTGCGTTGCCGTACGGCATGGCACGCTTGATATAGTCAAACAGCGTCGACGCCGACGGCCAGAACGACCCGATCGTCTTTTCCGGCCTGTCGGCGGTCAGCGTGCCGTGGCCACCCGACAGCACGGGCCAGCGGTCTTTGCCTTCGCCAAACTCACCATGACAGGCAGCGCAGCGTTCCTGAAAGATCGCCTCGCCTTGTTCGGCAGAGCCCTTGCCGGGACGCAAGCCCAGTCCATCGGGCCGCACGCCAATGCTCCAACCGGCGATCTGCTCGGGGGTTGCAACAGTGCCAAGTCCCATTTTCTGCGCGGACGCTTCCAGCGGGACCAGCACGCTCCCGATGACGGCCAGCGCCGCCACAAAGTTTTTAGCCGATTTCAACATTTTCAGCCTCGCCGTTCGAGCGCACCAACCAGGTTTGGATGCCGTTGTTGTGATAGATGGAGTTTACACCGCGGACCTTGCGCAGCTCGTCTTTGGTCGGCTGCACGTACCGGGTCGAGTCGTGCGCCCGCGACTGGATCATCAGCTCGCTGCCGTTCCAGTCGAAATCGACATAGAAACGGGTCATCGACTTGTCGAGCACCGGCCCGTCGATGCGTGCTTCCTGCCAATTGCGGCCACCGTCGAGCGTGACGTCCACGCGCGTGACCGTGCCTCGCCCCGACCACGCCATGCCGCTCAATACGTTGCGCCCCTTGAATTTCAGCGGGCTCTCCGGCGACGGGTTGGTGATGATGGACTTTGCGTCCATGAAGAACGTAAAGCGGCGCGACCGGCCATCGGCCATGAGGTCGGTGTACTTCGACGTTTCTTCGCGCGCATTCCAAGGCATGTCACCAACTTCGATGCGGCGGATCCACTTGACCCACATGTTGCCTTCCCAGCCCGGGATGACGGCACGGACGGGATACCCCTGCTCCTTGCGCAGCGCCTCGCCATTCATTTTGAATGCAATGAGGGTGTCCTCCAGCGCCTTCTCAAGCGGCAGCGACCGGTTCATCCCCGCAGCATCGCCGCCTTCCAGCAGCAGCCACTTCGCCTTCGGCTTAACGCCGGCTTCCGCGAGCAGATATTTGAGTGGCACGCCGGTATACATGACGTTGTGGATCATGCCATGCGTGAACTGGCATCCATTGAGCTGCGACGCGCGCCACTCCATGCCGGAGTTCGCCGCGCATTCCAGGAAGTGAACCTTATTGGTGCGCGGAAAGCGCATCAGGTCATCGAGCGTGAACACCAGCGGCTTGTCGACCATCCCGTGAATCATCAGCCGATAATCGGTGGGATCGACTTCGGGAGCCCCACCATGATGGCGTTCAAAACACAGCCCGTTTGGCGTGAGGATACCATCCAGTGCATGCAGCGGCGTGAAGTTGATCGAGCTCTGCCGGTCGGCGGTGAGCCACTCCACGGTCCGGCGCACCACGTTCTTCTCAAACTTGATCGGCTTGCCATACGGAAAATCCGTCACGCCATCGCCGAGCGTCTTCGACCATTCGGCCACGTTCGGTGGAAGGTTCGCCGGATTGCCACCAACTGGTTTTACCGCGACTGGGGCTGCAGCAGGCGTCGCCGCCCGTGCACCCGTCGCAGCTAATCCCGCCGCAGCAAGCCCGGCCGCTCCCCGTGTCAAAATCGCCCGTCGCGATGGCTGTTCGCCATTGGCGCCGTCGCGCACTGTCTCGTCGGTCACAACGTCCTCCATTAAATTTCGCTAGTCCAGGGTTGGATCAAGCATGCGCGCGACCCACCAAAAATGTCACTGGCCCCCCATCGTCAGATCGCCTGTGATGATCCAACCAACGAGAGCTTCAAACTCTGCCTCAGCCGCCCACCACTTTGACGGAACCACTCGGCTTGAAGTCCACGGTCTTTTGTTTGCTGATGTGGTTGGCAACGACGTCCCAGATCGGCGGACCTTCGGTGCCCTCGTTGATGCTGGCCCACCCGGCGACCACATATTCCTTGCTCGCATCGACCGGCTTGCCGTCCTTGAGCATTGTCATCGCGGAAATGCGCTTGCCGATTGTCTGAGCCGGATCAATCGTAAACCCGAGCCCGCCCGTGCGAACCATGTCGCCGCCCTGCTGCAGATAGGGGTCGGGGTTGAACAGATTGTCGGCCACGTCCTCAAGAACTTCCTTGAGGCGCTCGCCCGTCATCTTCATCCGGTAACAAGCCGGATAGCTCATCGCGCAGGCGTTTGTGATGTCTTCGAACGAGATCGCCTGCCCGGGCAACAGCGTCGCCCCCCAGCGGATCCCCGGCGACATCGAAATGTCGGCCTCGCGCTCAGACAATATTGCCGTGCAGAACAAATCGTCCAGCGTCCCGGCCACGTTACCGCGCCGGTACAACAGCGAATTCGTGGTGCCAAACGTCTTCTTGAGTTCCGCTTCATAAGGCGCGCGATGCTTCGCAATCATCGCCGCAACCTCGGCATCCCCCTTGATCGCATCAGAGAACACCGGGATCAACCGGTAGCGGAAGCCTTTGACTTCCTTACCCTGCACATCCAGATCGAGACGCGAAACAAACTTCCCGTGCGAGCCCGTGGCGACCAGCAGGCACTTGCCCACCTTGACGACTTCCGGCAAGGCATCGTGCGTGTGCCCCGTGAGGATCACGTCGATGCCTTCGACCCGCGATGCCATCTTGTGATCGACGTCAAACCCGTTGTGCGACAGCACGACGACCAGCTGAGCACCTGCCGCGCGGACCGCCTCGACCTGCTTGCGCATGTCGTCTTCGCGGATCCCGAACGACCATTTAGGGATCATCCAGCGGGGGTTTGCGATTGGTGTATACGGGAACGCCTGCCCGATGACGGCGATCTTGACGCCGCCCTGCTCGAACATCTTGTAAGGCTGGAACACCGCCTCTTCGAATTCGCTGTCGCGCATGTTCTGCGCCAGGAACGGGAATGCGAGACTGTCGGCCAGTTCCTTGACCCGCTTCTCACCGAGCGTGAACTCCCAGTGCCCGGTCATCGCGTCAGGCTTCAACAGGTTCATGACATCGACCATGTCCTGCCCGTTGGTCTTCATCGACGTGTAACTGTTGGTCCAGGTATCCCCGCCGTCGAGGAACAGCATTTTTGTCCCGCGTTCGGCGCGGATTGCTTTAACGATGGTGCCGATCCGGTCGAGACCGCCCATGCGGCCATAATTTTTGGCGAGCTCAGCATAATCGACGTCTGTCAGCGCATAGGCTTCCGGTGTGCCGGCCTTCAGCCCAAACTTCTTCAGAAAATCAGTGCCCGTGATGTGGGGCACCCGCCCCTTGGCTTCGCCGACGCCAAGGTTGACGGTCGGTTCGCGGAAATGGATCGGCATCAGCTGGCCGTGAATGTCCGTAACGTGCACGAGTGTGACGTTGCCGAGCGGCTCAAACGACAACAATTGCTCTTGCGAGAGCTTCCCCGCCGCAACCGTTTGAGCGAGCGTCTGCCCGGTTCCCCCGACCAGCGCTGACGCTGCAATCGTTGCCTTCATGAACTCGCGGCGCGTGAACATTCAAACCTCTTGTTTTGGCAAGCGTCTTGTTTTGGGCAAGCGTCTTGCTTGCGTGGCCCACGCCTACGCGGACCCGCATAAAAAGACTGGTCGCTCATAGAAGAAGCTGGGGCGTGCCATCACGCCCCAGCATAAATAATCAGCCGACGGTGACTTTTTGCTCGGCCTTATAAACAGCGCCGTCGTCATCGAGCCATTCGAACGTGAAGGTGCCAGTTTCTGGCACTTTGACGAAGAACGACTGATACGGATTGGCAGCAATTGCAGCATGCCAGTCGACGGACATCAGTTCCTTGCCGTTGAACTTGGCAGTGAACTTATTGATGATCTTCCGCGGAATGACTTTTCCGTCTTTGTCTTTGCGGTTGCCACTTTCCATTTCGTGGCTGATCAGTGTTTTGACTTCGACGACTTCACCAGCCTTTGCGGTGGCGGGCATACGAACGCGAGGAGTAGGGGCGGCCATGGGGCTCTCCGAATGAAATGAAGAACGAGTACGATTGCGTGGCGAGCGAGAACTAACCGCCGCAGCCGCCGATCGTCACTTTGACTTCCTTCTTAGCTGTGAAGAGTTTGCCGTCCGACATCTCGGCGACAGCGATGATGTTCTGCGTTCCTGCAAGGCGGATACGGATCTGGCCCGACGCCTTGGGCAGAAGCGGCGTGAAGTGGAACGCTGCCAGGATCGGGTTGGGGTTACCCTCCGCGTAGAACGTCAACGTCTTCACGTAATCCTTGTCGGTCATCGGGCTCTCGACCTCGAAGCCGAGCGGCACAACGAGACCGTTTTCCGCGATCGATGGCAGATCAAGTTTGATCTTGCCTTCGGCCAAGGGCTTGCCGCCGGTGGCCTTCTTTACTTCTTCTTCAACCTGGGCCGGTGTAGCGAATGCGGCCATCGGAGCGATGCAGACTGCCGCGCCTCCTGTCGCCAGACCAACCACCATCTCACGGCGATTTAAGCGCCGGCTGAGGCCTCGCAATGTCTTAGTCATGCGTCTTATCTCCCTCATCTTTCCTTGAATTCGAGCAGCATAGATGCAATTTTCCATGCCGCCAGTGTTCTTTGCTATTGTCACATCATGATTTCAAAATGTAAAGTGGATTGGCAGTATGTTGCGCAAACTTCAGTATGAAGGCGCGCGGCCATAAGAAACGAAACAGCGCGACGGCGAGGGAGCATACATGGTGACCACGGGACCAAGGTTGAGGCAAGCTATTGGCATAGGGGCGTTATTTGCGCTCGCGCTCAGCGTCTCGAGCGTAACTGTTGCAGCACAGACTGCAGACGCCGAAAAGGAGATCGAGAAGTATCGCGAGATGATCAACGATCCGATGGCCAACCCGGCCTTTCTGAACGTCGATCGCGGCGAAGTTCTCTGGAAGACCGCACGCGGCACCAAAAGCGTATCGCTCGAAACCTGCGATCTTGGCGAAGGCCCGGGCAAGCTCGAAGGCGCTTTCGCCAAGCTTCCGCGCTATTTCAAAGACTCAGACAGCGTAATGGACCTCGAACAGCGCCTCGTCTGGTGCATGGACAAAATTCAAGGCGCTGACATCAAAGAAATTCTGTCGCGCAAGTTCAGCGGTCCCGGCAAAGTCTCCGACATGGAAGACCTCGTTGGCTACATTGCCAACAAATCGAGCGGCATGAAGTTTGCGGCCCAGGTCAGCCACCCCAAGGAGGCAAAGGCTTACGCTATCGGCGAAGCGCTGTTCTACCGCCGTTCGTCGATTGAAGACTTTAGCTGTGCCACCTGCCATGGCGACGATGGCCGCCGCATCCGCCTCCAGGCGCTGCCAAACCTCACCAAGCTGGGCAAAGACGCTCAAGACACCATGGGCTCCTGGCCCACCTACCGTGTCTCCCAAAGCCAGTTGCGCACGATGCAACACCGTTTGTGGGACTGCTATCGCCAGATGCGTATGCCCGCCCCCGAGTACGGTTCTGAAGGCATCACCGCTCTGACGCTCTATCTGACCAAACAAGCCGATGGCGGTAAAATCACCGTTCCGTCGATCAAGCGCTGAGGGAGGCAATCATGATGAAACGCTTTGTAATGACTGCCATTCTGGTACTCGGTGCGGGGCAGGCCCTCGCGGCCGATCCAGTTACAGTGCCTGCCGCCGAAGTCGAAGCCATCGTTGGCGCGATGTTCAAGTCGGCTCCCGAAGATTGGAAGCCGCGCGTCACACTGGATGAAACGCAGCGCATCTGCACTGAAACACGCAACAATCCCAAGGCTGCCGATGGCGAAAAGCTCATCGCACGCGAACTGGCGACAGTCGTTTATCCCGAAGACGGCAACGTCATGGGCGACTGGAAGAAGGGGCAAGAAGTTGCCCAAAAAGGCACTGGCGGACAGTTCTCCGACAAGCCAGATACGTACCGGGGCGGCAACTGCTACGCCTGCCACCAGATGGCAAAATCTGAGCTGAGCTACGGCACGCTTGGCCCGAGCCTGCAAGGTTATGGCAAGCTGAAGAACTTCGATGCCGCAGCCAATAAAGCTGCCTACGCCAAGATCTACAACGCCCAAGGCGTTTTCGCCTGCTCTAATATGCCGCGGTTCGGTTACCACAAGTTCCTGAGCATCGAGCAGATCAAAGATGTCACTGCCTACCTCATGTCACCTGAAAGCCCGGTGAATAAGTGAACGATTGCAAGCCACGCTTGGCACGAAACGGATGGTCGCGAGGTCTTCGCGGCCATCTGCTGTTATGCTTGGTGTGGCTCTGCGCGCCCCTATCCTCGTGGTCTGCCGCTGCCGCTGAACTCGTCATGTATGAAACGCCCGGCTGCATGTGGTGCCGCCAATGGCATGCCGAGATCGGCCGTGGCTATGCAAAAACCACCGAAGGTCAGCGAGCACCGCTTCGCACCCGCATGCTGAGCGATCCGCCGTTGCCGGGCCTGTCACTCGCCACGCCCGTTACACTGACCCCAACATTCGTTCTCATCGAGAACGGCAAAGAAGTTGGGCGGATCGCCGGGTATCCTGGTAGCGAATTTTTCTATCACTTGCTCAACGATTTGTTCAAGCGTTTGCCAGATGCTCTACCAGCGCAAGCCGCCGCGCCGGACAAATTGAAAAGCGCAAAGCAATGACAAAAATCCTCTCAGACGAAATTGAGCATGAACTTCAAGGCGACGCAGAAATGTCGCCCGAGCTGAAGCGCATCATGAACAATGCGCGTGACGCTAGCGATTTCCTCAAGGCAATCGCCCACGAAAACCGCCTCGTTCTCCTGTGCCTGCTGGCCGAGCGCGAACGCTCCGTGACCGAACTCGAAGAGCTGTTGTCGCTGCGCCAGACCACTGTGTCGCAGCAACTCGCGCGCCTCCGGCTGGATGATCTCGTGACAACCCGCCGTGACGGCAAGATGATCTATTACAGCCTCGCCAACGACCGCCACCGTAAGTTCATCGGCGTCATCTACGACATGTTCTGCAAGTAAGAGTTTGTCTCGAAAGGTGCCGCGCGATTTCATCAAGCTGATTTCTTGTCGGCCCGCCAAGAAACGTCCGCTGCCCGTAACATTGGCTACGCATTTGGGGTTAGAAGCGTTGGACGGCAACAAGGAACCTCTGAATTCACGGCGAGACTTTCGGGAAAGCCTCTAACTGCTCAGAGCGCGGCGCCGGTCGTTTCTGTGATCGACTGCATCTTTTCGGTTCATGCCGCGGATTTCATAGCCCTATGACGAACGCCCTATGACGGAAGTGTCGGTCTTGCTTTCGGGTGGTCTGCTGTGCGGCCTCCTCGCTGGAGCCGCCGCCCAATTCGGACGGCTATGCACTTTCAGCGCCATTGAAGACGCCGTTCTGGCCGGCGATTTCCGCCGTGGCCGCGCGTTCGGCTTGGCACTGGCGACCGCACTCCTCCTCACCCAAACGCTGGCTGCGCTGAATCTGGTTAGTCTCACCGGCAATCCATACGACCATGCCCGGATCGAGCTGGCGGGCTTGCTGTTTGGGGCAGCGCTCTTCGGCCTTGGCATGTCGCTTGTCGGCACCTGCGGCTTTGGTCTGCTCATGCGGGCCGGAACCGGCGACCTTCGCGCTCTCGTCACCGCAGGGATTCTCGGCGTTGCCGCTGCTGCAGCATCCGGCGGTCTGTTGTCTCCAGCGCGCCTGTGGATTGCGAGCCTTCTGTCGATCCCCACCGATGCCTTGGGGTGGAAGGCGCTGCAAAGCGCTTCACATTCCGTCTTGCACATGCCGGCCCAGTTCCCGGTGACGGCCCTGGTCGTAACCGCCCTCCTTGCCGTCACATTCGGTTCCGCACGCTTCCGCAAACGCCCCAAACTCATCGTCGCCGGCGTGTTGCTTGGCGCTGCCGTGGCAGGCGGATGGATTGTCACCGGTGTACTCGCCGATCCGTTCGGCAACCACCGTCTGGAAAGCCTCACATTCGTCGGACCGATAGCGCGCATCGTCTTGTTGACCATGGGCGAAACCATCCACCACGCGACATTTGCCGTCGGATCGGTCCTCGGCGTCGCCGCGGGATCATTCGCCGTCGCCTGGCGTCGTGACGAATTGCGTTGGGAAGCATTCGACGACCAGCGCGAGATGCGCCGCCACATCCTTGGCGCGATATTCATGGGGTTAGGTGGTGTCCTCGCCAAAGGCTGCACCATCGGCCAAGGCCTGTCTGCGTCAAGTGTCCTCGCCGCCACCGCCCCGCTTGCAATCTTGTCCATGATTGCTGGCGCCCGCCTTGGGCTTTACTACCTCATCGAAGGCCGCACCTACTTCAAGTAGCCCCATCGTTGCCGTCTGCCCTAGCATAGCGTTGGATATCTCGTGGCTGGAGGTTGGCACAGCCGGAAAACTACGTCAGTGATGCCCCCATGGCGACCTTGATCATCACCGAAAAGACGAGTCAGGCCCGCGATTTGCGCGCAGCCCTTGGCGACCGCTATGGCCAGATTCTACCAGCCGAAGGCCACCTGCTTCGCTTAGCCGAGCCCCACGAGGTCAATACGTCCTGGAAAAGCTGGGCCTGTGTGCTTTTGAAGCCAGACGGCCTTTACCCGACCCATCCAGCATCCGGCGGCAGTAAAACCGCCAAGTTCAGCGCCATCGCCGCAGCCCTTGAACGCTGCACTGAAGTCATCCTGGCCACCGACTGCGACCGTGAAGGCCAGCTCATCGGCCAGGAAATCCTTGAACATCTGGAGTTCCGCGGCACCGTCCAGCGTGCGTTGTTCACGGCCCAAGACCCAAAGTCTCTGCGGCAAGCCTTCGACAAGCTGAAGCCCAACCGTGAGATGCGCCCGCTCTATGAGGCAGCCGTCGCCCGTCAGCAGGCCGACCAGATCTTCAACCTCTCGCTCACCCGCACCGTCACCCGCACCCTGCTTGCGCGCGGCACCAAGGGCGTAATCGGCATTGGCCGTGTGAAGACGCCAACCCTTGCCATCGTTTGCCTGCGCGAACTCGAAATCATCAACTTCAAGGTCGACGACTATTTCGAGATCATCACAACCGCCAAAGTCGCCGGCGGTACCTTCACGATGCGCCACGCCCCACCGCCTAAGGCTCGCATCCGCACCCGCGCCGAGGCAGATGCGATTGCCCTTGCCGCCACCAAATTCACCGGGCCGCTGGCCGTTTCCGTCGAGCATCGCCGCCAAGCCCCGCCCAAACTCTACGACCTGCCAGCAATTCAAAAAACCTGCGGTCAGCGCTGGGGCTGGTCGGCCGAAAAAACCCTAGAGGTCGCCCAACAACTCTATGACGGCGATGGTAAAAAGGTCATCACCTACCCCCGCGCGGAAGCCCGTCATTTGGCTGAAAACCAGATAGCCGATGTGCCCGCCATCGTGTCGGCCATGACGCGCCTGCGCGGCTTTGCTCACCTGGAAATCAGTCCGCCTGTGATCCGCACGGGCAAAGCGGGCCACTTTTGTGACAAGGCGCTGGACGGCGTCTCGCATCACGCGATCGTCCCCAACGTCAACGTCATGGACGATTTGGAACAGCGCATTTCGCGCCTGAGCGACGACGAAAAGCGCCTGTTCGCGCTGATCTGCCGGTCCTACCTCGCAGCCGTCATGCCCGACTTCGAATACCGCCAGACCGTCGTAACGCTTGAGCTGCCGCTCCCCGACAAGGGCCCCGGCGTCGCCGCCGAGTTCCGCGCCGTTGGACGCATCCCACTCGTGCCCGGCTGGAAAGCGGCCTTCGGCAACGCGGAGGCAGAACCCGAACCCTCCAAGGCCGCCGAAGCCGATCAGACCTTGCCGCAGCTTGAAAACGGTCAATCCGCTACGCTGACCCGCCCGAAGGTCCAAGCCAAGGAGACAGCGCCGCCGCCGCGCTACAGCGAAGGCACCCTGGTCGATACCATGCAAAACGCGTGGCGCTTCGTCAAAGACGAGGCCCTGCGCGAGCGCCTCAAAGAAGCCAAAGGTATCGGCACGCCCGCAACGCGCGGCGAAATCATCAAGGGTCTGAAGCGCCAGAACATGCTCGCGGCGGACGGCAAATTCGTGGTGCCGACGCCGGCCGGCATGCAGGTCTTCGAGGTTCTGCGCGGTGCCGCCCCCTCGCTCGTCGATCCTGGCACGACAGCGGTTTGGGAAATGCGCCTCGACGACGTCGTCATCGGCAAAGCGGGCTTCCGCGCCGTCATCGACGAAATCGCAGGCGAAGCCGAACGTGTGATCGCCGTCTTGCGCCAGCACAACGGTGGCACCATTGATCTGAGCCAGCCAGCCCCCATGCGCTCATCCAAAGGCCGCAGCACACGAAAGACCGCCGAAACCGGTGCGCCCAAAAAGCCGCGAGCCGCCGCCCGGAAAGCAAAGCCTGCCAAGTCTTTCTCAGACTCCAAGTCTTTCTCAGACTCCAAGTCTTTCTCAGACTCCAAGTCTTTCTCAGACTCCAAGTCTTTCTCAGACTCCAAGTCTTTCTCAGACTCCAAGTCTT
>JBEBJA010000258.1:0-8344 GCA_040080145.1 Hyphomicrobiaceae bacterium
GCCCTTCGGGCATCTTCTCCCCAGGGGGAGAAGAAAGTAAGGGCTTATTTTAGCGCGTATGCGCCTCCGCGGGGGCATGCTTTTCCGGAAGCACTCTAGACGACTTTGCTGGCGGCGAAGCGGCGGGTGGCGGACACCAGTTCGTGCATGTTGCCGCGTTCGGTCATGGCGTGGCCGGCGTCGGGGACGATGCGCAGGTCGGCCTGGGGCCAGGCTTTGTGGAGCGCCCAGGCGTTGGCGAGCGGGGTGACCACATCGTAGCGGCCATGAACGATGACGCCGGGAATGTTTGCCAGCCGGTGGGCATTGGCGAGCAGTTGGCCGTCATGGTCCAGGAAGCCGCCGTGCTTGAAATAGTGGCATTCGATGCGGGCGAAGGCGATGGCGTAATTGTCGGCACCGAAGGCTGCGATGCGGCCTGGATCCTGGCGCAGGGCGAGGGTTGAGCCTTCCCACATGCTCCAGGCTTTGGCGGCGGCGAGCTGTTCGGCTTTATCTGTGCCGGTGAGGCGGCGATGATAGGCGGCGACCATGTCGTGGCGTTCGGCTGCGGGGATGATGCTTTGATAGGCCTCGAAGGCGTCGGGATACAGTGCGTTTGCGCCGTGCTGGTAGAACCAGTCGATTTCGCTTTTTCGCAACAGGAAGATGCCCCGCAGGATCATGGCGGTAACGCGCTCGGGGTGAGTTTGCGCGTAGGCGATGGCGAGTGTCGATCCCCACGAGCCGCCGAACAGTTGCCAGCGTTCGATGTGCAGGTGGCGGCGCAGCTTTTCCATGTCGGCGACGAGGTGCCAGGTCGTGTTGTGGTCAATGCTGGCGTAGGGCGTCGAGCGGCCGGCGCCGCGCTGGTCGAACAGGACAATGCGATGGAGGGCGGGGTCGTGGAAGCGGCGCATGGTCGGGTTTGCGCCTCCGCCTGGGCCGCCGTGGATCATGACGACGGGTATGCCTTTGGGGTTGCCGCATTCTTCATAAAAGATCGTATGTCCGTCGCCGACCTCAAGTGTGCCGGTCTTGTAGGGCTCGATGGCTGGATAGACGATCAGCCGTTCGGGTTCGGCGGCGGCGACCGGCTTTTGAGCAGCGATTGGAGCAGACTCATTGGAGTTGTGCATATTTAAGCTCTCTTGTTTTCAAAAATTCCGGCCTGAAGTCGGCCAGACCTTTTGACTCCGGCCTACACCGGATCGGATGCGCGTTGGCGCTTTTTGAGGCGGAGCAGCCGCATCTCGCGGTCATACAGAATTTCGCCGCCGGGGACACGGATGTCGCGGAGGAGTTCGCGTTCGTGGCGGCCAGGGTGGGGGGTGGCGAGGCTGGCGGCAATCGCGGCCGAAAAGGAAGCCGGGATGCCGAAAATTCCCGCGAGGGCTGGATCGAACGAAAGCCAGCCCATCCAGCCTGTCAGGATGGCCAGCAATGCAACGGCGAAGCCTGAAACCAAACCGGCGACGGCTCCAAAGGCGTTGGTCCGCTTCCACCAGATCGAGAGCACGAGGATCGGGAAAAACGATGAACCGGTCAGCGCCAGCGAGCAGAGCAGGAGGGCTAGGCTGTCGGCGGGGATGAGCATGGCGAGGGCTGTTGCCAAGCCAATCACGGCGATCAGGGCCATGCGGGCGAGGGCAAGGCGTTGGGGATCGGGCGGGGGTTCGGCTTTCGTGCCGTTGACGACATCTTCGGCCAGAGATGCAGCCAGGGCGGCCGCGGCGGCGGAAGCGCCAGATAGGCAGGCTGCAATGGCACCAGCCACGGCAACGGCGACGAAGGTTTGCGACAATCCGGCGGCCATCGGCAGCGCAAACAGCACGACGTCTCGTGAAATGGTCATATTTGTCAATAGATTGCGGGTTTGGTCGGCGCTGCCTGCCAATGGCTTTATGTCGACGTCGGCGTAACCCATCGTTTCCAGCAAACGGAGCCAATCTGGAACGGTTCCGGTGACCGTGGTGTCAAACAGCAGCATGCGGGAGTAGACGGCGATGGAGGCGGCGGTCAGCATCAGGATGCCGAACAGGAGTGTTGCCCAGCCAAGCGATTTGCGGGCCTGATAGACGCCAGGGGTTGTTGCTATGCGGGGGAGAAGCCACGGGCTGGCGGCGACACCCATCATGATCGTCAAGGTCGCGGCGACGAAGCCAGCGGGGCCAACGGCGCTGAAGGTTGTGGCGAAGCGCTTGCTGATGGCCGACAGGCCGCTGTTGGGTAGATCAAACGCAAGGCCTTGGGCAAACAGGATCGGCAGGCCTTGGACGGCCTCGTTGTAGGCCATCGTGCGCATCAATGGGCCGTGGGACAGCTGCGGCAATGGCAGGTTGGTCCACATCACGGCGACGATGGTAACCGGGATCATCAGCGCCAGGAGGGAGGCGATGGTTTGAGCCACGCTGCTCCACGTGAGGGAGCGTGTTCCGCCACTTGTCAATGTGAGCAGCATCGTCGCGGCGATTAAGATCAACGAGGTGGCTTGGCTGGCGCCGGTCAGAAAGCCCGCAGAAAAGGCTGCCATTTTGATTTCGGCGACCATCATCAACGTGAGCGGGACGGCAAGGATGAGTGCCGAAACGACCCGGAGCAAGGTGCTGTCGAAGCGGCGGCCAAGGTAGGTGGGGATCGTATAGGCGCCGAACTTGCGGAAAAATGGCGCGAGCAGGATGCCCATCACCACAAAACCTGCGAGGCCGCCGATGACGAGGCACAGTGCATCGAAGCCGACGAGGTAAAGCGTGCCGGTGATGGCGACGAGGCCGGTGCCGCCAAAGGCCGACAGGGCGAGTGCAAAGCCACTGTAGGCTGCGGGAACCCGGCGGCCAGCGGCGAAGTACTCCAGGGATTGACGGGTGGCGCTTGCTGATCCGATGATTGCGTAGCCGATCATCGGTCCGAGCAGGAGCGCCCAGCTTCGCAATGCGGTGGGTGCGCCCAAATGCTCGCCGATCAGGACCAGCAGGACCAAGGCGATACAGGCGCTCGTGAAGATTGCGAAGAACGACCCAAGCTTGGGATTTACCATTCGTCTCGCCGGGGTGAACGGCATGCCGGGCGTCCTAGGTCTGGGTGAAGTGTGGTTCAGGGGGCTGGATGGGGTGGAAATTCGTCAGCTGTCTTCGTGCGCGCCATGCCAGTGGTCGATCGCGTCCTGGCGGTTGACGAAGCTCGCAACGGTGATGACGGCAATGAGGACCAAGCCGTGTGCTGCGAGGAAATACCCCAATGGAAAGCCCAGGAAACGGTTCGAATTCAGTTTCTCGGCATAGAGGGGCAGTACAATGATAACAGCCAGGAACGGGATGAGGCTGGCCAGCATCTGCCATTTCGTGTGCTGCCAATACGGTTTGCGTTCCTTGCGCTCGATCATTGCAATGGGCCCTGCAGGTCTGTTTCAAGCTGTCGTGTAGTTGATGAACATGCTTGGATTTGGGCGTTGGGGCAATCTTTGCCTTCGGCTCCGGCTTTCGTGTTTTTTGGCGCAGATTTGAGTTTGACGGTAACTGCTCACATTTAACTTAGATCGGTTTTGTGTTCCCTCGAATCGAAGAGCAGGTTTACTAAGAAGCGCGCGTGGTGCACTTTGGTGGTATGAGTTGACGTCGATCTGTCGCAGTTCAACGATGGGTTGTTTGAAAATTGGGCGAAGCTCTCCCTCTCGAAGGGCGCGCCTCCGGGAGGATATTGTGACGACCGCTCGCATTGTTATTGTCGATGATCATCCTCTGTTTCGTGGCGCACTCAATCAAGCGTTGAGTCTCACGTTTCCCGCGGCCGGTATTCAGGAGGCTTCGTCACTCGACGAACTGACTCAGCTCCTGGCGAGCGGGGCTGACGTCGACCTCGTTCTGCTCGATCTGGCTATGCCGGGCGTCAATGGCCTATCGGGCCTCCTGTTTTTGCGGGCTCAACATCCAGGCGTTCCCGTGATCGTGGTTTCGGCGACCGAAGACCGGACGACCATCCGCCGTTGCATCGAGTTCGGAGCTGCTGGATTTGTACCCAAGTCCGAGCCGGTCGATAATATTCGCAAGGCGGTTCAAGCCGTGCTGGATGGCAAGGTCTGGACCCCGGCCGATATTGATTTGAGCGTTTCCGAGCCATCTGAACACGGTGACCTGCTTGCCCGGATCTCGACGCTGACACCGCAGCAATTGCGGGTGCTGATGATGCTGTCGGAGGGGCTACCGAACAAGCTGATCGCGTATAAGCTGAATGTGTCAGAAGCGACGATCAAAGCGCACGTGTCGCAGATTCTCACGAAGCTTGGCGTCGATAGCCGGACGCAGGCGGTGATCGCGATCAATCGTCTCGACGATAGCGAATGGCGCGCTAACGGGACTTGATGCCACGAAGGCCGCATCGCCGCTTTCAGTCAAGCCTATTCAAACCGTCTCTGGTAGGGCTGCCTGTGGTGATAGGGGCGGTGTCATGCGGCCATGAATGAGGATTTGGGCGAGGGCGGCGCGCAAGGCAGCGGGCTTGATTGGCTTCTTGAGGTGGGTGAAGCCGCAGCTGCGGATTTCACGCTGGACGTCGATTGAGTGGTCGGCCGTGATGATGATCGCGGGAATGTCGATTTTTGATACGGCTCGAATTCGCGCAATCGCCTCCACGCCGGTGCCGTTGTCCAGGTGATAGTCGGCCATGATGACGCTTGGCCACAGGCCTGCGGACGATGGGAAGCCCATGCGACGAAGAATGACTGCCTCCGCGCTGCCGGTGGTTTCCACCGAGCAGTTCCAGCCCTTCAAGAGTGCTTCCATTCCTTCAAGGACGGCGGGTTCGTTGTCGATGCACAACACGCGCACGCCAGCGAGGCTGCCAAGGGTGGGGGCGGCTTTGACGTTGGCGAACATGGAGGGCGGAAGTGCCGCCGTGCGAGGAACATTCACGGCGAACATCGAACCGCGGCCCAGTGTCGAGCGCAGTTCGAGGCGGGCGTCGAGGACTTTGCAGATGCGTTCGACAATTGATAAGCCAAGCCCGACGCCGCGCTCGTTGCCAGCGGTTTCGTCGAGGCGCTGGAATTCCTTGAAGATAATTGCCTGATCTTCAAGTGCGATCCCGGGACCGGTGTCGTAGACAGCAATCGAGACGGCGGCGTCGTGACTGCGAACGCCAATCAGGACGCGGCCGCGTGCCGTGTATTTGATGGCGTTGGCGAGCAGGTTTTGCAGTACGCGACGCAGAAGCCGCCGGTCTGAACGGACCCAGACCCGGGTCGGCACCAGGGTGAGCTGCAAACCTTTCGCGCTGGCAATCGGCTGAAATTCGACGAGTAGCTGATCGAGGATGACGGAGAGCGGGAATGCCTCCATGTCGGCTTCGAGGCGGCCGGCGTCCATGCGCGACATGTCGATGAGCGCCGAGAATATTTCTTCGACAGCCTGCAACGAGGCATCGAGATTTCGCACCAAATGACCTTCGGAGCCCGCCATCGACTTTTCGAGCAGGCTTGACGCATAGAGCCGGGCGGCATTCAGCGGCTGGAGGATGTCGTGGCTGGCCGCAGCGATGAATCGTGTTTTGTCGACGCTTGCGGCGTCGGCTTCGGCTTTGGCCGCTTCAAGGGCTGTGTTGACTGCGACGAGTTCGCGTGTGCGTTCCTGGACGCGGCGTTCGAGGGTTTCGTTCGACCGGGCCAGGGCTGCATCCGACAGGACGCGGTGGGTGATGTCGGAGAAGGTGATGACGATGCCGCCTTGGGGCATCGGGTTGGTGCGGACTTCGAGGATGTAATCGCCGGAAAGCTCGCGCTCGTGGTAGATTTCGTGACGCACGGCGAGTTTCAGGACGCGATCACCAATGATGGCATCGAGGTTGGGGCTTTCGAGGCCTGCTCGGGCAGCTGAGATGCGCAGCAAGGTGTCGAGCGGGATGCCGAGTTGAACGACTTCTTCAGGCAGGTTCAAGAGTTCGCGGAATTGCCGGTTCCAGCAGATCAGCCGCATATCCTTGTCGAATACGGACAGTCCGTGGCGGACCTGATCGAGCGCCGATTGGAGCAGGTCTCTGTTGAACTGGAGGGCTTCGTTCGCGTCGTCGAGCAAGCGCAAGGCGGAGACCGGGGAAACATTGCCGCGGCGAAGCAGCAGCGACATGACCAAGCGGGCCGAAGCGGCACCCACGGCGCTGGTGAGAAGGTGCTCGGTGAAACGGATGGCGTGGACATCGGCTTCGGGTTTGAGGGGGGTGTTCAAGCCGAGTACGGGGGGGCGGCGCGCGGCAAAGGCCGCGAAGGATCGTTTGGCGCGTTCGACGCCGAGGTAGCGAGCCGCTGTTGCTTCGAGATCATCCAGCGTCAAAGTGGTGCGCCAGCGCTTAAAGGGAGCGGACGCAGGGCGCTGTTCGAAATCGTCAGGGATGAAGATTTGCGCTTGGAGGCGTTCAATCGGTTCGGGAGCCCGGAGCGCCGAGACGGCGACGTAGGCGATGAGGTTGGCGCTCAAGCTCCAGAAGACGGCGTGTGACAGCGGGTCAAACTGGAGAAAAAGCAGCGCTTCTGGACGCAGTGCCGATATTTCAAACGGGCCATCACGGACAAGGCTTTCTGGCAAGTGGCCGGCCTTGGTGATCCACGGTACGAGGAGGGTGTAAAACCAGATTGCCATGCCAGACAGCATACCGGCGATGGCGCCGTTTGCCGTTGCATTGCGCCAAATGAGTCCGCCAAAGAAGGCCGGGGCGACCTGAACAATCGCGGCAAATGAAATGAGACCGATCGAGACGAGTGATTGGGATTGCGCGAGGGTGCGATACACCACGTACGCCAGCAGAAGTATGATGACGATGGCCGAGCGCCGGATCAATAGGACGAATCTCGACATGTCTGAATTGGCGCCGCTGCCGGCCCGCATCATACGACTGCGCAGGAGCAGCGGGAGGGCAAGTCCGTTGCTAGCCATGATCGAAAGCGCGACGGCTTCCACGATCACCATCGCGGTGGCCGCCGAGAGGCCGCCGATGAAGGCTGCGAGCGTAACCAATTGGCTTCCGGCGCTCATGGGGAGTGTCAAGACGAAGAAATCTGGATCGGCAATGCCGCGCTGAAACAGCATAAGGCCCGACATAGCGATGGGGATGATGAAAATGTTGATCGCAATGAGGTAGAGCGGGAACAGCCAGCGGGCACGCTTGATTTCGTGTTCGGAGTTGTTTTCGACGACGATGACGTGGAACTGGCGCGGGAGAAGAATGATGCAGCACGCGCTCAGTAAGGTCAGGGTCAGCCATTTGCCGCCGTGCAGCGTGCCAGAGAAAATCTTTCTGATCGGATTGTCGGTGCTGGCCCGCTGCCAAAAGTCTGCGGGGCCGTCGAACATGAAGAACAGGACGAACAAGCCGACGGCGGTCAGGGATGCGAGCTTGATCAGGCTTTCGACCGCGATAGCCAGCATCAAGCCGTCTTGATGTTCGGTGGCGTCGATATAACGGGTACCAAACAGGATGGCGAAAACCGCGAGCGCGATCGTAATAACGATGGCGGTGTCGATGAACGCAATGCCGGGTTGTTCGATGTGGACAAGGGGGCCACCGCCAAGCAGCGTTTCGATGGAGACTGAAATAGCTTTCAATTGCAGCGCGATGTAGGGGAGCGATCCGATGATCATCACGAGTGCGACGACGGCGGCCACTTTTTGGCTTTTGCCGTAGCGGGCGGCGAGGAAGTCCGAGACGGAGGTCAGGTTTTGGCTTTTTGCAAGACGAATGATGCGTAAGAGAAGCGGGTAGCCGAATGCAAAAACGATGATCGGCCCCAAATACACGGGGATAAAATCGTAACCGGTTGTCGTAGCTAGGCCAACACTGCCAAAAAAGGTCCAGGATGTGCAGTAGACGGCCATGGACAGGGCGTAGATCAGCGGTTGACCGCCCGAGCCTTCCCTTACGCGGATCGCCCGGTCGCCGATCCAGGCGACGGCAAATAGCGCTCCGACATAGCAGAGCGCGACCGTGACCAGGAAACTGCTCTCAAACATAGGTGTGGTCATGCGACCGTCGCCATCCAGGACGTGGCCATCCTGCTGCCACGTCAACAGATTGCGCTGCCTGAGGCGGGTTTGTCTATTGAGCTTTCAGCTGGTCGAGCAAATTACGAGCTTGCGGTTTGGTGTCCTTGATTTCTCAGTTTGATGCAAAATCGCAGTAGATGTTTCGCAAAATTCCGGTGCAGGTGCGTAGCCTGATGAATTGTCGTTGTACCGAAGTTAGGCTAGTGTTCCGGTTCTGACATTTGCTTCCCGGTGCGGCCTGGTTCTGAGCAAATGTCAGAACCATAAGGAACACTAGCAAGTCTATGTTTCTAGTGTAGCTTTTGCACCTGACGTTTGGTTTTGAGATGAGCTGCACG
>JBEBJA010000114.1:0-35036 GCA_040080145.1 Hyphomicrobiaceae bacterium
TGCAGAAGAGCCCCCTCACCCCAACCCTCTCCCCAGGGGGAGAGGGGGCCACCGTTTCGCTATGTTAGCGCCTATGGGCGCAGGCCGGGATCCAAGCAACCATCCACGTTCGCTCAGACGACCGAGACGACAAAAAATGAAAGTTACATTTACCGCGCCGCACAACATTCAATTCTAGTTCTTGACACCTAAACACACCCCCAAAGAGCCCCCCGATGCGCATCGACTACCACCGCACCCTGATCGCCGACACCGTGCGCAACGCGGCCTTCCACGCCGCGCTGAAAGCTGTCATCACCCCCGGCGTGACGACCGTCGCCGACATCGGCGCAGGCACCGGTCTCCTCGGCCTGATGGCATCCAAGCTCGGAGCGAAAACCGTCTACCTCTATGAAACCGCCGAAGTAGGCAGCGTTGCCGAGCGCATCCTCAAGGCCAACCGCGCGAAGAATTGCGAACTCTACGCCTGCCACTCGACCGACATGCTCGACCCGCCCCAAGTCGACGTCGTCGTCTCGGAAACGCTCGGCAACTACGCCTTCGAAGAGCACATGATCGAAACCCTCGCGGACGCCCGCAAACGCTTCCTAAAACCCGGCGGCGTCATGATCCCGAGCGCCGTCACCCAATACGTCTGCCCCGTCGTCGCCCCGCGCATCCACACCGAACTGACCGCCTGGGACCACATCGGCCACGGCCTCGATCTGTCCATCGGTAAAATCATGAGCCTCAACAACGCCTACGTGCGGGTGCTGCAACCCGGCGAACTCCTCGATGGCGGCAACGCTGCGGTCATCTGGGACAAAGCCGACTTCGCCAAGGACGCCAAATCCAACCGTAAGGGCGAAGCCCAATGGCGCGTCCCCAAACCCCAAACGGTCTACGGCTTTGCAACCTGGTGGGAAGCCCAACTCGCCCCCGGCGTCACACTGTCCACCTCGCCGCTAGCCTCGCGCACCCACTGGGAACAGCTCTACTTCCCCTTGCTCGACCCAATCAAACTCGCCGCGAGCGAAACCGCCACCATCTCCCTGCGCTCGCAATCCTCGCAAGAAGCCGGCACCCACCTCGCCTGGACCGCCACCCATCAAGACGCCAAAGGCAAACAACAATCCCGCCAATCCCTCGACCTCAACAAAGGATATCTGCCCTGATAGCGCCAGGAGCCGGCGGGTCTTCCACTCCCACTGTTTTCCCGGATAAGTGCGCCCTTGCGCACGCAGATCCGGGATCTTTAGCCCAACCTGATTGGTAAAGACCCCGGATCGGCAAGTGCAGGGCCGTCCGGGGAAACAGTGTGCTGGCTGAACGAAAATCCAGACGGACGACTTAACGGACCGCAGCCGAAGCCATCGGCGGCTGCGTGACGGCGGTGATCGTGACCGGTTTCTGCAGGTGGCGGAAAAGGTACTTCAACGCATCCGGCAATGCCTTTGCGGCGACCTCGGTGCTGTGCCCGCCATCGACGACGCGGAACTCGACGCTGTCACCCTGTAGCTCAAACATCGTCTTAAACAGCAGCGCCGTCTCAAACGCGATCCCCAGCTTGTCGTGATCGCCCGAGACGAGGAACATTGGAACGCGGTTCGCTTGGCGCGTGTAACCATTTATCAGCGCAGGATAATTTCGCGCCTTCCACATGGTAGCGTTAAACCCGCCGTTCGCCAGCCTGAAGGGCAATTGCGCTCTAGCCATTGATTGCACGGGCGGAACGTCTGAATAAACCGCAGGACTGAAGGCTGCCACGGCTGCAAATTTATCGGGATACTTAAGTGCAAACCGGACTGCACCGAACCCGCCTGCCGAGTAACCGGCAATACCGCGTCCCTCCCGCGATTCGATGGTGCGATAGCGGCGCGCCAACCCTGGCACCAGATCGGCCCAGAACGCCGTCTCAATATTGGCCCGCGGGCTATCGACCCACCAGCATCCGCGGCACTCCGGCATCACAATCAGCACTGGCGGAATTTCGCCCGAGGCGATCATCCGGTCGGCAACCGTCTGTAGTTTAGTCGCGCTGGTCCATTCACTCGCGTCCCCACCCGCGCCATGCAACAGGTAAAGCACAGGGTAGCGAGCGCGAGACGCCTCATAGCCGTCCGGCAAATAGACCACGAAATTAAGGTTCTCGCCCAGCGTCGGAGATGGCAGGAAATCCCGGCGCAGTTCCCCAGCCTGAACACAAAAGCCCATTAACGGCAATAATGCTGCCGCGATGGCCATCCTGAGAACCCGGAAAAACAACGCCCGCTACTCCGCAGTGATCACTGAACAAATTTCAAGGAGAGTCCCACCCCAAGCGGCACTTTATTTCACAAGTGAGCATGCGTGCAAAGGACTACGTTTGAATAAAATGTGACGCACTGCAATCACGCTAAGCAAAACCTCAACATACGTGCTGCAGAGCAATAAATATTCGAACGAACTCTCAGCTTCAATTTCGCGGTTTTCCCGGCCAATTCTTATCGAAAGCCGCAGCAGAAACCGCACGCGCCACATATTCGGCCATGCACGAATAACCAGCCTCTGTAGTGGCAAACTCGTCCGCAGGCACGTTGCCGGTCTTCGACTTTTCGCGCCACTCGCCCACTTCATAACGCCTGATCTGCAGGACCCTTTCTGCCGCCGCGACGCGGCGCACGCCGTGCCGGATCGCCTGATAGTGAGCATCAGCCGCAAGATTGCGGACAAAATGCAGCCCGATCAAAACGACATCGATGTTGTGTTGTTTGAGCCACCGTACCGTTTCCGTCAGATCGGCTTCGAACTCTTCGACCGGGATCGCCGAAAAGGCATCGCTGGTGCCGACCTGCCAAATCACCAGATCAGGCGCGTTCAGCGCAACTTCGGCCTTGATCCGCTCGCTGGCGTCCCGCAACAACTCGCCGGAAATGCCCTGGTCCACTATCGAGATTGAAACACCCTTGAGGGAGGTTTCCAGCAATCGCTGAATAGTTGCGTTATACCCCCCGTTTTGAGGGTCAGCCCCAGCCCGGCTCGACCCGCCGATGGTGAGGATCTTCACAGCCTTGCGTTCGCGCAAGGCCGTGGCTAGGGTCGGCAGCGCCACATCCCCCCGGATTGTCATTGCAGGCGTCGTACATTCCTTGGAAATTCCAGGCTCCTCCGCGGGCGCAGCCGGGGAGGCGACCGTTGCAGGCGCTTGCGCAAACGCGGGAAAGGCCCCGATGGCGAGGGCCCCACACAGTAAGATTAGCTGCCTCAACTGCGCTTTCGATCCGGCCATTCCGAAATCCATGCGATCAATCCAAGTAACACGAGGCCTCCGAGTACGATAACGGCGTCAACGCCAATACCACCCCGAGCGGTGAAACGTAAAATCTGTGCCGCCAGGCTGGCCAGCGACCCGACGCAAAACACGTTGAGCGCATTGCGCCCCAAGAGCGAGAGATATCTGTCGAGCGGCCCGATCCAGCGAGAGAACAGCGGATACGCCGCCGACATCACAGCGACCAGCGCCAGGAATTGAACCAGCCGGATAGGCGTTACAAAAGTCTTCTGGCCGATAAAAAACAATCGCGGTTCAGGCAATCTCGTCGGGTCCGGCCATAGTTCAAACCATACCACGCACGCTGCAAACATGACGACCGGGAGTGCCAAACGGCGGAGCATGACGATATGGCGGCGCGCCCACCCGCCCAATCCATCATGTCCCGCACAGCAAAAGCCCAGCACAAACACAAGCTGCCACGCGAGCGGATTGAACAACCAATGCCCCGCGACCGGCCAGCTTGGCGTGTGGATACGAAACGTGAGCGTCACCAGATAAATGGCAACCGACAGCGGCAGCAGCACCCCCGGCGCGCTGCGATGGATCACCGCAATTGCGGGCGCTGCAATCAGCATCAACGTCACATACAGCGGTAGAATATCGAAATACCCCAGCTGATGCGTCAGCAGCACGAGACCGATGTGGGCATTGACCGGATCATAAAACACGGCTGCCGCATTGTGCCACTCAAGCAGCAATGGATTGTCGAGCGCCCGCGCCGCGCCAGCCAGCATCGCCAGCGCCATCGTCGTCATCAAGATCTGCGCCGCATATATGATCAACGCGCGCCGGGTCAGACGGCGAACCACCGTTGATGTTGGCAATTCAGCCGGGGTCTTGCCCATCGCCAGCCGCAAAGCCCAGCCTGCGAGAAACACAAACAGCTCAGCCGAATCCGACGTCGAAATATTGCGATGCGTGAACCGCTCGAAATAAATGCCGGGCACATGGTTGATAAAAATAGTGACGAGAGCAAATCCCCGCCAAAAATCCACTGCGTTTGCCTGACGTGCCAAGCTCAAGTCATCCTATGCCAGCCAGCGGTCACCCTAACTGGAACCCCTGAGTCTGGCCAGCGCCGTCGAAAAGCGCGGTGTCAAATATCGACATCGACCCAAAGTGCAGCGTGGTCGGATGCGGCATGATACGACGACGTCATCTCGGGGTATACTTCCCAGGCGGGCGTCTTGTTTGGCCCCCACACTCCCTTGCGCCAGACGCCACCTTGCTGAACGCGCTCGAACAAGGCCGGCGACAACAAGATGTAGTCGATCTTGTCTTTCGCCCCGCCTCTTTGATACGTGCCGGGATGCCCGTCGCTTTGAAATGCCGCATGTTCGCTGATATCTCGAAAGCCGGCGTCCTGAAGCAATGGCGCCAGCGCGTCGCTGTCGGGCGTATCGTTCAGATCGCCCATCACCGCCATCAGGCTCGCACCCTCGGTCTTCAAGCGGCTGGCGATTGCGGCCACGCGCGCCGCCTGCGTTTGCCGCTTGCGGTCCGAGGAGGCCTGAGAGCCATAGCCTTTGCTCTTGAAATGGTTGACCATCACCCACACCATGTGTCCCGACGGCGTAAATATCCCGTACTCGGGGCAGTCGCGGCTGAAAATCGGGTGTCGGCTGCCCTCCGCCTTGTCGTCGACGTGGCTCTTCATCCAGTTGATGATATAGCCGCGCTTGGTCATCAGCCCGACGTCGATCCCGCGGTCATCGTTCCCGTCGATCAGCATTGCGGCCTCGAACGGCGTCGCCCCGACCGCTGGCAGCAGGTGATTGGACAGCTGCACCAGTGCGCTGCGGCTTTCGCATTCGACAACCCCCAGCACATCGGGATCGACGTCGCGGATCACCTGCGCGGTATTGCGCGTCGCCGTTTCGTTGATGATCTCGGTCTTGAGTTCGAGCCACCCGGCCCAGTCATCCCGCCCGTTGGCAGCAATCGAGGTTCCGGTAAAGCGCGAATGTTTGACGAGCTGTCCCCGGTTCGTACGCACGATGACGAACTTACTCTCGTTGGTCTTTCCAAGCTCCAGCTCGGCCATCAACTCAAGCATCCGGGCCTTGACCTCGTTCGTGTAGACACTCTCCTCAAACAGCTGGTTGAGCGCGGAAAACTTTTCCAGAATCGGGCGTCCCTCGGCCCAGGTTTCCAGGTTGAGCGCCTTGGCCCGCGTAAACAGGTTCTCGACATTGTATGCAGCGATCCGCATTTCCTTGCCCCGGCGATTGAAATCGCCGCTAGTGTTCCGGTTCTGACATTTGCTTCCCGTTGCGGCTAGGTTTTGAGCAAATGTCAGAACCATAAGGAACACTAGCAAGCCTATGATTCTAGTGTAGCTTTAGCACCTGACGTTTGGTTTGGAGACGAGCCGCTCGCGGGTACCAAACGTCAGGTGCGCTACACTAGTAAGGCCGTGATTCGTTGGCCGCAAATAAGCCCGCAGTCCCCTCAGAGCCGTGCAAAACGGGCTCCTAGTCCAAAAAGTCCCAAAGTTTCGGCTATGGCTTGAACAGTGCCCTCAGCGACGCCGCGGCAGACATCGCCGCCTCCGCGCCCTGCTTGCCAGCGATACCTGCCAAAGCCGTACTCCTGTCGGCCCCCAGCGTCAGCACGGTCGCGCCGACCACGGTCATCGCGATGACGGCCAGTGTAACCGTCCAAGCCCCTGAATATCCAAGCGCGGTTTTGATACGCTCGCGCCGGGACCGGTGAACCCATTTGATGGTGAGCATGACCGGAGCAGCCGGTGTGGAGGCATCCTCGGCGGGCAATTCAGGAAGTGCCGACAGCGGTGGCAACGCCGGCAGTTCGGGCACCAGTTCGGCCATCGTCGCAATCCGGTCTGAATACGCGACCCGTGCCATGGGG
This sequence comes from Hyphomicrobiaceae bacterium, assembly GCA_040080145.1. Lineage (GTDB taxonomy): Bacteria > Pseudomonadota > Alphaproteobacteria > Rhizobiales > Hyphomicrobiaceae > JANXVY01. The sequence continues at coordinate 6,164 of JBEBJA010000114.1, forward strand.
GTTTCCTCGCAGCACCGTCGCGGCGCTGTCGACAGCAGGCCCGTCAATCGTTCGCAAAGCTCTGCTTCGGCCTCGTCGAGCGGGAGCGGCGGCGGTTGGCTTGCCGCGTCAGCACGCGATGGCCGCTTTCGAGCGGCCCGGTCGCTCGCGCCCTCCTTGGCGGATAGCGCCTTGCCGTCACTCTTGCCGTCACTTGGGCTGACAGCGCGAAGCTGTTGGACGTGTCCAGCCATCGGTCACCTCGATCATCCTCCCCCCTGCCGCAAAGGAAGGACTTCGTTACGCACGACGCGATCCCAAAAGATCAATTCTAGTTTTGTACGGATCAAGTTGCACGATGGTCATACTCCCGCAACGCCGCGTCCGAATTATGATGAATCGTCACATTTCCGCATTGGTCGACATCACAACGCCCGCAGCCTATACCGATGCAAATCGGTCATCGGGGAATGGACATGCTGATACTTGGACTTGGACTTGCGTTGTTCTTTGCTATCCATCTGGTGCCCACCGCACCCGCCGTCCGCGACGGCCTTGTGTCCCGTTTCGGCGAGGGTGCATACAAGGGCCTCTTCTCGGTCGTGTCGCTGCTCGGCTTTGCACTGATCGTCATTGGCTATCACAAGCTGCAGCTTCACCCCGGCAAGAATCCCATTCTGTGGACTCCGCCTGCCGCCATGAAGCACATCTCCTTCCTGCTCATGATCCCGGCCAGCATCTTTCTGGTCGCGGCTTACGTCCCTTCGCGTATCCGCACGGTCCTCAAAAACCCGATGCTGATCGCCATCAAAACCTGGGCACTGGCTCACCTCCTGGTCAACGGCGACCTGGGTGGAATGGTGCTGTTCACGAGCTTCCTGCTATACGCCATCTATGACCGCATCTCGCTCAAGTCGCGCACCGATGGGCGTGGCCCGCTCGGCAACGCCACGGGAGGCCTGTCTGGCGACATCATCGCCGTTGCAGGCGGCCTTGCGTTCTATGCCTTCATGATGGTTTGGGGCCATGCCCACCTGATCGGCAAACCCCTGATTGCCATGTCGTTCGCACCGTAGCGAATGGGAACTCTTATAGGCATCGCCCGGCGTTCCGGCCGCCGCGCCCCCATGGAGGAGCGGCAATCCGGCCTCATCACCCGTCAGGCCGGTCTTGACGGGGATAGTCGCGGCGCGAAATTCGTCACCCGCCAGATCACCGTGCTGGCCCGTGAAGATTGGGAAGCAGCCCTCCTCGATCTATCAGATCTCATGGGCCCGCCCGATCTGCACTGGACCACCCGCCGGGCCAATCTCTACGTCGAAGGCATCCGTCTGCCGCGCGCCAAAGGCGGCGTTCTGCAGATCGGTCCAGTCATTCTGGACATAACCGGCCAGACCAATCCCTGCAATCGCATGGAGGAGGCTCGAAAAGGGCTGCTTTCTGCCCTCCATCCTAACTGGCGCGGCGGAGTAACCTGCCGCGTCCGCGAGGGTGGCGAAATCGCTCTCGGTGACGCGGTGACCATTATCCACGCCCCCGCCGAACACGTCATCCAGCTGCCACAGTAGCCCAGGCGTCACACCACTTCAGACGAAAAAAGGGAGGGGGTTTGGGGGCGCACGCGCCCCCAATTGGGTGCGGGCGAAAGCCCACGCGCGAAGCGCCCTCGCCCTTTGAAGCGCCCTCGCACTCTCAAGCCGCGCGCAGCCTTCGCGCCACAAAAAAGGGACCGCGCGACCGCGATCCCCAACAATTGAGCCATGACCCCGATGATTACTTCGACGCGACTGTAAAGTCCGTGCCGTTGCCGAAATATTGGCTGGTGCTGTCGTCTGACACGATCAGAGACGAGCCAGGCTTCACGACATCGGCGATAGCGGCCAGCGCGTCGGGCGGGAACGCGATCCGGTCGAGGGCCTTGGCCGCCGCAGTCGGCTTTGCCGCGCCACTCTTCTTCTTGCCGCGGCGATCCTCATCGCCAGTCTCGCCGCTCAGCGTAACGACGCTCCACTGCAGCGACCACCCGCCTTTGACCGACATGGCAGTAAACACGTGTGTGCCAAGCGGCTGATCGGCCTGTTCGATGATAACTGGAACTTCGAGCACCGGGTCGAAACCCTGGCGCACGTACAGGCGCTGGTCTTTGCGGCTCACGAAGACCGACACCGGCTTGGCGTAGCGATTGTCTTCGCGCTTTGCGAGGCCGTAGGCTCCTTGTGCATTCTTGAGCGCCTGATTGGAGCGCTTCAGTTCATCATCGAGCGCACGGCGGTTGGCCTCTGCCGTCTGGCGCTTAGATACCAGACCTGCCATGCCCGATTTCAACACGGCCACGGCGTCGAGCGCCGCGTCATGCCGGCCGACGGCGTCGAGCAAGCGCGTTTCGGCCGCGTCTTCAGCCTTTGCGGCCGCCTCGATGGCTGCCGACGAACGGGCGTTCTGGGCCTTGCGCATAACGGCACCGAGTTGAGCCTCGGCCGCCACTTTGGCCTTCCTGAACTTGTTGGCCTCGTCCTGAGCGTCGTCGATCGTGTTCTGCAAGCTGTTGATGTCGGCCCTTGCTTCTTCGAGCGCCCGGTTGGCAGCCTTGACGTTGTCCCAAACCGCCGCGCGCGCCGCTTCTGCGGGCTTGATGGCCTCGAACAACTTTGACGTTTCGGCAAAGCGCGCCTTGGCTTTGGCGGTCAGCGGCAATTGACCAGAGCCGGTAACCGCCATCGGAGCCTGCATCGGTGGCGTTGCCTCGATGCTGGCAATCTTGCTTGTGACCGCCTGGACCATCCGCTGGTCTTCAGGCTGGGCCTCGACCGCCGGCACAAAGAGGCTAGGATGGCTGATCGGCATCGGCGCAACCTCGTCACGGGTGACGATCACGCGGGTATTGATCTGCGTCATTTCAAACAGACGCTTTGAGAAATTATACGGCAGCCGGATGCAGCCATGCGAGGCCGGATAGCCGGGCAAATTCCCCGCGTGCATGGCGGTTCCCGTCCATGTCAGGCGCTGCATATAGGGCATCTGCGCACCCTCATAGATATTGCTTTCATGCTCGACCGCTTTGCCGATGACGCTGAATATGCCGGTCGGCGTTGGAAAGTCGGGCTGTCCGCTTGAAACCGGGCTGTCGGTGACGGGCCCGTTCTTGTCGAACACGGTTAGACGCTGCTTGCGCAAAGACACCACGACGATAAGCGGATCGGGCGCGGCCTGGACAGCGGGAGGCGCATCAACGCTCTGACGTGGCGCGGCCAGCGCTGGTGTACCCACCGCGCTCAAGAACACAAGTGTTGTCAGAAGATGCGGCGTGACGTTGGAAAAGCGTGATGGAATGCGACGCATGGACAACCTACGGTCTGAAAATGATTGGCTAAGTCGTTATATCCTTACGATCTTTCACCTAACTCTTGGTTATCAGATGATAAGCCATCGACGCAATCGGCAACAAATATTTTTCTCTGTTTCCAACCGTGCTTGTAATGGCAACCTCAACGAAGCGTTAGCGGCTACAATGGTGCACGCTCGATCAGCCGGCGGCCCTGCTTTGGCAACCGGTTATGTCCAAGATCGCCTATGGAGAGAACATGTCGTCGCAAAGCCCAATGAAACGTCTGATGGCCCCCGACATCACCGCCAAGAAAGGCCGCGAGCCCATCGTCTCGCTCACGTCCTATCACGCTCATACCGCAGCGATTGCCGACAAATATTGTGATTTCCTGCTGGTTGGCGACAGCGTCGGCATGGTGATGCACGGGTTCGAGACCACCGTCCCGGTTTCGCTCGAACTCATGACCATGCACGGCAAGGCCGTCGTGCGCGGCTCCAAGCGCGCCCTTGTCGTCGTCGATATGCCATTTGGCACCTACGAGGAAAGCCCGCAGGTTGCATTCCGCAACGCAGCCCGCGTCATGAAGGAAACCGACTGCGGCGCGGTGAAACTGGAAGGTGGCCGCCGCATGGCTGAAACGATCCGCTACCTCGTCGACCGCGGCATCCCCGTCATGGCCCACATTGGCCTCACCCCGCAGTCGATCAACGTACTCGGCGGCTTCAAAGCCCAGGGCCGTCTCGAAGCCGACTGGGCCCGCATCGAGGAGGATGCCTGCCAGGTGAACGACGCGGGCGCATTCTCCGTTGTCCTGGAAGCCATGGCAGAACCGCTTGCCAGGCGCATTACCAGCGCCATCGCCATTCCTACCATCGGCATCGGCGCATCGCCCGCCTGCGATGGCCAGATTCTGGTCATGGAAGACATGCTCGGCCTGTCGAACCGCGTTCCCAAATTCGTCAAGGAGTTCGGTAAAGTCGGTGCCGTGATCGACGGTGCCATCGCCAGTTACGCTGAGGAAGTCCGCGCGCGCACCTTCCCGGCCCCCGAGCACACCTATACCTTCGCCGCCACACCCGCTCAGCAAACGTCACCAAGTCCCACAGCAGCCTCGAAATCGACCAAATCGACCAGCAAGTGAATAGCAACGGGCGAGGATTTGAGCCGCCTATTGGCCAAGGGGAAGGTTTTCGGCTAGATGCAGTCGCGATCCTTCGGTCCGGCACCTCGCGTGGCGGCCCTGTTTCACGTCCATAACAAGCAACAAAGAAAAAGCATCATGGCTGGCGGCTCGGGTACTCGAAACAATTTGGCGAACACAAAAAAGAACGAAAAGCCCGTGGATACGGGGTCCGCGAAGGACCGCAACTTCGAGCGCGAAGTCGAAGAGGAGCTCCGCAACGATCAGCTCAAGCAGCTGTGGGACAAGTACGGCATTTATGTCGTCGGTGCCGTTGCCGCCGTTCTGGTCGGCCTTGCCGGTTATCAACAGTTTCGTCACAGCCAGCAGGTCGCGTCGCAAGCAGCCGGCGCAAAGTTCGAAGCCGCTCGCCAGTTTGTGACCGGCAACAAGCCCGCCGAAGCCGCAACAGCCCTTGCCGGCATCGCCAAGACGGGCCCGAAAGGCTATGCAACGCTGGCCCGGCTGCAACAGGCGGCAAACGATGCTGCCGCCGACAAAACCAACGAAGCCGTCACGGCCTATGAAGTCGTTGCCGCCGATTCGAGCGGTGATCCCATCATCCGCGACCTTGCGCGCATGCAGGCCGCAGCCTTGCGCCTTGACGCCGCCGACTGGACGGAAATGCAGAATCGGCTCACCCCACTGGTGGATGAACGCAACGCATTCCGCGCCAACGCCCGTGAATTGTTGGGACTTGCTGCGCGTAAAGCCAATCGCACCGACGACGCACGCAAGCTGTTCATCCAAGTTCTGGGCGACGCAAAAGCGTCCAAATCCTTGAAGGACCGCGTGACCGGCTACATGCAGGGCATCGCGGTTGCCGACTTTACGAAGGCCACTGCGCCCGCAGCGGCACCCGTTACACCCCCGGCCGCTGCCGTTGCGAGCGAACCGGTCAAGAAATGACGACGGCTTTGCCTTGTGGCAGCGCCGGGTGGCTTGAAAGGACTTGAGGTTCGATGTTGGCTCGATTTGCTAAGATCGTCGGCGTTGCCATGCTGGTCGCGGCCGCAGGCACCCTCACGGGTTGCGCAGGCGAGAGCGGCCCAGAGCTGCCCAAGCTCGGCGACCTCAATCCGTTCAAGGAAAAGATCGCTCCGCTTCCGGGCCGCCGCATCGCCCTGACGCCCGCCGAATCCAAAGTCCCAGGCGAGTTGGCCGATGGCGCACTCCCAATCCAGTTGCCCCCCGTGCGCAGTAACGACAGCTGGTCGCAGCCAGGCGGCGATCCCAACAACGCACCGGGCAATCTCGCCCTGTCCAGCGCCACCGTCCGCCAGACGTGGAGCGCCGATGCCGGCACGGGTTCCAGCAACAAAGGCCGGGTGACCGCGAGCCCCGTTGTCGCGGAAGGCCGCGTCTACACGCTTGATGCCGACGGCCAGGTCACAGCCTTTTCAATCGGCGGCGGCTCCGCCGTTTGGCGCACGGTTCTGGCCCCTGAATCCGGCACCAAAGGCACGGGCTACGGCGGCGGCCTCGCATTCGACGGCGGACGCCTCTACGGCGCCAGCGGCTACGGCATGATTGCAGCCATTGATCCCGCAACCGGTAAGAAAATCTGGGAAAAGAACATCGGCTCGCCGATCCGCTCCTCGCCGACCGCATCGGGCGACAAAGTCTTCGTTGTGTCCAGCCAAGGCCGCTTCTTCTGCCTGAACGGCGCCGACGGCAGCGAACTGTGGGCCGTGCGCGGTCTCCCCCAATCCGCCAGTCTTATCAACAACTCAAGCCCCGCCGTCGATGGTGAAACCGTCATCGTGCCTTACACCTCGGGGGACCTCGTTGCCCTCAAGGTCAAGGACGGCAGCGCGCTGTGGACCGAAAACCTGACCCGCACCCGCGCGTCCTCCCAGCTCGATAGCTTAACCGACGCCGCCCGTCCCGCCATCGACGCCGGCGTCGTGTTCGCCGTCGGCCATGCCGGTCGCATGGTCGCGACCAATGCCAAAACGGGCGAACGCCTTTGGCAGCTCAACGTCGCTGGAACCCAAGCCCCATCGGTCGCGGGTGAAACGGTGTTCGTCGTCGATACCGGCGGCCAGTTGATGGCTCTGTCGCGCCGCGACGGCAAGATCCAATGGACCACGCAGCTTCCCGCCGCCAAGGTTTGGAGCGGCCCGACGCTTGCTGGCGGCCTGCTCTGGCTGACCTCAAACAAGGGCGCACTTGTCGGCGTCGACGCCATCACCGGCAAACTCAGCTCAACCGTGGATGTCGGTACGCCTGTCTACATCGCCCCGGTTGTCGCTGGCGGCAAAATGTACGTCATGACCGACAAAGCCAAGCTGGTCGCGTTCAACTGACGTCCCTCTACCCCTTTGATTTAAAAAGGGAAGGGGTTTGGGGAAACGCGTTTCCCCAATAGCGTGTGGGCGAAAGCCCACCGCGAAACGTCGGACCATACTCGCTAACCCCGTGGTGAACAGCGTCATTCCCTTATTGCGGGTTTTGCTGCATAAGCGCGGTCCTCGTTTCGCACGAAGCGCGCGACCGTTCGCGCCTGCACGTCTATTTGAAAGCCGCCTCCATGTCGTCTGCCACAACGCCCCGCAAACCGGGAACGCCGCCTGTGATCGCCATTGTCGGGCGGCCCAACGTCGGAAAATCGACGCTCTACAACCGGCTGACCAACACCCGTGACGCGCTGGTTTCCGACCTGCCCGGCCTGACGCGCGACCGCCGCGAAGGCGAAATGACGATCTTTGACCGTCCGGCGGTTATCATCGACACGGCAGGCCTCGAAGAGGCACCGAAAGGCTCGATCCAGGCCCGCATGCGTGAGCAAACCGAACTGGCCGTCAGCGAAGCCGACGCGATCGTCTTCGTCATCGACGCCCGCGCAGGCGTGACCCCGGTCGATACCGAGTTCGCCCGCTTTGCCCGCAATTCAGGCCGCCCGGTCATCCTCGTCGCCAACAAGTGCGAAGGCCGCAAAGGTGACGAAGGCTTCTACGATGCCTATGAAATGGGCTTTGGCGATCCCGTCCCGATCTCGGCGGAACACGGCGAAGGCTTAGGCGACCTCGAAGTTGCGCTCGCCGCCGTTTTCAAGTTCCCAGCCCCGCCGCGCCAGGACCGCCGCAACCGCCGCCACCACGCCGATCAGGTCGACGCCGCCGCCGAAGCAGCCCTCGACGGCACGGAAGGCCCAGCCTTCGACCCAGACGCCCCAATTCCGGCCGAAGAGCGCACCATCCGGCTCGCCATCGTTGGCCGCCCCAACGTCGGTAAATCCACGCTCGTCAACGCGCTGCTGGGTGAAGACCGCATGATTACCGGACCCGAGGCCGGTCTGACGCGCGATAGCGTCGCCTCCGATCTTGAGTGGAAGGGCCGCAAGATCAAACTGTATGACACGGCGGGCCTGCGCAAGAAGGCCAAGGTCCATGAACTTGCTGAAAAGCTCTCGACCAGCGACACCGTCCGCGCGCTGAAATACGCCGAAGTCGTCGTTGTCGTGATCGACGTGATGCAGCCGTTCGAACACCAGGACCTGACGATTGCGCAGCTCGCGACCGACGAAGGCCGCGCTATCGTTCTCGCGGTCAATAAATGGGATCTGGTCGAAAACAAGCAGGCCAAGCTCAAGGAACTCCACGACATGCTGGGTGACCGGCTGAGCCAGGTGCTCGGCGTGTCGATGATCCCGATCTCCGCGCTGGGCGACAAGAACCTGGATAAGATGATGGCCGCCGTCATCGCCGCGCACGACATCTGGAACAAGCGCATCTCGACCAGCACGCTCAATCGCTGGCTGGGCGACGCCATTGCCAAGCACGCTCCCCCTGCCTCAAGCGGACGCCGCATTAAACTGCGTTACATCACCCAAGCCTCGTCGCGCCCGCCGACATTTGTTGCGTTCTGTTCCAAACCGGAAGACGTGCCCAAGTCGTATGTCCGGTATCTGGTCAATTCACTGCGCGAAAACTTCAAGATGCCGGGCGTTCCGATCCGTTTCAATCTCCGCTCCAGCGAGAACCCGTTCGCCGAGAAGTAGCAGGAAGCGGAACCAGCACTATAGCGCGGCGTTTTGATCATTCAGTGAGTGTGGTTTGCAGTTCATTGGACGGCAAAGTTGGGCTAGTTGAAAGCGTTGAACAAGTAACTTTAGGAATTAGAGCGAATGGCGAAGCATTTCCGCGCAGCATTGGCAATCGCCACCGGTGTTATGGCTGTTCTCACAGCTACGGCAGCTCAGGCCTATAGCGACAAGATCAATCAGCACTGCGAGGATGATTATTTCAAGTTCTGCTCAGCGCACGCAGTTGGCTCGACCGGCCTGCGCCGGTGCATGGAAGCTAACGGCAAGCAGCTCTCGCGCCGATGCGTCAACGCCCTCGCCGACGCCGGCGAAATCCCACGCAAATACCGCAAATAGTTCAAATCAATCCTGACCAGCCCACTTAAGCGGTCAGCCCTTGCTGACCGAAGCGCCGAAGAGGCGCCGGCGCGAGCGCCGGACTCAAAAGCAATGACCGCCTTCCGGTCGTTGTTTTTGAAAGCAAGAGAGCGGTCAGCCCTTGCTGACCGAAGCGCCGAAGAGGCGCCGGCGCGAGCGCCGGACTCAAAACGTCCAGCCCTCTTCGGGCCGGACGTTTTGAAAACAAAAAAGAGCCGGGAGCAGGTGGGAGGGGGGGACGCCCAACCTGCTCCCGGCGGTCACGCAGAGCGAACCGGTGCGCTGAAAAGCGCATATCCACCACCAAGGTCAGGTATGCGAGACTGCAGAAGTTGACTGCCTCAGCACGATGAACCGAACGGTGGGGCCGCTCCGGGAAAAAATGAAATGGCCCCACAGTTGTGGATTTCAAGTCTCAGTCGCAGAATATTTTGCGAGCCTCTAATTTTGCTTGAGGGACGCCGATGACCGCCACGCTTCCCGAAGTCCTGTTCTACCATCTGGAACGCGCGCCACTCGAAGGCGTCCTGCCGTCGCTGCTGGAAAAAACACTCGAACGCGGCTGGCGCGCCGTGGTCCAGACCGGGACCTCCGATCGCCTGGAGGCGCTCGATGAAGTCTTGTGGACCTACCGTCCTGAAAGCTTTTTGCCTCACGGCAGTGCGCGCGACGGCAACGCGGAAAGCCAGCCCGTTTATCTGACGACGGGAACCGATACCCCTAACGGCGCAGGCGTCCGCTTCCTCGTCGACGGTGCCGATCCCGAAAGCTATGCCGGCTACACCCGCATGGTATTCATGTTCGACGGCAACAACCCCGATGCCGTCGCACAGGCCCGCACCCAATGGAAAGCTGTCAAAGCAGCCGGCTGTATCGCCACCTACTGGCAGCAAAACGAGAGTGGCCGCTGGACCAAAAAGGCCTGACCGTCATAAGCCTAACTGGCCGTCCCTCCGCCGTCTCCGCGCGCAGCCGCTGCTTTGATAAGCCCCTTCAGCTGCTTCATAAGCGCCTGGCCTTCGATCTGGCTCACCGAGTAGCCTTCGGCCTTCAGTTTCTGTTTGATGTCCCCAACGGTCGCGCAAGTTGCCGAATTGGCCAACTGGAATGCGCGCTCAAGGGCTGTAAGATCTCGATCCATGGCGGAATGTGTAGCACACGCAGCATGGCCGTGGGCAGGGGGAACACGATCATGCTTGACACAGTGCCCAGCTTGCGGTTGACGCTCGGACCATGAACTATCGCCACATCTACCATGCCGGGAATTTTGCCGACGTCGTCAAACATGCGGCGCTCGCCCTTATTATTGATCATCTGCGGCTCAAACCAGCGCCGTTCCGTGTCATCGACACCCACGCTGGCATCGGTCTCTATGACCTGTCGGCCATCGAAGCCGAAAAAACCGGCGAATGGCGTGACGGCATTGGCCGCCTGCTGAGTGAGCCGCTTCCTGCCCCGGTTGCAGAGCTCCTCACACCCTATCTCGCAGCCGTCATGGCTGAAAATCCGGGCTGGCAGTCGGGCACCAATCTGCCCGTCTACCCGGGAAGTCCTGTCATCGCGCGCAATATGCTGCGCAGTGGCGATGCTCTCGTCGTCAACGAATTGCACCCCGAGGATTTCGAATCGCTGAGAATGACCATGGCCCGCGACAAGCAGACCAAGGTGATGAACCAAGACGGCTGGACCGCGTTGAAGGGCTTGCTGCCGCCCAAGGAGCGCCGCGGCGTGATCTTGATTGATCCCCCGTTTGAAGAACCCGGCGAACTGGCGCGCTTGACCCAAGCCTTAACCGACGCCGTCCGCCGCTTCGCCACCGGCACCTTCGTATTGTGGTACCCGATCAAGGACCAGCGGCCCGTGTTCGCCTTCCGCCGCGAATTGGTCGATGGCGGCTTCGAAAAGCTGCTGAGCGTGGAGCTTCTCATCAAGCCAACGACCGGCGAAGGCTTGGCGGGATGCGGGCTCGCGATTCTCAACCCGCCCTATGGCCTCAAGGAAAAGCTCGATATCCTGCTGCCGTACTTTGCAGAAATCTTCGCCCAGGCACCACCGGGCGCATCGAGCGAAGTCCGCTGGCTCGCAACCGAACGCGCCCGCGCAAGTTGAAAATACGGCGCAACGAAATTTGTCTGTGCAAGGCGGCTTTGACAGAACAAGCTGCACGCGCACTAAAAATCCTCTGCAGACAGTCAGGAACCCGTATGCGCGCAATAGTTTTTATAGGGAGTATTGCCGTCTTGACGGTCGCGCTGTCCGCCCCTGTTGACGCGGCGACACGGTGCTCCATCAAAATGGCTGACGGCACCGGTCCAGACGTGAAGGTCGCCAAGTTCCAGGTGTATGAAGGGTTGCTCAAGTCGATTGGCTGGAGCACGTGGTCACAATGGATGCTCGACGGCTCTACCCCCGGCTACAAGGTTGGCAAACCGGTTTACGTTTGCCGCCAGGGGATGGGGTTAGGGGTGAGCTGCCGCGGACGTGCCACGGTCTGCACCTCTTAAGAAACAAACTTGCATGCCGCCGGTGGGCGCGCGTTTAAACCTTTAGGGAGAAATCACATGCTTCGTATCGCACTTTTGACCGTCGCAGCCGTTGCCATGAGCACCGGCGCACAGGCCGCTAAATGCTCGAACTCGTCGGCATCAGGCCTCGGCGTGACGAAAGATATCGCCATGTTCATGTCGAACAAGGCCGTGAAGGACATGATCGCCAAGAACGGCGAAAAGGGCAAAGGCAAGGTCACCACGACCTGCGACAGCAGCGCAGTGATCTCCACGACCTGCGTCTCCAAGCAGAAGTCCTGCAAGTAACACATGCCGTGCCGGAAACGGCAAATGCCAGCGGATGCCCAGCATGCGCTGGCATTTTTGTCGAAAAGATTACGGCATCGCCGCGCCTGTCAAAGTCAAATGGCACGTGGTCAGGAAGTGACACATTTCGAAAAACGGCCATCCGAAGCGAATTCGTTTACGAATTCGGGCAACAATTGGGCTACATTTGCAGCGATGGTTTCAGTTTTCACGAAGAGTAGGACCGAAGATGGCACGTAAAACCTGGATTCTCGGCTTGGCAGCCGCCGCACTGTTGGCTCAGCCGTTGGTTGCCGCCGCGGCCGAAAAGTCGAAATCGAACACGCCGCGCCGCGGCGGTTATTCCTATTCGCAGGAACATTCGATCAACACGTACGGCGACAGCCGTGGCAAGTACGGCTCGGCCAGCAGCCTGCGCGATCCCCAGCTCGACCGTCAAACCAACTCCGGTCCATTCGATCACGGCTTCTTCTATGATTCAGGCGTGGGCACCGGGCAACACGGCAACGACGCCCCCTTCCTTCACTAATTCAACTTTGAAACGGGTGAGTTGCGGGCGCCTGCTGCGGGATGAACTCCGCAGCGGGCGTCTCGTTTTGATGCACAGCTCTTGCAGTAAGGCCTCTAGGCACGGCGAATGCCGGAGGCTAAAGTAACTTTCAGTTAAAGCTGCCTCATCCAAGAGAGTTTCATGCAACCTTCTTTCTCGACCGCCACGCGCGCTGTCGCCGCCGCAATTCTGATCGCTGTCAGTGCGCAGCCATCATTTGCCGCTTGCACCAAGCTCGGATTTTCCGTGAACGACTACGGGAAAGACGGTCCGACCAAGGACGCGAAGGGCCTGCTCGATAAGTACATCGCCAAATGGGCCGCCGACCATAAAATCGCGAAATACCGTACCGGTCCCAAGGACGTGAAGTGCGAGCTGTTCTTGAACCTGATCGTGTTTGATGAACACACCTGCCGCGCCGAAGCCACCGTCTGCTGGGACGGCGCTCCCGTCACTCCGGCTATCAAAGCCGAGGGGACCCCGGACGCAAAGCCCGCGGCTGCTCCGAATGCTCCAGCCGTCAAGCGCGCAATAGCGCCTGCCGCATCGCCTGCTGCCCCCGCTGCCGCACCCGCCAAACCGGCGGCGGCACCCGTGAAACCGGCCGCCAAAGCGTCCGCAACGCCGGTCGTCGCGCCGCTCGAAACCGGCACGCTCCCAGCCGTCCTCAAGCCAGCCGTACCAGCCCCCGCTGCGGCCGCGCCAACGGTACCCAAGCCGGCCGCGGCTGAACCAGCCGTCGCCGATCAAGCGTTGGTTGCCGCACAAAAGGCAGCAGCTGCCGCTGAACGCGCAGCAGCCGCCGCCGAGCGCGCCGCAGCCGCAGCCCAGTCCGCCGAGCGGGCCAGTGCGCCCGCTGCCACGAAGCCCTGAGCCGTTGTTGCTCATAACCAAAAGCCTCCCCGAGCAATCGGCGGAGGCTTTTTCGTGCGGGGAAAATTTGCCCTCTTGCGTCGCAAACAGGGAGAGGGCACCCGAGCGCGAAGCGCCCACCCGAGCGCGAAGCGCCCACTCAACCCGCCGTCGTCAACCTGTCCAAGCGCAGCCGGTGCCGGTCGTCGGTCAGCAAGAACACAGCGCCAAGCGCCGTGGCGATGACCGCCAGCGCCGTACTCCCCGCAATCACGAACAAGATCATGATCTGATACTTGGCGGCCTCGATTGGCTCGACGCCCGCAAGAATCTGCCCTGTCATCATGCCAGGCAACGCAACAACCCCCGCCGCCGCCATTGCATTCACGATCGGCATCAATCCGGTCCGCAGTGCCCGTGCGATGACGGCCTCGAACGCCTCAAATCGCGTCGCCCCAAGCGCGAGCCGCCCTTCGATGGCCCCCCGCTCCCGCGCGGCAACGTCCGACATCGTATCGAGCACCAGACTGACGCCGGTCAGAGCGTTGCCAAGCACCATTCCCAGGATCGGCAGCAAGACCCGAGGCTGATACCAGGGCTGCGGCCCAACGACTGCGAAAGTGACAAACAGCGACGCCAGCAACCCGGTCACGAGCAACGTCGAAGCGCCCAATCCATACGCCTGCCAGCCCGCATAGGGCCGCTCCAGCCGTGACGCAGCCTCAAAGCCTGCAACGGCTGCCATGAACAACCCAACAGCCAGCGTCACCCAGGGCGATGTGGTATCAAATACCAGTTTTAGCACCAACCCAACGGCTGCAAGCTGACCCACCATCCGCAGTGTTGCAACCAACAGCATGCGTTCCAGATTCAGCCGGAAAACTAGCGAAATAAGCGCGTTTATGAGAATGAGGCTGGCGGCAATCGCCAGCTCTGTAAACCCGAGCGGAACGTACGTCATGCCGCCCGCCCCTCAACACGTGCAACAACTGCCTGCGCAAGTTGCAGCCGGGTATGCGCCAAGCGCTCAATCTGCCGCGGATCGTGACTGACCAGAACGATGTTGCGCCCCGACAGCAGCAGGAACTTGATAAGTTCCTCGACCAGCCCCGCACTGACGGAGTCGAGTGAACCCGTCGGTTCGTCGAACAGGATGGCTTTGGGCTCATCGCTAAGGCCCCGCACCAGCGCGAGCCGCTGCCGTTCACCCGTTGAGAGCGTCGCAACCGGCTGATCGAGCAGCGCGGGATTGACATCCAGCGACCGCATCACGCGATCTAGCCGCGATCCCCGCCCCGTCGATCCCGTTCCCTCAAATACCCCGTCAGGAAACGACCCCCGTGGCGTCTGCGTCCACCAGACAGGCTCGGCGCTGCAATACCGCACCTGCCGCCGCCAAGCCGCAGCCGAGATTTCGCGCCGTTCCCCACCATCGAGAAACACGTGCCCGCTGGCCGGGTCGAGATCGGCAATCGCGCGCAGCAACAGCGATTTGCCAGCACCCGATGGTCCTTCAATCGACAAACACTCGCCGTCCGCCACTTCAAATGACAGTGGCGGCAGCCGGCCGGCTTTCAATTTATCAATGCGCAGCACAATGACCTCAAGGCAAGCGGATACAATCCGCGAGCTTTACCACGTCATTGGCCCGCACACGAAACCGGCCGGGCGTTTGCAAACAAGGAATGCGGCCCGAAAAGCGGCCGAGCTTGTGCGCGCCTTGGCAGGTCGAAGCTCAAAAAGGAAAACAACAGCGGCTTGCGATCTATCGGCCGCCCAAAGCGACGCGCGCTGGCAAATGGAGGTAATCGACTTCTTCTTGAGGATCGCGCACGCGCGTGGTCAATGCAGCGACTTTAGCTTCAAGGGTGACACTGAGAAACGGCTTGAACATATAGCCATCGACGCCCGCCGTGATGGCGCGGCTGACTTCCGCCGGTTCGTTATTTGTCATGACATAGAGGATCTTGACGCTGCGGCCAAGCGGCAGGGAGCGGACCGCGGCGACGAAGTCAAGCGGCTGAGACCCGGGGATATTCCAGTCGAGAATGACGAGATCGGGAAGGCGTTTCTTGCACCGGGCAAGGGCCTCGGCGGTATCGCCAACGTCGATGACCTCAAAGTTCAAACCCTCGACGGCATGCCGCATGACTTTACGGACGACATCGGAATCTTCGACAACCAAACATGAATCTTTGGAGGACACAGCAAAACCCCGTCACGTGTGTGCAATTCCACGACGATGCCCTGTGGACGTTAAGGCATCATTGACACGCAGGGCCGCAATGGCGGCATTGTCATAATTCTATGCCGCCACGCAGATTTTAACCGGGTTTTGCTGACAACAAGATGTCGTCGCCGTCCTTGAGGATCTCGAGCCGCATCGCAGCAGTCCCGGCAAGACGCCACGTGTAGTACGCCTGGATCGTCATGGCATCGAGCGGGGCCGTCGAACTGCCGGTGATGAACTCCGTCAAATGCTGGGGCGGACGGGCTGATTGTCCCTGGCAACGGATCAGGAAGCTGGGCGCTTCCAGACTTCCAGCCATTGACACGGCAATCTCCCCGCCGCGCGGCAGGGCCGTAATTGCGCTGGCGACAAGATTGAGCAGCAACTTGACCTTGTCTTTGATCATGTAGCCCTGGATCCCGGTCCAGGTCAGCTTGTGCTTCCCGTTGCCAACGAACCCGCGCGAAATCTGCTCGGCAGTACCAAGATCAATGAGTGCCCCAGCCGATCCGGCCGCGCCGAAGGCAAACCGGGCGAACTGCAACCGGGCAGATGCCGTTTCGGTGACATTTCGGATCACATCCATGGCATAGGTCTTGGCTTCGGCGTCGTTGTCTTCGTCGAGAATTTCCAGACCATTGTAAATCGCGCCGACCGGCCCGATCACGTCGTGGCAAATCTTGCTCGAAATGAGCGCGGCAAGTTCGAGATCGGAAGGGTGGGCGGCGTGCATTCAAAACTCCTGGATTGCGCTCGTATTCGGCCTGCGCTGCTTGGACGAAGCGCGCCGTTTCGCGGTAAGGGTGTTCAAACAACTATTGCCACCTTGGTGTGAGTCGCACAATTGCGGGTGGCCAAATCCGCACAACGAACGGGGAATCAACCGAAATGACGAGGCACGATCACCGCGCGCTCACCGATGCCCTGCTTCCGGTCGTGCTCGCCGCAGGTAAACTGGAGATGGGCTACTTTGATGCCGGATGTGCCGTCCAAACCAAGGCCGACCAGTCGCCCGTGACCATTGCCGACCAACAGGCCGAAGCCATGATCATCACGGCGCTGGCTGAAATCATGCCAGACCATGCAATTGTTGCCGAGGAAGCGTTCGCCGCCGGCCAGCGCTGGGCGTCCAGCGAGACGTTTCTCCTTGTCGATGCACTCGATGGTACCAAGCAATTCGTCTCCGGCCACCGCGAGTTCACAATCAACATCGCCCTCGTTCACCAGGGCCGCCCCGTTTACGGTCTCGTATATGCGCCAGCACTTGGCGAGCTGTTCGTCACCGATGGCCCCGACGTCGCGGTGCGCGCCCTCATCGAACCCGGCGCAGCGCTGACCAGCCTCGCGAGCGCAAATCCCTCAGCCATCCGCGTTGCACCGCACTTCGGCGCTGTTGTTGCCTTGCAAAGCCGCTCCCGTAACATCGACCAGAGCAACGTCTACCTTGAGGCTTTCCCCGTCACCGAACGCCGTCTGATGGGTTCCTCGTATAAGTTCTGCCTGGTCGCGGCCGGCATCGCCGACATCTACCCCCAACTCGGCGACACCCGCGAATGGGACACAGCAGCAGGAGAAGCCGTACTCGTCGCAGCCGGTGGTCACGTCGTCTCCGTTGACGGCACCCCCATCCGCTACGGCAAAACCGGCGGAGACTATCTGAACCCCAAGTTCATCGCCTCCAGCGCCCCGCTCGCCAACCTGAAAACCGCAGTGTGTTGACCTGGCGCCTAGCCCTGAGCAACCTATCGGACAGCGCCCTTGCGCTGGCCGGAGCGACCAAGGGCCGTCGGCGCGAGCGCCGGATTCGAAGCGCTTGACCAACGTGTGGTCAGGCGTTTCCAGCCAAAAGCGACAACAAACAGCCCCACGCTTGCGGCGTTTCAGCCACACTTTGGCGATACTTTACGCACTAGTGTTCCGGTTCTGACATTTGCTTCCCGGTTCGGCTAGGTTTTGAGCAAATGTCAGAACAATAAGGAACACTAGCAAGCCTATGATTCTAGTGTAGCTTTAGCACCTGATGTTTGGTTTTGAGACGAGCCGCTCGCGGGTACCAAACGTCAGGTGCGCTACACGAGCTCGTCTCCACACGAATCAATCCCTCGTGCATGATCGCATATGAGGGGCCTCATGGGACGCCCTAGGAAATGGACCATTAAGATGCCGACGTTGAATTTCTCATCGAAGCGTTTGGCGTTGAGCGGAGCGGTTGTCGCGGCGGTGGTGCTGTTTGCAGCCCCAGCAATGGCGCAGCGAAACGACGCCTACCGCCCGCCTGCGGATATGCCGTATGAAACCCAGCCGGGCCAGGGCGGCAGTGGCCGGTTTGGTGGCCAAGGCTACGGCGGTGGCCAGTCCAGCGGCGGGCAAGGAGCCGATTCTGCTTATGGTGCTCCCGCCGCGCCGCCCAGCCAGGGCGGTGGCTATGGCCAGAACACCTATGGCCAGCCCCAAACCTATGGCCAGCAGGCCGCCTCGCCGCCCTATGAGCCGCAACCTCCCTATCAGGGCCAGAACGGCGGCTACGGCGGCAATGGCAGCTATGCGGCCAACAATAGCGGATACGGCGGAGCCCCGCGCGACGATGGCTATCGCGCACCGCCCCAGTCCGGCGGCTATGGCGCGCCATATTCACCCCCACCCGCCTATGACCAGGCCCCCCCCCCGCAGCAGCGCTATCAGAGCACCGATCCCAACAGCCCAACGCGCGGTTACTACAGCGAAGGCGAAATCGCCGACAAGGGCCGCGGCTTCTTCGGCTCGATCACGCAAGGCCTCGCCAGCGCCATTGAATATACCTTCCGCAAGGCCGGCCGGCCGAACGGCTATATTCTGGGCGAGGATGGCGGCGGCGCATTCTTCGCGGGCCTGCGCTACGGTGAGGGCACGCTCTTCACCAAGGATGCTGGGGACCATAGGGTTTTTTGGCAGGGCCCATCGCTTGGCTATGACATGGGCGGCGAAGGCTCCAAGGTCATGGTGCTCGCCTATGACCTCAAAAGCCCGGACGAAATCTACGAGCGCTTCGGCGGCGTCGAAGGGTCCGCCTATCTTGTCGGCGGTGTCAGCGTTCAGTTCCAGAAGAACAATGACATTACCCTGGCAGTCATCCGCTCGGGCGTCGGTCTCCGGCTCGGTGCCAACGTCGGCTATCTAAAGTATACGCGCCGCCCGACTTGGAATCCGTTCTGAAAATCCCGCGTGGCGTCACGGCGCAAGCCGTCAGCAAACGGTGGACCTCCTAAAGGCCATAACATTTGCAGTGAGTACGCCACTCCGGCGCTGGTCTGACCGTGTCGGGTGGTGTAGGTTCGCGGTTAATATGGTGACTCGTTCGGGTTGCCGGTTGGCCGTTGCGCGTCAGTGCGCGGTTGGGGGAACAGACGCGATACCGGATATCGTGTCTTTGGCTGGCTGAAAAGCCGTAGCGGAGAACGGCCTAACGATGACGATCAACACGGCCATGCTCGTGGGGCTCGGCTTTCTGGTCGCCGCGCTGTTCGCGGTGCTGATCGCCCCCGCCTATCGCCGCCGCACCGTGCGCCTCACGACGGCTGCCCTTAAGCGGTCCCTGCCGCTCACCGAAGCCGAGATGCGCGCCGACAAGGACCGCCTGCGTGCCGACCATGCCATTCGTATCCACAACCTTGAAGCCAAGCTCGAAAGCGTCACGCTGAGTTCGGCCCGCCAAAAGATCGAGGTGAACCGCCGCGACGCCCGTATCAGCGAGCTCGAAGGCCTCACCAACCAGCAGAAAAACCAGATCGAAGAACTCGAAAACGCCCGCCGCGTGCTGGAACAGACGGTGACCGACCGTCTCCCCAAAATCGAAAATCGCTTGGGTGAGGCCAAAAAGCTGCTTGCCCAACGTGATACCGAAGTTTCTTCCCTTGCCCAGACCGCTCAGAAACAGGCCCGCGCGCTGGGCGAAGCCACGCAGATCAACATTCAGCAGTCAGGCGAGATCGAGCGCTTGACGACCGCAATCACAACGCGCGCCGCCCGCAATCAGGAAACCCTTGGCGATGCTCGCTTCGATGGCGAACTCGCATTGCGCTCGGAAATAGATGCACTCCGGTCCAAAACCCGCGATCAGGCAGCCCTGATAACGCAACTTCAAGACATCATGGCGCAGCAGGCATCGGGCGCAGCCGGTGAGACCATTGCCGCCGCCGCTGCCGCTGCCATCTCGAATGAAAATGCGGCAGGCGCCCAGATCAGCCGCCTCCAGTCCGAGTTGGGCGAGGTTCATGGCGCCCTGCTCTCCGCCCGCACGGCCGCCGAAGTCAAAATGGCCGGCGCAGGCGCAACCGACGCCGAATTGGCGCAACTGCGCACCGCCAACCAGGACCTCACCGCCGAAACCGCACGCCTGAAGGCTGCGCTGGCCGCGTTTGAGCAGCCCGATCTAGACCGGAAGGTCAAAGACAGCCCGATCGCGATGAAGGCCAAAGTCTCTTCGCTCGAAGCATTGAGCCGCGAGCAGGCGACGACGATTGCGAGCCTGCGCGCCGAAGCCGCCGCCGTCAATGAACGCCTTGCCCGCCAATCCGCTCACTACATGGAAGAAATGAAGCGTCTGGGTGCTGGCACGCTCCCGGCCTCCGGTGAAGCCCGCCGCGCCGCCACTGAGCAGGCCAAGCGTCCGCTTGCCGACCGCATCCAGGATCGCCGGGTCGTCCGCCTGACACCGGTTGCCGACACGAAGCAACCCGAGTTCGCAGCAGTTGAGATCCCGCGAGTTGATTCCTCCGCGCTGTTCTCGTTGAACGATCCTGCATCCATCCGTACGGAGCAATCCGTCAGCGTCGCGCCAGCCAACGACAAGACGGCACCACCTGCCCCTGCGGTCGCGGCAACCGCTGCCCCCGCTCAGCCCCGCCGCCCTCGCCTTCTCGAGCGCATCACCAGCATCGACAAGCCCGGCTCGAACTAGAGTGCTTCCGGAAAAGCATGCCCCCGCGAAGGCGGGGGTGGGAACCGGTTTTCCCGAAAGAAGCACGACAAAACATAGAGCTAGGGTCCGTCTGTAATTCCATCAAAACCGGACGGACCCTAGCCGCTCGTTGCTCAGGCTCGGGCGCGTTGGCCATCCCTCGAAATCGGGCGAACGCCGGATTCGGGAGAGTTCTTGATGGTACGCTCGCGAGACAAAAAAACCGGCACCTCCCGGCGCCGGCTTTTGAATGAGTGTAGCCGGAAGGAATGCTTCCGGCGCTGCGTCAGTCAGGGTCTACTTGGTGGACGCTGAGGTTGGGGCGGAAAAAGCAGTTTCCAGAGCCAGGGCGGATTAAGAGGGACAAATCCGGTCGTCAATGTTTGGAAACGCAACAAACTCAGGCTCAACACTGCGGCGGTCAGGTGTTGGACGTGCGTTGTCATCGGCCACTCCAATTGTCATGGCGTGAAGTCGCTTGCAAGGCCCAGCAGGCCAGCACCGCGCAACCGCCTGACGCGCCACCGTTCTCATGTGCTGAGAGGACGGTGTAACGAAAAGTGCTGCGGATGGTGCGTGCAAGTCGACAAGAAGAACCGTGAAGATAGGCGGCAAATCGAGTGATGGACGAGGCTCCCTCCGGCGAGGCGGTCCACCCCATCCGAGCATTCGATCCTTCACCAGGGCAAAGCCCCTTTCGGCAAATCAGAGAGGTCAAGGTTCGCCCTGTTTTCTCTAAAACGCGCGCACTCGGCGGCAGTCACGCCGGAACTTACAAAGTCGTCCGGCAATCGCCACCCAGGATTTCCACCCTGTCAACAAGTTACACGATTCGAATGACGTATCCGTGTCTGCCCCGCCAAATGGGGGAAATAGCGCCTGCATGACCCATTTGCCACAACTGCCCAACGCCTGTGCATCCCGCGCGCAAACAGGTCATCGCGGGGCGTCACGCGCCATCATGAAGATCGTGAGCCCCGCGAAATATCAAGTAGCGGGCAGCGCCTTGCGGCCAGGCTTTGCCGCAGCCAGCGCCGCCGCCTGCACCGCCTTCTGAACCTTTTCGAATGCACGCACTTCGATCTGCCGGATTCGCTCGCGCGAGACGCTGAACTCTGTCGACAGGTCTTCGAGTGTCGCTGGCTCCTCTGCCAGTCGCCGGGCTTCGAAAATGCGCCGTTCGCGTTCGTTCAAAACGCCAAGCGCGCTGGTGAGGAACGATTTGCGCTGGGAACGCTCTTCGCTCTCGACCAGAATTTCTTCCTGCCCCGGCGTATCGTCCGCAAGCCAATCCTGCCACTCGCCGCCACCGTCCATGTCGCCACGCAACGGCGCGTTGAGCGAACTATCGCCGCCCAAACGCCGGTTCATCGAAATCACGTCGGCTTCCGGCACGCCAAGTTTAATGGCGATTGCAGTCACATGCTCGGGACGCAGGTCGCCTTCCTCAAGCGCCTGCATCTGCGCCTTCGTCCGGCGCAGGTTAAAGAACAGCTTTTTCTGGGCCGCCGTGGTGCCCATTTTCACAAGGCTCCACGAGCGCAGGATGTACTCCTGGATCGACGCGCGGATCCACCACATCGCATAAGTCGCGAGACGGAAGCCCTTGTCGGGCTCGAATTTCTTGACAGCCTGCATCAGGCCGACATTGCCTTCGGAGATGACTTCACCAATCGGCAGGCCGTAGCCGCGATAGCCCATGGCAATCCGCGCCACAAGCCGCAGATGCGACGTGATCAGCTGTTCGGCCGCGTTCTGGTCGGTATGCTCTTGCCAGCGTTTGGCCAGCATGAATTCTTCGTCCGGAGCGAGCATGGGAAACTTGCGGATTTCTTGCAAATACCGGGTAAGCCCAAGAGAGCCGCCCGCAATCGTCGGAACCGTTTTAGTCGCCATGACCCTCTCGGATGACCGTTAAGTCACCCGCTCCTTGTTTCGGCTCTAGTGGAAACGATCTAGAACCCCAATCCCGTCGTCCGGTACCCCGGATCTCCGGCACCAACCAGCGCATGTGAGGAAGCAACGGTTAAAGTACAAGGTCTGTTCCATCGAATTTCTAATATGCATTTTATGCATAACGACGATGGAGGTTTGCCCGGCGGAGACATACACCTCTACGAAGACCCCGAGGTGGTTGTTACCGCTCGCGGCGGCTGGTCCTGCGCGCCGGTGATTTTGCAAGTGTACGCCGCAATGTCGAGATGAGCGTGCTCATGTCGGCTGGCAATTCGCTTTCAAATTCCATCTCCTTACCCGAGATGGGGTGCTCAAACCCCAGCACGGCTGCATGAAGCGCCTGCCGCGCCAGCATCCGCAGCGCTTCGGCCTGAGGCTCGGTCAAACGCCGTTCGCTGGCCTTGAAGTGTGCGCCATACGTCGTGTCGCCCAGCACGGGATGGCCAAGGTGCGCCATGTGAACGCGGATCTGATGCGTCCGTCCCGTCTCGAGTTCCACCCGCACCAGCGATGCGAGCGGCGCACCAACACGGCCCCCGCGCAGCTCACTGTTGAACACCTCGACCACCTGATAGTGCGTGATCGCCTCGCGCGATGTGACCCGGCCCGGCTGTTCGTCGTCTTCATCGTCGTCATAGGCAATCCCGCCGCCAAGAACGATCCGCGCCCGCCCGTCACGCGGCTGCACGGACATCTTGGTGCGATTGGCAGATGATCGCCCTATTGGCACGTCAATCGTGCCGATGGCAGCAGGCAGCGCACCCCAGACCAACGCAAGATACTGACGTTGTAACCGGCCATCGCGACCGTGGGAGGCAAATTGCTCGCACAATCCATGATGGGCAGCATCATTTTTGGCGACCACCAGCAACCCGGTCGTGTCTTTGTCGAGCCGGTGTACGATCCCAGGCCGCTTGACGCCGCCAATGCCCGACAGGCTATCGCCGCAATGGGCAAGCAGCGCATTCACCAGCGTTCCCGTCTCATGCCCGGCCGCTGGATGCACGACAAGCCCCGCCGGTTTATCAATGACGACGACGGCAGCGTCCTCATAGACGATGGTCAGCGCGATGTTTTCAGCAAGCGGCGCCGCAGCCGCCGGTGGCGGCATCGCGAGTGTGATCACATCGCCCAATTTGACCCGGTACCCTGCATCTTCTACGGTTTCGCCGCTGACAAGGGCCTGCCCGCTGGCAATGAGCGCTTGAATTCGCGACCGGCTCAGTGAAGGTATGCGCGCGACGAGGTAGCGGTCGAGCCGTTCGCCCGCATTCGCCGTCTCGACGTTGAACGGTTGTTCGAGTTTCACGCCGTTGTTTATGCCGTCAGCCGGAGGGAGGCCCGAAGTATCTGCGGGAGCCGTCTGCGACGTTGCCTTATCTGCCGTGTGCGCCATCGCCAACCCTTGCCACCTAGCCTCAATATTTTCAACACTTAAACCAAGTTGACCGGTCAATGAGCCAGCCACCCGAGCCCGTCGATACCTTTTCGCTCTTGCGATCCCGCGCGGACGATCCACCCAACATCCGTGCCCTGCGCGTTGTCGTGCTGGGAATGGGCGCGCTCTTGGTCTTGGGCTTCGGCGCGGTCATCGCGCGGATCGTCTACCTCACAACCCGGCAGCCGGTGTCGAGCGAAGGCGCATCGCCCTTGATCGCGCCGCAGCCCAAAACCAAATCCGGGTTAGATACAACCCTTGCCCTGCCTCAAGGCGCAAAGATCCAATCGCAATCCCTCTCGGGCACACGCTTGTCGGTCCACTATGTGACTGACGCCGAAGAAACCATCGTGATCGTCGATCTGGAAACCGGTCAGGTGGTTGGCCAGGTCCGCATCAATTCAGCGAAGAAATAGGACACCATGGACGAAAAATCGATTGATCGCGCCACCATGGGCAAACTCGCCCAGGCACTGGCCTTTATCTGCGGCGCGCAGCACCCAACCACCCTGGCGCTTCAGGCCGCAGCCGCTAGCGGCACCCCTGCCGACGTGAAAAAAGCCCGTACCCTGTTCTTAAAACTTAAGTCTACGGAGCGCCAAGCCGCGCTGACCATGCTCGAAGATTGAAAAAATAGAACAAATCAGGTGTCCAACTGAATTGCTCAATTCCTGTCGATCCGCTACACGAGGCTTGGGAGAGCGCGCCAGATATCGAATACGATGTTGGCTGGCTTGCTTTGGTACGGGTTAGTAGGGAGTAGAATATGACTGCCACCATTCTTGACGCGATTCAGGATATTGCCACACCGGCGATGATTAAGGCCGCTACGTCGGCACTCGGCGTATCCGACAGCCATGCGACCTCGGGGCTCGCTGCTGCCGCCACGAGCATTCTCGGAGGCCTCGTGCAGAAGTCCGGCGATGCCGGAATGATGGCAAAGATTGCAGGCCTTGTCGGCGCCACGACGCCTGATTCCAACATGTTCGCGAACATGTCCTCAATGCTGGCAGGCGGCGTCCCCGCGTCACCGATCCAGGCGCTGGGCAACAAGCTTCTGGGCCTTGTCTTCGGCGACAAGACCGCCGCCATGATCGCAGCGGTTGCCGCAGCGACCGGCATTTCTTCCAAAGCCTCGTCTGGCCTCGCGACTCTGGCCGCTCCGATGGTGCTCGCAGCTCTTCGCAGCAAACTCGGTGCTGCCCCCTCTGCCGCCTCGCTCGTCGGCATGCTCACCGCTGATAAGCGTGTGATCGCAGGTGCGATGCCCGCATCACTGCGCACGCTCTACGGCCTTGCCAATCTAGCGCCGGCCGCCGCAGCGGTCGCAGCGCCTGTTGCCGCTGCCGCCGTTGCAGCCGTGACCACCGCCGCCCCATCGGTCGCCGCCACCATCGCGCCCGTTGCCCCCAAGCCGGCGTCTCCGTCTGCTCATTCCGCCTCCGGTTACGCCTCTACGACGGTGACGACGGCTGCCCCTGCGGCACCCATCGCCGCCGCTGTTGCAGCCGCAGCACCCGTCGTTCACGCGGCAGTCGCCGCCAAGCCTGCCGCGCCAGCCGCTGCTGCTCCTGTGGCCCACGTTACCCCTGTGGCCCACGTTACTCCTGTAGTCCAAGCCGCCCCTGTAGTCCAAGCTGCCCCTGTAGTCCAAGCCGCCCCTGCAGCTCCGGTTGCAGCCAAGGTGGCAGCCGCGGCACCTGTTGCCGCCACTGCCGCTCACGCCCAGTCGCATGCCGCCAAACCAGCGGCCGCTCCCGCTGTTGGCCAATACCATGCCGCTCACGCCGACGTGGAAAGCGGCTCGCACTTGGGCGCAAAACTCGCGCTTCTCGGTGGTGGCGCTTTGTTGACCGCGTTGGTCTGGTACTGGGCCTATGGTCGTGCTCCCGCACCCGTCGCACCTGCTCCAAAGCCCGTCGCAGCTGCTGTAGCCCCAGCAGCCAAGCCCGCTCCGGCTGTCAAGCCCGCTCCGCCGCCCGTCGCCGCAGCTCCAGCCGCTGCCCCGGTTGCCGCACCCGCCGTTGCCGTGTCGACCCAGCTCGTACCAGTGCCCGGCGCCAACGGACTTGTGAAGTACACTCTGCCCGGCGGCGCGTCGATTGAAGTCGCCAAGGACGGCCTCGAGTCCAAGATGCTGAGCTTTATCAACAGCAAAGACGCGGCCATCGACAACAAGCTCTGGTTCGATTTCGACCGCTTGAGCTTCGTCACCGCATCTAGCGACCTCACGCCTGAATCGAAAGCCCAGGTCGGGTCGGCCGTGGCGATCCTCAAGGCTTATCCGGCCGTCTCGGTCAAAGTTGGCGGCTATACCGACAACCAAGGCAACGCAGACGCAAACCTGAAACTGTCCGACGACCGCGCCAACCGCGTGATGTCGGAAATGGTTTCGGGCGGCGTCGCTGCCGACCGTATCGAAGCCAAGGGCTATGGCGAAGAACACGCCATTGGCGACAACGCAACGCCGGAAGGCCGCGCCAAGAACCGCCGCACGTCGCTGAGCATCCGCTCGAAGTAAGCGCCACCGCCCTCGTCAGACACATCAAGAGCCGGGACTGGCCCCAGTCCCGGCTCTTTTCGTTCCCACTTGGCCGTAAAAAAGAAAGGGGTTTGGGGGAAACCTTCCCCCAAGCGGGTTTGGGCGGCAGCCCTAGTGGCCTGTTGCGCCTAAATCGCAACATAGCCGCAGACACGTTCGATATAGGCCCGACATGAAGGCCACTAGGAATGTCATTGGCTTAGTTTGGCGTTTATCGCGCCTTAGTTGACTCCACGACAGCCGCGCCACCAGTCAACTAAGGCGCGACGCCACACTAGCGCGCAGCGCCTCAAGCCCCAGCGATCTTTGAAAAATCCGCCACATTGCTGGTGGCCGCCCGGATCTGCGACAACAGCGAGAGCCGGTTCTTGCGCAACGCCGGATCGGCGTCATTGACGGTCACCTTGTCAAAAAACGCATCGACCGGCTCGCGCAGTTCAGCGAGTGCGCGCATCGCGCCATCGAACCGCTCGACGTCGATGGCCTTACGGGTATCGTTGGCCACCTTAGTGACGGCGACATACAGCAACTGCTCTTCAGGAACGGTCAGCAGCGATGAATCGACTGCGCCGCTGAAGCTCGCCTTCTCCTTCTTTTCCTCAATGGCGAGGATGTTCGACGCGCGCTTGACACCCGCGAGCAGGTTCGCGCCGTCCTCGGTCTTGAGCAGATCGGTCAGTGCATCAATGCGTTTGGCAATCAAAGCAAGATCGTCCTGCTGCCCCGTCGACAAAATCGCATCAATCAGATCGTGCCGTGCTCCCAAGTCGCGCATATAGACCTTAAGCCGCTCATGGAAAAACGCGAGCAGATGGGCCGCCAATTCACCCTCGCCCGAGTGTTCCGCGTGGCGCTTGCGCGACCCTTTGCCGTTTTCGGCAAGTTCGTCGTCGAGGTTGGCAAGACCATCCCAATACGCAAAGTCGACACCGGCCTTGCGAAACCCCTTCGCCCAGTCTTCGATCAGCCCGCAAAGGGGGAGCCGCAGATCGTTTTCGAGCGCGATGCGGATCACGCCCAACGCGGCGCGGCGAAGTTGATAGGGATCGCCCGAACCCGTCGGTCGCTCGTTGATCGCCCAAAATCCAACCAGCGTATCGAGCTTGTCGGCCAGCGCGACCGCCATCGACACCGGCTCCGATGGCACGCTGTCGCCAGCACCCTTGGGCTTGTAATGTTCAGCGATAGCTTGCGCAATTTTCGGGTCGGTCCGCTCGGCGTGCGCGTAATAGCAGCCCATGAGCCCTTGCAGCTCGGGGAACTCGCCGACCATGCCCGACACGAGATCGGCCTTGCAGAGCTGCGCCGCGCGGCCTGCCAAATCCGGTTCGGCATCGACGCTGCCCGCAATCTTGCGTGCCAGTTCCGTGATCCGCTCGACCCGGTCGGCCTGCGTGCCAAGTTTTTCGTGGAACGTGATGGACGCCAAATCGTGTGCCATCGCAGGCAGCGTGCGCCGCAGGTCCTGATCGTAGAAGAACTTGGCATCGGCCAGACGCGCGCGGATCACCTTCTCGTTGCCGCTGGTAATCTGCGCGCCGCCATCGGTCGCGATCAGATTGGATACGAGCAGGAACTTGTTGGCGAGAGCCTGGTCCTCGCCTGCTTCCAGCGAAAAGCACTTCTGATGCTGCTTCATCGAGGTCGTCAGACACTCGGCCGGCACTTCAAGAAACGCCTCGTCGAACGTCCCCATGAGAACGGTCGGCCACTCGGTCAGTCCGGCATTTTCAGCCAGCAACGCCTCGTCCTCGACCATGGCCAGATTGGCGACCTTGGCAACGGCGCGCGCCTGTTCGCGGATCGCGTCCACCCGGTCGGCTGCGTCCAAGATGACCTTGCGTTCCTTCAATTTCTCGACGTAGTCGTCGAAATTCTTGACCGCAAACGGTGCATTGCCATGGAAGCGGTGCCCCCGCGTTTCGTTTCCGCTTGCGACGTCCCCGATGGTGAACGGCACGACCTGTCCGCCCAAAATGCACACAATCGACCGCAACGGACGAATCCAGCGCAGGTCGCCTGCCCCCCAACGCTGGGTCTTAGGCCAGGGGAATTTCGCGATTGCTTCGGCGACCGTCTCTGCAATGATCTCCCCAGCTTTGCGGCCCGGCTTCTCGATTTTCGCAACGTAGAAGTCGCCCTTTTTCTCGTCGCGTACGATCAGCGCCTTGTCGATCGACGCAAGCCCCGCAGCCTTGAGAAATCCCTGCAGCGCGCCCTCGGGGGCACCGACGCGCGGCCCCTTCTTCTCTTCGCTGATGGCGGGAGACTTGGCCGGCACACCCTTGATGACCAGCGCCATCCGTCGCGGCGTCGCAAAGCACCGCGCAGCTCCCGTTTCCAGTCCGCGCGCATTGAGCCCGGTCACGATGAGCCGCTGCAGATCCTCCGCCGCCTTCGTCTGCAGACGGGCCGGTATTTCTTCGGAGAATAGTTCAAGCAGCAGTTCGGACATCGGTCGTGGCTCTTCGATATGGAATTGGAGTCGTGTCATAAAGCGCTTCCGGGAAAAGTGTTAGCGGTTTTCCCGAAAGAAGCACGACCAAACAAGGAGCTAGAGTGGTTCCGGAAAAAACATGCCCCCGCGGAGGCGCATAGGCGCTAACATAGCGAAACGGTGGCCCCCACTCCCCCTGGGGAGAGGGGGCCACCGTTTCGCTATGTTAG